>DATEOF010000190.1:0-202406 GCA_035274465.1 Polyangiales bacterium
CCGGGTCGCGAGGACATCGCCCAGAAGCTGCGCGCCGGCGATCGACTGGTCGTGCTCGCCACGGCGTCCAGCCTCGAAGCGATCGAGCGCGGAGAGCTGCTGCCGCCCAAGTTCCAGCTGCGCTTCGAGCGCACCCACGCGTACGCAGAGTCGGTGCAGCTCGCTGGCATGCTCAGCCACCACCTCGGTTACACGCTCGAGCAAGCCCACAAGGCCCTGGAGCACCTCCCCCACACGGCCCCGCTGCGAATCTACGGCCGCTACGCCATGCGCACCGCGCGCTTGCTCGACACCAGCGGCCTCTCGACTCAAGTCGTGCGCAGCGACGAGCCACAGACCTGAATTGCGGCGCGGCACCAGCCGAACGAATCGACTGGTGCCGCGCCTCACCCAAGCGACGTGAATGCGTGTCAGCGCACCAGGATGTTCAAGATCAGCTCGCGATTCGCGCCGTCACCGGCCACAGAGTAGATGCGACCGTTGTGATCGAAAATGTCGTCGCGACGGTTGAGCCGAAACATCGTGCCCAGCTCGACGGCCTGCTGCGTAACGGTGCCATCCGGACGCACGCTCATCGCGTACGTGTTCTGATAGTTGTTGGCGCCCCAGAGCTCCCACATGATCAGCGCATCGGTGGTATTGAGCGGGTGCAGCTTGACGCGCGAGGCGTTCTGCGCGGTGCTCGTGTAGTTGGTCAACCAGCGGACGCCGGTGTTGCGCTGTGCGGTCTGCGTGCCGTTGAAGGTGTAGTACGAGCTGGTCTCGACGTTGCCGGGGAACAGCACCTGATCGTCCGGCACCGATGGCAGCTGCGCGTTCGAGAAGTCCCGGCGGACTGTGACCATGGCCAGGTTGCGCGCATCGTTGAGCAGCGCACCCACGCGGCGGTTGTCGAGGCTGGGGCGTTCACCTGCAAACACCGCGACGATGCCCTGCGCGGTGTCGATCACGCCGCCGAGCTCGGTGTAGGTGTTGTTGTCGTTGGACCAGCGGTAGTAGGTGTGCGTCGCGTCGCTGATCTCGTCGTAGCGAGGGTACGTCGGCTGACCCGGGCCGTAGCTCGGCGTCGTACCGTGGAGCGTCTTGAACGTGTAGACCACGCGGCTCGTGCGGCCGCTCGCGTTGAAGCGATGCAGGTTGAGGCCGCGCGGATAGTTGTCGCCGAGGTCGATGCCGAGGAAGTTGCCCTGCGCGTCGCGGGTCAGGACGTTGTCCCACGAGTGGCCCGACGTCTGCTGGAGATTGGCCGAGACTGCCAGCGTCTGGGCGTCGAACACCACCGCGATCCCACCCTGGTGATTCAGGGTATCTGACGACTGGTGCATCAGGCGGCCGAACATCAGGCCCAGCTTGCCGTTGGAGAACTGCATGTCTGCCACCCAGGTGAAGCTGCCGGCGCCGGTCACGAACGACGCCACATTCAGGCCGCTCGCGCTCATGTCGGGCTGCGAGCGCGCGAGCTGGGCGCCGCGCGCGTTCGTCTTCAGCAGCGTGCCGACGCGCGTGCTGTTCGGCCTGCCATCGCCGCCTTGAATCGCGAACGCGTACAGGTTGCCTGCGCCGTCACTCGTCGCCGCCGCGAGGATCGCATCGCTCGGCAGCGGCAGGATGACCGTCTCGGGGGCGGCTGCGGGATCCGCGCCAAACCACGTCACGTACACGGTCGTGGCGTTGCGGGCCTGCCAGACCACACCGAAGCGCTGGCCGTCGGTGACGTTGAAGAACGGACGACCGGTGCCGTACACGTTGTTCCAGCCGCCGGGGCCGTCCGTGTAGTCGCGCTCGGTGTCGAACGGTTGCGCCGGCACGCTGTAGCGCAGCTGCACGTACTTCCCCAGCGGCGTGGTGGAGACGGTCGCGCCACGCACACCCGCGCCGATCGAGTGCAACGGCAGTCCGGTGATCGACCCGAGTGGATCGGTCGACTTCACCTCGATCGTCTTCAGGCGCTGCTCCGGACGCGGGGTTCCGTTCCACCAGCCGGTCACCTGGGCGCAGCTGAAGTGCTGGGCGCGGTCGAACGCGAACGCGTAGCTGCCGGCGGCGCTCGGCGCGGCGAGAGTCACCTTGGCGTGGCCCCGTGCGCCGGCCGCTCCGGGCGTGCCGTTGTAGATGCACTGACCCAGCACCGGGGTGCCGGCGCCGGTCGCGACGTTCACCCAGCCGTATTGAATCTGGTCGATGCATCCCGGGCAGCGAGCGTCGACGATCGTGTAGTCGAGGTCGACCGTCACCGGGCTGCCCGGCGTCACGCTGAGCGGGCTGGCGACGACATTCTCGATCTTCACGCCGCTGTCGGCTGCTGGCCAAAACGTCGCGGTGCTTTGCGCCTGCGCACCCGTTCGAGCGAGCAGCAGGCTGGCCGCCGCGAACAGCGTCGCGACGGTCCTGGAACGGCCTAAGTCATGTAAGGAAACGTGGAGCCGAAGTGACATAGATCCCCTTTTTTTGGTCTGCGAGGCGGCATGCGGTTCCGTCTCGGCGCCCGGGTAGAGAGGCGGCGGGCACGCTGTGACCAAAAAAAGAAGCTCCGGGCAGCCCATTGTCGGCGGGACGGCCCCCTGATCGTCCTACGGGCTGGGATTATCCATCCATGTGGGAGGAGCGATCATGGCGACTGCAAAGATCATCGAGCGGCCCGTCCAGGCCTACGCCAGCATTTCGGCCGAGCTCACCATCGCCGAGCTGTCCAGGGCCATCGACGGCAAATTCCCGGCGTTGTTCGCGTGGCTGGGCGAGCGGCGCATCGAACCGCGCGGGGCCCCGTTCATTCGCTACAACCGCATCGACATGGCGAAGACGCTCGACGTCGAGTTCGGGGTGCCGGTCGCGCGAGACATCGAACCCGCGGGCGAGGTGCACGCGGCCACGCTGCCTGCGGGCCGCTATGCAGTATTGGTCCACGAAGGGTCCTACGACGGCCTGCGCACGGCCAACGCGGCGCTGCTCGACTGGGCCAAGCAGCAACGCATCGACCTGGATGAGACGCCGACGCCCGAAGGCGATCGCTTCGCGTGCCGGCTCGAGACCTATCTGACGGATCCGCGCCGCGAGCCGAACCCCGCGAAGTGGCAAACCGAGGTGGCGATCAAGGTCCGCTGAAGCCCCTCACACCTCGAACCGGAAGCCGACTCCGTCGCGCTTCACGTGCCCTGCGGTCGGGGTTGCGAAGTGCGTGCCGATCAGCAGTACCGGCTGGTCGGCCACCGAGTCGAGCAAGCTGCGTCTCGTGCTGCCGGCCGCTTCGCGATCACCGTCCAACAGGGTGGTCCAGCTCGGGCGGCCGATCTGACAGGGGTGATGCATGACGTCGCCGGTGATCAGTGCCTGCTGCCCGCGCGATTCGATCATCACGCTGACGTGGCCCGGCGTGTGGCCAGGCGTGGGGATCAGCCGAACTTCGGCGGACAGGCGGTGATTCATCTCGACGAGCTCGACCAATCCGGCGTCGAAGATCGGTTGGATCGAGTCGGCCAGGATCGCGCCCTTCTCGGCGTCGTCCCAACCGACGAAGTGTTCGTACTCGGCGCGGCCGAGCAAGTAGCGCGCGTTCGGAAAGGTGGGCACCCACTTGCCGTCTTGCAGCCGCGTGTTCCAGCCGACGTGATCGACGTGCAGGTGCGTGCAGACCACTGCCTGCACGCTCTCGGGCGGGCAGCCGGCAGCCCCGAGCAGCTCCAGGAAATTGGTCTGCAGAGCGGTCTTGCCGGTCATGCGCCGCGGCTTGTCGTTGCCCACGCACGTGTCGACGATCAACCTGAGCCCCGGCGCGTCGATCAGCAGCGCCTGCACGGCCAGCATCAAGTGCCCGTCGGCAGTCACGAAGTGATCGTAGAGCCACGGCATCTCGCGCAAGGCTTCGGGCCGCGCCTCGACCACGAACGGCCGCTTCTCGCTGTAGGCTACCGGCAGCTCGAACTCGAGCACGCGCGTGATAGTGACGTCACCGACCGACCATTTCAGCATGCAGGATGCCTACACCATCGAGCTCACGCCTGCCAAGGCGCCTTGTTGGTCTCGCGCCAGACGTCCGTTTCGGACACTCCCAGGTCGCGCAGCAAGAGCTCATCGAAGGTCGCGAGCTGGTTGCGCTGCACGGCGCGCTTCCAGAAGGACGTGAGGGTTTCGGCGAGGCTACGGGGAGCTTGCGGTTGCGCACCACATTGACTTACGGTTAGGTTTTCTACATTCATGGCTACGCCTCACGAACCAATATGGGGCCAAATTGCCGCGCAACAACCCACAAGTTCTGCGTCGACAGGATAGCAATTCTAAGGCTCGAACATTGCCGCCCCTGGGTGCGCTGCACGCGTTCGAGGCGGCGGCGCGGCTGCTGAGCTTCAAGGCCGCGGCCGAGGAGCTGCACGTGACGCCGGGCGCGGTCAGCCAGCAGATCAAGCTGCTCGAGGACCGCCTGGGCGCGCAGCTGTTCACGCGGCGCGCGCGCAGCATCGAGCTCACCGATGCGGGGCGCCTGTTGTTGTCGCCTGCGCAGCAAGCATTCCGCATGCTCGCAGACGCGGTCGCGCGCATCCGCGCCAGCGATGGAGCGCAGGTGTTGACCGTCAGCCTGCTGCCTTCGTTCGCCGCGTTGTGGTTGGTGCCGCGTCTCGGCACCTTCCGGCTGCGCTGCCCGGACGTCGACGTACGGATCAGCGCCACCCCCAAGGTCGCCGATCTCGAGCGCGACGACGTGGATATCGCCGTGCGCTGCGGGCTCGGCAACTACCCGGGCCTTCACGTCGAGCACCTGCTGGCCGAGGACTTGTTCCCGGTCTGCAGCCCACGGCTGCGGAAAGGCCTGAAGAAGCCCGCGGACCTCGCGCACCACACCTTGCTGCACGACGAGACCCGCACCGAGTGGGCGCTCTGGCTGCAGGCGATCGGCTTGCCGGATCTGGCCGCCACGCGCGGCCCGAGCTTCAGCCTGTGGGAGCTCGCGCTGCAGGCCGCCGTCGCAGGCCAGGGTGTAGCGCTCGGGCGCAGCGCGCTCGTCACGCCCTACCTCGAGAGCGGGCAGCTCGTGCGACCGTTTCAGATCAGCACGCCGTCCGCGTTCGCATACTACGTCGTGTGTCTACCCCAGCGCGCGCAGGAGCCGAAGATCGCGGCCTTCCGCGCCTGGCTGCAGGACGAGGTCGCGGGCAGCGCTCAGCTCGCGCGCGAGACCAGCAAGCGATAGCCGTAGTCCATCTCCGCGCGTCCCTGCAGCTCTGCATTTCGCTCGGCCCACGCGCCCGACCCCAAGTCCGCCGCCAAGCGCTGCATGGCGCGGTCGACCAGCGCGGCAGGCAGAAGGGCAAACGTCGAGATGCTGGCCCGCACGACGGGATCGAGGTAGCGCTCGGGGCGACACCAGTAGGCGGCCTGGAAGCCGTCGGTACAGTCGCGAGGCACGGGGATGGCGCTGACCTCCGCACCACCCAGCAAGTCGACCAGCGTGTCGATGCGTGCGGCTCGCGCGTCCTCGAGCGCCTGGATCTCGGGCATGTAGTCGCGCACGAGCCAGAGATCGGACTGCGTCAGTGGGTCGAAGGTGAACACGACGCGCAGGGGCGCAATGCGCCGGAGCTCGGCCACCCCGGCCGCCAGATCCTCCCAGTGGTGCACCGTGAGCAGCGCGGTCACGGCGTCGAACGAGTCGTCTTTGAACGGCAACGCCTCGGCACGCGCACGCACGACGCGGCGGTTGCGACGCTGCGCGATCATCGCGCGCGAGGGCTCGACGGCCACGACATCGCGATCCTCGGGCTCGTACGAACCGGCACCGGCGCCGACATTGCAGACGCGCCGCGCGTCCCCCAGCGCCCGCCAGATGCGAGCAGCGATACGCGGGTCGGGCACACGCCGGCCCGCGTATCCGTTGCCAATTTGATCATAGATGCGTGGATGGGACTTCGTGAACGCGTCGTCCATGCCGTGGAGAATACATAGCGCATACCGAGCGAGGCGCCAGCGCGCTCGGTATGCGGGTCACGGCTGAACGTCAAAACTTCGCAGCCAGCGCTGCCTTCGCCTTGACGCGCTCGGTCGAGTACGCATCCCAGGCGGACGTGATCACGTGGATGCGCGGAGCCGTCTCCGCGCGATCGTAGTCGCCCGAGCTTCGCAGGAAGTCGCGCAAGCCGATCCAGGCGGCCGCAAAGTCGTTTGCCGCCTTGGACACTGCCTTCACGCTGGCATCGGTGTCGGACGGGGATTTGATGCTCGCGACGGATTGCTGGAAGTTCTCGAGCAGCGGAGTGCACTTCGTCAGCACCGAGGCGTACGTCTTGCCCATGCGTTCGGTCGCGATCTCGATCGCGCTCTGCAGCGCGGTCTGCGAAGCCAGCGGGGCATTCCCCTGATTCGGCAGCGCACAGCGCATGAACGCCTCGCGTTGCTCCACCTCGCTGCGTTCCAGCTGCGCGGCGGCTTCGGAGTAAGCCTGATGCGCATCCATCGATTGCAGCAACCGAACGACGCCGAAGCTAGCAGCTGCGAGAAGGACCACCGCGATCACGATTCGAGGACCACGTCGACCACGCATCCCTGCGAGGTCTTGATCATCGGCGGCACGCTCGACTTGAACCGGGGCGATGGACGGAGGCGCTTCGCGAGCTTCCTGATCTGGCTCGGGCATGGTTTCCTCTTTCTGGGCTGGTGCGTCTACTCCTTGTGATCTGGTTGTCGGATGCGGACCAGTCCTTGGCAAGGTCCAGATGCGCCACTGATTGCGAACGCGATGCATGTGTCATCTCCCCGTATGACAAGTGTCAGGGAGTCACACCAGCATCCCTACCTCGCGCACCACCTGCTCGGGCCCGGACGAGCCCTCCTCAGGTCAGCTTGGTGACCGGCCGTCGAATCTTACGGCGTCGGGTTCCAGCCCGCGTTGTTGCCGTACGCGGCGAAGATCTGACTGCGCGTCGCAAACCCGCTCTCGACTTCCTGCGCTGTCAGCGCGTAGCCGTTCGTGCGCTGACTCATGTCTCCGCCCGCTCCGCGGCTGCCGTACTCGCGCCAGCCGCTGGCTGCAGTGGACGTGGCTGGATTGGACTTGGGTTGCCCGCCGATCTCGTAGGCCCAGCCGAGCGGGTTGATGTGGCTTTGCATCTCGCAATCGACGACCGCGACGTTGTCCCAGGCCGCAGCGTTTCCCGAGCTGCGCGCGAGGTAGGTGGCCGCGTTCGCGTCCGCAGGTACGTCGGGCCCATGGCTGAAGGTGCTGCGCAGGAACACGAATCCCTTGTCGGTCTGACTCACGCTGCGTGCTTGAACCACGTAGCCTCGGTCGGCGGCGGCAGAGTCGGCGACCGAGCGGATCTCGCTCTCCTCGAACAGCGCCGCGTGGTTGGCACCCCAGATGAAGTCGACGTTGCCCGCGATCAGGCACTGGTAGAACCACGCATAGCCCTTGAGCTGCAGGGTATCCTGTTCGCTGATGAAGTCGGCGTTCTTGGCGATCAGCCGACCTGCGTCGGAGTTGAAGTAGATCGTCTCCGCCTGACTCGACGCCGAGGTCGACCGACGCATGGTGTTCTTGAGTGTCAGGTTTTCGAGCGTCAACAGGTCCGAGTTCTCGACCAGGAAGACCGCGCGGCCACCGGCCGGGGTGCCTCCGGGACCCTGGCTCGCGCCCGAGCCGGTGTTGAGCGTCTCGTAGTTGCGATACTGGACCACCGTGCCCGCGCGCGACTCGCCGACGATCGAGACGTTGTCGTGGCCGCGCAGAAACAGCAGCTCTTCGTAGGTGCCGTTCGCCACACGGATGGTCGCGGCGGCGTCTTTGGCGACGTTCTTCTGCACGAAGTTGAGCGCGCCCTGCACGGTGCGGAAGTCGGCGACCTCACCGTCGTCGTCGACCGTGAGCGTGGTCTTGCCGGCGTCCGGCTCCGTACGCGTGGTGAAGCTCCAGGCCGCTTGCTTGCCGATGCCCCGGAAGGGCGCGCCGTCGAGCAGACCCGTGATCACACCGTCCGCGATGGCCACGTAGTACTCGGTGGCAGGCTCGAGCACGGCGTTGTGAGGGAGGATGGTCACGGCGTTGCCAGCGACGCGGATGCGAGCGTCGGAGTAGACCGAGCGGCGCGGAGCCTGCCCGTCGCTGCCCGCATAACCGATGAGGTCTCGCTCGTCCGCGAGCCGGATGACGTCCACGCGGGCGTCATCGCTCTTGCGGAAGATGCGTACCGAGCCGCTCGTGCCGAGCGTCGGCGGCGCGTCGAAGGTCAGCGAGAGCTGCGTGTCGGCGTGGGCGCGCGGCTCGAGCGGAGCAGGCGTGGTCTTGCCCGCGAGCGCGTACACGGCAGTCGGCTGGACGAACTCTGGCTCCACACTCACCCGCAGCGTACGCGTCAGCGTGGGCTCGGAGCCGCTGCTGAACGTGATCGTGGCCTCGCCCGCGCTGTTCGGTGCGATGCTGGCCGTCGACGACTCGAGGGACACCGAGGCGACGGCCGGATCGCTCGACACGGCGCTGAAGGCGTCGTCGACGTAGCTTCCGTCTTCGTACGACGGTTTTCGCGCAGTGACGTGCACCAGCTTGGCGTCACTCTTGGCTTCGGTCGACCAGGCCGTCGCGTCGATCGCCAGCTGCACCGGGCGATCTTTGGGGTCGCCGACTCGAATGTCGTCGATGTCGAAGGACTTGTTGGCCGTGAACAAGCCGATCTTGCCCGAGCTCCACTGGGCGTCGGTCGTGCTCTTGATCAACACGCCGTCGAGGTACACCGAGAGTGTGCTGCCCTGGAGCTCGAACCGCACCGTGTACCAGGTGGTGTCGAGCACGATCGGCGTCTTCACCTGCACCGGACGCGCGAGCGTGCCTTTCGCCATCTTGGCGATCTCGACCTGCGTGCTCGAGGTGGAGCTCTGAATGTTCAGACCCGCACCGTACCAGTTGGCGTCGTCTTGGTAGCGCGCGATGAGGTACAGCTGTTTGTTGCCGGTCGTGCTGTTGGTCAGCGGCTTGATGCGCGCTTCGACGTAGTAGTCGCCGGGCACGTTCGCGAAGGCTGCGTCGGTCGATGTCGCGAGCACGCCGCCGGTCATCTTGGCCGCATAGTGCAACACGTGCTGATCGCCGTCGCTGGTCAAGCTGAACGCGCCGTCGGGCCCGTTCGGCGGGCGGAGGTCCCAGCGCGCAGTCGACTGGTCCTCGAACGTCTCGTCGAGCCAGAGCGCGAAGACGTACACCGTGCAGCTGGCGTGAACTGCGCCGTCTTCGGTCGCTGCCGAGATCTTGGCCTTGCCCGGACCTACCGCGCTGACCGTACCGGATGCGTCGACGCTCGCCACCGCGGGGGCATCGGTGCTCCAGTGCAGCGCAGCGCTCGCGTTCGCGGGGGTTACGGTTGCAGTCAGTCGCGCGCTCTGCACGCGTGCGGTGTCGAGCCGCAGCGTCTGCGGCAACTCGATGCCGGTCACGGCGATCGAGCTCTCGGCCATCTCGGCCGTATCCGACGCGCACGCGGCGAGGCAGACCAGCGCGATGAGGGTCGACCTAGAACACATAGAGCCCCTGTGCCATGACCCGCACGTTGTGCGGCGAATCGCCGTCGAGGTAGTCGACCGTGGTGTACTGGCCGGAGAGTCCGACGCGGACTGCCGGCGTCGCGTCCCACATCAGATTGAGGTCCGCGTATTCCGAACGCTGGGCGACGTGCGTGAGCAACTCGATCTCGGCCCCGCCCTTCGGGTAGAGCTCCTTCATGTTGTCCGAGTAGCCCAGCGTGTAGTTCGCCGAGAGGATCCAGCGCCCGCTGGGCGGAAGGTAGTACTGCAGTCCGGCCCGCATCGCCCACCAGTCGATGGTGTGGACGACGCCCTTGGAGTCGAACGTCACGAGCCCGTCATCGATGTTGGCTTCGTACTCCGGCGGCGGGTTGGCTTGTGCGGGGTTGGGCAAGGTCGGGAACGTCGCGCCTCCATGGGTCGTGATCAGGTCGGCGATGCCGGTCCCTGTGACGAACGAGCCCGTGAGCGTCAGGCGATTGCCGCGATCGTCGTCGTTCGCCGCGGGAATGATCGGGATCAGCGCGTCGATCGACACGCCCCACCCGGTTGCGTCGTTCGAGCGCTGCGTGGGCGGCGGAGTGAACGCGTCGACCTTGAACTGACGCAACGTGGCCGAGACCGCGATCGAGAGCGGCTGCGCTCGCGTGCCGGTGTTGCCCGGCGTGGTGATGCCCTTCCAGCCGTGCACGTTGAAGCGAAGGCCAGCCTGCGCGTCGGGCACGCCCGAGTCGCGCTGCGCGGGTCGTACGGCGGCCGCCGCGACGTCGATGCTCAAGTCCCCACCGAGCGCAAAGTCGTGCGAGAGCCGCAGCTGCGCGGCGCGCGAAAACAGCTGGTTCGGCAGGCCGAGGAACTCGAGCGTGCACGGCGAATAGGTGTTTTGAAAACCGAACACCGTGTAGGTCTGCCCGGCGAGCACGTCGACGTACGGGTTCTGCAGCTGCAGGTACGCCTGTCGCAGGCGAAACACCGGGCTGTCGAAGAAGTTCTTCTCGGAGCTGCCTCCGGAGTCCGGGGTGTGCGCGGGCGTGCCGAAGAAGTCGGCCTCGATCAGCGCCGATGCGCGCACGCCTGCCAGCTCGGGCGCGGTCAACGCGAAGCCGAGGCGCGTGTTGCGCACCGAGAACTGGCTGCGACCGACCGTCCCGTCGTAGGTATCCGAGCGCGCGACGAGGCTCGAGCCGATGGCGTCGTCGTAGCTGCGCGTGGTGTCGAAGATGATGTCAGCTTCGACGAAGCCGTAGAACGTGAAGGACCAGCGCTGCTCGCCCTCGCCGACCTCGAGCCGCAGCGGGGAGCGCGCGAACCACGAGCGCGGGGTTTCTGCCGGTGGTGCGGGTGGAGGTGCAGCTGGTGGCGGCAGGACCGGGGGCGCTACGACGGGAGGTGGAGGCTGCACTTGCTCGGCGGGAGCGTCGCTTTCGGGCGCGGGCTCGGCCGCAGGCGGGGGTTCGGCGGCCGGTTGCGCCGCGGCTGGCTCTTGCGCTCGGCCGCTCCCTGCGAGCATGAGCACGAGGGCACCGATGGCGATGAATGGCTTGTCGGTCGCGACGAACATCCAGCAATCCTCCGAACCTCTATTGAAAGTCGCAGCAGTAGAGCGTGGCCGGATAGCCTTCCGCGCTCAGGCCCGCGCTGCCGGACTCGGGGCAGCGCATGGGCAAGTAGCTGTCTTCCGGCCTGTCCGGTCCGTAGCAAGCGAAGCCGAAGCGCCCGGACTTGCAGTCGGGGACCTCGGTGTGCGAGACGCACGAGCCTCGCTCCGGCAACGGTGCAGGCGGGTAGCAGCAATAGTTCTTGTAGTCAGGGTTGGGCGCGGGCTCCGGCATGGAGCACAGCAAGCGATAGAAATCCGTGCGGCTCTTGTTCGCTCCCAGCTGCTCGCCTCGCGGCAAGCTGTCACCGCGGCAACTGAAGCCCATCAGGCGCGTCGAACACTTCACGCTGTCCGTCTGCAGGCAGCCCGGGGCCTGCTCCGTGGCGGTGCAGCAGTAGTCGATTAGCTCGCCGCGCCGCACACCGTTGCCGCAGCTGAGGGCGGCGTGGAGCGCGTCCGGTCGGTTCGCGCCGCGACACTCGAAGCCGTAGTAGCCCTCGTCGCAGATCGCGACTGGATCGTACGCACAGGCGGTGTTGCGCTCAGTGCAGCAATAGCCCTGCTGACCGTCCGCGTTGCGCGCGCCGCTGTCGGCGCAGACGATCCCCTGAGGCACGCCCTCGACGTAGCGAGGCGCGTCGTCGGGACGCGCGCTGCCCGTGCAGAGGAAACCGGTGTAGGCGTCGCCGCACTGCAGCCCGCCCTCGGTGTCCGCTTTGCACTGACCGTCCGCTGCAGGCGCGGCGTTCGAGCAGCTCCACAGCACGTACGACGACAAGATCAGCGCGGCTCTACGCATACAGTCAACGCAGCCAATGCGGCGGCTCCTCGGGAGACGGCAGCTTCGTGAAGGTGCACGCGCGCGGCGCGCCGCCGCCCTGGATCTCGTCGCGCACCGTCACGTTGTGTCCAGCCGGCATGAAGTTCACCGGACCTGGGCCCAGTACGACGTCCGCGTACTCGGCGGCCACCGCTTGCGGGCCGATGTTGTCCACGACCACGTTGTCGAGCGTGATCGGTCCTGCAGGCAGCGTCTCGTTCCAACCTTCGAGCGTGACCACGGGCTGCCGCGTGCCCATGCACGTCACGTGGCGCACGTTTTGAAACTGCAGGCGCCTGAACTCCGGCAGGAACTTGCCGGCGAACAACGGGTTGTACGCCGTGCTGACCAGGATCGCGTTCGCCACGTCGCGCATGCACACGTCGCGAAACGTGATGTCGTCGACCAGGCCTCCACGGCTGGCGTCGGACTTGATTCGCAAGCCGTTGGAGTCCGCAGGACTCGAGCCTTCGCCGACCGGACGCGAGTCGGCGTCGATCGTGAGGTCGTAGATCATCACGTGCTCCACACCGCGATGCTTCATGCCATCGGGCGACGTGTACTCGCCGTAAGTCTCACTGCCGATCGACATGCCGTGACCGGTCCCGAAGCGATTGTGCGCGATGATCAGATCCGAGACCCAGTGGCCGCCCTTGATCGCGATCTGATCGTCACCGGTGCTGATCGTGTTGCAGGCCATCACCCCGCAGTAGGCGTTGTCCGTGGTGCCGGGATCGATGCCGTCCGTGTTGCGCGCCAGGTGCGGGGTCATGACCAGACCCTGACTGTTCAGCCAGCGCGAAGGCGTGAGCACCGTGACGCCCCAGACGATGAAGCCTTCACCCGGAGTCGTGCACGTGCCGTCGGCCGGCACCGACGTCAGCTTGACGTGGAACTTGGGCGCATTGTGCAGGTGGATGCGGTACAGCACGAAGCCCGTGGTCTTCGAGGCCAGGTTGATCATCGTCGGGTTGCCGATGCTGCCGTTGATCTCCCGCAGCGCGTTCGACAGTTGCCACCACGAGTAGTCGTGACCGACCAGTGGCTCTCCCGCCTGGCCGTCGATCGCGCCGTCGCCGACGATCGCCGGGCTCGCGCCGCTGACCGTGATGAAGTCCTTGCAGGCGCCCGAGTCGTTGATGCCGGGCACGCCACAGCTCCCGGTGGCCTGGTAGAGTTCGGCGTTGCGCGAGGCGTACAGCGTGGTGTCCCGGTCGATCCAGAGCGTGGTGCTGTCGAGCGCCAGGTGCGCCGCGACGAAGGCGTTGTTGGACCCTTCGCTCACCAGCTTCACGACCTTGCCCTTGCAGGCGTTGAACGCGGCCTGGATGCGCTCGGTGTCGAGGTCGTCCTCGTCGGGCGCGGACTTGGTCGCCGTCAGCGTCTGACACACCTCGGTCGGCAGCGTGGGCTCGGGCGGGAGGTTGGGATCGCCCGCACCGCACGAGCTGGATCCCGCGCCGCCGGTGGCCTCCGGCGCCGTCTCGCACAGGTACTCGATGGCGGCGATCTCCTCGCCCGCCACGCAGCCGCTCGCGCCGAGGAACAACACGGCGCGAGCAGCCATGCGCAGCAGCCAGGAGCGGCAGGACATCTCGATCAGCACCCGCGGCCGGTCGGGCACGGCCACGCCGTCGTGCTCGCGCAGCTCCACTTGCGCATGCCCGAAGCACCGGCCATCGGACACACGCAGTAGCCCGTCTTCGCGGCTCCGCTCGAGTCGAGGTACATCATGTTGACGGCGCACAGCGTGCATGCCGCGACCTCGCACGCCATCCCGGCTTGCGGCGTCATGGTCGGGCAGCTGGCGTCCTGCATCATGGGGATCTTGAAGCACGAGTAGTCGGCGTCCGGGAAGCTGCAGCCGGTCATCTCCGCGTACGCGCCGTTCGTGCACGTCTCCGACTTGAAGCCGATGCTCTGCGGCCCGCAGGTCTTGTAACAGAGCTGGGGATCGCTATCCGTGCACGCGCCGCCTTTGTTCGGCGCCCCGCCTGCAGCCGTCGGCGGCACGGCGTCACAGAGCGGCGAGAACATGCCGCTCGAGCTACTCGAGGAGCCGCCGCTGCCACCGCCACCACCACCGCCACTGCTGCTCGTCATGCTGCCGCCCGTCCCGGACGTGCTCGCTCCGCTGCCCGCGCCACCGGATCCGCCGCCGCTCGAGCTCGTGCTCTTTCCGCCGCTTCCGCCGCCGCTCGAGGACATCATGCTGCCGCCAGTCCCGGATCCAGACGAGGTCGACTTGCCGGCCGCTCCCGACGAGCTGTCCGAGCTCATCGATTTGCTACCGGCCGGTGAGCCCATGTCCGGCTTGCCCGAATTGGTGGCGCTCATGCCGGTGCCGCTGCCCGCTGCAGCCGTATTGCCGCTGGACACGGATGGCTCGTTTGAGCCCCCGCAGCCCAGCGCGGCGACCAAGAACGCCGCGACACACTGCGCTCGTGCAAGTCGATCTACACCCATGATCACGCTCCTCGCGAAGGGGTTCGGACAGCTACCTCGGGCTCGCGCCCCGGGTTTGTGGTGATGTCGGGAGCTGGGGTTTTCGATCGCTCCCCACGGACGGTTGTCACGAACGCAAGTGCGCGCTCGCGCAGGCGCGCGTATTCACCGGCTGCCAACTCCGCGTCGTCGACGAGCTCGCCGCCCACGCCCAGGGCGACTGCGCCCGCCGCGATGTACTCGGCCGCGGTGGACAGGTTCACGCCTCCGGTGGGCATCGCTTGCAGCTTCGGGAACGGCCCGCGCAGCGCGCGCAGATATTTCGGGCCACCCAGCGCGGAGCAGGGAAAGATCTTCACCCAGTCGGCGCCTGCCCGGATCGCAGCCATGATCTCGGTCGGCGTCAGTACGCCCGGCATCGCGGGCACGTCCTGCGCGTGCGCCACCTGGATGATCTGCGGGTCGAAGCCGGGGCTCACGATGAACTGCGCGCCCGCCTGGATGGCGGCCCGCGCCTCGTCGCCGGAGGTGACCGTGCCCGCGCCGACCAGCACGCTGCCAGCGAAGCGCGCGCTGAGCTCGCGGATGACGCCGATGGCGTCCGGAACGGTGAGCGTGATCTCGACGACCGAAATGCCGCCTGCCGCCAGTGCGGTGGCCGCGTGCAGCGCGAGGCGCGCGCTGCTGAGCCGCACCACGGGGACGACTCCGATGTCCCGAATGCGCCCGCAGATCTCCGAACGCGTCATCTGCCCACCCCCAGGCCGATGCCGCGCATGGCGCGCAGGACCTCGTCGAGCGATGCCATGCTGGTGTCTCCGGGGGTCGACATGGCCAGCGCGCCGTGTGCGAGGCCGCACTCGAGCGCCCAGGCCGGACCTTTGGCGTTCAACACGCCGTACAGAAACCCGGACGCGAACGAGTCGCCGCCTCCGACGCGATCCAGGATCTCGACGTCGCGCGCCGCGGCTTCGTAGAACTCGCCGTCGGCGTACGCGAGGGCGCACCAACCGCGGCCGTGGCCAGCACCCGAGCTGCGCAGCACGATCGTTCCGAGACGCGGATAGGCCTCGTGCACTGCGCGCAGCATGCTGCGCCGATCGCCGCCTTCCACCGCGAAGCCCAGCGCGGCGGAGAAGTCGCCTTCGTTGCCGAACAGCACGTCCACGTGCGAGAGCAGCGCGCGATTCACGTCCTGCGCTCGCGCTCCCGCGTTGCGCCAGAGTGACTCGCGGTAGTTGAGATCGTACGACACGCGCGTGTCGTGCCGCTGGGCCGACTGCATGGCTTCGCGCGCGACCGCGGCTGTGGTCTGCGACAGCGCGGCGAACACGCCACCCGTGTGGAACCAGCGCACGCCGCGGCCGAAGATCTCATCCCAGTCGATGCTGCCGGGTTCGAGCTGGGCGGTCGCCGTGTGCCCGCGATCGGAGCAGCCGAGGGCTGCACGCGCACCGAAGCCGCGCTCGACGAAGTTCAGCCCGTTGCGCACCTGACGCCCGGCGCCATCACACGCAACCCAGCGCAAGTACGAGAGATCGACGCCGCCCTGCAACATCAGATCTTCCACCAACCGACCGATGGCGTTGTCGACCAGGGCCGTGACGATCGCCGTGCGCAGCCCGAAGCAGCGCCGCAAGCCGCGGGCGACGTTGTACTCACCGCCGCCCTCGAACACACGAAACGAGCGCGCGGTGTGGATGCGAAGCTCGCCCGGGTCGAAGCGCAACATCACTTCGCCCAGGCTCAGTGCGTCGAAGCGGCAGGCCGACGCTGCTTTCAGCGAGAGGGCGGTCATGCGTCGCTGCCCGGCGTGTGCGCGAACGGGAAGTAGCGCTGGGCGTTGGCGAAGCAGACGTTACGCACCAAGCCGCTCAGCAGCCCGCGATCGTGCGGCACGAGGCCCCGCCGCACGTCCTCGCCGAGCATGTTGCACAACAACCGGCGAAAGTACTCGTGGCGCGAGTACGAGAGGAAGCTCCGCGAGTCGGTCAGCATGCCGACGAAGCGCGCGAGCAGGCCCATGTTGGACAGCGCATCGATCTGCTTGCGCATACCGTCGAGCTGGTCGAGGAACCACCACGCGCTGCCGAACTGCAGCTTGCCGGGCACCGAGCCGTCCTGGAAGTTGCCGAGCATCGTGGCCAGCACTTCGTTGTCGCGCGGGTTCAGGTTGTAGAGGATGGTCCGCGCGAGCTGTTCGCTGCTGTCGAGGCGGTCGAGGAAGCGCGCGAGCGGCTGGGCGAGCGGCCAGTCGCCGATCGAATCGAAGCCCGTGTCGGGACCCAATCGGCGCAGCATGCGCGTGTTGTTGTTGCGCATCGCGCCCAGGTGAAACTGCTGCACCCAGCCGCGCGCGTGGTCCATGATGGCGAAGCGGTGGAGCAGCGCCGACTTGTACTTGAGCGTTTCTTCTCTGGATGCTGGCTGGCCGCCGCGCAGCTTGGCAAAGATCGCGGCCGCTTCCGCGTCGCTGCAGGGCTCGGCGTAGATGGTCTCGACGCCGTGGTCGGACAGGCGACAACCGTGGTCGTGGAAGGACGCATGCCGTAGCTCGAGCGCCGACCAAAAGCGCTCGTAGTCGTGGATCGCGACGTCGGCCGCGGCCTCGAGCTTGTCGATCCAGGCGTTCCACGCCGTCACGTCTTCGACCGCGAGCGCGCGGTCGGGCCGCCAGGTCGGGTACAAGCGCAGCGCCCCCGGCTGCTGGACGCGGGCGTACGCCGCGTGGTGCACGAGTGAATCGGTTGGATCGTCGGTCGTGCAGACGACAGCCACACGGAAGTGCCGCAGCAAGCCCTGGGTGCGGAACGCGTCCTCGCCGAGACGCGCGTTGAGACGCTCGTAGAGGTCGCGCGCACTCGATGCATCCAGCAGCCGATCGCGGATCCCGAACGGATTCGCGAGCTCCATGTGCGTCCAGTGGTAGAGCGGATTGCGCAGGCAGGACGGCACGGTCTTGGCCCAGGCCTCGAATTTCTCCTGGTCACTCGCGTCGCCGGTACAGAAGCGCTCGGGCACGCCGTCGGTGCGCATCGCGCGCCACTTGTAGTGATCGCCGTGAAGCCAGAGCTCGGTGATGTTGGCGAAGCGGTGGTTGCTCGCAATCTGCTCGGGCGGCAAGTGGCAGTGGTAGTCGATGATCGGCAGCCGCGCGGCGACCGAGTGGTACAGCTCGAGCGCGACGTCGGACTCGAGCAAGAAGTCGTCGTCGATGAACGAGCGCGCCCTCATTGGTTCACTCCGCTCGCGAGGAACCCTCCATCCACGGCCAGCACCTCGCCGTTGACGAAGCTGCTGGCTTCGCAGGCGAGGAACACGCAAGCCGCCGACAGCTCTTCGATGTTGCCGAAGCGCTTGAGCGGCGTGCGCAGCAAGAACTCGCGGCCTCGATCGGTCCCGTCGAGCAGCGCCTGGTTGAGCGACGTGCGGAACACGCCTGGTGCGATGGCGTTGACGTTCACCCCGCGCGCACCCCACTCGACCGCGAGCGACTTGGTCAACGAAGCCACGGCCGCCTTGCTGGCGCAATACGCGGCGACCTCGTGCAGCGCCACGAAGCTGCCGAGCGAGGCGATGTTGATGATGCGCCCGTAGCCGCGCTGCAACATCGCGCGACCGAACACCTGACAACAGCGCAACGTGCCGGTGAGGTTGGTGTCGAGGATGTCCCCCCACTCTTCCTCGCTCAGCTCGAGCGTCGGCGTGCGCTTGGTCTTGCCGGCGCAGTTGACCAGGATGTCGACCTTGTCGAATGCACCGAGCGTCTGCTCGAGGAGCTGCTCGAGCGAATCACGCGCGCGCACGTCGCAGGCTGCGCGCAGGCTCCGCTGGCCGAGCTGTTCGATCTCGCTCGCCACCTCGGCTACTTCTTGCGTGCGGCGGCCGGTGGCGACTACGTCTGCGCCGGCTCGAGCCAGGCCGAGTGCCAGGGTGCGGCCGATACCGGACGTGCCACCCACTACGACCGCGACGCGTCCACTCAGGTTGAAAGCAGCGCTGCTCACGACGTCTGTCCCCGTCCCCCAAGGGGACTTCCTCAGCTGCGTCCCCAAGGGGACTTGCTTCACGGCGTCGCGCTCGTCTATCGCCGGTGCCCAGCGATGTCAACAGTGGTCTGACCACTTGTGCTCGGCGGACAAAGTGGTAGGACCACTCCGTCGAGCAGGGGCGATGCAACGCGAGCAGGCCATCCTTCTTCACCCGACCGACGACGTGGTCATCGCGAAGGAAAACCTCGCGGCGAATGCGCTGATCCACGCCGCCGGTGCATCGCTCCTGGTCCGGCAGGACGTCCGCGCGGGACACAAGCTCGCGCGACGGCGAGTCTCGTCGGGCAGCCCGGTGCGGCGCTATGGCCAGATCATCGGCTACGCGACGGCGGAGATCGAAGCCGGCGAGCACGTGCATGTCCACAACCTCGAAGTGGGATCCGGCACGCGGACGTATGAACCCGGAGTCGAGGCGCGGCCGGTAGCGTTTTATGGACCGGAGCAGCAGCGCTACTTCGACGGCTTTGCACGTGCAGATGGCCGGGTCGGCACGCGCAACTACGTCGCGATCGTCTCGACCGTCAACTGTTCGGCGAGCGTGAGCCAATTCGCACGCGAGCGGTTCAAGGACGTCGTGCGCGACTACCCGAACGTGGACGGGGTCATCGCGCTCACGCACACCTCCGGCTGCGGACAGGTGCTCGACGGCGAAGATCACCGGCTGCTCGAGCGCGTGCTCGCAGGCTATGCGCGTCACCCCAACGTGGCCGGCTACGTGGTCGTCGGGCTCGGCTGCGAGGTGAACCAGGCGCCCGCGTTGATCGAGCGACACAAGCTCTCGCTCTCGAACCTCACGGGCGATGCACCGCCGATGATCACGATCCAGCAAGCCGGTGGCGTGCGCAAAGCCATCGAGGCCACGGCCGCGGCGGTCGGTCGGCTGCTGCCGCGCGCGAACGAAGCGCGCCGCTCGCGGCAACCGGCTTCGGCGCTGGTCGTGGCGACGAACTGCGGCGGCTCGGATGGAAATTCCGGGATCACCGCAAATCCCGCGCTCGGCTGGGCCATCGACGAGCTGGTGCGTCACGGTGGCACCGGTCTGCTCGCCGAGACGCCCGAGATCTACGGCGCGGAGCACCTGCTGGTGCGGCGAGCGCGCGACGAGGCGGTGGCGCAGAAGCTGCTCGCGCGCATCGCGTGGTGGAAGGCGCACCTGGCCGCGCACGGCGCCGACATGAACAACAACCCTGCGCCCGGCAACAAGGCGGGCGGCCTGACCACGGTGCTGGAGAAGGCGCTCGGTGGGATCGCCAAGGCCGGCACCACGCCGCTCAACGAAGTGTTCGAATACGCGGAGCGCGTAACTGCCAGGGGCTTCGTGTACATGGATACGCCGGGGCATGATCCCGTGTCGATCACCGGCCTCGTGGCCGGTGGCGCGAACATCGTCTGCTTCACCACGGGCCGCGGCTCGGTGCTCGGCTGCAAGCCCACACCAGCCATCAAGCTCGCCAGCAACACGCCGCTCTATCTGCGCATGGAAGACGACATGGACATCGACTGTGGAGTCATCCTGGATGGCACATCGGTCGCGGAGGTCGGCCAGCGCATCTTCGAGGAGATCTTGCAGGTGGCGTCGGGCCGCAGCACCAAGAGCGAGCAGAGTGGCCTGGGCGAGGCCGAGTTCGCGCCCTGGATGATGGGGCCGGTGCTCTGACATGGACACGCGCGTCGACGAGCTCGAAGCGACCGCTGCGCCCGGCACCGTGCCCCGCTCGAGCGCAGGCCGCTATCGCTGGCTCGTGTGCAGCCTGTTGTTCTTCGCGACGACGGTGAACTACATCGATCGTCAGATCTTGTCACTGCTGAAGCCGATCCTCGACGACGAGCTGCACTGGAGCAACGCCGAGTTCGGCCAGGTGAACGCGGCGTTCCAGGCGGCCTACGCGGTGGGCTTGCTGGTGTTCGGTAAGTTCATCGATCGCTTCGGGACGAAGCTCGGCTACGGGGTCTCGATCGCAGCCTGGAGCCTGGCGGCGATGTTCCATGCAGCCGTGAGCAGCGTCGCGGGCTTCACCGCGGCTCGTCTCGCGCTCGGCCTGGGCGAAGGCGGCAACTTCCCGTCGGCGATCAAGGCCGTCGCGGTCTGGTTTCCACGCCGCGAGCGCGCATTCGCGACGGCGCTGTTCAACTCGGGCGCCAACGTCGGGGCGATCATCGCGCCGGCGACCATCCCGTGGCTGGCCGCTGCGGGCGGCTGGCACTTGCCCTTCCTGGTCGCAGGCGTCGCGGGGTTCGTGTGGCTGGCGTTCTGGCAGATGCTGTACGACGCGCCCGAGCGAGTGGCCGCGCCACGCGAGCTCGCGCACATCCGCGCTGATGTCGAGGCGCCCGAGCAAGGTCAGGTCGGCTGGGGCAAGCTGCTGCAGCTGCGAGCGGCGTGGGCCTTCATCCTCGCCAAGTTCCTGACCGACCCGGTGTGGTGGTTCTTTCTGATCTGGCTGCCCGACTACTTCAAGAAGACGCGCGCGCTCGACCTGAAGAGCAGCTGGCTGCACCTGGTGTCGATCTACACCATCGTCACGATCCTGAGCATCGCAGGCGGCTGGCTGACGGGTCACTGGGTGCGGCGGGGGCAGAGTGTGAGTCGCGCGCGCAAGACTGGGATGTTGCTGTTCGCGTGTTTGGTGTTGCCGGTGTTGAGCGTTGGGAGGGCGAGCGACTGGGGGGCGGTAATGCTGATCGGGTTGGCGGGAGCCGCGCACCAGGCGTGGTCGGCGAACCTGTTTACGAGCGTGTCCGATATGTTCCCGAAGCGGGCGGTCGCGTCGGTGGTTGGGCTGGGCGGGATGGCTGGGTCGGTTGGGGGGATCGCGTTCCCGATCTACGCGGGGAAGCTGCTCGATCGGTTCGAGGCGTCGGGGAACGTTGCGGCTGGGTACGGGGTGTTGTTCGGCATCTGCAGCTCGGCATATTTGATCGCGTTCGCGCTCCACCACCTGCTGGCGCCGAAGTTCGAGCAAATCGACGCGCGCTGGGAGTAGAGCTCCGCGGACTTCATCGGTCGAGGCAGTGAACACGCATCTGAGCTCGCGGCTCGAACTGTTTGCGCGGTCGGGCTGGCAAGGAATCTGCGGCTCGCGTACCTCGTCGGGCTTGAGATCCACCATTCTGCTCCCGCCGAGGTCAGGCTCGAGGCGCACGCATCCGAGCTCGCGGCCAAACCGTTCACGTACTCAGGCTGGCGAGGAATCTGTGACTCCACGTATCTGATCGTGTCTGCGGTCCGCCACTGCTCGCTTCGATGCTCGCGCCCATCAATGTGCCCTGCGAGTAGAACCTCATGGCTCGAGGCGCACGCATCCGAGCTCGCGGCCGAACTGGTCGCGTGGTCAGGCTGGCGAGGGGGGCGAAGGGCGAAGTGCCGCTCGTTGGGGTCGCGGCGCCCGGTGGCGTCGTGCAGCGCGATTGCGCCGTAGCGCCAAGTTTTTGGTTATTGCTGTGCGAGATGCCTCGGGCGTGGTCTTGCCGCGAGCCTCACTGAGGGCCTCCGGCCCTCAGCCTCCCGGTCAGTTGGCTTTAGTGGCGGCGTAGCTTTGGGTTCTTGGAGGGAGGATCACTCTGCCGTTCGTTGAGCTTTCAGATGCTTGTCGGTCGGAGGCGGAGGGAGTTGCGTGAAATCGAATCAGATCAGGCGTGATCCTTGGTCCGGAGCGAAACAGAAGAATCGCGCTGTTAGCTGACGATTGACCTTGACAGATCCTGAGCGTGAATTCGCCCGGGCTTGCCTCCTCCGCCAATTCGAGCACGCTTTCCGCGCAATCGGTGACGTTCTGGCGGCTTTCGTCGACGATTTTGAGAATTCTTTCGGTCGAGCTCGAGTGCTCGGCACGTGAGGGCGCTCGGGGGACGTGTGAATGCCCATGCTATAGAACTTGTGTCATTCAAGGGGTGGGTATGGGACACAATAATTGGGATACCGCGGCTGTTGCTCGGTTGAACGATGTGGCGCTGATGGCCGGGCTGCATCGGTTGGTGCAACAAGATCGCGCCCTCACTGCACGGCTGTTGGTGCATCTCGGGGAGGTCGAGGTGCGCGGGTTGTTTCGCGAGCAGGCGTTTTCTTCGATGTTCGAGTACGCCGTCGAGGCGCTGCATATGTCGCCGAACGAGGCGTACGTGCGCTTGCGCGCCGCGAAGGTGGCGCGCGACTTTTCGTTGGTTCTGCAGATGAGTTGCATCTGACTGCGATCAAACTGCTGGCGCCGCACTTGACGCAGTCGAATCACGTCGAGGTCCTGGAGCGCGCCAGGGCGAAGAGCAAGCGCGAGGTGGAGACGCTCGTTGCAGAACTCGCGCCCTAGCCGGATGTGCCGAGTGTCGTGCGTAAGTTGCCGGCGGCTCGGCCCTCAGCACGCGTGGAACCGCAACCGGCCGCCAAACCCGCAACTGCAGACGTACCTGTTCCGGAGCTTCGACTGGAATCGTCTGCACAACTGACAACTCCGCTGAGCCCGGGCCGATACAAGGTGCAGTTTACGGCGACACAGGTGCTGCACGACAAGCTGCAGCAGCTCAAGGACCTCATGCGGCACCAGGTACCCGATGGCGATCTGTGCGCGATCGTCGAGCGCGCGGCCGATCTGCTGATCTCACAGCAGGTGAAGCGGCGCTTTGCTCAGACCGAGAAGCCGCGTTCCGCTGCACCGGAGGCGGGGCGCAAGGCGAAGCCGTGGTCGCGCTACGTCCCGCGCGCAGTGGTTCGCGAGGTGTACTCGCGTGACGGCGGGCAATGCACCTTCGTCAGCTCCGACGGGCGCCGCTGCGGGGCTCACGATCATATCGAGCTGCATCACGAGGATCCGTTCGCCCTCGGTGGACTGCCGACGGTGGAGAATTTGCAGCTGCTCTGCCGCTCGCATAACGCGCTCCTGGCCGAGTGGGATTTTGGCCGCGCCCATGTCCAGGGCAAGCGGCGGGAGGCGTCGGCCCGGAACTGTGACCAACGTTGATCCGGGCTACCAGAAGCCTCGACTGCTAACGCGCGGCCTTTCGGCTGCGCTTGCTCGGCGTGGCTTGCTCCAGCTTGCGGGCTCGCTGCGCTTGCAAGAGGTGCTGGTTCATTGCGTCTCTCGCGCGTGCGCCATCGTGCGACTCGATGGCCTTGGCGATGCGGCGGTGCATGGTCAATGAACCAGCGAGGTCTCGGGCTTGCGCTACTGTGCGGCTGCGTTGCTTGAAGAGGGCGGCCGAGACCATTTCGACCAGCGAGCCCAGGATCGGGTTCTTTGATGCGACGGCCACCGCGCGGTGGAAGTCCATGTCGTGGACGAGGTATTTGCGGGGGTTGTCGAGCGCGGCTGCCATGCCTTCGATGCAGGTGCGCAGCTGGGCCAGGTCCTCGGCGGTGGCTCGTTCGGCGGCCAGGGCGGCCACGCCTACTTCCAGTTGTCGCCGCGCTTCGAACATTTCGTCGTCGCTGAAGCCGTGTAGGCGCGCCAGGAGCGAGAGGGGGCCCTCGTCCAGGACTGGGGGGCCGTCCGTGATATAGGTGCCCGAGCCATGACGAAACTGCAGCAGGCCCATGCCCGCGATCGAGTGGAGCGCGGCGCGCAAGCTGGCGCGACTGACCTTGAAGTGGCCCGCCAGCTCGCGCTCGGCCGGCAGTTTGTCGCCGGGCTTGAGCTCGCCCGTCTCGATCATGTGGTGGATGCGGCGGCGAACCACCTCGGCGGTCGATCCGGCCTTGTACTGTCGGGTCCGCATGCGCGATCGACGACAGTTTCTCGCATGCTGCGGGGGTTCTGTCGAATCCAAAGGCGGTCGACACCTCTTCGGACAGGCGGGAATAGCGCCCGCCGCCAGCAGGTTGGTGCGCTCATGTGCCGTGAGGATGCCTCCGTGACCCAAACCGTCGGCGTCGCCGCCCTCGGCGCCCTGCTGTTGGGGCTCGCCGGTGCCGGCTGCGGGCAGCCAGGCCGCGCGATACCGGTGAGCACCCAACCCTGCGAGGACTTCAAGGCTCGCCTGTGTGGTCAGACGGCCAACGAGCTCTCCACGACCTGCATCTCCATCAAGTCCACGGTCGACTTGCTCACGGACGACGCGTGTCAGCTCGCACTGAACAACGTCGACCACTCCTTGCAGACGCTCGCCAAGCGCGACCTGAGCTGCGATACGCTGCAGGCCAAGCTCTGCGCCGACACGGACCCCACGACCAAGTCTTGCGAGACGGTCAAGCGCTACACGAGGAGGTTCCCGGTCGAGCGCTGCAAGGAGATGCTCGGGCGCTACCCGGACGTGCTCTCCGACGTCAAGAAGGCGATCCGCATGCAGTAGATCGAAACCGCCGGGCAAGCTGGCACGTACTGATCGTACGGCGCATGCGACACGAGAGCCTGCCCTTCACGATCGCCAGGGTGCGCGACCTGCGCGACCTGCAGAATGCCGTGCGCATTCGGCACGCCGCCTACCAGCGCCACGTGCCCGAGCTGGCGCAGACGCTCGCGACACCCGAGCCGCTGGACCTCGCACCCGGCGTCTGCGTGCTGCTGGCCGAGGACAAGCAGGACCGATCGCCGCTCGGGACCATGCGCATTCAGACCAACGGCTTCGCGCCGCTGGCCCTCGAACGATCGCTCGAGTTGCCTGAATGGCTGCGCACGCGCAGGTTGGCCGAGGCCACGCGCCTCGGCGTGGCGCATGGCCGGCTCGGCATGCAGGTCAAACATGCGCTGTTCAAGGCCTTCTTCCTGCTGTGTCGCGACATGCACGTCGAATGGATGGTGGTCGCGGGCCGCTCACCCATCGATCGCCAGTACGATCGCCTACTATTCCAGGACGTCTATCCGGGGCTCGGCTACGTCCCGCTGCGACACGCGGGCGACCTGCCGCACCGCATCATGATGTTCGAGATCGACTCGGCATACGCGCGCTGGGTCGCCGCCGACCATCCACTGTTGGACTTCGTGTTCCACATTGTGCACGAAGATATCGATCTGAGTGAAGGCCGACCGCGTTGAGGACATGCAGTCTCACCCGACTGGAGGTCTTTCATGCGCGGACTGGAATGGATCGCGATCGTCGCGGGCAGCTTGATTTTGGGGTGTAAATCCACGCCAGGCGCGGCGTTCCACGAAAGCCGAACACGCGGGCAGCCCGACGCCGCCAGCGAGAGCGGAGAATGTGGCGACGGCGACGTAGGCGACGACGAAGAGTGCGACCCCATGGCGCCCGAATGGCAGGATCTGTGCGACGAATCGTGCCACCGAACAGCTTACGCCGCGTGCGCATCGCCGGAAGAGTGTTCCACCCTGAACGCCAACTGTACGGCCTATACGAAACGGCCCGAACAACAGCAATGCGCAGACTTCTGCGAAAGCGACGAAAGCTGTCCCGTACTGCCTGGCTTTCGATCCACCTGCAACTTCGCCTGGTGCGCGGTGCTGTGCGAAGACGGTGAGTGCCCGAACGGCATGACGTGCGTGCAGAAGCAAACGCTCGTCGACTACGACGGCCACCCCAAGGGTGGCGCAGGCGTGTGTGTAAACGCGGGCTATCGCTGACGCGCCGACCACTGTGCGAGCGCGCGCCGGAGCTCGCTGCGGCTGAGCTTGCCGGTGACGAGGCCGTGGAGCAGCAGGCCGTCCGCCAGCGCGATCAGCGCCGTGGCGGCGGCCCGCGCCTCGGCAGATCTACGCCCGCGGGCGGCATGCGCGATGAACTTGGCGCGCGCGTCGCGCATGAAAGAGAAGGCGGGTTCGCGCGCCGCCGTCAGCAGCAACTCGATCCGCGCCAATGCGCGGGTGCGCTGGGCGGGCTGGAGCCAGCGTTCGAGCAAGGCCGCGACCCCTTCGATGCTGTTCGCGCTGGCTTCGACGTCGGCGATGTCGAGCGCTGCCAGCCGCTGCGCCGCTGCGAGCAGCAACGCGGAGCGCGTGGAGTAGTAATACGACGTCGATCCGTTCGGCAGCGCGAGCTCGCGATCGACCGCGCGATGGGTGAGGCCGCGCGATCCCTCGCGGGCCAGCACCTCGAGGGCCGCCTCGGCGATGCGAACGCGGCGATCCCGGGCGCCGGCGCTCACTGTGAGCTTCGCAGCTGACTCGGCTGCCGCGACTGCGAGACCGAGAGGTGCCGCACGAACCACTCGACCGTCAGGCGCAGCACGCCGGCCAGGTGTTCGTCGAACAGCTCGAAGTGCGAGCCCGGAAACTCCACGATGTCCTGGTCCACGTCGCGCAGCTCCTGCCTGGCGAGGGCTGCGGGCGTGATCGAGTCGGACGTCGAAAGGATGGTCCGCAGTGGCACCTTGATGCCTTGCCGCCCCACCCAGCGCATCGGCCGATAGCCGGCGACGCGCGCCAGCGAGCGCAGCGTGATCTCGTTCGAAAAGTTCGGCGCGCTCGCGGCCATGTTCTGCAGCCAGTCTAGCGCACCATCGGTGGTCATGACCGCATGACTATTCGGAGGGCCCGCGACAGGGATGCGGCGCGAGGGCAGAAACAGCACCCGGCGCAGCGCATCCAGGGCGAGGTCATACGCGAGCTTGCGGCTGGGCGGTGACTTGGGCGCTCGCACGAATGGCACGATCGAGACCGCCGCGCGCACGCGCGGATCCGTGCCCGCGATCACGAGCGCATGCGCGCCGCACATGCTCGGCCCGAAGACTCCGAGCTTGCTGGCGTCGATGCGCCGGTCCCGGCAGAGAAAATCCAGGCCGCGACGGAGGTCGTGGATCTGCGCCCGTGGATCCAGATCCTGACGCGGTTCACCCGCGCTGGCGCCGAAGCCCGCATAGTCGATCGCGAGCATGGCGATGCCCGCATCCGCGAGTGCCTTGCCGAACAACGGCAACAACATCTCTTTCACCCCGGCGAACCCGGAACCCGTGACCACCGCCGGCACCGGCTCCTGCACGCGCGGGGGCAAGTAGAGATCGGCGGCGAGATCGGGGCCGTCACCAGCGATTGCGACTGCATAGGGCATCCCGATCCTCTACATCTGTAGAGGAGCAGGATCAAGCGAGCCTTGGCACAGCACTTGCGGTACTAACGCGTGAAGCGCCTGCGCCGGCACACTCTGGCACAGTCGCGCCGAGCAGCGAATGAAGATCGATCCGTTAAATTCGAGTGAGCGCGCACAGTTGCTGTCGCAGGCCCGGCCGCGAACCCTGCCGCTGGCCCCTCGAGCCCCCGCAGCGCGTCGCCAACTGCCGCTGGCTCCGGCTGCGCGCGCGGTGGATCAGGTGCGGCCGATCTATGCGGTCTGGGAGATCACGCTGGCCTGCGACTTGGCCTGCCGGCATTGCGGTTCGCGCGCAGGCAAGGCGCGGCCCGAGGAGCTCTCGACCGAGGCGTGCATCGACCTGGTGCGGCAGATGGCGGAGCTCGGCGTGCGCGAGGTGACGCTGATCGGCGGCGAGGCGTACCTGCGCGAGGATTGGCTCGAGATCGTGCGCGCGATCGTCGCGCACGGCATGACACCCACGATGACGAGCGGCGGGCGCGGCATCGACGCGGAGCTCGCGCGCGCCGCGAAGGCGGCCGGTCTCGCGGGCGTCAGCATCTCGCTCGATGGTCTCGAGCGTACGCACGATCGGCTGCGCGGCGTCGCGGGATCTCACGCGGCCGCGCTCGCGGCGCTGGCGCACCTGCAAGCGGCGGGTATCCCGGTCACCGTCAACACCCAGATCAATCGCTTGAGCATGCCGGAGCTGCCCGAGCTGCTGGAGCTGTTCGCCGCACGCGGCGCACACAGCTGGCAGTGTCAGCTGACGGTGCCGATGGGTCGCGCAGCGGACGAGCCCGAGGTGCTGTTGCAGCCGTACGATCTGCTGTCGCTGTTTCCGCTGATGCGAACGCTCGCTGATCGCTGCAAGGAGCTGCGCGTGCGGCTCCTGCCGGGCAACAACCTCGGCTACTTCGGTCCGCACGAGACGGCGCTGCGCGGCTACAACCCTTCGGGCCACGCGGGCTCGTGCATGGCGGGACAGCTCACGCTCGGCATCGAGGCGGACGGAACGATCAAGGGCTGTCCGTCGCTGCCGACCGCAGCCTGGGCCGGCGGCAACGTGCAGGACGCGTCGCTGCAGGACATCTGGGAGCGCGCGGCACCGCTGCGCTACACGCGCGATCGCACGGTCGAGGATCTGTGGGGCTATTGCCGCGGCTGCTACTACGCGGATGTCTGTCGCGCGGGCTGCACGTGGACCAGCGACGTCTTCTTCGGCAAGCCGGGCAACAACCCCTACTGCCACCACCGCGCGCTCGAGTTCGAGGCGCGGGGCCAGCGCGAACGGCTCGTGCGCGTCGACGCCGCGCCTGGCGAACCCTTCGATCACGGCCGCTTCGAGCTGGTCGTCGAACCGATCCCGCGGCTGACGGCTGCTAGCATCAACCCCGCCCCCGAGGATGTCCGATGAAAGCCCTGAGAGTCTGCGAAGGTTGCGAGCGGCATGTGTTCGTGAGCGAGCGCGTGTGCCCATTTTGTCTGAGCGAGCTCGCGCCGGCTGCCCCGCGTGCAAGATTACCGATCCCGAGTGGCGCGAGCCGTGCACAACGTCTGGCCATGGCGGCGGCTGCTGCGGTCGGCACGACGGGCCTGCTCGCGTGCGGCGAGCCGGAGCTGGTCGCGGTGCCCGTGTACGGCGCGCCGCTCGCAGGCAACCAGGCGGTGCAGCCACCAGCTGCGGGTTCTCCGGCAGCCGGCAGGGGCGCACAGCCTGCAGCTGGCAGAGGCGCCCCGGCACAGGACGGAGGGATCGGCTCGCCTGTCTACGGCGCACCCTCACCCGTGTACGGCGCGCCCGTGTACGGCGCACCGCTGGCAGGCCAGCCTGCGCCGCCGCCGAAGCGCCCCGACGCCGGGATCCAACCCGAAGACGATGCGGGGATCCCCGACCCGGGTGTCGCGGGCACCGGCGGTCGCGGCGGTATGCCTGCTCCGGTGTACGGTGCACCGATCCCCGAATACGGCGCACCACCTCCGCCCAAAGACTGAGCGCGATCTAGCGTCGCTGCGAGCTGCTGCGTACGATCGACAGCATGACCTGCGAAACCCGGCTCTGCGTCGTGTTCGCCTGCGCGATCGTGCTTGCAGCTTGCGGCGGCGAACCGGGTGGCAGCCCGACTGCGGTGTCGATCACAGGGCGCCGCGGTTCTGCGCCCAGCCTGCCTGAGGTCCAGGTGCGACTGGGCGAGCTGGATTCGTTCGACCTTCCGAACTGGAGCTGAACGGGGCTACTTCGATCCGATCCCGCGCAGGACGCGCAGCATGGCGGACACCAGCACGGCGCGCGGGGTCTCGGGATGCTCGAGCCACCATAACGCGAGGCCGGTCAGGCTGCTGCGAATCAGCTCGCCGAGCGGCTCGAGCTCTGCCGCGGGGATGTGTGGCAGGCGCCGCAGCAACGCGACGTCGGCGTCGCGCTGACGGCGCTGCAGCTCGCGATGCAGCGCTTCGACGTCGGGATCGTGCGTGGTGTCGCGGAACAGTAGCCGCCAGGTGTACGGATGGCTCTGGACGTAGGCGAACCAGGCGTCGATCATCGCCTCGACGTCGGCCTTGCGCGATTCGACGTGCGCCAGCGCAGCTGCTGCCAGCTGATCGCGGTGCCGCTCGAGCAGCGCCATGTGCAGGGCCTTCTTCGACTCGAAGTGACGATAGAACGCCGGCTTGCTGACGCCGGCCGCGGCCACGATCTCGTCGATCGTGGTCGCCGCGTAGCCGCGGTCGGCGAACGCACGCTCGGCGACTGCCTCGAGCCGGTCGCGGACCGCCGCAAGTGACGTTTTTTCTCGTGTTCTCGAGGAGATGGGCATTTCCGGCCAGGTTCTGTACTCACCAGTGTACTGATCAGTATACTAGCGAGTACACGGCCAGGAGGGAAGCCATGATCGGATCAGTTCACTTCGCAGATGTCGGCCTGCTGACGGCGCTCGGAGCGCTACGCAAGACTCCCAACGCGGGCGAGCTTCCGGGGCTGCGCCAGGCAAACCTCGGTGTGGCGTCGCCGCTCGGAGCGGCGAAGCTACCGACCGGGCGGTTCGGGCTCGTAGCTCTCTGGGACGATGACGCCGCGCTCGATCGCTTTCTCGAAGGCCATCCACTCGCGCGCATCTTGAGCAGTGGCTGGCGCGCGCGCCTCAAGCCTTTGCGCGCGTACGGTTCTTGGCCGGGCCTACCGACCGATACGCCCACCGCGCGCGCGACCGACAGCGAAGGTCCCGTTGCGTCGCTCACACTCGGCCGGCTGCGCATCAGTCAAGCCGCGCGCTTCCTTCGTGTCAGCGCGCGCGCAGAGGCCAGCGCGAACGAAGCCGAGGGGCTGATCTGGGGCACCGGACTCGGTGCACCGCCCTTCGTCTCCACGTTCTCGCTCTGGCGCGACACGCGCTCGGTGACGGCGTACACGTACGGACGCCGGGACCCCGCGCACTCGGACGCCGTTCGCGCGGAAGCCGCCCAACCATTCCATCACCAATCGGCGTTCATCCGTTTCCAACCTTACGCATGGGAGGGCGCGTTGGCCGGAAAGAACCCACTCGCTACAGATGCGTTGACGTCACCCGTGAGCAAGCTTGACTTGCAAGCCTCGGAGACTAACGTGCAGTCTCTGCATGCCAGCGCACGACACCAGCGCGCGTGACGATCTGCGAACGTCCGAGGCTCCGGTCGCTGCAGCTCGCAGCAGCGCGGCGTTCTTCTCGGCGCAATCGGTGACGCACGAACGCGAAGGTCGGTTGTGCGATGGCGCCGTGGACGCGCTCAAAACGGCCAACCTGTTCGGCCTCATGACACCCAGGGAGCTCGGCGGGCTCGAAGCCTCGCCGCGCGAGACACTCGAGACGTTCGCCGAAGTGTCACGTGCCGACGGTTCGACGGGCTGGGTGCTCACGACCTGCGCCTTCGCGGCGGGCCTCGCCGGCGTGTACCTGAGCGATCACGCAGTCTCACGGATATTCAGTCGCGGTGTGCCGATCGTCGCCGGCGCCGGTGCACCGAACGGGCGGGCCCAGAAGCAGCCGCATGGCTTCGAGCTCAGCGGCCGCTGGAGCTATGGTAGTGGCATTCGACATGCCAGCTATACGCATAACGGAGGGTTCATCGTCGATGAGCGCGGCGAGCTGCGCAAAGACCTGGGCCACCACATCTTCGTGACGCCGATCGACGCTGCGACGCTGGACGACGAGTGGAACGTGATCGGCCTGCGCGGCACGGGCAGTGTCGACTACGCGATCGACCGCTGTCAGCTGCCGCAGGGGTTCGAACATCCGACGAGCGGCGCCGTACAGCGGCGCGGCGGGCCGCTCTACGCCATCGGCATGGCCGGCATGTCTGCGATCGCACATACGGGCTTCTTCCTCGGCATCGGCCGGCGCGTGCTGGACGAGCTCGTCGACGTGGCGTGCGTCAAGCCGGGGGGCCGTTCCGGTGCACTCGCCGATAGCGAGTCATTCCAGGAAGGCTATGGCCTCGCGGAAGCTCAGTACCGCGCCGCGCGCGCGCTGGTCTTCGAGAGCTGGCGGACGATCGAAGAACGCGTCGCGGCTGACCGGCAGGTCGAGCGCGCGCACATCACGGCCGTGCACCTGGCGATGTACCAGATGGCCTGGGCGAGCACCGCTGCAGGCGAGTACGCGTACAAGGCGGCCGGTGGTGTGAGCCTGCGCGAAGGGCCGCTGCAGCGCGCATTTCGCGACGTGCTGGCCGGCCGCCAACACATCCGCGTGTCCACGTCGGTGTTGCGCGCCTGCGCACGCGATCTCCTCACCAAGTCAGCCTGACCGACTGAGAGCGCCGTGCCGCTCACGGTAGTGCTGGCGCAACATGTCCTTGCCGTAGTCGTTGCCGTTGGGTGTGCGCACGATCGTGTGCGTGTGACACTTCGCCGGCTCGCGATTGGTCAAGAACACACCCGAGTGGTGATCGAACTCGCACATGATCACCGGGCTCTGGATCCGGAAGTAGTACGGGTCGTCGTCGCCGTAGAGTCCGATCCAACACCAGTGGGTCTCGTCGATGTGGCGCTCGATCTCACTCATGCGCGCCGCCAGCGCGCCGCGCGGCAGGTACTCGATGAACGACGAGCACAGATCGAGCAGCTGCGCGCGCTGGGCCGCCGGAATGTCGGCGCCGCGCACGCCCTCGTAGGGGATGATGCGGTTGTCATGAAACGCTCCGCCGAGGTGGCGCTGATCGGCGGGATGAAACCGGCCTGGCGGCATCGCGGGGTCGTACATCTGCTTGTAGATCTGCGCGCGGTCGCGCAGCGCAGACGGCAGGGACTGCATCAAGCGCAAGCCCGCGCCTTCCTCGGCGTCGAAGATCGTGAGTCCCGCGTGTGGTCCCTCGTCGATGACGTTGGGCTCGGCGCCCATGAAGCTCGGTGAGATCGTCAGGTGCTTGCCGATCACCAGGCAGTTGAGCGCGAGGTGGTGCCCGTGCAGCTGCCAGCCCCACGGCACGGCGACGGAGGGCTCGCCGAACAGGGAGAAGTTGTAGCTGTACTGGTTGAGCACGCGCGGGCCGCCGACCAGCTGGCCGAGGAACTCGTTCATCAGCATGCAGGCGCGCGCCTTCTCGAAGCCACGCGGACTCAGGCTCGCGCGCAGCACGCCGAGGATCGCATCGCACACCCGCGGGCTCAGCTCATCCATCCGCAACCCGTAGCGATTGATGTAGAGCTCGGGGTTACTCCACATGCGCCAGTTCGGTGCATCGATCGGAAACCGCAGCTTGACCCGCTCCGCGTCGCTGCAGACGTGCAGCACGTGGCGCGCCGCGGCGACCATCATGTCCACCGGTGCGTCGTTGTCCGCGAGCGCGTAGAGGTTCGGGACGACCTGCCCATCGCACGTCACCCCGACGAACGGCTGCGCGAGCCGCTCGTTGTACGAGGCGACGAAGGCCTGGCCGCGCGGTGTAGCCAACAGGCGGTCCGCGTGGCTGTAGGCGTCGCGCTCGGCGATTCCGGCGCGCGCGCGATGATCGGGGCCGGGCAGCAAGTCGCGGAAGTCGTTACTCATCGCGGCGGATGCTAGACGCAAGGCACCTCGTCCGGCTAGAGGCCCAAACCGAGGCCGCGCCAGATCGGAATACCAGGCATCACCCGTGCTGCGAGGTGGCGTGCTCCAACACCGCCTGCAGCTGGCAGCGGCAGGTTGGATGTGCTGGCTAGCCGCGTGGCCAAATGTTTCAGGTCATGTGTCGGTCACCTTCGCACGGCAAGCATTACTGGACACATTGCGGTTTGGCTGTCGAGCTGGTTCCATGAAGGAATAGTTCGGGGTGGCGAGCGAGGTCAAAAAGTCCGAGAGCCTTGGCTCTGCGCACCAGCCGCGCGTGCTCGTGGTCGATGACGACCCACAACTGGCGCGAGCGCTGGCCAAGGCGCTGACCTATCTCGGGTTCGACGTGACCACGGCCGATGGTGGGCACTCCGCGCTGGTGTGCCTGAACGAGAGCCGCTTCGATGCGCTCGTGCTCGACCTGCGCATGCCCGACATGGACGGCATCGACGTGCTGCGGCGCGCCGCGACGCACCCCAACTTCCCGCGCACCATCCTGCACTCGGCGTACCTGGACGTTCCGACCACCGTCGAAGCCATGCGCGCTGGCGCGACCGAGGTGCTGCAGAAGCCGCTGTCGGCTGCGGACCTCGCCAAGCGCATCCGCGAGCTCACCGGGCGGCCGCCCCAGCAGAGCGGCGAGATCGTTCGCTCCGAGGCGCTGCGCGACGAATCCGCTGACGTTGCGCTGCTGTTGGGCGAAAGCCCGGCGATGCGCCAACTGCGCGAGTCGGTGCGACGCATCGCGAAGTTCCGCGGGTTGTCGGTGCTGCTGGAGGGGGCGACCGGCACAGGCAAGGAGCTGGTCGCCAAGACGATTCACCAGCTGAGCGTGCCGCACGAGCCGATGGTGAGCGTCAACTGCGCGGCGATCCCTGCCGACCTGTTCGAGAGCGAGCTGTTCGGCCACGAAGCAGGCGCGTTCACCAGTGCGCGCGGCGCCCGGGCGGGTCTCCTGGAAGAAGCCGGCGCCGGCACGCTGTTCCTGGACGAGGTGGGCGAGCTACCGAGCGCGTTGCAACCGAAGCTGCTGCGCGTGCTCGAGACGCGCGAGTTTCGGCGCGTGGGAGGAAACCGCAGCCGCACCTTCGCCGCGCGCGTCGTCAGCGCGACCAACCGCCGCCTGGCCGATGAAAAAGGCGAGGCCTTTCGCTCCGACCTCTACTTCCGCATCTCGGGCCACACGCTGCGCCTACCCTCGCTGCGCGAGCACGCCGAGGACATCCCGTTGCTCGCGGTGCACCTGTGTCGCGAGTTCTGTGAGCAGAACCAATCGCCAGTCCCGCGGATCGATGACGCGGCGATGATGGCGTTGTGTCAGTTCGACTGGCCGGGCAACGTGCGCCAGCTGCGCGTGGTGATAGGCAACGCCGTGGTCCATGCGCAGGGCAACGTGATCCGCCGCGAGCAGATCGAACAGGCGCTCGGCCGCTCACTCCGCCCGCGCGGAACACGACCCGACCGCCCCGTGTCGCGGCCGCTGCCGGATGTCGAGCGAGACCTGATCCTGGAAGCCTACCGCGACGCAGGACAGAACCTGAGCCAGGCGGCAGACATCCTGGGCATCCCGCGCACGACCCTGCGCGACCGATTGAAGCGCTACGGCGTTCGCTAGGCGACTTGCGCGAGGAAGTCTGCTGCTGGCACGTCGCGTTGCTGCTGCCGGCGGCGCGCCAGAGCTTCGACGACGTGCGCGTAGTGCTGGCTCTGTTCGCGCAGTGAATGCAGGAGTGGCGTGAACTCACGCGCGATCAGCTCGACGCCGACCGGCTCGTCCGAACTACGCAGGCCGACCTCGGGCATGAGACCCACGAAGCGCGGTCGGGTCGCCACGTCTCCGCTGACCGTCCACAACGTGCAGGGGAGTCCGAGCTCCGTCGTGTGGAGACTGGCGCGCGCCTGCAGGAGATGCGACGCGCACTCGAGCAGCTCGCGCGCCACGTGCTCGGGATCGGCGTGGCTCAGCGCCACGGCCAGTCGCTCGCGCAGCGCCTGCTCCGCATGCACCAACTGCCAGAGTCGGTGCCGGCCTTCGCCTGCCGGCGCCAGGATCACCGCGCGCCCGTTCGACAACTTGCGCTGCTGCGTCGCGTGCAGCCGTGCCCAGTCGATCAACGCTTCGCGCCCGCGGTCGGCGTTCGGGTAGATCGCGCCGGCCGTGGAGTGAAACAGGCAGCCTTCCGCGGAGGCCCACCAGTCGCCGCGCGCCGTGCGGATCGGCGCGATGCCGAGCTGCGCGACCTCGTGCAAGAGCACGCGGCCGTCCACCGGCGGCCAGATGAAGCCACCGGGCAGGGAAGGATCGGGGACGAACGTGGCCTCGACTACGGGCGCCGGTACGGGTTGACTGCGCCGAGTACCCGAGAGCAGCGCGATCTGGCGATCGAGCGACGACGGGGCATCGGAAGCCGGGCGCGGTGTCTCGTCGTTCACCGGGGACGGCGCAGGTTCCGGCGCGACGTCTCCGGCGCGCAACCGCGCCAACAGCTCGGCCGCACGATTCACCTCCGGCTCACCCAACTTCAGCCGTCCCGAGTCTGCGAGCGCGCGCACACGGTCCAGCGCCAGGCGCACGCCGAACACGAACGCCTCGCGGATGCCATCACCCGTCGTCGCGACCGTCTCGACGATCGCGAGCGGCGCGATCGCGCCGAGCTCGGCCTGCAGCTGCCCGCGCGGCACGCTGTCCGGTGCGTCGCGCTTGTTCGCCTGCAGGACCACGCCGACCGGCGGATCCTGCGTGCGACAGTGCGGCAACAGATCCTCGAGCACACGAAACGCAGCGGGCAGAGCGGAGGCACGCGTGTCCGCGACCAAGATCACCGCGTCGGCCGACGCCAACAGCTTCTTGCGGCGACGTGCGTGCTCCGCCTGTCCCGGCACGCTGATCACCTGACAGCGGATCTGCCGGCCTTCGAACAGACCGCCGACATAATCCATCCAGTCGAAGTACATGGTTCGACCGTCGTTTTCCTCCGGCGTTTCGACGGTCACGCCCAGGCCGCGCGCGAGAGTGCGTACACTCGTGGTCTTGCCCGACATGGGCGGGCCGTCGTAAATCAGCCGCACCACCAGCACACCGCGCTTGTTATCGATGATGGGCATGATGTCGCGAGCGCGCTCGATCGATCAGCATATCACCGTTCGAGCGGTGTCAGATCTCGAGGTCGACGGCGATGCACTGGCTATCCGGTGGCGGTTCTCGCCAGCACCGGCGGATTTCGCCAGCAGGATTCCGCCAGCGCGCCGTTATCGGTGCTGGCGCGTGATGCGCGCGCGGGAATGACTATTGCAATGAGACCACGACGTGTTGCTCGATAACTTGGATGCACCTGCGGCGCTGTGTATGCGTAGCGGGGTGATCGAATCCGCGACGGCCTGTTCAGTCGAGCTGATGCGACGAGCCGGCATCGAGTTCGGCCCACGAGCGACGATGCCGCAGGAGCTCTGGGAGCTGCTGGAACGCGTCGCGCCGGGCGAAGCCGTCGAGTGGCGTCCGCCGTCGGGCGGAGACAGTGTGCTCGGCTGCACCCGCTATCACTGCGCTGAGGGCTACCTCGTGCTGATGAAGGAGGTGTCACACAAACACGCCGAGCTCTCGCAGCGCCTACACCGCCAGCGGCTCGAGGCCACCGGCCGCCTGGTCGCGAGCGTCGCGCACGACCTCCGCAACGCGGTCGCCAGCATCATGTACAACGCCGAGGTCCTGGAGATGACCGGCATGCACCTCCCGCCCGAGGAGGTCATGGCCACGCACGCGGACATGATCGACGCTTGTAAGCAGGTGCGCGCCTCCGTCGAAAGTCTGCTCGGCTATGCGCGACTCGGGCCGAGCGTGTTCGTGCCCGTGTCGGTGCGCGACGTGCTGAACCGTGCCCAGGGCTTCTTGCGCTCGATCTACCGCGACGGAGCGCGCGAGCTCAGCGTGCTCATCGATCCGGCAGCGGACCTGGTGCAAGGTAATACGCTGACCATCGAGCAGATCTTCGTCAACCTGCTGATCAACGCCGCGGAAGCCGCGCCCGAGGGCTCGACGCTGCGCGTGCGTCTGGAGTCTGATCTGGCCGTGCCGCCGGGTGCAGCCGCAGGCGCGGAGAAGCAGGTCCGCGTGCGCGTCTGGGACAACGGGCCCGGTGTGCCCGAACGCTATCGCGAGTCGATCTTCCAACCCTTCTTCAGCACACGCGAGCACAGCACCGGCCTCGGCCTGACGATCGCCATCGAGGCCGCGCAGAGCCTGGGCGGGTCGCTCGTGCTGGAAGACAAGACCCCTGGCGCGTGCTTCGCGGTGTTTCTGCCGCGCGGCGCGGTGCCGTCATGAACTCGAGAGCCAAGGCGGTGACAGTGGAGCAGCAACCAGAAGTTGGAATCGTGTCGGCGTTCGCGGACCTGCGCTGCGGGATCTTGCTCGCCGACACGCACGGTCACGCCCCGGACCCGCGCCTCGAGAGCTTGGCCGCCGCCGCGCCCGAGCTGTTCGCGAGCGAGCGCGCTTCCTGGGACGGCTTTCAACACATCGTGATGGTGTCGCGCGAGCACGTGCATGTGGCCATGCGCTGCAGCGACGACCCGAGCGTGGCCTTGATCGCCATCGCGCCGCGCGGCCGCAGCGTGGGCTCGATCATGGCCGAGGCGCGCGGGCGCCTGACACGGCGTATCGGCACGGTTTAGTCCCGGAGTGTTTGGAGCCTGACTTATGACTCGCATGCTGATCGTAGACGACGACCCGAACCAGTTGCGAGCCCTGGCGCGCGTGGTGTCGGTGCGCCAGCCGGGCCTCTCGGTGGTCACCGCGAACAGCGCGCAAGATGCGATCGAGCTGCTGCGATCGATGCCGGTGGACCTGGTGCTCACCGATCTCCAAATGCCCGAGATGAACGGCTTCGAGCTGGTGCGCTGGCTGATGTCGCATCAGCCGCACGTCCAGGTCTTCACGATGACGGCATTTCCCGACGGCGACTCGGTCGAGCGACTGTTCGAGCTGGGCAGCGTCGAGTGCTACACCAAGCCGCTCGACGTCGGCAGTGTGCTCGAGCGCCTGTCGGCGAGCCTGGCGGAGGGTACCCGCGGTCATGTCCGCAACATAAGCATGCCCTCGCTCTTGCAGCTGCTCGGCATGGAACGCAAGACGTGCACGCTCACGGTCGAGTCCGAAGGCAAGACCGGCTACCTGTACATGTCGGATGGCGAGCTGGTCGACGCGCGCATCGGGGAGGAGCACGGCGACGCGGTGGCGATCCGCATCGTCGGCTGGCAGGGCGCGTCGGTCACCATCATCAACACCTGCGTGACCAAGCAGCGCACGGTCGCTCAGCCGACCAGCTTCATCATCATGGAAGCCGTGCGGCTCGCGGACGAAGCCAAGCGCGGCCCGGTGTTATCCATGCCGAGCCCCGCGGCGCGGGCGAGCGAGCCCAGCGAGCTCAAGGGCTTCGACCCCTGGGAGAGTCTTCCGCCGCCACCAGCGACACTCTCGAAGTTCCCGCCCGTGCCGCCCTCGGAGGCAGAAGCGCTGGCAGTGGTCGAGCTGCAGACCGGACGCATCTGCAGCTTGTCCGGCAAGTTCAACGGGCTCGAGACGCTGGCGCAGTTCGTCGCGCGCGTCTACCTGGACGAAGCCGCGACCGTCGAGAAGCTCGCGATCGACGAACGCATCCAGGAGATCGTGATGACTGCTGGCTCGTTCTGGATCATGGCGCAGCCGTTGCGCACGAACGCTCTCGGCATCGCGCTGCTGATCTTCGACTCGCGGCGCACCAACGTCATGATCGCGCGCCGGGAGCTCGAAGGCTTCGTGAACACGTTCGATGCCTGGTCGGCCTCGCAACCCGCCTGACACTCCCCGACATGATCTCACGCGCAGGTCGCGACTTGTGATCTGGCCGTTTTAGGCTATGTGTTATGTGGAGTAACACACAGCGTGGGCGACGAAGTCTTTCAAGGTTTACATATCTTATCGCTCTTTCCCGGATCGGTCGCAGAACGTGCGGGCCTTCGGCGCGGTGACCGCGTGCTGATCGCCAACGGCATGCGCGTGGCGACGCTGATGGACTTCGTGAATGCGCGAAGTGTCCACAGCGACCGACTGGAGCTGACCTACCGGCGCGGCAACGACATCATCGAGACCGTGCTGATGTTCGAGCGACCGGACAAACCCATCGCGGATCCGAACGCACCCAGCGCCTAACGCAGCAGCTGGTCGATCTCGCCGAGCTCCGCCGCCGTCAGCTTCCAGCTCGCGCTCGCCGAGTTCGCGGCGACTTGTTCGACCGTGGTGGCGCCGGCGATGACCGAGTTCACGTGGGGCCGAGCCAGCAGCCACGAGAACGCGAGCTCCAGCAGCGTGTGCCCGCGGGCCTCCGCGAACTTGCGCAGCGAGACGGCGAGCTCGAGGTTCCGCTCGGTGAGGAAACGCGCGGCGAGCGGCAACTGACTGAACGACAGGCGCGAGCCCTTGGGCGGCGCCTCGCCCGGCACGTACTTGCCGGTGAGCATGCCGCTGGCGAGCGGAAAGTACGGCATGAGCCCGATGCCGTGCTTCGCACACGCCGCGAGCACCTCGCGCTCGGGATCGCGGTGCAACAGGCTGTACTCGTTCTGGACGCTCACGAAGCGTGCCGCGCCGGCCGGCCGGTCGCGTTCGGCCGCTTCGATCTGCTCGGCGTTGAAGTTCGAGCTGCCGATCTCGCGCACCTTGCCCGCCTTCACCAGCTCGTCCAGCGCGGCCAGCGTCTCGGCGATGGGCACCGTCGGATCGGGCCGGTGCAACTGATACAGGTCGATGCAATCGGTGCCGAGCCGCTTCAAGCTCGCTTCGACCGCGTGCCTGACATACTCGGGTCGAGCGCCCTTGCGCTGCTCGTCGAGCGGCATGCCAAACTTGGTCGCCACCACGACCGAGTCACGCTTGCCGGTGAGCGCGCGGCCCAGGAACTCTTCGCTGCGCGTTTGACCGTACACGTCCGCGGTGTCGAACAACGTGATGCCCGCGTCGATCGCCGCGTGCACCACGCGCGCACTGGCGTCCGCGTCCAACTTGAGCCCGAAGTTGTTGCAGCCGAGACCCACCGCGGAGACTGTGAGTGATCCGATACGCCGCTTGTCCATGCGCTCCGTATAGTCGAATCCGAATTGTAGAGCAAACCACGGGAAGCATGCCCGCGACCGCGGACGTAGAACGCCGGTACACACGGAGGCTCCCATGCACCGCAGCATCGAACCCGCGATTCTCTACGTCGGCACGCCCGTCGTGCTCGTCAGCACCTTGAACCCCGATGGCTCGACCAACCTGGCGCCGATCTCGTCGCTCTGGTTTCTCGGCTGGAGCGCCGTGCTCGGCTTCGACGCTTCGTCGCAGACGCCGCGCAACCTGCAGCGTACGGGCGAATGCGTGCTCAACCTGCCTTCCGCCGATCAGGTGGCACACGTCGATCGGCTGGCGCTCCTGACCGGCCGGCGCGACTTGCCGGTGCACAAGCGCTTGCTCGGCTACCGCCACGAGCAAGACAAATTCGGAGCCTCCGGCCTGACGCCGATGGCGGCGGAGCTGGTCCAGCCGCCTCGCGTGCGCGAGTGCCCGATCCAACTCGAGGCCACGCTCGAGCACGTTCGGCCGCTGGGTGAGCGCGACCCGCGCATGGGCGTGCCGGCGCTGGCGATCGAAGTGCGTATCCGCCGCGTGCACGTCGAGGAGGACTTACTCGTGGAGAACGAGCCGCAACGCATCGATCCCGAACGCTGGCAGCCGCTGTTGATGAGCTTTCGCCAGTTCTACGCGCGAGGCCCGCGCTTGTCGTCCTCGCGACTCGCGGCAGGGCCCGAGTCTCGGTATGCACCTGCATCCGCGCAGCTCAAGGCGGGGCTCCGGACCTTGATCGCACAGGCGAAAGAAGCCCTTGACCTTGACGTAACGTGAAGCCCCAGGCTCCGAGTCATCCAACCATCTCGGAGGCTCACATGCTGGAAATCTTTGGTGTTCCGTTCTCGGCTCACACACGCAAGGTGCTGCTGGCGTTGCGCGAGAAGGCCATGCCGTTCGAGCTGCGGCCGGTCATTCCCCTGGCCCCGCCGCCCGGCTGGCAGCAGCTCAGCCCGCTCGGCAAGATCCCCGTGCTTCGCACGCCCGAGCTGACTGTCGCCGATTCGTCGGTCATCCTGCAGTACCTCGAACGGGTGCAACCTGCCCCCGCCATGCTCCCGAGCGACGCCCCGGCGCTCGCACGCGCGCTGTGGTTCGAAGAGTTCGTCGATGGCGGGCTGGCGCCGCACGTCCTCGGCGGCCTGCTCTTGCAGCGCGTGTTCGCAGAGCGCTTCCTGAAGCGCGCGCCGGACGAGGCGCTGATCCGCCGCTCCCTCGAACAGGAGATCCCACCCCGCCTCGCCTACCTCGAAGACAACATCCACGGTGAGTTCCTGGTCGGCTCGAGCTTCGGCATCGCGGACATCACCGTCGCCTCGATGCTGATCAACTATCAGTTCGCGGGCGAACGGCTCGATGCCTACCCGAAGCTCAACCGCTACCTCGAGGGGCTCTGGCGCAGGCCGAGCTTCCAGCAGCAGTTCGCCCACGAGCTTCCGGCAGCGGAACAGATCGAAGGGCTCGACCTGACCGTACTACGCAAGGCACTCAACTAAACGGCCGCGCAGCTGCGTGCGGCTTCGGCTACGCTGCACGCAGCTGCGCCTTCTCTCGAAAGGCCCTCCGCATGTTCCGCATCGGTGAGTTTTCTCGGATCGCCCGCGTCTCGATGCGCCTGCTGCGCTACTACGACGAGCTCGGCCTGTTGCGTCCGGCGCACACTGCTGCCAGCAACGGCTACCGCTACTACACGGCCGCGCAGGTGCCCGAGCTGAACCGCATCCTGGTGTTGCGCGACCTCGGGCTGTCGCTCGAGCAGATCGCGCGCTGCCTGCAGGACGGCATCTCGTCCCAGGAGCTGCGCGGGATGTTGCTGATGCGCCGCGCCGAGATCGAACAGAGTCAAGCCGAGCTCATGACCCGCATGCGCATGCTGGAGTCCCGCATCGCGTCGCTCGAGGGCGACGGAGACGGCACGTTGGACGACGTGGTGATCCGCAGCGAACCCGACCGGCGTTACCTGTCGCTGCGCACGCGCGAGCCGTCCTTCGCCAGCGCGATCAGCCTCGCCCTCGAGCTGCAGCGCGACATCCCGCAGCAGGTGGGGCGCGGCGTCCTCGGCGCGTTCATCGCGGTGTCGCACTCGCCCGAGTACGAACCCGACGACCTGGACCTCGAGTTCGGCTTCGCCATCGACGCCGAGCTCCATCGCGTGCCCAAGCTCGCGAACGGCCGCAAGCTCGAGCTCGGAACGCTGGCCGGCTATCCGCACGTCGCGACCTGCGTGCGAGTCGGCTCACCGGCGACCGCCCACCTGACCACCGCGAAGATCGGTCGTTACCTGGAGGGTGCAGGTTATCGGCTCGCCGGCCCGAACCGCGAGACGTTCCTCCAGCTGCCGCGCGACGGCCAGCTGGAGACCTCGGTGGTCGAGATGGCTTTCCCCATCGAGCCTCAGCCGCCCGGCTGAGCCAGCGCTTGCTCGATGGCCGCCACGATCGCGGGATCGTCCGGCGTCAGGTGCGGCGCGAAGCGCGCGACCACCTCGCCGTTCCTGCCCACCAGGAACTTCTCGAAGTTCCACAGCACCTCGGGATCGGCCGTGGGCGTCAGCCCATACTTCTTCAAGTTCTCGCGAAACGGGCCCTTGTCGCCGGTGGCCTCGGGCTTGGCGCTGGTCAGGGCCGCGTACAGCGGATGTTTGTTCGGGCCCACGACCGTGATCTTGTCGAAGAGCGGGAACTTCACGCCGAACTTCGCCTCGCAGAACGCGGCGATCTCCTGGTTCGTGCCCGGCTCCTGGCCGGCGAAGTCGTTCGAGGGAAATCCCGTCACCACGAAGCCCTTGGGCTCGTATTGTTCGTAGAGCTTTTCGAGCGCCGCGTACTGCGGGGTGAGGCCGCACTTCGAAGCGACGTTGACGACGAGGACCACCTTGCCTTCGTACGCTCGAAGCGAGCTGTCCGCGCCGGAGATGGTCTTGACCGGGATGGTTTGGAGTGCAGTCACGGGCGCAGCTTACTGCCGAAGGCACGTTCGCACCATGCTGCGCCGGCACGTGCCCAGCGTGGCCGCCGGTCGATGTTATGACCTGTCGCTGCTGTGCAGGGGTGCATACGTCGTGACGATTGTCAGCGAACCTGCATGGAATCCACCCAGGCGACGCGTTAGCTTGCGCGTGGGGAACGCGACTCGGGGAGGCTGACGATGCGCGCGGCGAACGTTTGCGGCAACTTGCTCGCGACGCTGTTTGTCGTTTCGATCATGGGCTGTGGCAAACACAGCAGCAGTAAACACCCTGTCGGCGAGAGCGACGCCGGCGAGGCGGGTGACGGCGGCGGCGAGGATGCGGGCCCGCTCACGCCACCCGTGCGGACCAACGGCGGGACGGGCGGCCACAGCGATGCAGCGGACGGCGGCGCAGGGCGCGGCATGTCGAATCCAACACCACCGCAGGCCGGTACTGCTGGCACAGGCACGAGGCCTCCGCCGCCTGCGGGTGGGGACTGTGGAGAATGCTCCGGCGTGTGCTTCTTCGGCACCTGCGTCGGCGAACAACCGGGTGGCAATGACGATGACGCCGGCCCGCCTTCACGGCCCACCCGGCCGTCCGCAGGCGGCAGAGGCGGCGCGGGCGGCAGAGGTGGCGCGGGCGGCACGGCAGGTGCCGGTGGTGCCTCGGGGTCCGGCCCAGCGCAGCCCGGCGCCAGCTGTCGACAAGCCTCGGATTGCGCGAGCCGCGTGTGTCGCACGTCGAGCTGCCAGGCCCCCAGCTGCGGTGATCGCGTGTGCAACGGCGATGAGAGCACGAAGACCTGCCCCGGCGACTGCGGCAGTCGCTGCGGCGATGGCGCGGTCAACGGGGGCGAGGCGTGCGACGACGGCAATACCACTGCCGCGGATGGCTGCAGCGACAAGTGCACGGTCGAAGTCGGCTTCGCCTGTAGCGGAACGACGCCCTCGATCTGCAAGGACATCGATGCCTGCCTGCACGCGGGCTGCCCCGCACGTGAGATCTGCCACGATTCACCGGCACCCGCGCCGGATAGCGAGCAGGGACGAACCTGCGAGCCCGACCGCAGCTGTGGCGACGGTCGCTGCGCGGCGAACGAGACGTTGAGCAGCTGTCCGGCAGACTGCGCCAAGTGCGGAGACATGCTGTGCTCGCCGAGCGAGACCGCCGATGAATGCGCGGCCGACTGCACGCGCTGCGGCGATCGGTTGTGCACGGGTGACGAAACCCTGGCCAGTTGCGCCGAAGACTGTTCGCGCTGCGGTGATGGCATGTGTACGGGCCCGGAGAACGCACCGCTGTGCCCGGGCGACTGCACGCGGTGCGGCGACGGCCTGTGCACCGGCAACGAGACGGCGATGTCGTGCGCGCGCGACTGCACGCAGTGCGGCGACGGCTTGTGTACCGGCAACGAGAACCTGACGAATTGCGTCGGCGATTGCACGCGTTGTGGCGACAACCGCTGCACGGGCACCGAATCCGCGGCGACCTGCCCGGGCGACTGCACGCGCTGCGGCGACAGCGTTTGCTCCGGCGCTGAAACCCTCGCCACGTGTCCGGGCGATTGCTCGGTCTGCGGCGACGCGAAGTGCACCGGTCCGGAGAACGTTCAGAACTGTCAATCTGACTGCATGATGATGATGACGCCACCTACTCCGCCGACGCCACCGATGCCGCCGGCGACGCCGACCACGCCCTAGGACGACACAAGCTGTCAGAAGTTTGGCGGACGCACCCGTTGTCGGCGTAACGCCGGCGAGCTAGTGGGCATGGGATGAGAGCCGTCCACGCCCTGGCGCTTGCCTTTGCATCCTGTCAGCTCGGCTGTAGCGACGCTGATCCCATGGATCCGCCCGTCGGCGGAGAGGTTCCGCCCCCAGTCGAGCCGAGCCTGGCCCCGCCGGGCGGCTGCAGCATCGCCAGCCACTGCCTCGACATCGACGTCGAACCGTTGACGAGCCGCGCGTGTTGCACGCCCGCGTACAGCTGCGGCTACATCCTGCCGGAGCTCGATCCCGAAACCTTGATGTTCTTTCCGCAGGCGAAAGACTTCCGCGCCATGCTGACCAAGGACGATCCGAACGGGCGCTGCGCCCCGGAGTCGTTCTTCTTCGGGCCGCAGGATGGGCTCGACGAGGAGCGCTGGGAGGAGGAAGGCAGCACTGACATTCTGATCGCGCCCGGCTGCTCGTCGTATCACATCGCAGCGTTCACGCTGATGGGTTGTTGCCTGCCGGACAACACCTGCGGTCTGTCCACCCATGCCAACCGGGACACTTTCGGCGTGCTGGCGAACGATCAGACCGCGCCCTTCGCCCTGCCCGAGTGCGTGACGGCGGACGTGCTCAACCAGCAATTCCGCGACTGGAACCTGCGCGCGCTCGCCCGCACCACGTCGGGCGGCACCTGTAACTACGCGGAGATCGCCGCCAGGCGGCCGGATCTAGTGCCTTGACATCGTCAAGTCGACGGAAGCCTAAAACCAGCCGACTTGCACCGACACCTCGGATCGCTCATACCGGTTGTGACATCTGACCGCGAGTCATAGCGCGCTTTTGCCTTGCACTTGTTGTGAGTACGCTAGGCTCCTCCGGCGGTAGATGCGCACCCGAGTGTCCAGCACCTGCTAGATGCGTAGTCCGAACATCAAATACCTCGTCGGGCTCGATCACCTGCGGGCGTTCGCGGCCCTGCTGATCGTCTTCTACCACGGCCTGCACTTGCTCTCGCTCCAGCCGCGCGCAGGAGCACGCGGTGATGTGGCGCCGTTCTGGTGGATCAGCAACAACCCGTTGGCCGCGCTGATCGAAGAAGGCCATACCTCGGTCGCGCTGTTCATGGTGTTGAGTGGCTTCGTGTTTTCGGTCGGCGCGCTCGGGCGAAACATCAACTACGGCGCGTACCTCAAGAACCGCTTCCTGCGCATCTACCCGTTGTTCATGTTCCTGACGGTGGTCGCGCTCGCCGCCTTTCCCTCGGCGTATTCGCTGCTGGCGCTGCTGCAAACCCTACTCTTCCAGGGCAACCTGCCGGGCAGCCTCAACATCCCGCCTTACACCAGCATGTTCTGGGCGGTCGGCATCGAGTTTCAGTTCTACCTGCTCTTCCCACTGCTGCATCGCTTCATCGAGCGCGAAGGCGCGCGCTGGGCGATAGGCGCCATCGCCTTGTGCATCGCCATGCGGCTCATCGCATCGATCGGCGGCTCGAATGCCCGCGATGTGACGTACTGGCACCTGCTCGGTCGCCTCGACCAGTTCTTGATCGGCATGCTGGCGGCGCGGGTGTTCGACCGCCTGCGCGCGCGCCCGTTGCCCTGGGGCCTGCTGACGACGGCAGCGTTCGGCTCGACGCTGGCGCTGGTCATGGCGTTCAACCGCGCGGGCGGCTGGCCTACCCTCGCGCTGTGGAAGGTGCTCTGGCCGACCGCCGAGGCCCTCGGCTGGGGCTTCGTGATCGTGAGCTACACGGCGTTTGCCTCGCGCGTACCGCAGCTGATCTCGCGACCGCTCGCCGCCCTCGGCAGCATCAGCTACTCCATCTACCTGCTGCACTACACCTTCGTGCTGTTCCTGCCGCGCTTCATTCCGGTGAGCTTCGGCGCCGACCCGAACTGGGCCTCGCAAGCCTACGTGCTCCTGATCGTCCTACCGATCTTGCTGCCGCTCGCCGCGCTGTCCTATTACGTCATCGAGCGCCCATTCCTGAAGCTGCGTGTCCGCTACCTCGACGAACCCGCGCAGGGCGCGCGACAAGAACAGCCCGTTGTACCCACCACCGCGAGCGCGGCAGCCGTGCCCGCCGAGCCGGTGAGCGTGGTCGAGCAGTCCGCCTAGCCCATCAGTCGAGTGCGCGTGCGTACTCGAGCGCAGCTGCGTAGATCGCTTCGTCGGTCGCCGCGATCGTGGGGTGCAGCCGCGACTTGAGTGCAGTGGGGAGCTGATGGACGGAGCGCGGCGAAATTCTCAAAACTGGCTCACTGCAAGTCGCAACCCCAACGCTGAATGCCCACGGAAGCACCCCAGAGGTTACACATCTCTCCGGTCTTCACTTCGTTGGTATAGCTGAGGCTCACGTTGGAGTCGTTGATGATGTGGCACTCCCACATCACGATATCGCCGTCGGAGACCGCGAGCTGCCCCGACGTCGCACCTGATTTGCCATCGGCGAACAAGGGGTTGTCGACGACGGTGTTGTAGTCGAACGACGCGGGATCGAGGTAGTCGTACATCTCGAACACCTTCTCGAGCTTGCCATCCTTGCGCTGGATCGACGCCGTGAGTCGCTTGCCGTGCGCGTGGTAGTGGCCGAGCAGGTTCATGATGTAGCCGTTGCCCTTCACCGGGCACTGGTACTTGTAGACCTTGTCGGTTCCGGGCTGGATCGGTTGAAAGGACCAGCCCAGTCCCCCGAAGCCGCGCATCTGCAGCGCCTCGCGCTTGATCGATTCAGCCGGGACGTAATAGATGTTCAACCAGTACTCGCGCATGAGCGGCTTGTCGGTGAAATTGAAGTAGTGCATGTCCGACTGGATGGTCGCCTTGGCGACGATCTTGCGTCCGACGTCCGAGTACTCTGGCGCCACCGGGGTGCGCGGCATGTAAGACTTGGATGCGCCGGGAATGCTGCCGAGCGCCTTGGTCGGATCGCCGCTGCAGGCCCCAAACCCGCCGCTCGCGATCGAGCCCGATTGGTACATGGTGCTGATGATGTGGTGCGTGCCGGCGCGGCCACTCAAGACGCTACCTTGGTAGTAGATGTCCTTGTCGTTCGGCGTCTGAAACGTGAAGCACTGCGAGCTCTCGTCACCGGGCTGCATCAGAAACTTCGAGACGTCGGCCATACTGTCGTACTTCGCGGGCCCGACGTGGAGCTGCATGCCTTCAGCCTCGGCAGGCGCGCTGATGCACGCGTCATCGCTGGGGTAACCGCTGTTCAGCCCGCACTTGCCGCGCAGATCGGGAAACGCCGCCCCCATGTCGGGTTTCTGCGGCTCGGCCGGCTTCTCCGCCGGCGGCTGCTGCTCCGGCGTCTTCGCAGCTGGCGGCTGCACGGCCGGCGGTGTTTGCATCGCGGGCGGCGTGTTCGCAGCCGGTGGCGTGGTGGGCATCGCCGCGGGCGTCATCGTCGGGATCGCAGGCGTGCTCGGCGGAGTCGCAGCTGCCGGCGGCGGGTTCGCTGCGGCTGGATTTGCGGCGGGCGCACCGGCCGCTCCGATCATCTGCGAGGGCGGCGTCATCACCTCGGACCCGCATCCGATCAAACACAATCCCACGAGCACGATCGACCTGTACGTAGTCATGCTGGCTCTCCGGCTGCCGGCACTGTACGCCGTACAGACGCGAGAGAGGAGGTCGTCCAGCGGAATGCTCGCGCCACTCACCGCCTGAGACTCTCGGCTTGAGTCCACGGCGCCATCCATCGGCGCGAGCCGGCACAAAACTGCCCATTGCGTCCCCAGAGTGTGTACAACGCCGCGTTTAGACCGAGCCGCGCAACGCTTCGTGTTGTCGCAACTCCCGGTCGGCCGCTCGCATCTCTACGCCGAGCCTCAAGCATCGGTAGGCGCCCCAGGTGAACACCACCAGGAAGCCGAGAGCGAAGAAATTGAACGTGCCTATCGCGAACGCCCAACTCGTGCACCAGCCGAGCCACAGCGCGAAGCTCAGCGCGGTAGACGCCAGTGGAAGGCGCCGCGAGAGCATAGCCAGAGCGAAGAGGACGGCGGTGAACACGAACCCTGCGGGCAGGGCGCCCTCGGCGCTCGACGTGACGTACTCCCGCAACTGTGACTCGGACCAGCCCGCGTGCACCGTGCTGAGCCGGGCCATCGCTGCCTGTGGATCGCGGAGCGTGAAGAAGGACCAACTCGCCAGGATGAGCAGCATCCCCGACCGCGACGCCATCTGCTGGAACAGGCTCCTGGCTCGCAGCTCCTGAACCCGCGCTGCGCGCGTTGTCAGCTGGGCGTTGCAGCTGCTGCACGTGCGTTGCGGCGCCATCGTCGGGTGGCGGTGGTCGACGGCGCTGCTTACGATAGGGCTCATGCGACGACACGCGCTCCTGATCGGCACCTGTTTGAGCCTCGCGTTACACGGCTATATCGCCTGGCGCTTGCTGCCGGCGCTCGAGCTGGGGCCGGCGACGTTCTCGCTCGCACTCTGCGCAGCCCTCGTGTCCGGCTTGTTGACGCCTGCACCGCTGCTGATTCGCCTCGCCCACCTGCCGGAGCGCGCCGCCGATGCGCTGGCGTGGGCCGGGTACCTCGCGATGGGCGTGTTTTCCAGCACGCTGGTGCTGTGCCTGTTACGCGACGTACTGCTGGTGTCGCTGACGTTCTGGAACCTGGTGCAGCCAGCGGCGGTCGACCTCGGCGCGCTTCGCCATGTGTCCGCACTGGCAGTGCTGGCGCTGAGCGGCGCGATGAGCGTGATCGGCGTGGTGAACGCGCGGAGGCTCGCGTCCGTGGTGAACGTCGAGGTGCCGATCGACGGACTGCCCAGCGCACTCGATGGCTTCACCATCGTCCAGCTCAGCGATATTCACGTCGGCCCCACGATCAAGCGCGGCTACCTGGATGCGATCGTCCAGCGCGTCAACAGCCTGAACGCCGACGTCGTGACGATCACGGGCGATCTGGTCGATGGCCATGTCGAGCGTCTACGCTCACACGTCGCGCCCCTCGGCGACTTGCGCTCGCGTCACGGCACCTATTGTGTGACAGGCAATCATGAGTACTACCACGGCGTCGAAGCCTGGGTGAACGAGTGGCGCCGCCTCGGGTTGCGCGTGCTGCTCAACGAGAACTCAGTCTTGGAGCACGATGGGGAATCCTTGCTGATCGGTGGCGTCACTGACTTCGGCGCGCATCACTACGCTGCCGCGCACCGCAGTGATCCGATCGCGGCGGCGCACACCACGACGCCGGTTGCGCTGAAGATTCTGCTGGCACATCAACCACGCACGGCCGCCGTCGCGGCGGATGCGGGCTTCGATGTCCAGCTCTCCGGCCACACGCACGGCGGCCAGTTCCTACCGTGGAACTTCTTCGTCCCGCTGCAACAACCGTTCGTCTCCGGCTTGAAGCGTTTTCAGTCCCTCTGGGTCTACACGAGCCGTGGCACCGGCTACTGGGGACCACCGCTGCGTTTTCTCGCGCCTTCCGAGATCACGCGCCTGCTCCTCCGCACGGCCTCTCACAAGCTGGCGTAGAGGCTGTCGATCAGCGCGCGGTTGCGTGGGTTCTGCCAGCGCGATCCCATGTCGTTCATCACGTAGCCGAAGCCGATGCCGGCTTCCGGATCGCAGAAGCCGAGCGAGCCGCCCGCGCCGAAGTGCCCGAACGCACCGGCGTTGGGTCCCAGCGGTCGCTCGGGTTGCGTCAGCTGGAACCCGAGGCCGAATCGCGAGGGGCGATCGAGGACGCGGTCGATGCCCTGCGCGTGTTCGCGCGTGGCGTCGTGCAGGAGTGAGGCCGGGAGTAGATCGCCTTCGATCAACCCCGCGTACACACGCGCCACACCGCAGGCGCTCGCGTGCAAGCCGAACGTGTTGACGTGATATCCGTGCGCCTCGCCGGGTTGCCACCACGGCTCTTGCTGTTCGAGCGCCCGGGCCATGCGCAGTGGATCGAGCCCGGCACCGGCCGGCAATGGTTCGCGGATCGCCGGCAGACCCGCCCGATGCGCCAGGACGTGCCGGAGCGTGATGCCGCCCTTGCCCGCCGTGCCAAACTCGGGCCAGTAGCGCGCGATCGCGGCGTCGAGCGCCAACTCTCCGCGCGTGACGGCATCGAGCACGATGAGGGTCGCGATGCCTTTGCCGACCGAAAACACGTCGACCAGCGTGTGTTGATGCCAGGCCCGCGTACGTGCGGGGTCGCAGTGTCCGCCCCACAGATTCACGACGAGCCGTCCAGCGACGTACACCGCAACGGCCGCGCCGATCTCTGCGTGCTGAGTGAAGTTCGAGCGAAACGCGTCGCGCACGCGAGCGAATCGCACATCGCAGGTACCCTCGATCATCGGCTCCGGACTTCTAGAGCATACGGAGCCAGATTATACAAGCGCGTGAAACGGATCGTGCGAAACAGCGACAGCGCTTGGCCGTCATCCTGCTTGCAGGCTGCATGCAGCGTCAACGCGCTCCATCGTTGACCCACGGAAAATGCACGATGTAGTCGACGCCGTTGGGCGTGCTCGCACCGACCTTCGCCGCGGCGTTTGCAGCCAACCGGGTCGAACCGTTCGAGCAAACCGCTCCGATCGCGATCTGGCAGGGCGCTGCCGACAGTACCGTCCCCGAGCTACTTCTTCTCGGGCTTGCACAGCTTGAAGCACATGCCCCTGTACTCGATCGGCTTCCCATCGGTGTACTTGTCCATCAGGTACGCCTCGAGCTCTTTGCTGTACGGCTGTCGACCGCCGCACTGATAGCCGGCGGGACACGCGGGCAACTGCGCGCCACCGTCACATGGACCCCACGCCTGACCCGGCTTCCACTTGAGCGGATTGCCAGTCTCCCAGCCGTCGTAGATGCAATAGTTCAGCTCGAGACCCTGGTTGTTCGGCACGTTGTAACAAGTCGTGGGCACGGACTGGCCGTCGATCGGCAGCGGCGAGCAGCCCTCGGGCTGCACCGTGCCGTTCACCGGACACACCGCGTCGTCGATCAGCTGCGATGCGGGCGGAGTCTCGCACTTCGGCTTGCCCGACGCATCGAGCGCGCCGCCTTCGTTCGGATGGATGCGCGGATCGAGATCGTTGCAGTCGAACGCACGCGCTGCGCCGAGGCTCTGATCGCGCGGATCGGTCCAGCCGTCGCCGTCCATGTCCGTCACGAAGCCATCGCAGTTGCGATCCGTCATCAGGTAGTACAAGTAACTATTCGGTCGACCGTCGTCGTTGAAGTAGCTGCAGAACTGCTCGGTGCGCGCGTAGCGACCGTCCCCGATCTGCCGGTAGAGCCGCTGCAGCGGGCCGACCTCCTTCTCGATCGCGACGCCCGGGTGGACGGAGGGATCGCCGTCGTGACAGTCGCCGAAACGCTCCGGTGACTTGTCAGGATCCACGCCGAGTTGCTCCAGCGCGGCCCACTCTTGGCCCCAGGCGAAGTAGCCGTCGCCGTCGTAGTCCAACGCGTAGCCGTCGCAGTCCTCATCGATCCGGTTGCCGGCGACCTCCTGGCCGCCCGGGTGCGCCTCGGCGCTCGTCTCATCGCAGTCGCGCGGTTCGGCGTAGTACGTGAAGCCGTCGCCATCGGGATCTTCGACGCGCCCGTCGCAGTCCTCGTCGTACAAGTTGCCCGAGGTCTCTGCGGCGTCTTTGGTCGCGCAGCTCGCCGGGCAGAGCTTGTTGTTCCACAACCACGGATCCTGCACGTCGCGCCAGCTCACCTGCTCCTCGGGGGGAATCACCCCGTCGCAGTCGTAGTCGATGCCGCCGCACCCCAGCTCGAAGGCGTACGGATGCACCCTGGAGTCTTTGTCGTTGCAGTCGGCCTTGCCGAGCAGCGGGGGCACAGACTGGCCCTCTTCAGCCACGAAGTAGTGATCCGCATCCTCGTCCGCGTAACGTGGCAAGCCTTCGAGGGCGCTCTCGTCGAGCGTGATCGCGACCTGCGCGCACAGCAGCTGACAGTCAGACGCAGGCTCGAAGGTCTGGTTGAGCATGACTTGCGAGCCGAGCTTCTCCTTGAACGACTGGAGGTTCACCGGCTCGGTCACGTACATATACGTGCCCCCTGCCAGCATCGACCCGGACGTCTTCTGCTTCTGCTCGACCTGCAGCTGAACGACCACGCGAACGTCGCTACTCGCAGAGGTGACGCCGCACAGCGCTTCGGGGTGCCCCTGGTCGTCGTGCAAGTACAGCGCTTGTCCCTCGCTCCACATCACGCTGGCCGAACACTCCTCGCCCTTGCATTGCATGACGTGGATGTCCTGCGTGTTGGCCGCGTATTCCGCGGGCAGCTGCACATCGAGCGTGACGTTCAGACAGCCCACACTGCCAGGCTTGTAGATGTCCCACTCGATGCCGGCAGCCCAGGTGGAGAAGTGAGAGACCACGCCCGCGCATACCTTGCGCGCGCCGGCGCCGCTACCTTCCACAGCCACGCTGCACGAGCTCTCCTGCAGCCACAGGCCGGCGGTTTCGTCCAGCGCCCACAGGGCGATGCTGTCGCCCTTCGCGACCGGCGCATCCGTAGGCAAGTCGATCGAAAGCATCGCCGTCGAACCGGGGCCGAGCTGCAGCTTCGTACCCTGGGCATCCGCGAACTCGGCGTGCACGCCGCCCAGCCAGCGCTCGACCAGCGTCGGTTCACCCGAAGCGTTGCGCGCCTGTCGATCTCCCGGCCAGGCGCGATCAGCCAGCGCGCTCGGCGCGAAGCTGGTAATACGTGCGGCGATCTCGCCCTGGATGCGCTTGCGGTCCGAACCCACGAAAGCGCGGGCGGGCAGCATCAGGCCGACGTTGCCCGCTTGCAGCGTCGTACGAGACGCGGCGTCGAACTTCTGGGCCTTGGCCTGCTCGACCAACTCGATGCTCCGCTCGCGCAAACCCGCGTTGGCGATCGAGAGCTGGCGCACGACGGGCACATAGCCGTCAGCCGAGATCCGAATCGAGGACAGTGCGTCCGCCGGAAGTTTCGTGAACCCACCGCGACCTTCGACGTCGGTCTTCAGCGCCCGCGTGCCCACACGCAGCGTCGCGCCTTCGATCGGTTCGCCGTCTCCGTTGACGATCCGGACGTGCGCAGTGAAGTCCTGGGCGCCGCTGGAATTGATCGAGCTCCCCGCGATGCCGGGACTCCAGCTATCGGTGCTCGCGCAACCGCCAGTGCCGTTCGACACCAGACCGTCGTCACAAGCACACACCGCTTTCTTGTCGACGACCTCACAGCTGCTCTTCCCAGTCTGCTTGCATGGGTTCGGGTCGCACGGGTCTCTGTCGGACTCCATCTCTGCGCCGGGTGCACAACCCGCAGCGCCGACGACCCAGATCGAACTCACGAGACCAAGCAAGACACCCGTGCGCAATTTCATCCAATCGATACTACTGCCGCCGATCGCCGCGCGAGAAGTCGTAGGCGAGCAGCCCGCTTCGCCCACAGGTATGGAAGCTTGCCGCTCCCAGCTGCAGCGCACGACGGGTCGCTCGAGCGATCTGACACAATCGGCCAGTACGTTTTGTCTACTCCTGACGCACCAGAATGAAGTAGTGCCCGAGCGCCTTCTCGCCCTTGTAGGCGGCACCGATCGACACGTGATGTGAGACGCGGCGCATGAAGTCGCGCGTGCCGTAGAACACGAAGCGCTGCAGGCCGTGCGAGTTCGGCACCAGCTTCGGCCATTGCGCGGGCATCTCGCCCTCGGGTGTCAGAACGTAGTCCACGACCACCGCCCCGCGCTCAATCCAACTCGGCTCCTCGCGCGTGGAGCGGGCGACGAAGTACCCCGGGCCGATCCAGCGGTTGGGCAGCGACTCGTTGTAGCCGAACAGGCGCGCGCTGCCGTCGCGCGGCCGGACGAAGCGTTTCTCGAACAACTTGAGCGCGGGCGGCAACGGCAGCGTGTTGCGGCCCATGTGGTGCACCGGCTGCATGTCAGGGACTTCGCGCGGCACGAAGTGCTCGAGCGTGAGCGGTGCGGCAGCGGCCGCCCGCCGGTACAACTCGCGCTGTGCGGCGCGGTCGAGCGAATGCGCAGCCTCGAGCCGCTGCGGCGCCCCGGCGCGGTCGAGAAACTCGGCGATCTCGGCGATCCCGGCCTGCTCGCTGGCGAGCAACTCTCGTAGCGTGGTCATGTTGGAGTTTCCTCCCCGCGGCTAGCGAGCTGCGAATAGTACGCCAATCGCGGCAAGCGCGGCAAAACACGCGCCGCCCAGGAACGTGGCCGGCGCCCCGAAGCTACTCCAGAGCACCCCCGCCACGACGCTCGCCAGCAGCAGCGCGACGCCACTCGCCAGGTTGAACAGCCCGAAGCCCGTGCCCACCAGCGGCGCGGGGGCGCTGTTTGCGACCAGCTTCGACAGCAGCCCCTGTGTGAACGCCATGTGCAGCCCCCAGAGCGCGGCCCCGGCGAACGCGAGCGCCGGCGAACCGGCGTAGGCCAGCAAGACGTCGGCGGCGATCAACAGCAACAACCCGAAACACAACATGCCGCGGGCGCTCAGCCGGTCGGCAGCGGCCCCCGCCGGATAGGCGGCCCCGGCATAGAAGAGGTTCATGACGATCATCACGAGCGGCACGAACCGGAGCTCGAGCCCGACGTCCTGGGCGCGCAAGACCAGGAACGCTTCACTGAAGCGCGCCAGCGTGAAGACCGCGCCCAGCGCCACGACCAGCCAGTACCGCTTGGGCAGGAGCTTGGCGTCGGACAGGCTGAGGCGCTTCGCCGCCCGACTCGTCGCCTGCTCCGGCTCCCGGACGAAGACGACCAGCAAGGTCACCGCGATGAAGGCCGGCACCGAGGCAAACCACATGACAGTCCTGATCTCGTCAGCGAACGCGATCATGAGCGCCACGGCCAGCAGCGGGCCGATCCACGCCCCCACCGAATCGAGCGCCTGCCGCAATCCATAGGCCGCACCCCGGACCTCGGGCAGCGTCAGATCGGCGACCAACGCGTCGCGCGGCGCACCGCGGATGCCTTTACCGACGCGATCGATGAAGCGGGCCGCAAACACCTGGTCGACCGCGGTGGCCAGCGCGAAGACCGGCTTGGTGAACGCCGCGAGCGCGTATCCGAACACCATCAGCGGCTTGCGCTTGCCGAAGTAGTCGCTGACCGCGCCGGAGAAGACCTTGGTGATGGCGGCGGTCGCCTCCGCTACCCCCTCGAAGATACCCACTGTCACCATCGAGGCGCCCAGGACAGTGACCATGAAGATTGGCAGCAGGCTGTGGATCAGCTCCGAGGACATGTCCATGAACAGCGAGCCGAACCCCATCGCCCAGACGCCCGCCGGCAGCGACCGCAGCGGAGAGGAGCGACTCGTCGTGGGCACAGATGTCATGGTTCCGAACCGCGGGCACTCTACTACGCGCGGCGACGGACCGGGTACTTCGGCGGCGTGATCTGGTAGCGCAGTCGCGCACCACATCGACTGGCGTGTGGCATCGCGCCTCTCCGAAAGGCCCACGCCTCAGGGCGCGGCCCTTCCGATGATTATCGGTCGGCGCTTCGCGGCGGCTCCGAATTCGCTTCGCGCGCGAAGTCCGCTCTTGCGTGCGAGGCAGAGTTCGCACGATAGTCGCTGCATCTTTCGCGCTTAGTCTTACTCCAGTCACGTGAGCAGTGATGCTGGTTCGCCATGAGCGGGCATGACGTTGCAGTTCTGTATCGCGCCTATGGCTACGCAGTCTTCAGGCGTTGTCTCGCCTTCCTGGCAGACGTGGACGCCGCGCGCGCGGTGACGGAACAGACGTTCGTGCACGCGCTGCGCAACTCGTGCAGCTTCCATGCGTTCGCGGATCCGCAAGTTTGGCTGTGCCGGGCCGCAGACGAGCGCTGCGTGCATATCTTGCAGGCCAACATGCGCGACGCCATCCCGAGACCCGAGGTCAACCTGCGGCAGCTCCGAGCCTACGTGGCGCACGACGATCAGGAACGTCTGATCCAGGTGCTGTCGTGGCTGCGCACGACCCCGCCGAGCGACATGCGCTTCGCCGTGCTGTTCTGCCTGGACGAGCTCAGCGAGGAAGAGCTCGCCGCCGAGCTCGGCCTGTCGCCTCGAGCAGTGGCAAAGCGTACGGCCCAGCTGCTGCGAAGCGCGCCGCTTCGGGACCAGGAGGCGAGCGCATGACCAGCAGCCACCTCGCCCGCTTTCAGCTCGAGCGACTCGCCGCAGACCACGTGCAGACGCCCGTCGAGCCCAGCCTTCGCGTGCACCTGCGAGGCTGCGATTTCTGCCGGACCCGCCTGCGGGCTTTGACCGCAGCAAAGACGCGCTTTCTGGATACGCATCCCGCCGTGATCTTCCGGCGCGACGTGCTGACCCAGGTCGCACGACTCGGCCCCGAACGGAAGCTCGCATGGTGGCTCACGCCGCATTTCGCGCGCACGATCGTCGGCGCACTGGCGATCGCCGCGGCGATCGGCACCTGGTTCGCGCACGACGCGGCGGCGAGCTGGTCGCGGGCGCATCGAGATGCAGCACCAGACGCTGAACATCAGGTCGATCAGCGTCTGGTGTCACAAGCGCGCGACTGGCACGGGACAGAACGCTGACGCTCAGTTCGGGTTCGTGTTCGGGTACAACACCCCGATCGCGCCCACGCACATTTCGTCCAGCGTGTCTTCTCCCAGCTTCACTTCGACTGGAGCGTTCATGTCGCGTTCGTGCAGCGCCTGGGCGACGAAGCGGTTCTGCATCGTGTTGTCGTACAGGCAGTGCAGCTTGAGCTTGTCACCGTTCTTGATCGTCGGCAGCTCCGCGTACTGCGCGTCGTACGCATAGCCACGTTGCCAGTTGAAGTTCCACTTGGGCGTCTGGATCAGACACTCTTCGCGATCGGCGTCACTCGTCGTGTCGGTGTGCTCCAGCCGAACTTGCATGTCGCGGCCGACGTAGTGCATGTGCGTGCCGGCTGCGTACACCTTGAGCTGGAAGCCCGGTGGGAGCTTGAAGGTCCAGCTCATGTCCTCGACGTGATCGGTGACATCGGGCGGGATGACGAACTCGGCCTGGACTTCGCCGGGTTGGCGGACCAACTCCGAGACGCCTTCAGGGTACTCTTCGCGCTCTTTCTGGGCGTTGCCGACCAGGATGATCTGATTGATCAGCTCGGGGCGCTCATCGGTCAGCATCAGCGAGAGCTTGGTGTCCGCGTCGGTCTCGGACTGGCCCGTGGGATGGTAGTGGACGTCGAGCAGCACCAGCGCGTCTTTGTCCACGAGCTGAGCGCTGCCCGGCGGCGAGATGTTGGGCATGGCACCGGGTGCCCAGGCGTCGAGCATCGTGGTCGTCAGGCCGTTGAGACCCGGTCCGCCGAAGCAATCGTAGCGATCGCCCGCGCCGATGCCCTTGCGCTCGCGGAGCACCGCTTCGAGCTGCGACTTGTCGCGCGGGGCGCCTTCGGCCGTCTTGCCCGGCTCGATCACGTAGGTCACGACGTGATGCAGTACCTTCGCGTTGCCCGCGGTGATCGTGCGCCCCACCACGTAGCTGTCTTTCTCGAGCCCGGGGTCCACGACCACACAGGTGTGGATGTCTCGGGCACCGCTCACGACGATCGGTTCCGGCAGTCGCATGATCACGTCTTCGCGCTCGAGCCGCGGAATCGGGCGCGCCGGGAGATGTGGCGCGTGCGTGGCCTCCGCCCGCGGCATCTCCGGAGCACCGGCGCGGGCCCAGCGCCGGAGCAAGCTCTTCTGATGATCGCTCAGACGCAGGTCGTCGTACCACGGCCTGCGAGGCTTACAGGCGTCCGTTTCCTGGGCGAGAAACGGCGGCATCAGGTCTTGCTCGACCGCATCCGCCATCGCACTCGCCCAGCCCTTCACCGTGGCGTACTCCTGCATCGAGAACGGCGCGATACCGCCGTCTTGATGGCATTGCGTACACTTCTCGTGAACGATCGGCGCTATATCGGCCTGCCAGCTGACTTGCGGGCGATCCGTGGTGGCTGACTGATCGCCACTATCTTCAGTGTTGGAGCAGCCCAACAGCAGCACGCCGGCTGCGATAGCGAGCCTCAGGAAACCGCGAGGATTGTTTCGAGCTCGATGGAACATGTTCACCCCAGGAGTGCGATGCCTCGCTTGGAACTTCGAGGCAATGATCCACATCACAAGAGTCCGAACATGACTACGAAGTTCCGCATTGTGAGGTCACTCGCGTTGTTTGTCGCGTGCACGCAGGGGTCATGCACTGACGAAGGTCAGCGGGCGTCACTCGAGTTGGCGGATGCCGCACCGAAGCAGGTCATGCTCGAAGAGGTAGAGCTGCTCGATCACACCGGCTGGATCGAATATCCGAGGTCCGAAGATCCGCTGCCTTCACACGAACCCGAGCGGGTCGACTGCGGCCCGGCAGGCTGGTACGTCGAGCCGCTCCTGGAAGCGCCGGTGCTCGAGATCGACACGCGCTACTGCAACTATGCACTCCTCGAGCACCTCGCCGCCGTCGACGTCGCCGTAAGCGACGAGATTACGCTCGAACTACGCCACTTCGATCTGCGCGCACCCGAGCCCACGCAGGCGCACATCGCGATCGTGTTCGACGACGCGGTCGAGTGGCAGACGTTCATCCCCATCCCGAGCGACGCCAGCGCGCAGGTCTACCAGTGGCGAGCGCGGCGCGCGCTGGCTGCCGGCGCTCCGATTCGGCTGCACCTGCACAATCATGGTCAGAACACCTGGATCGTAGCCAGCCTGCACGCGCGGGTGCATCCTACGCCGGCCACGAAAGGGGCAGGACCATGACCGTCACGAACACGCGCCTGGCCGAGATAGCGATCGTCACCATCGACCGACCCGAACGCCGCAACGCGGTCGATCCCGAGACGGCCGATCAGCTCGCAGAGGCGTTTCGCGCGTTCGATCGGGACGACTCGTTGTCAGTTGCGATCCTCACCGGTGCAGACGGGAACTTCTGCGCCGGTGCGGACCTCAAGGCCTATGCCAGCGGTGCGGGACGACCGCTGCGCGAGCAGGGCGACGGCCCGATGGGTCCGACGCGCATGAAGCTGTCCAAGCCCGTGTTGGCTGCCGTCGAAGGCTACGCGGTCGCGGGTGGCTTCGAGCTCGCGGCGTGGTGCGACATGCGGATCGTCTCCACCACGGCGGTGTTCGGCGTCTTCTGCCGCAGGTTCGGCGTGCCGCTGATCGACCTTGGAACGGTGCGCTTGCCGCGGCTGATCGGACACAGTCGCGCGATGGATCTGATCCTCACCGGACGCGAGGTACGCGCCGACGAAGCGCTCGCGATGGGCATCGCAAACCGCGTCGTGCCCGCGGGACAGGCGCTCGCGGCGGCGACCGAGCTCGCGAAACAATTGGCTGCGCTGCCACAACAGTGCATGCGCAACGATCGCTTGTCGGCGATCGAGCAGTGGGGGCTCGACGACGCCTCCGCGCTGCGCAACGAGATGCAGCGCGGCCTCACCAGCATGCATTCCGGCGAAACGCGAGCAGGCATGCAAGCTTTCGCGAACGGCGCCGGTAGACACGGCGTGCCGCGCTCCGAGTGAGAAGCACTGCGTAAGCAGCTGCACCTGCGCGAACCAAAGCCAACTTTCTGTGGCCGGTCTTCGTAAATGGGCCCGACTCGCGGACATGGCTCCATACGTCGCGTCGCAGGGAGGCTCTATGTTCGTTCTGACGGCCAACAAACTGTTGGCTGCCACGTCAATTGTGATCGCGCTGTGCAGCGCGACGGGTTGTGGTGATGACGACGGCGCTGACGAAGCGCGCGATGGGGGACCGCCGACGCCTCGCGCTGGGCGGGGTGGCAGCGGTGGCAGAGCAGGCGCGGGAGGCGCGTCTTCGCTCGTGCCGCTGCCGGACAAGACTGCCGGCAAGAGCTGCGACGCAGACAAGGACTGCGGAAGCGGCATGTGCCTGCAAACTTTTCAGGGCGCGTTCGGTGGCAGCGCCATGCAAGCGCCGGGCGGCTACTGCTCCGCCACTTGCATGACGAATGTCGATTGCGGAGCGGGGGGCACCTGTTCGGGCGCCTTCGCCGGCATCGGAGGAATCGGCGCCACAGCGGGGCGATGCTTGAAGAGTTGCAGCACGGACACCGAGTGTCGCGAGGGCTATCGATGCGTAAATGCGCTGGGAATGTCCGTGACCGATGCCGGCGTCCAGGACCCGACCGGCGGTCTGTTCGGCTCGAGTGGCTGCGAACCCCTGCCTGCGGTCGACAAGCTCGGCGATGGAGTCGTCGGTTCGCCGTGCGAGGAGGCGAAAGACTGCGGAGCCGGACGTTGTCAGAAGACCACCGGCGGCATGACGTATCCCGGCGGTTACTGCACCGGCGCCTGCTTGAAGGACTCGGATTGTGGAGCCAAAGGCTCGTGCACGCCGGCGCTCTCGGGTGCGGGCACGTGCTACCTGGGCTGCGGTTCGGACAGCGATTGTCGCGAGGGCTATCGCTGCCGAGGAAACGGCGCGGTCATGCAATGCGTGCCGGGTGCACCGCCGCTCGCGGATGGCATCGCAGGCAGCGCATGCACTGCGGACGCGGATTGCGGCGGCGCAGCCATGTCGTGCGCGGCGCGCGTGGGCAACAGCAGCGCACCCGGTGGCTATTGCAGCCTGGCATGCGTCGACGACAGCGACTGCGGTTCGTCGGGGGCGTGCGTGGGCGGGCTCGGCGCGACCCTGGCAGGCATCCTGGGTCCGACCGGCGCCTGCTACGCAGCCTGCAGCGAGGCGGCCGATTGCCGCGAAGGCTACAGCTGCGCTCAGGCCGGCGGCTTCGGAAACATGTCGATGCAGAAAGTCTGCTCGGTCACGCCGCCCTCCGCTGCCGAGGACGCAGGCGTCGAATGACGCTAGCGCAATAGGGGTTCGAGCGCGGCTGCGACGGTCGTCGTACCGCGGATCGTCTCGCCACGGCCTTCCCACGCGAGACGACCGCTGCGGATGCACGCGAAGAGCTCGCGGTACAATTCGGCGAAGTCGCTGGAGCAGCCGAGATTCTTGAACGTCGGGACCACGGCTTCGAGCGGTGCTTCTGCGACGCTCACGCTGCGGCCGAGCAGCTGGCTGACGCTCCGGGCCACGTCGTTCGGGCTCGGGTCCTCGGGGCCCGAGAGCTCGATCACGCGCACGCCGCGAGGTCCGTCGAGGAGGGCTTGCGCCGCGACCTCGCCGATGTCGCGCGTCGCGACCATCGGGATGCGCAGATCGGCAGGGAAGAAGGCGGGCAGCACGCCATCCTGCTTCGCCGCCGGCAATACAGTGGCCCAGTTCTCGATGAAGTACGCCGCACGCACGAAGGTGGACGGCACGCCCGCAGCTCGCAGCTGCAGCTCGGCGTTGCGTGTGGAAATGATCGGGCCCGTGCCCTCGGCCTGGTCCGCCCCGATCGACGAGAGCAACACCACGTGCTTCACGCCTGCCCGCGCGATGCTGCCGGCGATGCGCTCGGTGAGCTGCTTGCGTTCGGCGAGGAACGACTCGGACGTGGGGTCCGGAGGAGACAGGTAGTAGAGGCCGTCGGCTCCGCGCAGCGCCTCGGTGAGCGCGGTCTGGTCGTTCAAATCCGCGATCACCACCTCGGCACCTTGCGCTGCCAGCGCCGACACCTTCTCCGGCTTTCGCACGATCAACCTGACGCGCTTGCCCGAGGCGAGCAGGCGCTTGGCGACGATGCTTCCCGTGTTGCCCGTGGCTCCTGTGACGACGTACATGGTTCCGCTCCTTGTGTTGACACGGCAGTCTGCGCGGGACACGGGCATCGATCCAATGCATACTTGGCACGGTCATCATGTATTCCATGCATAGTCCGAAGCTCAGCTCGATCGATCTCAACCTGCTCGTCGTGCTGGAGGCGTTGCTGAGCGAGCGCCACGTGACACGGGCGGCCGCCCGCGTCGGCTTGAGCCAATCCGCGACGAGCCACGCGCTCACGCGGTTGCGCGCGCTGTATCGTGATCCGCTGCTCGTGCGCAGCGCCGGAAAGCTGGCGCTCACGCCTCGCGCGCACGCCGTGGTGCCGGTGGTCACGCGCGCGCTGGCGGAGCTACACGGCACGATCACCGGCGAGCCGGCGTTCGAACCGCGCGCCTCCGAGCGCGTGTTTCGGGTGGGCGCCCACGACTACGCGCAAGCCGCGGTGCTGCCGCTGCTGCTCTCGCACATGGAGCAGGAGGCTCCCGGCATCGGCCTGTCCTTCGTACACGCGCCCAACCTGACCGAGCTGCTGGCGGAGGGACAGCTGGACTTGGCGTTCCATGTCGGGGCCGTGCCGAGCCCGCTGCAACAGCAGACGTTGTTCAGCGAGGGCTTCGTGTGCATGGTGCGCAAGCAGCACCCGAGCGTGAAGGGCAAGCTCACGCTGGCGCAGTACTTGAGCCAACGCCACATCGTGGTCGCACCTTCGGGAGCACCGGGCAGCGTCGTCGACACCGAGCTCGCCAAGCGCGGCAAGCAACGGCGCGTCGCCTTGCACGTGTCCAGCTTCCTGGTGGTGCCGGTGCTCGTCATCAAGTCCGACCTGATCAGCACGGGACCCGAACGCCTCGCACGCAGGTTCGCCACGGTCTACCCGGTGCGCCTGCTGCCGCCGCCGTTGCCCTTGCCGCGCTTCACGTTCTCGATGGTCTGGCACGCGCGCGTCGAGAACGATCCGGCGCACGTCTGGTTGCGCAACACCATCGCGAGCCTCCTGCGCTAGCAGCTCACCAGTGGATCAGGTGCATGTTGATCAGCGCGGCCGCCTCGGGTGGCTCCGAGGCCGCGACGATGCTGCGCACCTCGCGAAACGTCGCGGTCAGCAGCTCGCGAATCCGCGCGAGATCGGCCGCGTTGCACGAGATGACGTTGTATGCGAGCCAGTCGACTTCCTTCGGCGCCAGCGCACGCGCGCCCGCGACTTCGGCCCAGTGGTGGCGGAGCCTTTGCATCGCGCGCGGATCCGTGCCCGTATCGACCGTCAGTGGGTGCGTTCGATAGCGCTCGCCGTCCCAGGCGATCACGTTCGCGCGCGTCAGCGCCGAGAGGCAGCGCGCTTCGTCCGCGACCGAGATGCCGAGCCGCTCTGCGAAATCTCCGGGTTGGTTCGAGTACGAACCCCGCGCGTCCTCGGTCTCGAGCAGGCGCAGGATGGCTTCCGTCCACGGTTCGTCGAAGGCCAACCGCTTGGCTGCGACGATCGCCTGGTGACGCGCCGCGAGCGCGGGGATCTCCTCGATCGGTACGAGCTCCGCGACCAGCTCCGGAACGCGGCCGGTGATCACGTCGACCAGGTGCAAGAAGTCGGGCAACCGCGGCTCCGAGCCGCCGGATAGCCAGCGTGCCAGGGCGGCGCGGGAGTGCCCCGTTCCGCGGGCGAGCGCGGCGATCGACGTGTTGCCCGCGAGGCGAGTGAGCCAGCTCCCGAGCTGAAAACCCGCCTCCGAGGGCTGCAAGGCCACGCGCGGCGTGAAGCGAGCAAACGCGGCCGCGACGTCCTTGCCGACGCGTGCCGCCGCCCTCAGCGCCTCCCCCGCGGTGGGGTAGCGGCGGCCATGCTCCCAGTCGGTGATTGGATTCGCGCGGTAGCCGAGGCGCCGTGCGAATGCACGCTGTGAGCGGCGGCCGCGCAGGGCGCGCAGTAGCTGCGATGCGACGAGCTCCATTTGCCCAGATTAGCGCAGCTTCTGTCCATTCTGCAGTATGTTTTGCACTAAATCGGGCAACTAGCACCTTGCTGCAGGGTCGGTGACTTGTCAGTCTGGCTTTCAGTCGAAGTGGGGAGAGAACCATGTCTCAGCGTTCGGTCTGCTTTGCCGCACTGGCGTTGCTGCTCGTAGCTGCATCCGCTTGCGAATACTCGGCTCGGGTCTCCCTGCCGAAGCGCGGCGTGGGTAGCGAGCCGCCCCCGATCGATCCGATCGGGGGCGGGCAGTCCGGCGGTGAAGGACAGACCGCGTGCACCAAGAGCGACCAGCCGCTCGCTGCAGCCGTCAGCGACGGGCTGCACGTGGCAGCGCTCGTCGGTCGTTTCGAGGCGGCGCTCGAGTCCAGCCCGCCGTTGCAGTGGTTTCCCAAGATCCGCGGGCGCACTCCGATCGCGCTCACGCGTCTCGCGCTCACGCTGGAGAGCACTGCCGATACGGCTGACGTCGGGTGCAGCTGCTTCACGCTCCCCGCACAGCTGCGCCTGCGCAGCGAAGACGGTCTGCTCGACGCACGCTTCGAGGGCACCTTGAATGGCATGACCTCCGGCGCGCCCGCGATCTCGGTCGTGGCCACGCTGGTGGACGGCGAGTTGCGGGAAGGCCCCGAGACAGCCGGCGTCGACGTGCGAGGACCGATCGCGCTCGAGCTGACGTGGGTCGCCGGCACGCCCGAGACGCTCTCCGGAAACCTGAACGACCTGACTGCCAGCGCCGAACCCATCGCGTACATCGGTCAGCCGGCCGGCGTGAACTGGAGCGACGCGGGTCAGCTCGCAGGGCTGCACACGTTCAAGTCGTCCGACCTGCAACGCCGCGTGTGCGCCGCGCAGACGCCGACCACGCGCGCGGAGTTCGCGTCGGAGGAAGAGCTACGCGACAAGATGACGAGGATTTGGGTGGTGTGCAGCGGCACGGGCGCCGTCTCCGCGGATTTCGCTGGATTCAGGGTCGACGCCCTCGGCCGCTGGCACGAGCTGCGCGTCGAAGCTGGCGAGCTGTGGGCCGTACAAGGCTTCGAGCACGAGGGACAGTTCGCGCGCAACGTGTTCGGCGACGACTTCAACTTGGCGCTCCTCGACTGGCTTCCGGCGCGCTACGAGTTCGCGACGGCCGAGCTCTCGGCCGACGAACAGACACTACGCATCAAGGCGCAACAGACGGATTCGTACCTCGACGCCACGTTCCAGGCGATGAACGGAGGCATCCTGTACCCGCAGACGGGGCGCAGCGAGGGCGAGCGCGCCGGCCTCGCCGGCTGTGACGAGCAGGAGGTCGACGTGATCAGTCGACCTGGATCCAAGGCCGAGTTGCGTGAGCTGTTGGTCGGACGCTGGCTGTTCTGCCGCGGCCGCTTCGGTACGCAGCACGCCGGCATCGAGATCTCGGCAGACAACACGTATCGCTACCTACAGGCCGACGGCAGCCCGGTACGTGGTTCCGATGGCACGTACCTGATCATCGACACCTCGGAAGCCAACGGCCCCAATGCCTTCCAGATCAACCTGAGGAGTGGAGGAGTGGACGGCGACGTCACGCTCGGCATGCCGATCTTCGCCAAAACACCCCTCAAGATGCTCGCGCGCGACGACTTCGCCAGCGTGCTCAGCGCGTTCTGAGGCTTCAGCGCGCCTTGCAGCCGATCCACGGCTGTTCGACGCTCGCGGGGTCGTGGATCACGATGCTCGGCACGTCTTGCTGCGTCTCGACGAACGCCAGGCGCTGGTTCAAGCGAAACACGCCCGCCGCCGTCAGCTGCTCACCCTCGACGTGCATCTTGTCACCGTGCAGCGAGCACACGCGTTTACCCGCGGCGAAGTAGTAGGCGCCGTCGAGCTCGGCGATGCCGTGGAAGCCGTCCGGGCCGTTGCCGACCAGACGAAATCCCTTCGGATCCCCGCGGAACACGCCGCCAGTGCTCGAGCAGATGTGCACCTGCTCCGGCGTGACCCAGACGCCGCTCAGGTCCTCGCGCTCGTAGCCCTCGGGCATCGCGACGTGCTTCCAGCCTTTGCCCGCGTAGTGCAGGATCACCCCGCGGCGTCCGACGGCCCAGACGTTGTCGGCGGCGCTACCGTGCACGGCCTGAATCGCGTAGCCGCCTTCGACGTAGCTGTGGCGCCAGACCTTGCCGTTCCAGTGCAGCAGCTTGCCTTCGCGCGTGCTCGCGTGCACGTCGGAGTCCGAGCTGCCCCAGAGCGCCGTCACGCGGCAAATGGTCTCGTCCGGACGCAACGGCAGCTCGATCGCCTTCCATTGAAAGTCGGGATCGACCTGCTCCCAATCGACGCCGTCGATCGCGCTCGTGTCCCAGTCGACCGCAGCGGTGGTCCAGACGTTGCCGAGCGCGGAACCGACCCACAGGTTACCTTCCGGCGATGCCCAGATGGTCGCGAGGTTGTCGTTCGTGCTGAGCGCCGTAGCCGCCTTGGCCTTCACGCCGTCGAGCTCGAAGCGGTACACCTGACCGACTGCATTCTTCGGATCGGCTTCCGGGTAGTCGGTCAGCACCGCGTACGGCGTCCACTTGTTCGCGGGCTCGGCCACGCTGATGAAGCGACGGATCGATTTCGGTTCGGAACCTTCTTGCGAGCTCACGATCCCCTCCGGAGTGTTCTCGGCCTCTAGCACTAAGCCCCGCCCCGGTAAAGTGCGCCACCCCGACCCGCAACGGTTGGCGGCGCCGCCTACAGCGGCTTTGCCTGCGCCACTCGAAAGCGCCTACGCGAGCGGCACGTCGAGCACGCCGCGCGTCGCAGGTCGGGTACTCACCTGATCATACCAGCGCTCCAGTTGCGGGTGCGGCGCGTGGTCGCGCGGCAAGCTCCAGAAACGATGCACCTCACAGGCGATCGGGATGTCCGCCATCGTGAAGCCCTCGCCGGCGATGAAGCGTCGCGTGGCGAGCAGACTGTCCAGCATCGACAACAAGGGCTCGGTCGCGGCGACCGACTTCGCGAGCACCGACTCGTCGCGGGCGGCAGCAGGCGTACGGATCAGCTGCCAGAACGCGTCGCGACCCGCGGGATTGAGCGTGGTCTGCTGCCAGTCCATCCAGCGCTCGGCTTCGAAACGCTCGCGCAGCGGCGAAGGACACAGCGCGCCGTTTGAATGCTTCGCGCACAGATAGCGCACGATGACGTTCGACTCCCAGAGCACGAAGCCACCGTCGTCGATGACCGGCACCTTCGCATTTGGATTCATGCGCAGATACTCGGGCGTGTTCACCACACCGAACTCGCGCCCAGCCTTCACGTGCTGAAACTCCAACCCGAGCTCCCGCGCCACCCAAACCACCTTGCGAACATTGATCGAGGTGATCCGGCCCCAGATCGTGAGGTTGGCCATGACTTGCTCCTCAACGCTGGATGCGTAGCCTACCCATGAAGTCGCGCTTGCCCAGCGGCACGCCCTTGCCGCGCAGGATGTCGTACGCGGTCGTGGCGTGGAAGTAGAGGTTGGGCAGCGAGAACGAGAGCACGAAATCGGCGGCAGTGAAGCGCAGCTTGCGCTCGCCGGCCTCGAACGTCACCTCGGCGGATTCGCGCGCGTTGAACTGCTCGGGCGTGATGTGCCCGAGCATGTCGAGCACCTGCCCGACCTTGGCCTGTAGCGCCGCGTAGTCCTCCCGCTGACCTCGACTCGGCATGAACGTTCCCTGCTCGATGGCCCGCACGGTGCCGAGCGAGTGATGGACGACGGAGTGGATCTGGAAGTGAAACGGCAGCATGTCGGGATGGATCCGTGCATCCACCAGCTCATCCAGCGCAATGCCATGCTCGCGACAGTGACCCGCCGCGCGCTCCAGGAAGTGGCTGACCGCGCCGAGCGTTTGGAGATAGTTCGCAATACTCACGTCGTAGAGGGAAATCGCCATGGGCGCGGATGATATCTCCACCCCGGCGCGTTCGCGAGCATCCCCGCTTGACTCTGGAATCGATTCCAGGGCGTAGAGTGCCCGGGTGACTCACGAGAACCGAGGCCTGCGCATCGGGGAGCTGGCTCGCCAGTCCGGGCTGAGCGTCGATACGCTCCGGCACTACGAACGCCTGCAGCTGTTGCCAGTCTTGCGCCGCACCGAGGGCGGGTTCCGGCAATATCCGCCCGACGCCGTGCGGCGCGTGAAGGTGATCCAGCAGGCGCTTGCGATCGGCTTCGGCCTGGAAGAGCTGTCCAGCTTCTTCAAGGAGCGCACAGCCGGCCGCGCGCCGTGTCGAGCGGTGCGGCGTCTCGCGCAAGCGAAGTTCGAGGCGCTCGAGCAGTACATCCAGCGCTTGCTCGCGGGGCGCGAAGCGTTGCATGCGCTGCTCGAGAACTGGGATGAGCGCTTGCACGCAGCACAAGGCCAGCCAGCGCGCTTGCTCGACTCGCTCGCCGAGCTCGAACCGTTCCCCGCAAACCTCTCGCCGCGCCTGCCCCGAAAACGGTCCCGTTGAAAGAAGGAGGCTCGATCATGCGAACCAGTCTTGGATGGATACTTCTGGCCTGGATGACCGCCTGCGGATCGGATCGACCGCAAACCTCGCCGTACGCCGGGATGAGCTCGGCCTCGGTACCGAGTTTGACCGCGCAGGAAGTAGACGACCTGCTCGCGGGCCGCGGCCTCGGGATGGCGCGCGCGGCCGAGCTGAACGGCTATCCGGGGCCGCGACACGTGCTGGATCTGCGCTCGGAGTTGGGGCTGGATCAGGCCACGGTCGAAGGCGCCGAGCAGCTGTTCGAGGAGATGAAGTCCGAGGCTCAACCGCTCGGGGCGCACGTCGTGGCACTCGAGAAGTCGCTCGGCGAGGCGTTCGCCTCGCAATCCGTGGACGAGAGTGCACTGTCAGAACGAGTCGGCGCCCTGGCAGAGTTGATGGGTCAGCTGCGCGGCGTCCACTTGCGCGCACACATTCGGATGAAGGAGCTGCTGACTCCCGAGCAAGTCGCGCGCTACCAGGAGCTTCGGGGATATCCTGCATCCAGCTCCGCGGGTTCCCGGGCGGCAACCGCGGCTCACAATCACGCCAGGTGACGCTTGCAATCCTCGGACAGTGTGACCGGTGGCTCGATACTTCGCGAAGTGATTCGTACGTGCGTGGCATGCGGGTTGCTTCGTAGGACGCGTTCCCCCCCGGTGTGTGCCGAGTTGAGCCGCGTGCGTATCTCCACGTTTCAATGCTGGTTTCTCGTGCTAGCCGCTGCTGGCTGCAGCGCGCAGGAGCCGCTCGCTCACGCGGGTGACCCTGCCGTGGCCAATGGAGTGGCCGCAAATGGTTCAACCCGCACGGCCGGGAGCAGCGGCCAGGCAGGCTCTGCAGGCGAGCCCGCACGGGATGCCGGTCCGGTGAAGGTCGCCACCGACACCCGTCCTCGCGACGCAGGACAGGGCGCGGCAGGCGCTGCAGCTGACGGCGGCGGCGACGACGCGGGCGTCACCACAGAAGGGGTTTGCCCGAACACCTCGATGCCGTTCTTCCCGGGCGCCGTAAAGCCCTGCACACGGCAAGAAGACTGTGCCGGCCTGCTCAACGGGCAAGCGGTCTGCAGCGCAGCCCCGCCTCCGATCTCGGGCTGCGGTCCTGTGGGCCCGCGAGTCGAGTGCCCGAGTTTGCAGGAGTGCTCGGCCGCCGAGGCCTGCGTGGTCGACGCCTGCGGCGGATCGAAGTGCAAGCCATCGTGTGCAGTGACCGGCTGCGGCGACACCGAGCGCTGCCACGGCGGCATCTGCGTCCCGAAGCGCTGCGATGAAGCGGGAGCAGCGCCCTGCCCTGACCGCTTCAAGTGCGACCCGACTTCATCCACCATGGCCGAGGCTCGCGGCTGTCGCCCCGTCCGCTGCGATCAAGGCGCGCCTTGCGCTCAGGGCTGGGACTGCATGCCCGGTTCCGGGCAGCCCTCGGATGCGCACGGCTGCAAGCACCGAACCTGCACGAAGGCAGCAGACTGTGACTGCGGCTCCTGCGTGGTCGGCTTTTGCGAACCCTTCCCGGGCGCCTGCTTCAGCAACGTGCGGCCTCCCTGACTTGACAGCGACCGCGGCGATGCGCCATGCAGGCGACATGGCGAAACAAGCGGTGCGCATCTACCACAATCCTCGTTGCACGAAGAGCCGGGAGACCTTGGCCCTGCTGCGGGACCGCGGCGTCGAACCCGAGATCGTGGAGTACCTCAAGCAGCCGCCGACGGCCTCCGAGATCGAGGATCTGATCACCAAGCTCGGCATCCAGCCGCACGATCTGCTTCGCAGGAAGGAAGAGCCTTACGCGAAGCTGAAGCTCGGGCCGAAGAGTACGCGCGCACAGATCGTCAAGGCCATCGCGAGCGAACCCGTGTTGCTCGAGCGTCCGATCGTGGTGGTTGGCAAGCGTGCAGCCATCGGCCGGCCTCCCGAGAATGTGCTGAAGATCCTGGGCTGAGCTGCTCAAGCGCGGTGCGGCGAGGCCAGCACCTCGAAGTCCAGCAGCCACACGTTGTCCAGCGCGTCCACCGCCGCCAGCTGCGAGCCGAAGGTCGCCATGCAGCCGAAAGCGGCGATGCCGTGGAGCGTGTACAGGCACTCGCCGCTCTCGCTCGACCAGAAGCGCAGCGTGCTGTCGGTCGACGCCGAGACGATCAACGTGTCCGTGGCGTAGGCGCAGGCACGGATGCGTCCGTTGTGTCCGCGCAGCCAGCGCAGCTCGCTGCCGTTACGCGCGTCCCACTCGCGAAACGAGCCGTCGTTGGCGCTCGACACGATGCGCGCGCCATCCGGGCTGTAGGCGCAGGTATCGACCCAGGCGTAGTGGCCCTGGAAGACACCTCGGGTTCGGTAGCTGTTCGCGTCCCACTCGCGCAGCGTGGCGTCGTCACCGATGGCTGCCAGCACGCGCGCGCCGTCCGGACTGTAGGCACAGGCCGTGACGCGACCTTTCTGGCCCTCGAAGCTGCCGAGCGCTTCACCGGTGCGCGCGTCCCACTGGCAGAGCTTGCAGTCGTAGGATGCGGTCAAGAAGCGGCTGCCGTCCGGGCTGAACACGCACGCGCTCACGGTTTCAGCGTGCTTGCCGGAGCGGATCGCCTTGCCGGTGGCGCGATCCCACAACGTCCAGCCGCCATCCGCTGCGCCCGACACGGCACGCGTCCCGTCGGAGCTGTACGCGCAGCTGGCGATCCACGATCGCGCGGGGTGACCTTCGAAGCGGAACACTTCGCCGCGGGTACGGGCGTCCAGCTCGCGCAGGCTGCCATCGTAGCCGGCCAACAACACGCGCGCGCCATCCGGGCTGAGCGCACACGCGCTGATGTTCGCCACGCCACCCTGCGAGGCCTGTGCAGCGTCCACCACGGAGAGATCCCACTCACGCAGCGTCCCGTCCGACAGGCCGGAGAGTGCGCGCGCTCCGTCGGGGCTGAACGTGCACGCGCGAACCTGCGCGGGCTGCGCGATCCGCCTCAGCTCGCGGCTCGAGTCGGCGTCCCACACACGCAACGTGCGATCGTCGGAGCCGGACAGCACGTGCTTCCCATCCGAGCTGTAGGCGCAGCTCCAAACACTCGCGGTGTGGCCTTCGAAGCTGCGCAGCAACTCGCACGAGGGTGTCGCCCACTCGCGAAGCGTGCCGTCGCGCGCGCTCGCGAGCACGCGCGTGCCATCGGGGCTGTAGGCACAGGCGAGGATCTGATCGCTCGAACCTTCGAAGCGGCGCAGCTCGTCGCCTGTGTTCGCGTCGTACTCGCGCAGCGTCGTCTCGTGAAATGCCAGCACGCGCGCTCGATCGGGGCTGCGCGGGCAAGCCGCGGTCCAAAAATTTCCGTAGCGGCCGCGGTGGTGAGGCTGCAGCCACCACACGCGATACGAGCCGTCGCTGGCCACCGACCAGGCCATCGAGTCGTCGCTGCCGTCGTACGCACACCAGGTGATCGGCTGGGTTTGTCCGACGTGGAGCCGCAACGGAAAGCCAGTACGCGCGTCCCACTCGCGCAGCGTGCGATCGTACGAGCTCGTCAGCACGCGCGTGCCATCCGCGTTGTACGAACACGCGCTCACCGCGTCCGAGTGCCCGCGCCAGATGTTCCGTTCGCCGGACTCCATCCGCACCGGTTGCCGCAGCTGCACCGGCGAGTCGAGGCCCGGCAGCAGCTCGCGGATCGCGGCGTGCTCCACACCGTCCGCGCGCAGCTGTTGATAGAGCACGCTGGGCAGCGAGTCCGGCTCGGCGTGCAACCAGCCGCTGCCGAGGCGCAGCGCGCGCTCGATGCGCCGCGTCGGCTCGTCCGACCCGCTCGCGACCATCCGCTCCAGCTCGAGCAACAAGCCGCTACTGCCCAACTCGTGAAGCATGCGTGTCAACCGAGCGAGATCGAGCATGAAGAGCGAGATAGCTCCCGCTCCGGAGGAAGTAAACGTCGAGCTTACCGCCGTTCCTGCGCACCGCCACTCGCGGCGGTCCTACCCGGCGAACTCGGCCGTCGAAGCGCGGTCAGTCAGTGCACGGGCTATGAGTGCGGGATGCGCACCTCGCTCGACAACTCCACCGCATGCCGACAACCAACGCGAGTCGTAGCGCGGCGCTGCTGTGCTCAGTAACTTGACACTTAGACATAGCGTCGAGGTGGCCACATGGCGCGTGATTTGTTCGGGCTACTCGATACGTCCGGCTTCCCGGCTCGTTGGCACTGCGGGAGGTGGTCGGCTCAGCTGGGTTGGCTGCACATCGGTTCGGACGTCGTGATCTTCGGCGCGTACATGGTGATCCCCATCGCGCTGATCTTCTTCATCCGACAACGGCCGGATCTACCGAAGCCGTTTCCGATCGTGTTCTGGATGTTCGGCGCCTTCATCGTCGCCTGCGGCCTGACGCACATCATCGAGGCCGTGATCTTCTGGCACCCGGTGTATCGACTGGCGGGCGCCGTGAAGGCTGCGACTGCCGGTGTTTCGTGGCTCACCCTGGCGTTCCTCGTGCCTGCGCTTCCGAAGGCGCTCGCGCTCAAGACCCCCGAACAGCTGAAGCGACAGGTGGCCGAGGCGACGCTGCAGCTGCGGCGCGAGCGAGACGCGGTGGCGCACCTCGCGGCCATCGTGGAGTCTTCGAAGGACGCGATCCTCAGCCAGGACCTCGAGGGTCGCATCCAGAGCTGGAACCGCGGTGCCGTGCGTATGTTCGGCTATGCGGCTTCGGAGGTCATAGGCCGGCAACTCGACCTGTTCGTGCCGCAGCCGGGACGTGCCGCCCTGGAAGCGGCGCTCGAGCGCGCGCGCCACGGAGAGGCAACCGACGAGCTATCGATGGAGTGGGAGCGAAGCGATCGCACGCCCGTCGCGCTGGCGATCACGATCTCGCCCTTCGTGAGCCAGGATGGAGAGGTCGGCGGTACGTCGATGATCGCCCGCGACATCTCGGCGTTGCGCACGAAGACGCTCGAGCTCGAGCGCTCGAACGAGGAGCTCGAGCAGTTCGCCTACGTGGCGTCCCACGATCTCCAGGAACCCCTGCGCATGGTCGTGAACTTCATGGGCCTGCTCAAGCGCACGCACGCCACGGCGCTCGACGACACCGCGACGAAGTACGTCGACTTCGCGGTGGACGGAGCCACGCGCATGAAGCAGCTGATCGATGCGCTGCTGCAGTACTCCCGCGTGGATGCCCGCGGCGGCGAGTTTGGACGGGTGCGGCTGCAATCGGCCTTCGACAACGTCGTTCGCAACTTGCCGGTGCTGGTCGAGGAGAGCGGCGCGCGCATCGACTGCGACCCGCTGCCGGAGGTGTGGGGCGACACGACCCAACTGGAGCAGGTGCTCCAAAACCTGATCTCGAACGCGATCAAGTTCCGCGGCGAGCGCACACCCGAGGTCCAGATCCGCTGCACCGAGCACGGCCACCACTGGGAGGTCACGGTCGCGGACAACGGCATCGGCTTCGAGCCGCGGCACGCCGAACGCATCTTCCACATGTTTCAGCGGCTGAACGAACGCTCGCGCTATGCGGGAAGTGGCATCGGCCTGGCGATCGCGCGCAGAATCATCAGCCGGCACGGCGGGCGCATTTGGGCCAGCGCGGTCCCTGGACAGGGCGCGGCGTTCAAGTTCACGCTTCCCAAGCTCCCGCCGCTGGAAGGAATGAAAGCAGCTTCCTATGATCAAGCTCTCCAGTGACGGCCCGGTCGTGATGGTCGACGACAACGCGGGCGACCTGTTCTTCGTCGAGCGCTGCTTCGACGCATCCAAGCTGGAGAACGCCTGGCTGTCTTTCGCGCGCGGCGACGCCTTCATGGAGATGCTCGCGCAGGTCAAGGACGGCCTCGCGCCGATGCCCGCGATCGTGCTGCTCGACCTGAACATGCCGGGTATGACCGGCCTCGACGTGCTGGAGGCGGTGCGCGCCGACACCTATTTCAGCGAGTTGCCGATCTTCTGCATCCTCACGAGCTCGAGCGATCCGCGCGACTTCGAGAAGGCCAAGCGCCTGGGCGTGAGCGGCTACTGCACGAAGGCCAGCTCGATGGACGAATACGTGGCGTTCTTCGACTCGCTCGTCTAGCCGACCTGCACGAGCCAGCCCCGCGTCGATTGGCTGAGCTCCACGCGGCACGGCAGGAACATGCCGATCACTTGCACGTTCGTGCGCGTGTGCAGGCTGGGCTCGGAGGTCCGCAACGCGCCGCCGCCCGCGAGCGCACACGGGATCAGCAGCTGATCCGCCAGGTGCTCGCCGACCGGGACGTCGCTCAGCAGGTACCTGCGAACCTCGATTGCGAGGTCACGCGCCAGCTTCTCGGCGCGCAGGCCCACCTCACCGAACGCGGTGAAGGTCTCCGTCAGCGCAGCACTTCGCACGCTCACGCTCGCGACGTTCCCCGGACCCGCGCTATCGACGCGCGCCGTCTCGACCTCGATGGGATGCTCGGCGAGCTCCCTGGCGAGCACCTTCATCTCGCGCTCCGCGATGCGCTCGGAGAGCTTCGAGACGACCGCCTTGATGCTGACGCGCTGCAGCTCGCCGCGCTCCAGCAGCTCGAGCGGCTGGAGCTTCGCGCCGCCCTGGATCTCGACCTCGAAGCGGCCACCGCCCGCAGGATAGAAGCCAGGGCGCACGAGCTCTGCGCTCACGGTCGCTCCCATGCGCTGCAGCTGCGGCAGGAAGGTTCGTGCGATGAAGTCGAACGGCGGCGCTAGTGGGTTGTGCGTGCCACCCTCGAACGCGATGCGCGATTCGCCCGCAGCCATCAGCAGCGCAGGCAACACTGTCTGGAACACCAGCGTGGCGCTGCCCGCCGTGCCCACCGCGAATTGATACTCACCGTGCCTGACCGGCCCCGGCTCGAAGTCGAGCACGTCCGAGCCGAGCTCCGCGCCCGAGACGCGCGCGCCGCAGATCTCCGCCATCGCCTTCACCGCGGTGAGGTGCTGGCGCAGCAGCCCGCGCTTGCTCCGCTTGGCGCGGATGCGCTCGATGCGGAACGGCTTGCCCGTCACCGCCGCCAGGGCGAGGGAGGTGCGCAGGACCTGCCCGCCTCCCTCGCCCAAACTACCGTCGATCGTCAGCATGTTGATGCTAGCCCTTCACACACACCACTTGCTTGAGCGTGTGCACGACGTCGACGAGATCGCGCTGCGCTTCCATGACGGCATCGATGTCCTTGTAGGCACCGGGCGTCTCGTCGATCACGTCGCGATCCTTGCGACACTCGACGCCTTCGGTCGCCTTCTGGTGATCCTCGAGGGTGAAGCGCTTCTTCGCCGCCGTGCGCGACATCACGCGCCCTGCGCCGTGGCTGCAGCTCTCGAACGCCTCCGGGTTACCCTTCCCGCGCACGATGTACGAGCGCGCACCCATGCTGCCCGGGATGATCCCGAGCTCACCCAGACCTGCGCGCACCGCACCCTTGCGCGTCACGAACACGTGCTTGCCGTAGTGATGTTCCTTCGAGACATAGTTGTGGTGGCAGTTGACCGCCTGCTTCGCCATTTGAAACGGCGGGATGCCCTTCAAGCGGCGCACCGAGTCGAGCACGGCTTCCATCATCAACTCACGGTTGTGGCGCGCAAACGACTGCGCCCAGCTCACCGCCTCGACGTAGTCCGCGAAGTGCTCGCTACCTTCCTCGAAGTAGGCGAGGTTCGCGTCCGGCAGGTTGGAGATGTGTCGCTGCATGTCCTTCTTCGCCAGCTCGATGAAGTAGCTACCGATGCGGTTACCCACGCCGCGCGAGCCGCTGTGCAACATGAACCAGACGTGGTCCGTCTCGTCCAGACACACTTCGATGAAGTGGTTACCCGTGCCGAGCGTACCGAGGTGCACCACGTGGTTGCAGTTCTTCACAGCTCGATGCTTCTCGCTGATGAGGTTCCAGCCGGCTTCCAGCTCGGCCCACACGCGCGCGACTCGGTTCGGGATCGCATCCCACGAGCCGTGGTCGCCCTTCCCGCCGTGCTTCCCGCGGCCGTGCGGCACGCTGCGCTCGATCGTTCCGCGCATCGGCGCGAGGCTGTCCGGGAGATCGCTCGCCTTGAGCGTGGTCTGCACCGCCATCATTCCACAGCCGATGTCGACGCCGACCGCCGCAGGGATCACCGCGCCGACGGTCGGGATCACACTACCGACCGTCGCACCGATGCCGAGGTGTACGTCCGGCATCGCCGCCACCCAGCGGTGGATGATCGGCAGCCGCGCGATGTTCGAGAGCTGCGCCACGGCTTCACCTTCCACGGGCACGCCGCGCGTCCAGGTCTTGATCGGCACGCCGCCGTTCGAATCGCGAAGCTCGTAGGTCGTGTTCATGGTCGTCATGTCTACTTCTCGTTTCTAGGTTATGCCCGTATCTGCAGGGGTCGTGCCAGGGTGCGGGGCCCCAAAACGGGCTGCGGAGCGGCTTTTCACGCATCGTGGGATAGAGCATTATCCGTTCGTATAAACCATGAAGACAGTCGTCGTCGGCCTGCTGGGAACCGTGCTGGATGCGCTCAAGGGGCGCGGAGACCGCTGGCAGCAATGGCGGCCGACCGTCGACCTCTGCCGACAGCAAGACCTCGTCGTGGACCGGCTGGAGCTGCTGCTGCAGGCGCGTTTCCAGACTCTCGCAGATCAGGTGATCGGCGACATCGCGTCGGTTTCGCCGGAAACCAAGGTCCGCAGTCACTACGTGGACTTCGCCGATCCCTGGGACTTCGAGCAGGTCTACGGCGCGTTGCACGACTTCGCCCGCAACTACGAGTGGAAGACCGGACAGGAGCAGTACCTCGTACACATCACCACGGGCACGCACGTCGCGCAGATCTGCAAGTTCTTGCTGACCGAGTCGCGACACTTCCCTGCACGCCTGATCCAGACCGGACCGCCGAAGAAGCCCGGGACACCCGGCAGCTACAACGTCATCGACCTCGACCTGTCCAAGTACGACCGCATCGCGTCGCGCTTCCGGCAGGAGCAGAGCGAGAGCCGAGACTTCCTGAAGTCCGGCATCGCCACGCGCAACGCCACCTTCAACAAGCTGATCGATCGCATCGAGCAGGTGGCGATCGCCTCGCGCGCGCCGCTCTTGCTCATGGGCGCGACCGGCGCCGGCAAGTCGCAGCTGGCTCGACGCATCTACGAGCTGAAGAAGCTGCGCCGTCAGGTCGAAGGCCGCTTCGTCGAGGTGAACTGCGCGACCATCCGCGGTGATGGCGCGATGAGCGCGCTGTTCGGTCACGTGAAGGGCGCATTCACGGGCGCCGTCGGCGGGCGCGACGGCCTGCTGCGCGAGGCGCACAAGGGCATCTTGTTCCTGGACGAGATCGGCGAGCTCGGGCTCGAGGAGCAGGCGATGCTGCTGCGCGCCGTGGAGGAGGGCCGCTTCTTCCCCGTGGGCTCCGACCGCGAGGCCGAGAGCCAGTTTCAGCTGCTGTCCGGGACCAACCGCGACCTGCACGAAGCCGCGGCCAAGGGTACGTTTCGCGACGACCTGCTGGCGCGCATCAACCTCTGGACCTTTCGATTGCCCGCGTTGCGCGACCGTCCGGAAGACATGGAGCCCAACCTCGACTACGAGCTCGTGCGTTGGTCCGAGACGCAGGGCAGCCGTGTCACCTTCAGCAAGGAAGCTCGCAAGCTGTTCCTCGACTTCGCGACGTCGCCCCGCGCGACCTGGTCCGGCAACTTCCGTGACTTCAGCGCAGCCGTGCAGCGCATGGCCACGCTGGCAGAGGGAGGCCGCATCGCCGTGCCGCACGTGCGCGACGAGATCGAGCGACTCGAGCTCAACTGGCAACGGCCGGTGAGCGCGAAGCTCACGGGGGACGACGAGCTGCTGAGCCGCTACCTCGGTGCAGGCGCGCTCGCGGGGCTCGATCGCTTCGACCGGGTGCAGCTCGCCGATGTGCTCGGCGTGTGCACCACGTCCAAGTCGCTGTCCGACGCCGGCCGCACGCTGTTCGCCGAGTCGCGAAAGCGCCGCAGCTCGCAGAACGATGCCGATCGCGTGCGGAAGTACCTCGCGCGCTTCGGGATCACGTGGTCGGACCTGGGTAACTGACATCATCGACAAGGCTCTCGTGCGGGTGTGGGAGCCGCCGCGAAGCGCCGGCGACCGATAGTCATCGGAGGTGTGCGACCGGGCGCCGTTCTCACGACTTCACTGCTCCACTCGTCAGCAACTGTGCCGGCAGGAGCTTGTCGAGTCCGTCCGAGCCCACGACCAGTCGCACCTCGTCGATGGACGCAGCCATGTCCTTCAGGGCCTCGAGCTCCTTCAAGCGCAGCATGATCGGGTGGTCGGCCATGACGCGCGCGTTGTTGGCCAGCACGCGCACCGCAGCCGTCTCCTCGCGCCGCAAGATCACGTTCGCTGCGGCCTGCTTCTCCGCCTCGATCACGCGGTTGAGCAGCGTCTTCATCTCACCCGGAAGGACGACGTCCTTCACGCCGAGACGTTCGATGCGCACGCCGAAGCGCACGGCCTGGGCGATCGTGTGCTGCTCGAGGAAGCGAGTCATCGCGTCGCGACCTTCGAGCAACTCGTCGAGCGTGACGCTCGCCACGTACTCGCGCGCTGCGAGCTGCACGAGCAAGTAGATCGCGTCGCGTGCGTCCTGCACCGCGTGAGCGACCGCGGCCGGGTCCTCGATGGCGTACTCGACCGTGAGCGTCAGGCGCAGCGTCACCTTGTCACGGGTCATCAGCTCCTGACCGGCGAGCGCGACTTGCTGCAGGCGCATGTCGAGCACGCTCACGCTCACCTCTGCTTCCGGGTACGTCCAGAGCGCGTAGCGCCCCGGCGCGAGCACTTGCAAGAGACGACCCGACACGTAGTGCAGGCCGCGCTCGTGCTCTCGCACCACCGCGCGCACGTACTCGGTCGACGGGATCACCTGCACGAGCTCGGCAGTGAGCTTCGGCATCGGCGCGTCGATTGCGTACAGGCGCAGCTCGACCGACGGGTCGACCGTCCAGTAGCGGTGCACACCCGGCCGCAGGAACAGCCGCGGCGCACCGTCACGGTACAGGACGCCGCGCTGGTGATCGGCGATCGCCACCTCCGCGAACCACGCCTTGGGCAGGAGCTCACGAACCTCCGGCAGCGCGTTGAACACCAGCGCGTCGGTCTGCCAGCGCTGCTCGGAGAGCTTCGTACCCCAGACGACGTGGCGGCCCGGACCCAGGGCCCGTAGCGGGAGGCCGTTCTTGAACACGACGGCACGCTCGTTCAGCTTCAGACGGATGACTTGAAACAACTTCATGGAAGCCTCCTTGTGGTGGGGGTTGAACGCCTTGCGGCGCGGAAAAGTTGGTCTCGGGAGACCGACGACTCTCGTCGCAGGACAGCGCATCACGGCACGCGGCGGTGATACGCGGAGCACGACACGGGACCCAACGGCGCGCAGACGATCGCGGGCTCGGTGTGCGTTGCGCGACGGCGGTCGCCGCGACGATGGCCGTCGGCGTTGCACACGAGCGCGGATCATCCGGGCGGCCGGCTGGGTTCATCTGCTGGCCGAAGCCGCAGACGAAGGCAGAGTCTCGGTCTCCGTCGACCGGGTTGTGAGGTCCAAACGAGCTTGTAAGGCTCGTCCTGTGCTCTACCAAACTGAGCTACATGGAACGTCGCCGCTCCACGGGGAGAATCGAACTCCCGACTTCAGGATGTCGGATTTGCGCACGTAGTGTGGAACCGACCACCGGACGCGCGCCCGAAGACTCCTTGCCAAAGGGAGAACGAGCGGCGCGGCGTCGCACGAAGTGAGCGAAAACCGGTGCCACGAACTGGAGTCGAACCAATCTCTCTCGGGCTTCGACCGAGCGCTCTACCAGCTGAGCTATCGTGACGCGTGAGCAAAGCGAACCCGTGAACGGGTGGGGCCCCGACGGCTTTGCCGGCGGGGCGGGGGAACGGCGACGTTCCCCCGGCAATAAGTTGCGGGCGCCCGATCGCCACCGGGCGCCCGCACGAAAGCCTTCTCGATTGTCAAAGAACACTGAGGGCGCAGCTGCGCCGTCCGCTTCAGCTCGTGCTGAAGACGCAAAAAAACCGCCCGCGGCGAGTGCCAGGGGCGGTTCAGCGCGCACACGCGCGTGAGACCGCCCTATGCAAAATCCTGGTTCGGACGCAGCGCTCGTTTGGCGCTCGCAATCGTGTGTATAGGCGTGCGGGTCATGTCAGATCGCCTAGTGATGTATCGGGGTGGTGCTTCAGTCAAGCGAACATTCTCGATTGCCGTTGCATTGCGAGCCGCGTGCCAGCCTCGCGCATCGATGCGACCGCCCGCGGCGCGAGTGGGAGATCCCACCGCGCGCCGCCAGGATAGACGCCTATCCCTGTAGATAAGGTTCAGGGTTTGGCGTCGGCCGGCTCGTCCGCGCCCATCATGCGCATCATGGAGCCCATGTCGGGCCCGCCGAGCGCGCCGAGATCCGGCAGGTCGAATGGCTTGCCGTTCAGCTTGACCGCACCGCCCTCGAACTCGACGCGACCGCTCACGGTCTCGCCCGCGCGCACGAGGTAGCCCTGCTGGACGAAGCCGTCGATCATCCCCCGCGCCATCAGTGCCGCAGGGTTGGGCATCCCCGGCGGCGCCGCCGCATGCTTCGGCTGTGCTGCGCCCGCGCTGAGCTTCTCGGCGTAAGCAGCGAACGCGTCGACCAACCCCAGGTGCAGCTTGGCTTCCGCGTTCGCGTACCCGTGCTTGAACACGAGCTCCATGATCGGCGGCGGCGGAGTGCCCGCGGCGACGCCGCGCGTGCCCACCGTGTAAGACAGCTCGGCGCGCTTGCCGGCGAGCTCGATCGCGATCGGACCGACCTGATACTCGGGGTTGTAGGGCAGCAACGCGGCCGCACTCTTCGCCAGCCCCTCGAGCCGTTCCATGGATTGCTCGAGCGTCTGCGTCTGGTCGCAGCTGAAGCTCTCACGCATCCAAGCCTGCGCCAGCTTGTCGAGCGTGGGCGCGTGCAGGTTTCGCAGCGCCGAGCCCATCTCGAACCTGTCGATCTCGAGGCTGTCGGTCTTCAGGCGACCCGACACGCGATTCGAGTTGGACCACAGGTGCTCCTTGGTGATCTTGCTCTCCGCCGTACCGGTCACGCCCTGCAGCGAGAAGTTCATGTTGGTCGGCGTGGCGCCCGGCTCTGATCGCGTCGAGACTCGAAAGCTCACTTCCGAGATCTTCGTCTCGTTCTGATACGGCATGAGAATGCTGGGCGCGTTCGGGTCCATGTCCACGCTGCCCGCCAGATCCATCCGCCCGATGTTCGCGGTGAAGTCGCCGTCTTCGGCCTTCGCATTGACCTGGAACGGCTCGCTGTTTCCCGTGTAGGAGAACTTGCCGGCGCCCTCGGGGAACTTGCCCTTCACGTGCATCGAGAGGCCGCTGAACTGGAGGTCGTCCCCCGCCTTCGGCGCGGCCTTGAACGGCGCCAGGTACGCGTCGCTCTCGAATTTGCCATCCGTCGCGACGAGCGTGCGAACGCTGAGTGGAGCGCGGTTGCCATAGAGCTGCTCGATGCCGGCAGCGGCGATGCTGAGCTCGCTGTCGATGCGCGCGATGCCTTTCCCCTGACCGCTCAGGAAAGGAATGTGGTGGATCGTGTCGCGCCAGTAGACCTTGATCGGCGCCGTGCGCTCCACGTTCGTGCCATCCTGTGAGGGCAGCGGAACGCAGCCGAGCTCGACCTTGACCTCACGCTTGGTGCTGAAGAGCCCGTGCTCGACCTTCTCCTCCAGGTGCAACGCCGGCACCAGCTTGCCGATGCGCGCAGTCTGGTCGGACATTCGTCTGGCGACGGCGCGACCCGTGTACGCTGAAGCACCGGTGACCGCGACGCCGAGTGCGACCGCCGCGATGAGTATGTACGTCAGGTTGTTCTTCATCTCCGCCGAACGGCTCCCCTCACATGATTGTGCAGGAGAGCGCGCGCAGAACGAAACCACACTTCAATCGACCGGAGTGGAGTGCGCAGCGCGTGTGCAACAGCCTGACAGTCAGGGCTCTCGGTCGAACAGCTTGCGCAATTCCTCCTTCGCGCGATCGATCTTCTGCTTCTGGCGCGGTGACAGGTTCCGGCCTGCGCGGTTCTCGTAGAACGTCAGCATCGACATCGCGGACCGAAACGGCGTGGACTTGCGGCGCCGGCTGCGCTCCGCAGAGCGCTTCACGGATTGCGCGATCGCACGCGCACCGCGCTTGAACACGGCCGGCTCGAGGTCCATCGCGTCGCTCCGCGCGGTCACGCCGGCCGACCATTTGCGCCTGGGCGTGGCCCGAGCGTGCGACCCGCTACGTTTGGCTGTGGCACGTTTTCTCATACTCGCGCCTCCTTGAGACCTTGCTGTACGTGATTGACGTAACCCCCCAGCAGCACCCGTCACCTCTCGCTGGTCGCCGACGGCCGGTCGCGTCAAACTAGTAGAGTGAAATACCTTCACGGCTTGCTTCTACTTGGCCTGCTTGCCGCCTGCGACGATTCGATGGACCCGGTGGACGCGCGCGATGCGAGCCCGCATCCGCGCGATGCCAGCGCAGATGCGCAGGTCGCCGAGCCAAAGTGTCCCGTCCAGGATCCCCGAACTGGCGACGAATGTACCGGCACACTCAGGTGCAGGCTGCAGCAGCACGGCGATTGTAGCAACGGGACGGGCGGCACGAGCTACGAGGCACACTGCCTCGACGGCGCCTGGAAGATCTTCATGTACGGCGGGTGCCCATCGCCCGAACCGCCGAATGCCGACGACGCGGGCGCTGACGCGGGAAGCTGACCTTTCAAGCCGTGGAGGCTCGTCCACGGCCCTCGCGCGCGTCTTTGCGCACGCTGGCTGCAGTCGTGCCCGTCCAGCGCCGGAATGCACGGTGGAAGCCCTGCGTGCTGGCAAAACCGAGCCGCGCTGCGAGCTCGGCCAGTGTGCGACTGTCGTGCGTGAGCTCGCGCAGCGCGACGTGCTTTCGAACGTCGTCGATCACCTCGCGAAAGCTCGTGCCTTCGTCGTCGAGCCTGCGCGACAGCGTGCGCACGCTCATCCCCAGCCGCTTCGCGATGCGCGGCGCGCTGGCCTCCGTTAGCTCGAGCTCACCGCCGAGCAGCGTTCGGACGCGACTCGCGACGTCGTCGGCTCGCGGCAATCGATCGAGCATCGCATCGGCTTGACGCGCGAGCAGGTCGTTGAGCACCGGTTCCGCACCCGGCAATCGCAGCTCCAGGTGCTCGCGCGGCACGACCACGTGCGTGGTCTCCGCTCCGAAGTACACCGGGCAGCGAAACAAGCGCTCGTGACGCGAAGTGTTCTGCGGACGCGCGTGCATGAAGTTAACCGAGACCGGGTTCATGTCCGGTTTGCCGGCGATTCGACGCGCGCGTAGCACACCGATCGCGACGGCGAACTCGTAGGCAGCCTCGTGGATGACGAGCTCCGGACTGAACCAGATCCGCATACTGACAGCTTGGCCATGGTCCTCGAACTCGAAGCCCGCACCGTCGCCGAGCAGCGGCAAGTAGCGAGCGTACAGATCGAGCGCGGAACGCAGCGTGGGCCGCGTGCGCGCCACGTACTCGCCGATGCCGAAGTGCAAGCTGTCGGACCAGCGCGCCGCGAGCAAGCCGATGTCGCGCTCGCCGCTGCGCTCGACCGCGTCCTTCAGCAGATCAGCCACGAGCGCCTGCGGGACCCGAGTCTCGGGGTTGTCCAGCTCGGCTTGCGTCAGACCGAGCCGCTCGGCGACCCGACTCACGTCGCGGCCATGTTTGCGCGACAGCTCGAGAAACGGCCAGACCAGTCGAATCGACGTGGTTGCATTGGAGGTCGCAGCTGCCGTCATGCCCCTTCGGTGGCTCCAAGCGCGCGCGATGGCTCACGGTCGGTGGCCAAAAGAGATCCCGCTCTGGCCCGACCCGAAACCGGGCCCCGCGAGGCGCTTTGATAGGTCAGGCGACATGTCATTCGCCCGTTGGTGTTGCGCCGCGGCACTCACGGCTTGCTCATCGAGCGCAGGCGGCGTTGCCGTACCAAGCGTTGGACTGCCCGCGGGCGCACCAGCAGCTGTTAGCGGCGCTGGCAGTCCCGGCCTACCCGCGCCCAGCAGCACGCCCGAGCCGCCGCCGCCCGTGAGCTCGCTCTTCCCGGAGTGCGTGAGCACCGGAACCATCACGGCGAGCCTTCGACCCACGAACGTGCTGTTCCTGATCGACCGCAGCAGCAGCATGAACTGCAACTTGCCGCCCGTGACGAGCTCGGAAGACTGCGAGCGCATGCCCGCGAAGGTGGATGTCAGCCGGCCGTCGAAGTGGGAGATCGTTCGCGCTGCGCTCGATCAGGCGATCGCGCAGCTACCCGCGACCGCGCGCGCCGGGATCTCATACTTCAGCAACGACGACGCGTGCGGCGTGCAATCCAGGCCGACGGTGCCGATTCGCGCGCTCGATGCCGAACAACGCGCGGCACTCGCGGAGAGCCTGACACGGGTCGAACCGCGCGGCGGGACGCCGATCGTCGGCGGCCTCATCCTCGCGTACAAGCACCTGAATCCGGATCAGACCGCGGATGTGCCGAACGGTAATCGCTTCGTCGTCTTGCTGACCGACGGTCAGGAAGGCTGTGCTGCGGATCAGACCGCGAGCCTGCTCGAGCGCGAGCTGCCGAAGTCGCGCACGGCCGGGATCACGACGTTCGTGATCGGAGTGCCAGGCAGCGAAGTCAACCGCGGATTTCTGTCGCGACTCGCCTTCGCGGGCGGCACACCCAGCCGTCCGGAGTGCGACCACACGGCCGGCGATCGGACTGCGGGGGACTGTCAGTTCGACATGACGCGCGATACCGACCTGGCGGCCGGGCTATCGCGCGCACTCGCAGCCATCGGCGGCCAGGCCTTGCGCTGCGAATTCGACGTACCACGACCGGCCAACGGAGAACAGCTGGACCATGACACAGTCAACGTCGTCTACACCGAACGCACGGGTGGCGAAGAGCGCGTCATCGCACAGGATGCCGCCGCGTCGTGCGAGCGCGCGAACGGCTGGCAGTACAACGCCGACAAGAGCAAGATCGTCCTGTGCGGCGGCGCGTGCGACAGCGTGCGAAGCGCCGCCAGCATCCGCATCGCGCTCGGCTGCAAGACCGCCGTGCTGCTCTAGCGCTGCGCTCGCTGCTGCAGTGCTGGTCCTCGTCACGAGTGCGTGTGGCGCAGATGCGCCTGCCGGACGTATTGCGCCAGCCGCAATCGCGAGCACGACCCGCGCGGCCGGCAGAGCTCCTGCCGAGCTTCCGGTCATCCCCGGCATCAGCGCGGAAAGCGCACCGATTGCGCCGCCGCCGCCGGTAGCCGCCAAGCCTCCAGTTCAGTTCAGCGAGCCACCGCCCGAGCACACCGGCGTGATCTTCGATTGGAAGGAGACCGATCCGAGCAGCCGCCGCGCTTGCAGGCCGGGCCACTACGTCGGCCAGTACATGTGTCGCTTGTTCATCATCGCGACCGAAGGCGAAGGCGCCTTCGACGTGAGCGGCACGGTCGACCTGCAGCTCGAGCAGAGCACCCAGGGCGAGCTGCTGCGCGTGCAGAACGGCAAGTTCACCAGCGCGACGCTGGCCGCGATCCCGGTCGCAGCCGACATCGTGGGCGAGCTCGATTGCTCGGCGGCCAGGTTCGAAGGCCGGCTCGAGAACGGGACGTTCAGCGTCGCGCTCGGATTGCCGGTACCGTTCACCGAAGGCACGTTCTCGGGACCGCTCGTCGCGGACTACGACGTGAGCGCAGCCGCGCTGAGCGGCCGTTGGGACATGACCGGAGAGCTCGACGGCTTTCCGGGCTCGTGCATGAACGGCAGCTGGTCGGCGAAGTGGACCGACTGATCCGCTACCGCGCCCGCCGGGCGGGCGCTCTGCCCAGACGCTCCCCTTCCCTACCTTGTCGGCCGAACGTCGCTCGATTTTCGCGAGAAGCAGTCAAATCCCGACTCGTCCCATTTGGCCGGGGCCATTTCAGCAACATCGCTCGTGCGCTAAAATGAGCGTGAGAGCGTGAAGCCTTCCCCGCTGCCGCCGCCAGAAGCGACGCAATCGAACACGCCGCAGCCTTCCGCTCAGACTTCGGACCACAGCGCGCTACAGGACCGCTATCGCGAGCTCGCGCCGCTCGGCCAAGGCGGCAACGCGTCGGTGTTGCGCGCGTTCGATGCCGTGCGCGAGCAGTGGGTTGCGCTGAAGCGCTTGCGAACCGCAGGCGACGTGCCCACCAGTGAACTGGCCAAGCGCATGCTCGAGACCGAGTATCACACGCTGCGGCAGGTCCAACATCCGTCGATCATCGAAGTCTACGACTACGGCATCGATCGAGAGCTCGGGAGCTACTACACCATGGAGCTCCTGTCCGGAGAGGACCTCCAGACACTTTCGCCGCTGCCGTGGCGCGACGCATGCCGACTGTTGATGGGCGTGGCCTCATCGCTGGCCGTCGTGCATTCGAGACGGCTCGTGCATCGCGACGTGACCGCGCGCAACGTGCGCCGCACGGAGGAGGGCAGCGCGAAGCTGATCGACTTCGGCGCGCTCACGCAGATGGGCCCGGTCAGGAACATCGCCGGAACGCCGCCCTACGTACCGCCCGAGGCGATCTGCCAGCAACCCCTCGACGGTCGCGCCGACCTGTACTCGCTGGGTGCGCTCGCCTACTTCACGCTCACGGGCCGGCACGCATTTCCGGCGCGGGACTTCGCCGAGCTGCGGCAGCTCTGGCACTCGCCGCCATTCTCGCTGCGCGGCATCGTCTCCAGCATCCCCGAAGCGCTCAACGAGCTGGTGATGGCGCTGCTGGATCCCAACGTGCTGGCGCGTCCGCAATCCGCGGCCGAGGTCATGGTGCGCTTGAGCGCGATCGCGGACCTGCCGCTGACGGAGGCGGCGGCCGTGGAGCACGCCTACCTCGCAGCGCCCCGCCTGGTCGCGCGCGACGCAGCCCTGGTTCAGGCGCGCACGCACCTGCTGCGCGCAGCGCGCGGGCAATCCCACACGCTGCTGCTCGGCGGTGCAGCCGGCATGGGCCGCTCGCGCATGCTCGATGCCTGCGTGCTCGACGCGGAGCTCGCCGGAGCGCTGGTGCTGCGCGCGGATGCCACGGACGGCACGCTCGCCTACGGCGTGTTGCGGCGGCTCGTGCGGCGCTTGCTCGACGCGCGGCCTGGGCTACGCGCGCGCGCAAGCGAGCTGGGCCTGGATCCGCTCGTCGCGTCCGGCAACGAGGGCAGCGCTGCATTGCCGCGCCGCGATGCGCTGATCGCCGCCGGCGTGCGCCTACTCGCTGGGGCGTGCTCGCGCCGGGTGCTCGCGATCGCGGTCGACGATGCGCACGCGATCGACGAACCCTCACTCGCATGCCTCGCGAGCCTCGCCGAGGACCCGAGCGCGCAACGCCTGATCCTGCTACTCAGCCGCGAAACCGGCGCTCCGCTCGCGGCCAAGCTCGCCTGGGACTTGCTCGAGCAACGCGCCGATCGGCTGGAGCTCGCCCCGCTCGAGGCAACCGACGCACGCCTGCTGCTGACCTCGGTGTTCGGCGAGGTGCCACAGCTCGACATGCTGGCCACGCTGCTGAACAGCAGCGCACGGGGCAACCCGCGCGACCTGATGGACGCGGCGCAGCGCATCGTCGACGCCCAGCTGGTGCGCTACTCGGGCGGGCAGTGGTTCATCACGGCCGAGCCCGCGCGAATCTCCGCGTGCCTGGAACGCCCGAGCGACGTGCGCTCGCGGCTCGCGCAGCTGCCGGCGGCGGGGCGCGTACTGCTTGCGCTGCTCGCGCTCGACCGAGATCACCGCCTGCGCGAGGCAGACTACGCCGCGCTCTGCCCCGAGCACGACGTGGCGAGCCTGCACTGGGCGCTGAACGATCTGCTGCGCGAGCGCTGGCTGGTGCGCGCGGAGGACGCGCATCACTTCGTGCGTGCGAGCGATCAGCGCGGCGTCGAGGCGGCGCTCGCACCCGAGCATCGGGCAACACTGCACCTGGGCATCGCGCGACACCTGGAGAGCTCCCAGCGCGACCCCGTCTACGAGGTGTATCACTTCGTGCAGGGTCAACGCGCAGAGCTCGCGCACGCCGCGATGGCACGTTACATCGACATGGCGGACAAGAACCCGCAGCGCGTGCGCGCGGCGATCGAGCTCGACATGGTCGAACGCATGGTCGAGCTCGGCGCGAGCCAGGGCTGGCCGTTGCCGCTGCTCACGCTGTACCGGATGCAGAGCATGCTGCTCGCCGCAGCATTCGGCATCTGGGAGCGCGCGTTGCCGCAGGCAGACGCCACGCTGCAAGCGCTGTCCGAATTCGCAGGCCTGCGCGACTACCACGCCCTCGCGCAGCTGCCGGCGGCGGAGCGTTTGCAGGCCGCGCTGGGAGCGGCTCAAGAGCGCTTCGCGGCCGCAGCTCCGGGCACACATCCGCTGCCGCCGATCAACGCCGTGCGAGCGCTGACCCGCGTGTCGACGATCGCGGCCGCGAGCGCCTACTGGATGACCGAACCCGGTGCGTTCGACCGCATCCCTTCGCTCGCGCCGCTCTTGCCACTCTCACCCGCGCTCTCGCTCACCGAGCGCATCGTCAACGCGTTCCGTGCCCTGGTCACCGGCCAGGAGTGGACCGGCTGGGATGCGTTCAAGCAGCTCTTCGCCGACGTGCGCGCCATGCCGGAAGCGCAGCTCGACGCGCGCAACCGCTACACGCTCGAGCTGGTCGTGCTCTCGCCGGTCTGCTTCCGCGACGCGCGGCACGCGGCCGCGAGCACGCTCCAGCACTGCGCCGCACTCGCCGCGAAGCAACCCGATCAGGCGCAGAACTACGCCATGCTCTACCACATGGTCATGGGCGACGCGGTGGCTGCCGAGCACGCGCGCGGCCAGTGCGAGCTCTCGACGCTGCGCGCCGGCGCCACCAGCGACGCGCGCTCCACCCGGCTGCAAGTCAGCTCGATCTTGTTCCCGCTCACCAGCGACCTGATGGCGCTCAAGCGCCTGTGCGGCGAGCTCGAGGAGGTTCGCCAACAGCGGCCGGGCTGGCGCTTCGGCAGCGAGATCATCGCGGCGCACGCGCTGCGCTGCCAGGGCAAGCTGGAACAAGCGCTGCTGCACATCGAGCGCACGCTCGCGGAGCTGCCGGCAGCGCACCTCGAGTTTGCGCCCTGCGCGCAGGCGCACGTGTGGATCCTGAGCGACCTCGGCCAGCACGAAGCTGCGGTGAGCGAGGGCATGCGTCACCGCGACAAGGCGCGCGCGCTGGACATTCCGACGGCGTGGCTCGACGTGCTGATCGCCGAGGCGCTGTCGCGCACCGAGCGCCACGACGAGGCCGAGCGACTCTGGCAGGACGCGCTCACGGCCCTCCAGGGCCGCGCGATCGGCGGCGTACACCTCGGCTTCGCGTTCGAGGTCGGTGCGCGGGTCGCGCGAGCCCGCGGTGACATGGCCATGTTCGGGGAACGCTGCGATCAGTGCGCGCAGTTCTACCTGAACGGCAGCGATGCAGCGCTCGCAGCGCGCTACCGTCGCTTGATCGCCGAACCCACGGCCGAGCCGGAGCAGTATCCGTACGCCGACGTCGGGGCGGTCCATACTGCCCTCTCGCAGTGTGGAAACCGAGGCGAACGCGCCGCGCAAGCGAGCGCCCTCCTGCGCGATCAAGCCCAGAGCAGCGAAGCGCTGATCTTCGGCATCCGCGCCGGTCGCCTGGAACCGCTCGACGCCGACAGCGGCGTGGACGACGCGGTGCTCGGCATGGTCCAGAGCTACCTCACGCAGGAGCTCGCAGCTGACAGTCAGATCACGCGTACCGCAGCAGCCGGCTCACTCGACGACCTGGGCGAGAGCGAGGTCGTCTCACGCTGTGAGATCGCCGGTTGCAGTTACATGCCCGTGCTGCTCCACGCCCGCGACGACCAGGGACCCTTCGTCGTCGGCGTGGCGCTGCTGCGCAGCGAGGGTTCTGAAAACCTCGCGGGTTATCAGCGCCTCGTGCCGAACCTGTCCAAGGCCCTGTTGGCGCTGGGCGACGTCGAGCTGGTACGGCGCAGCGGCTAACAGTCATTGCGCTCGGCACAGGTCGGCACAGCCAAGACCTCCCTGTACTTCGAGTGGGCCGGCGAGCGCCTGGACGACGCCGAACGCAATCGGCTCGGCAGCGTGGCAGTACGCGCGCTCGCAGACTATCGACCGTTGTGGTCCTCGCAGGCCGAAGCGCCCGCCGGAATCACACCGGAGCAAGCACACGAGCTCGGCTGGCTCGAGCGCGAACGTTACTGCCCATGGTGCGGGACGTCGTGCGGGGCGAGATCGTCCCCCAGCTGCGAGCACTCGAGCTCGTGCTCCCCGAGGCCGAGCTCGCGCAGCTCCTGAGTTGAATTGCGGTCGTGCCCGGGCTGCAGCATGCTTCGGGCGGCGCCATGACGACCGCGACTCGTTTCATGATCCGATTCGACAGCTGGTACCGCGTGCTGTCGAGCGCACTGCTGTTGCTGCCGGCGGCGTCGTACGTCGACGTCGACGATGCGACCGTGCTCGTACGCATGGGCTGGGGGTTCACCGCGCAGTTTCCTCGCGCATCGGTGAAGCGCGTGTGGCAGCTGGACTACGCGCCCATCAGCCGCGGCGTGCATGGCCTGATGGGGCGTTGGCTCGTCAATGGCAGCGGCGATCGCATCGCCGTCCTCGAGCTCGACCCACCGGCGCGGGCGCACGTCATGGGGTTCCCGGTGAAGCTGCGACAACTGCTCGTGAGCGTGGAGGACCCGAGCGCTCTCTCGCGCGCGCTCGGCTGAGCGCCGGACTTTGAATGCAAGAGCGGCGGTCGGGGTTCAAAGGGGGGGAAGAACCATCCGACCGCCGCGTCCATGGCTCGAAGGCGGGGGGACACCTTCTGGGAGCCACGTTTCGAGGTTGTCTATAGCGAGCACCGTGCCAAGCGCGCGGCGCGTCGTAGCGGCTCGAGAGGCCGAATCGCAGCGCAAGCCGTTGCAGCTCTGCAAGCGGGAGTTGCACCCGCGCAAAGCCGCTGAGCTTGCGCCCCTTCGCTGCGGGTGTATGTGGACGCCCACCGGCACCCCACCCGGCTAGACCGCTTCGTCAATCGCATTCAGGGCTGGTGGGCCAGCCTCGGCCTGCCGCCGCGCGTCATCGCCATCGCGCCCGCAGGTCGCCAGCACTTCCCGGTCGCGGTCGATGCGCCGCTCTCCGAGTTCGCGAGCATCGCCGAGCACTACCCGGTCTATCGGATCAATCCTGCTCAATCGAGCGGCTGATTGCCGAGATCGACGCCGCCGACGAACGCCGACCACAGGCCCGGGAACGGTTTGGTTTCATCGACCAGGCCGTTCCACGGTAGATCGTCGCCGATCTCCAGCTTGATGCTGCCCTTCAAGCTGTGGAATGTCTTGTCCGACAAGAACTCGGCGGGCACGCGCAGCGCGCTGCCGGTACGCGGCGGGAGAAATGCCTGACTCGACGTGGTGCCGCTCGGGATCGGTGTCAGGTTGATGAAGTCGGGCCACAGGAACTCGTCGCTCTTCGTGCACTGCCCCGTGTACGACGCCTTGAGATCGACCTTGCCATTGGCGCTGGCCGTGCCGGTCCAGTCGTTGCCGTTGCGCTCCACCGTGACTTGCCCCTGGTACTTCGGAAAGCCCATCGCGCGCCCACCCGTGGTGGCTGCGCGGTTGTCGAGATCCATGGTCAGGACGTACTTGCCGCTCTGACCCTTGTAGGTGATCGGCAGCAGGATCGCGGCCTCGTGGTAGCGTCCCACGCCGCTGATCTCGAAGTCGATCGTGTAGAAGCAGACCTGCGGATCGGCTGGCATCTCGAACTTTTCCGGCAGCATCTTGCGGAACAAGGCCAGGTCGGCCGGTGGCGTGCAGCCGAACAGGCCGTGAAACTTTTGATAGAAGCCGGAGCCGTGCGGCTGCTTGCCGGCCAGGGGATCGCTGCCGCAATCGGGACCGAGTGCGGGCGCAGCAGTGCCGGCCGCACCGGCGCCGGCGCTGGATCCAGCACGCCCTCCGCCGCTTCCAGCTGCAGGTGCGCCAGACGTACCGGTCCCACCCCCGCCGCTGCCAGCAGCAGCCGGCGTGCCGCTCGATCCACCCGTTCCACCCGCGCCGCCAGCAGCTGCACTCGCGCCTGCAGCACCACCAGCCGCGCTCTTGCCTGCGCCGCCGCTGCCCGCGTGAGCGGCTGCTCCACCGCTCGCACCACTGCCGCCGTCCGCTTCAGCCACCCCGCCGGCGCCCGCGACGGTCGACGCAGACTTCGACGTCGAGCCACTGCACGCGCCGAGCCACAGGATGGCGAGCGCTGCCGCCCAGGAGTCATGCCGCGAACATCTCACACTCGCGGCATAGTCCCGCAGACACGTGCTGCCAAGCCGATCCCGTAACCACAGCCGCCGTTCCATGCTCGCCGGAGACGACAGGCGTGGAGGGATTGAAGTGTGTCTCAAGTGACGCCGAAATACTCGGCCTTACCCAGCGGAACCCCACGGTGACGCAAGATCGCGTACGCGGTCACGAGGTGAAAGTAGAAGTTCGGCGTCGCAAAACCGAGCACGTAGCGCGCGGCAGACTGCGTGGCCGGATCGTCACCGATCGGAAAGGTCACCTCGCGCTCGTCGCGACCATCGAACTGCTCGCGCACCAAGCTCTTGAGAAACCCGCGCGCCTCCGAGATCTGCGACTGGAGCGCGGCATGATCCATCGTGCCGTCGAGCGCCGCAGGAACCTCCAGCGAAAGCACCCGGCTGGGCACCTGACGCGCGAAGTCGCACACGATCTGCGCCTGCCGGTACAGCGGATACATGTCCGGATAAAGTCGCGCCTCGAGAAACTCGGCCTCCGCGACCCCTCGCTCCGCCGCATGCTGCATCCCCTTGCGAAGTACACTGGCGAGACCAGCCAGACCGCGGTCGTACACCCGGACGCAGGACGAGTAGAGATCTGCATGCATACAAGCTGATCTACACGACGCCGGATGCTTCGGGTAGCCGACGGAGCGCGAGTGACCCAGTTCACGCGCGCACGATCGTGGATCCGCTAGTGTCACTCTCATGGGCCTGATCGATATCGTCTCGGCGCCACCTTGCCGCAACTACGCTGAAGTGCTCGCTCGCTTGCAAGCAGTGAACGACGCATTGCCCGCGGACGACGGCTTGCGCTGGTTCGGGGCGTTGTACGCAGACATGACTGCAGCCGTGGCCAGGCACGCGCACGCGAACCGCTTTCTCGAGCCGCGCTTCCTCGAGGCGCTGGACTGCACGTTCGCCGAGCTGTACTTCGCCGCCCTGGCCAGCTTTCTTCGCGACGAAGACAGCGCGCCCGGCGCCTGGTACCCACTGTTCGAGCGGCGCTTCGCCCGCGACGTCGCTCCGCTCCAATTCGCAGTCGCCGGCGTCAACGCCCACATCAATCGCGACCTACCGGTGGCACTGGTGGCCACGTTCGAGCAATTCGCTCTGGCTCCCACGCGCGCCGGCGAACACTACGTCGACTATCGCGCCGTGGATCAGATCCTGGCGGTCGTCCACGCCGAGGTGAAAACCCGGTTGATCACCGGCCTGCTGGCCGCGGGCGACGTCGCGCTCGGGCCCGTCGACGATGCGATCGAGCTCTGGAGCCTGGAGCACGCGCGCGAGTCCGCCTGGCGCACCGCCGAGCTACGCTGGCACGTGCGCGACATCGACTTCTTGGCCGAACAGCAGCTGGCCACGCTGGATGGCCTGGTCGGGCTTGCGTCACGCGGGATTCTGCGACCTGGTCTGGCCCTGCTCGCCTGAACGTCAACCGAGCGAGCTCAGCAGCGAGCTCACCGCGTCGCGCCACATCGCCTCGCCGCGCCGTCGCGAGCCGAAGGCACCGGCGAGCTCGAGCGTGGTGAGCCCGTGCAACAGCGCCCACAGCATGTGCGCGATCGTGTTCGCGTCGCGGCCGCCGAACGTCCCACCCTCGAGCCCGCGCTCGATGGCTTCGATTGCACGCCGCAGGCCTTTGCGCGCGCGCTCGATGCGATCCGGGCCTGGCGTGTAGCCCGGCACCGCAGGACCCACGACCAGCGGGTACAAGTTGGGATGCGCGAGCGCCGTTCGACGGTAGGCCAGCGCGAGCTCGAGCAGCTCGGTGAGCACATCGGACCGCGAGGCGACCGCATCGTGCGCGCGGCCGAATGCTTCGGCCAGCTCGTCGTACATGGCGGACAACAGGCCTTCTTTGCTGCCGAACAGGCTGTAGATGGCGCGCGTGGTGGTGCCGACCTCCTCCGCGACGCGGCGTAACGACAGCGCGACCGCGCCTTCCTGCGCAAGCACGCGGCCCGCCGCCGACAGCAGCTGGGCACGCGTGGTCTCTCCGTGTTGCTTGGGCCGACCCACTTGCGCAGCATAGCGCAACGCTGTATCGTAACAGTGTTTCAAAATACACGAGATCACTCGTCGGGGTCGAAGATGAACACAGCGGATGGGTGGTGGCTCAGCGCGGGCCTGGGCGCGGCGAGCGGAGTTGCGCTGGCCGCCTCGCGCCGCCGGCCCTGGTTGGGCTGGATCTGCTTGAGCCCGCTGGCCCTCGTGATCCTGCAGGGACAGCCGGCCCCGGCCGCGCTCGCGGGCGCGCTGACCGGCGCGTTCGGTTGCTTTCCGAGCGTGCGATCGCGCGTGCTTCGACCGTTGCTGGCGATGGGGCTGGTGCCGACGATGGCGAACTGGTGCGCGCTCGCGGCCGCGTTGGCCTGGCTGCAGCGCGAGCTCTCTCCCGCGTGGCTGTTGATCACGCTGCCGATGGCGACCGTGCTCTCGTCGTTGCCGCTGCGCGTACTGGGAGCGCCGCGCTGGCTGAACAACCTGCTCGCGTGCTCGCAGGAGCCGTGGCTCGCGATCGTGCACATCGCACGGCTCGGCGGAGATCTCACGGTGTCCGCGTTGCTCGCGCTCGCGGGAGCGGTCCCCGCTGTGCTGCTCGCTGGGACCGACACGTTCCCCGCCGTCGCAGTGGCGCTGGCGACCGTGCTGGCCGCGGTGTCGTTCGGCACATGGAGCTTGCGGAGCGCGCGCGCACGTGTCGAGCAGTGCTCACGCATTCGGGTCGCGGCGATCGTCGCAGACGCCGACGTCGGAGACGAGCCAGTGGCGCTGAGCGCGCCGGAGCATTGCGACGTGAGCGCCACCGTCCGCCGCTACGAGCTGCTGGTGGAGCGCGCTGCCGCCGAGGGCGCGCGGCTGCTGGTACTGCCCGAGGTGTGCGCGCTCGTCGATGACGATGGTCGCACCCGGTGGCTGGAGACGGTGTCGCGCTGGGCGCGCGCGCACCAGCTGTCGATCGTCGCACCCTTCCTCTACATCGGTGACCGGCCCAAGAACGAGCTGATGCTGGTCGACCCAGGCGGCATCGTCGCCAGCTACGAAAAGCAGCACCCAGGCCCGCGCATCGAGCCGCCGCGCGAGCAGCGCACGGCCATCGGACCGCACGAGACCGGCAGCTCGGGGGGCCGCTTCGCGGTATCGACGGTCATCTGCGTCGACCTCGACTACGCCGATCTGGTCGAGCCCGCGCGGCGCGGCGGCGGCATCCTGGCCGTGCCATCCAACGACTGGTTCGATGGCTTCGAACAGCTGCACCATCGCACGGCCGTGTGGGCGGCGGTGCTGACGGGCGTAAGCGTCGTTCGCGCGACGGGCCACGGCATCTCGTCGATCTACGATGGCGTAGGCCGCGTGATCGCGCAACGCTCGAGTCAAGGAGGTCCGGGGTTACTGCTGGCCGACGCTCCACTCTCGGCAAGTCAGTAAGCGCGACCCGGCACGTTCAGGTCGATCGCGTACAGCTCGCCATACGACGTGATGTACAGGGTGGTCTGGTTCGGCCCACCGAAGGCGACATTCGTAGCGAATTCGCCGGCGACGATCTCGCCGAGCAGTGCGCCGGTCGGATCGAACACCTTGACGGTGGTCGACGTGACGTAGAGGTTCCCGGCGCAGTCGATCGTAAACCCGTCAGACTCGCCAGCTTCCTCGGTGAGCACCGTGCGTTCTCCGACGACGTCGCCTCGATCGTCGAGCTGATACTTGTACACGGCAGGCTCACGGCCGCCGACGTAGAGCGTTCGCTCGTCGGGCGACAGCGCGATGCCGTTCGGGCGATTGACGCGCCCGTCCACGAGGCTGACGCGGCCGCGCGGGCTGACCCGATAGACTCCGTAGAGGCGAGTCTCCGATATGCGTGGACCGATCGCGTAGTCTGGATCGGTGAAGTAAATGCTCCCATCCGAGCGCACTGCGAGATCGTTCGGTGAGTTGAAGCGCTGGCCGCGATAGCGCAGGCGCAGGTCGTCGCGCTCGCCCGTGTTCGGATCGAAGAACGCGAGGCTCTGGGTATCTTGCGTGGCTGCGAGCACGCGCCCATCGTTGGCGAGTGCAAGGCCATTGGCGGCTGCTTCAGGTGCAAGCAACTCGACGGTGCTGGGCGGCGTGAAGCGCCAGATCTTGGAATCGGGGCCGTCCGGGTTGGTCGACGTCTCGAAGTCGGTGTCCGTCATGTAGAGCGAGCCCTGCGCGGGGAGCCATACCGGACCCTCGAGAAAGAGATAGCCGCTCAGGACCCGCGTCGCAGTGGCGCTGGGCGTGGGAAGCGGCGACGGATAGGGCTCGGAGCGCGCCCGGCAGTTCAGAGAATTGGAGCGCGGAGTAGTGTTCGAAGGCTCGTCGATGTCCAACGCGGCCTCGAACGCCGCGCTGTCTCGACTGAGCTCGGAACATGCCATGCAACAAAACACGACCGCTGCGTACGGGAGTGGGCTTTGCATCGCGGCATCCTGAAAGCCTCACGCGCGGGTGCCAAGTGGCGGGTCTCACCAAACGCGCGGATCGTGGGCGAGCTGCCTGTGTAGGCGACGGCCGCACCAAAGAATCGCGGAAGTCGTCACCGCGCGATCGTTAGATCGCTCACGACGAAGGGTCGCCGCGTCGCGGAGAGAAACCTGGCCGCCGCCGGCCGAGACGCCGCAGACGCTAGCGTCTGACGATCGACGGCAGCAGGAAGAACATCTCGTTCTCGGTGGTCACTCCGCCGGTGATCGGGCACGCATCGCACCAACCGTTGCCGGCACCTGGCGAGGTGTCACACGACGCGCCGTCGCCGGCGCCCTGGCAGGGACTGCCGACCTTGCCTCCGACGCAGCCTACCGGCTCGCACGTCGTGCGGTCGGGCATGGTCGAGAGCCGGGTCACGAGGTCGAGATCGGGGCTGCCGTCTTCCATCACGCCGTTGTTGAACTCGGCGCAATACGTCAGCGTGCGCGACTTCTCATCGGTGGAGTCGAACAGCATCGGCGGATCGAACACCTTCACGATCGGATCGGAGTAGCGAGCGTTCGTGTAGATGCGCGTGCCGTCCGCGAGATCGACCGTGAAATTACGACCGCGCTTGTGGGTGTGTGAGGTCAGCGTGTACAGCTGCGAGCCCTGCGGCGCGACCCAGGTGCGGCAATACATCTGCTTCGTGAAGGGCGCCTGTCCGTGCGCGACCATGCTGGTGCCGACCGTGACGTCCTCGAGCTCGTGGTCGCGTTCGTGCGCGTAGAACAGGTTGAGCCAGGCGTGCAGCTGAGTCGCTTCACCCGTCAGGTTGAAGGCGTGAGAGTTCATGTACACGATGCCTTTGATGGGCATGGTCTCGTAGATGCCCTCGCGCGGCGCTTGGTAGAACTGCGCCGTCTGCGCGCCCCCGATGTTGTTCGAGCCGAGGATCGACGCGCTTCCCGCCGGTCCGAACCCGATGCAAGCCGTGGTGGGCTTCGGCTCGCTCGCACACATGCCCGACCCGCACGCGCTACGCTCGAGCGGGTCGCACGAGGTGCCTTCGCGGTCGCCGCCGTGGCACGCCCACTTCCCGAAGCTAGGATCGTGCACGGCCTCGGCGCCGAGACCCGCGTGCGCGATCACGAGGTGATGGCTGTGCGGGTCCTGTCGCAGACGCTGGCCGTTGACGAAGAACACCCCGCGCTCGCGATCTTGAAACTCCGCGGGTACGACGTCGGAGAAGTCGTAGTATTGCGCGAAACACACCTCGAGCTCCGTCTGACCGGGCACCGTGAAGGGTGCCATCGCCAGTTGCACGCCCTCTGCGGCCGCGGGCGCTTCGAGCGCGCCGATCGAGACCGGCGTCGCCTCGGGCAAGCACGAGCCGAGCAACTTGGCGATCGAGTCGGAGCGACCCGTGACGCTGTCGCCGATCGAGCCCGTACGCGGCGCGCCGGCTTCGATCCACTTGCGCACGGCTTCCAGGTGCTCGCGCTTCAGCGGCGCAGCGCCGCTCGGCATGGGGCTGCCCTCGACATCCACGCTGCCCGGCTCGGTGGCCGCACGCAGCTTGTTGTAGAGGAAGCTCTCGTCGGGCTCGCCCGGCATCACGCGAAACAGCGAGCTACTCGTGGCCTTGACCTCGATTAGACTCTCGTAGGCGGCTTCTGCCCGCAGGTCGAGGCCGCCCATGGCTGCAGCGCCATGACACATGCGATTCGTGCAGTTGTTCTTCTCGAAGATCACCTGCTGGATCGCGGCAAACGTCGAGTCGAACTCACCCGAGCCGCATGCGGCTGAGACATCGTCTGAACGCTTCTCGTCGACGACGGGCCCACCACGCTTGCGCTCGGTCGACTCATCACGAGACGCATCGACTCCGTCATCACTACAGCCGCCGCACACTGCCAGCAGGATTGCCACGCTCAGCCCGTGCCGATGCCCGTGAGTCATGTTCGAATCTCCTCGCGACCGGTCGAGTACCATCGCTCGATCACGAGTGCAACTGCGCAGTTGCCATTACGGCCGACTGCAGCGAGTTCGCGCCTGCCCGGTGTGATCACGTATGCTAGCTCGATGGACTACTTGCGATCGTGCACGCTGGCAGTGTTGCTCGCTCTGGCTGCCAGCTGTGGAGACGACGCACCCGACTCGAAACCGGACGCGAGCGACGCGAAACCCGATGCGAGCGACGCGAAGCCCGATGCGAGCGACGCGAAGCCCGATGCCAGCCATGCGAGGCCGGATGCATCCGATACGACACCAGATGCATCTCACGACGCGTCCGATGCAAAGAACTGCCCCGAGTCCGGCGAGCCCGCCGTCGCAGGCTGCCCCTGCAAGAAACCACGCGGGTTTTACTGCTGCGGCGTCGGCTACGGAATGAGTTGCGGCAAGGACATGATCTGGAACCCGTTCGACGACTCCCCCTGTACCCCGGAAGACGAGGACGCGGGGCCCATGATCGAGTGTCGGCGCTGAGTCGCCGTCAGGCACAGCCCGACCTCGCGTCACAAATTTAGTTGCATAGCTAATCTTTTGCGCTAGGCTCTGGATATGTTCGACCAGTGCCTCTACTTCAACACGTCCGCGCTCGCGCGGCTCCTGGAGCGGCTCTGGAGCGATGCGTTCCGCAGCTTCGAGTTGACGCCACCGCAAGGTTTCCTGCTGCGCGCGGTGCTGGACAGCCCCGGACTCTCGCAGCGAGAGCTCGCCGAGCTGATGCGTATCGCGCGGCCGACCGCGACCCGTGCGCTCGATGGCCTCGAAGCCAAACGGTTGATCGAGCGGCGCATGTCACCGGCCGACGCACGCGAACAGCTCGTGTTCCCTACCCGCAGCGCAGAGACCATCAAGACGGCGCTCAACGCTGCGAGCGCCAACCTGACGAAGCAGCTGAAGCAGCAGCTCGGCAAGGACACCTTCGAGCGTACGGTGGAGCGTATCCGCAACCTGCGCAGCGCTCTCGAGTGAGCAGCGACGAGCACGCTTGATCCTTGTTCTCCTCAATAGTTGCATAGCTAACCATTTACGATCCAAAGGAACCCGCCATGCCCATCATCAACGTCAAACTGAGCGAGACCCCCACCCCCGAGCTCATCGAACGGGTCTCAGAGACGGTCCTCCAGCTCACGACGCGCATTCTTCGCAAGCGGCGCGACGTCACGTCGATCGCGCTCGACTTCGTCCCGCGCGAACACTGGATCGTCGCCGGCGTGCCACTTGCGGCGCAGGGCAAGAGCAGCTTCTATCTCGACATCAAGGTCGTCTCGGGAACCAACACGAAGGACGAGAAGGCGGCCTACGTGGAAGCCGTGTTCGATGCGTTCGCTGAGCTCCTCGGCGATCTGCATCCGGAGAGCTACGTCTACGTGCACGACGTCGCGGCCGAAGCCTACGGCTACGGAGGGCTCACGCAGGAGTATCGATACATCCAGGGCCGCAAGCCACCGCAGCCGCTGCCCGACCCGAGTCACGGCGTGGCTGCAGGCTGAGCGGCCGCTCTGCGTGGAGGGCGGCTCCCTCCCTGCGCTGTCAGAAGGTGTTGGACGGCGAGTTGACCGATCTGGCGGCCCATCGCTTCGCCGATTTCGGTCGAGCTTCGGTAGTGCACGCCTCCCCACACCCGGGCGTTCGAGACCTCGGCGACGTAGTCCGCGATGCGCGTCCAACGGTGTGTGACGCCGGGAGCCGTGGGGCTGGTCATCGAGATCGGTGCGACCCGCCCTCTGCCGAAGTGGGCTTCGAGCACCGCGCCTACTGCGCTGGCAGTGATGCAATGGGCACACGGGTATTCCGGGTGCATGGGGGTGTCGATCAAGGGCAGCCACGCGAGATCGCGGTCGGTGGCTGGGTTATTGTCGCTATCCCCGTTGCGGATGGCCGTGATCGGTCGCCAAAAACCGTAGAAATATTTGGCTTCGAAGGACGCGACGTAGGCGTCCATCGTCGCCATCCCGACCAGCGCAAACAGGCGTGCGTTGTCGAGTAGATCCAAACGAGCCGAAAGCGCGACCGAGCGCACCACCGGATTCCACGCGGCTGGGCCGGTCGTCATCCAGAAGCGAGCAGTCTCGGTCTGCTCCGCGGTCCGAGCAGTGCTCTGTCGTGCGCCGAGAGCTTTGATCTCGTTGTAGTCGCGCACCCATTCTGCACTGGTCAGCTCGACGGGAGAGCGCGGTCTCAATTCCTCTCCACGTTTCAGCATCCAAGGGCGCACTGCGCCCCACTGGAAGCTGACCGGAAGGGTAGTCGGGACATAGGTGCCCGGCGTGGTTCGAGGTTTGTAGGTGTTCGGGGCGGTGCTGCCGTCGTCCGCGCGTCGGGCGAGACAGGCGGCGGCTGCACTTTGCCCAATTGCGACGCCCGCGCTTTTGGCTTCGCCATCCGGGATTCGCTTCAGAGCCTCGGCGTACGCCGCTTCGATCGCCTGCGCGCCGTTCTCGAACAAGTCCAGGAGCACAGTCCGGGCCGCGGACGCAGCCGCTGCTTCGGGCGACGCCACACGTGGAGCCGGGTCATGGAATGCGTACGCTGCGTCGCGCGCCTCGATCGCGTTGATCGCGTCGAACATGGCCACGTGCAGCATCGCCATGCTCCGAGAACCGTCCGGCGGCAGCTGCTGTCCAGACGTCACCTGTGTGAGCGCGATCTCATTCCAGTCCAAGACGGCGTCTGCGAAGCAGACCGCGGGCCTGCAGCACAGCAACGCCACGATCAGTGAGATGTAGCTGAATCGGTTCATATTCCCCTCCCGCCACAAACCTCATTCATCGCGAGCACTCGCGCTAGTTCAAAAAAAGAACCTCGCAACACATCCCGACCTCCGCTATGTTTTGAGCATGGGGGTCGGTTTCGGACAGTTCTGTCCTGTCGCGATCGCGTGCGAGGTCTTCGCGCGTCGCTGGACACCACTGATCCTTCGCGAGCTGTTCTCAGGCGCAGAACACTTCAACGAGATCCAACGCGGCCTGCCACTGCTGTCGCGATCGCTCCTCGCGCGCAGACTGAAGGAGCTCGAAGCCGCAGGTGTGGTCGTGGTCGAAACGAAAGAGTCGGGTCGCGGTCGCCGCTATCGGCTCACGGACGCCGGCAAGGAATTTGGCCCGGTGATCGACGGCCTGGGGAATTGGGGCCAGCGTTGGACGCTGCGCGTCAATCCGGAGAACCTAGATCCGAGCTGGTTGATGTGGAACATGCGGCGCCGCATCGCGCGCGATCGATTGCCGGCAAGCCGCGTGGTCGTGCGGCTGAAGTTTACGGGCGTGCCGACGACGTACCGCGGACCGCGGCTCTTCTGGCTGATACTGGAGCGCGAAGCTGTCGATCTCTGCATCGATGATCCAGGCATCGAGATCGATCTGAACGTCGGAGCCGATCTGACCGCCATGGCCAAGGTCTGGCTCGGGGACTCGGCCTTCGAAAGCGCTCTGCGCGCTGGACAGGTGCAACTCACCGGACCACCGCACCTGGCCGATGCATTCCCCTCCTGGCTCCTGTTGAGCCGCTTCGCCCGCGTCTCCCGACCGCTCATCGCGGACTCAGGCTCCACGCGACAGCGCTAGCTCGAGCCGCTGCAGCCCACAGCTGCGGACAAATCCTCTGGCCCGGGACTTGCGTATCACGTTGTGATGGCCAACGACCTGGCACGCTCCGGCACACGACCCGCTGTTCTAGCCGTGCTGGCGCTCCTCACTGCCTGCTACGGCTCGCGCGACACCGATGCCGACGACGTCATGAACAGCTGGGTGGAGCTAGATGGTGCCGCGCGGACTGGAAGTGCTGGCAACCCTGGAATCGCTAGCCCCACCAAGCTTTCAGCCAGCGGCGGGGCAGGCTGTGCCGCGTTCCGGAAGCCCGGCGACGAGGGGACCTTCGACACGAGTGCATTCACCGGCATCGGCGGAGCGGGCGCGATGATCGCGGGCACGTGCAAGCGCTGCGGCTGGGATGCTCGTGAGGACGCTTGCCAGGAGCTGGTGTACGGCGTGCCCCGCGTCGAGGACGCCAACTACCAACCTTGCTTCGACCTGAGCTACCAGTACGCGCGCTGCCTGGAGGAAGAGAGCTGTGTTTGCGGCGGTTCGATCCCCGACAAGTGCGCGGTCGCGAAGACTCGCGTCGATGCCTGTTTGAAGACCGGCATGAGTAGTCCACCGCGCGACGCCGACAGCGGCGTGCCGTCGGATTGGGTGACCGTCGCGACGAAGTGCGGTTTCAAGTTCAAGGCGCCCCCGAACTACCGCGAGCAGCCCCTGCAGGGCACCGACTCGTGCGTGCTGCAATTCACCGCCAATGACTGCGATTACTTCGCCGACTACGGCGCATTCTCGGGTGCACTCGAGTCGGACCGACCCTGCGGGAGGGGTCCGGTAACCATCGACGGGTTCGAGGCCGAGGTGATGGTTTGCCCGAACACGCCGAGGGCCGGACACTTCAAGACCGGCGTCCACTTCCCTTTCACCCGAAAGAGCATGACTCGACTCACGATGACGGGGACTTGCCCTTCCGGAACCGCCTCGATGGAATCGCAGCTGCTGTACTACTCGATCCGCTTCAGCGAGTAGGAGCTTCTCGCGCGGCGCCGGCGCAAGCCGAACGCCAATCCAATCACGAACAGGCCGCCGAGCAGGCCATTCCCGCGCAGCGGAGCGCTCGCGGTGCTGCAACCACCCGAGCTCTGCACTGGAGTAGGCGCGGCTGCCGGCGCCATCGTTTGTGCACTGGCGGTGGTTCCGGTCCCGGCGCCGCCGGTCGTCGACGCAGGTTTACCTGCGCTTGCAGTCGTAGTCGTGGTCGGGCTCGACCCAGCCGCCGTGCTCTTCGAACCAGCAGCGGCACCTGCCCCGCCAGTCATCGCACTCGCTCCGGCGCCGCCAGCGGCTGCCATGCTTCCAGCGCCGCCGGTCATCATCACCGTGCTCCCGCCCGCACCAGCCGCCGTGGACGCGCCGCCCGCACCGCTGCCGCCGCCAGCGGCAGGAGTACCGGCTGCCCCGCCGCTTCCAGCTGCAGCGCCGCCAGCGGGCATGATCTTGATGTTGGCGCAGTGGTAGTAAAAACATGACGGCGGATGCGGCGTCATGAACTGGATCAGCTGGAGCGTGCACTTGTCGCAGGTGAAACCCGCGGGCAGCTTGACCTTCTGGCTGAACATGCGCTTGCCGTCATCGCTCGTGGTTGGAAACAACCCGTCCGCGAGCACAGGCATTACCGGCGGATTCTGGATCTCCGCACTTTGACAGCTCCCATTCACCTTCGGGTCCTTGAACTCCGAGGGATCCTTGGCCAGCGAGATCCGGAAGTGACCGTTGTGCGGCACAGTCTCGGTCCACTCGACGGTGATCTCCTCACCTTCCATGAACGTCGTCACCATGTTGGTCGGGGTGCCCTGTCCTTCGGTCGAGCCCGGTCCACACGGGGGATCTTTCTGCGGACCCCCTGAAGAGTTCTCTTGAACTGCCGACGCCGGCTTGAGCAGCTTGATGTGCGCGTGAGCGTGGCCCCCGTACGCGAGCAGTCCGGCTGCGACCGCAACACCAGCGATACGCACGATCATGACAGCGCCTCCGTCGTATTTCACAGTACCTGATTCGGGAATGCCGCTCAGAGTTCGTCCCAGTTCTTGGACAACGATCTGGCGGACTGTTCCTTCCAACTAACTCGAATCAAACACACAATCAAATGGCGGTTTGCGCCATCAGAGCAGCACGATCGTCTCGCAGCCGAACGCGATGCTGAGCGTGCCTCCGCCCGACACTCGTTTGCAGGAGGCGGGGCATAGCTTCACCTGCTTGGGTTGCACAGGGTCGTCGTAGAACCATCCGAGCTCGTCGCCGCACGCAAGTTGCTCCGGCGCCTTGCGAAACAACGTCTCGCTACTGCCGGGCGGGGTGTAGCCCACGTTGACCTTGAGTGGATCGAGGTTCTGTCCCGCGGGCGGCGCTGGGATCGCGTAGTCGCAAGGCAACGGCACGCTCTCGATCACGGCCTCGCCGAGGCGCGTGAAGATCGGTGTCCACTCGCTCGAACAGATCGACGACGTCAGGCCCTTGGTCATGCCCGCGAGCGTGTAGTACGTGTCTCCCGGCCTTGCCGCGCCGCAACTCAGCATGATGAGCGCGCAAAGGTCCGCGCTCGCATCACGCATACAGTTGGTGTCGCCGCACGGCGCCGGGCCTTCCGACGAGATGGTGTGCTGGATGAAGTCATGACCCAACAGCACCTTCATATCGTTGTGGAACCCCTGAGCGCGCTCCTGCGGCGTGGCCATGCCCTTGTACGTGCTCTCGTCGTCCGTCACGGTGACGAAGTGCGTCGTCGCTCCGGAACGCAGGAAGCTCTGGTACATCGGGAAGTCGGCCACCAACACGTCGAGCAAGTTGTACGAGTCCACGCGACTGTCGATGAACTTGTAGCGCGGGTCACCCGCGAGCGCGGTCCCACTCAGCGGATCGGATGGGGTGGCCGGGCAGATCCCCAGGGTCGTGGCCGCGGCCGAGGTCGTCATCATCACGATCCGCACGTCGATGTTCGACTTGGTGATCGTGTCGGCGAACTGCGTGAGGTTCATGCCGATCTTCTCTTGTTCGTCGAGCATGCTGCCGGACGCATCGACGACCCAGACGATGTCCACCGCAGGACTGCTCGGCGGTGGCGCAGTCACCGACGTGGCTGCGCAGCCGGCGTTGGTATCGGTCGGCGCGCCGCTGTCGACGATCACTCCGGGCATGCCGGCGAGGCTCGGCTGATCGCCCATGAGCGGAGGCGCGGACATGCCTGCACTTCCAGGGCTCGGGGCGCTGGCACCTGCGTCACGGGTCATCACCGGGCGCTCTTCGCCTGCCGACTCGCTCGCGCACGCGGTGAAGAACGCGGCGAAGCCGTAGACCCAAAGGCGTTGGAACGACATGGGAGCCTCCTCTTCTACGCTCTGACGTCCACGACGCGCCGCCTCGGCAACGTCGACCACTTCTGCTGCCACGTGCCGTCGACTGCGAGATCGTGGATGCGCCGAATCAAGAGCGTTGCGGTGTCGGCCTCCACACTACGCTCGAAGCATTCACCCTCGCGTGCGGCGTCGTACCAGGGCTGGCTGCTCTCGAGCAGGACCCGGTCCTGGCGTATGACCTTCGGCTCGCGCGAGGTCCACCGGAGCTGACCGCCGAACACCGGGATCGGATTCGGTGCGAACAACCACTCGAGCCTGCAGCTGTTGCGCCCGGTCGGCACGACGTGCAACACGACGCGTAGCCGCTTGCCAGGTCGCGGGGAGAACTCCACGGTGATGCGGCCCGGCAGCTCATACGTGAGCTTACCCAGAGACTGATCCGGGATCGGGTCCTGCTCGCTGGCGGTGACCGGCGCGAACACGACCAGACCCACCTCGCTCACGCGCACCTCGTACTGCTGGTCCCGGAGACCGCGCTCCGCCATGGCGGAGTACGCGGGATGCGTCTGCGGATGAGCGAAGTAGGCGTGACACCAGTCGACGTTGTTCTCGATCAGCTTGAGTGCGTCGCACTGCACGTCCACCGAGCCCTGGAGCCAGCGCTTGCGCGCGAAATCCGCGATCCGGCTCGGCAGGATCGAACCAGGGTCCAGATCGCCCACCCAGATCCAGACGTACCCCTCCTGCTCCACCGTCCGGAAGGACGCGACTGCACAGCCCTTCGCGATGCGCTGACCCTGAACGAGCGATGGAATCTGGACACACGCTCCGCTGCCGTCGAATCGCCACCCGTGATAGCCGCAAGCCAACGCGCCGTCGGTCACGCGGCCCAGAGAAAGCTTCACGCCGCGGTGGGGACAGCGATCGAGCAGCGCGCGTACTTGCCCCTCTCGATCGCGAAAGAGCGCGAGGTCGAGGTCGAGAACTCGCGCGGCTCTGGGTTTGTCTCTGAGTTGGGATGACGCGACCGCGACGTACCAGTGATTCCGAATTTCACTCATTCAGCCCTCGCAGCGCTTGCTGCAACCTAGCTGCGGGCCGTGAGGTCGCCATGTCGCTCATCCAGCCTCCATGCCGACTCATCCGATTGTGGTGGCGAATCACTCCGTTAGTGCTCGCCAGGAGCGCGGCGATCGTTCACACCTGTCATTGAGTGCCGGGCGGAGGACCTCATGAAAGACGCGCGTTTGAGGATGATGACCTTCGGCTGGAGCGTCGCGAGCGCGGCGAGCCTGACCGTGGTCTACGCCGTGCTCGGGCCTCCGAACCTTCCATCGTTGATCAGGATGTTCGCCGCCTCGGGCATCTACGCCGTCGTGATCGGCATACCCGCCGCGTTGGTGTCGCCGCCGCTGATCCGCGTCGGGCGAGGCATGCGCCTCTCGTTCCGAATTGCGCTGGGCACCTTCTCATCCCTCTTCGTGAGCGTTCCGTGCGCTCTCCTCGGGACCTCGATCCTGGTCGTCGTCGGTCTCGTACCCGCGGCGGAGCGCTGGTCGCGCTGGGAGCAGGACGTTCGCGTCACCGTGTTGGTCTCGCTCGCGGTGGGCGTCGCCACGGTTACATACAGATGTCTGCACGAACGTCTGGAGAAGACCCAACTCGAGCTCAAGGGCCAGGAGCTCGCGCGTGCGCGCGCCGAGCAGCTTGCGAGCGAGGCCCAGTTCGCGTCGCTCGCGTCGCGGCTACAGCCGCACTTCCTGTTCAACACGCTCAACTCGATCAGCAGCCTGATCCGCACGGATCCGGTCCAGGCCGAGCGAATTCTGGGTCGGCTCGCCTCGCTCCTGCGCGCGTCGCTCGACTGCCGTGCGAGCGAGCTCGTGCCGCTCGGCAGGGAGTTGAAGCTGGTCGCGGACTACCTGGAGATCCAACACGTGCGCCATCCCCAGCGACTCCGCTACCAGCTGCAGGTTGCGCCGACGCTCCTGGACCAGCGAGTCCCTCCATTTTCGATACAGACACTCGTGGAGAACGCGGTGAAGTACGCCGTTGCCCCGAGCGTGATAGGTTCCATGATCCGCGTCGTGGCCGGCGTGCGAGACGGACGGCTGTGCGTCGAGGTCTGGGATGAAGGTCCTGGCTTCAGCGCGGACGAGATCCCTCCCAACCATGGCCTCGACAACTTGCAGGCGCGACTGCGGTCCATCTACGCGGATACGGCTCGCCTGATCATCAGTCGAGAGCCGCTCGGCGCACCCGGCCTCGAACAGACCCGCGTCGCCGTGGAGCTGCCCGTCCCGAGCGAGGTGGCCGTATGAAGCGGAAGACGCGTGCGTTCCTGGTCGATGACGAGCCGTTGGCACTCGAGCGTTTGCACCGCATGCTCGCCCCGTTCGATCAGCTCGACGTCGTCGGTCAGAGCACCGACCCGACGCTGGCGCTCCAGGAGATCGCGAAGCTCCGCCCCGACACCCTCCTCCTAGACATCGAGATGCCAGGGCTCAGCGGCTTCGAGCTCGTTTCACGCCTGGCGTTCGAGCCCACGATCATCTTCACGACCGCCTACGACCAGTACGCGCTCAAGGCGTTCGAGGTCAACTCGATCGACTACCTGCTCAAGCCGATCGATCCCGAAGAGCTGGCCCGCGCTCTCAACAAGCTCGAGCGACGAAAGGCCGAGGGGGGCGTCGGGCTGGCGCAGATCCAGGCGGCGATCGCGGAGATCACGGGAGTCTGCGCTGCGGCACCTCCTCTGCAGCGCATCGCATCCCGGGTCGGCCAGCGCATCAAACTGGTCGACCTGGTGCGCGTCTCGCACTTCGCCGCCGATGACAAGCTCACCTACGCGGTGACGGACGAAGGCTCGCACGTGGTAGACATGACGTTGAGCGACCTCGAAGCGGCGTTGGATCCACGGTGCTTCCAGCGCATCCATCGCTCGTGGCTCGTGAACCTGGAATACGTCGCCGAGCTGAACGGTTCGTTCGCCGGCACATACCGCGTGCGCTTGAAGGATCGCCAGCAGTCCGAGCTCCGAGTGGCGCGCGATCGCGTCCAGCCGCTGAAGGAGAAGCTCGGGGTTCTGGGCTGACTCACTCGGCAGCGCAGCGGCCAGCACTGAGGCCCAGGATCATTTCGATGTAGAGTCTGAGTCCCACGCTCAAGCACCTCTCCAACACGGCGCGGTTCACTCACTCCATGAAACGGCCAGGTACGCGCCCCGGGGCGAGCCAGCCACGCTGACCTTGGGGCCTTCGCCGTCGAAAGCCCGGTGAAAGAAGTACGGTATCGCGAAGCCGATTCCCGCGCCCATGACAGCGCCCGTCAACACATCGGTCGAGTAGTGTTGATCCGCGGCGATGCGCGTATAACCGACGAACGTCGCAAGCGTGAGCCCAGCTGCCCAGACCCAGGGCGCAAACCGATAGCGGCGAAGAGTCGCCACCGTTCCGGCCGCTGATGCGAGCGCGAACGTCCAGCTCGTGTGTGACGAGTAGAACGACACGTTGTTGTCGAGCGGATCAGCGGTGAGCGGTTTCTCCGCTTCGGAAAGGCCGTGCACGAACGGGCGCTCTCGCCCCGCCAGCGGCTTGACGAGCTGCACCACGGCTTCCGCCAGCATCACCGCTTCCACGATGAGCAGGGCGTCGATGGGAAAGTTCCGGAGCACGTCGTCGTGATGCGCAGCCCATGCGATCGATCCCAGCGCAACGACGGGTGCAACAGCGTATCCCACGACGTCGCCCAGCGTGTTGGCGGTGCCCGTGTCATTCCAGCGGAACGCGCTGCGCGCCGCCGAATCCAGGCCATTCAACGCATCCGATCCATCGCTGTGGCAGTCGCACCAGCGTGCGTCCAGCGGAGCCAACTCCGCCTTGGCCAGCTGCGAGACGACGACCCAGGTCACCGCTGCGGCAGTGACTGGAATGTCCACGCGTAGGTCGTACGGAAGCACGGCGGTCTGCGCGTGCGCGCTTGCAGACACGAGCGCAATCAGCATGGCTGATAGCCACGCCCGGACCAGAAGCGTGTTTCGCGGCATCCAGACCGATTCTATCCAGCGCCGGGACCGTGCAGGCGTTCCTCCTGCGCCCGTCCGTGCAGGCGTACGAAGCGTTTTGCCAACAACACGAGGTAGACGAATCCCACCGTCGCCACGGCTGTAGCGGTGGCCAAGAGCGCCCAGATCTCGACGACGCCAACGCTCATCATGGCGACCCCCCAGGCGCTCTCCTCCACCCGTCTGTGCGGCCGCGTGCAGCACACCGAACGATGTTGGTCTGCATGATGTTCCCCTTCAGCAGTCCGATTTCAGAGTTGTCTGCCTCCTCAACGTTTTGTGCAACCCGCCTTGTATCCCCGGGTACGCGTTGTCCCACGACTCACGACATGATTACGATTGTGTAGCGCTCGGTACTCTCGCGCGAAGGCAAGGTCAGCGCGAGCGCGGCTGAGCGCCGGCAATCACATGGCACTTCAACTCGAGACGAAACTCGAGCTGACGTTGGTCGGCATTTCGAACCCCGTGCACTCAAAGGCGCGCGAAAGGCAGGCGCGTTCAACGCCCGCGGGTTGCCGGGACCCGCCGGCCTGCAACGCTCACGGATGTAGTCGCCACCACAGGCCAGTGCACTCGGTCAACACTCGGTCGCCTCCGTTCACGAACGCGTCCGCCAAATCTTCCCCGAAGAAGGCACGCACCATGCGCTCGCCTTCCAGCCGGGATGGGAATGCGTAGTCGGTCCGGATCCAATCGCGAGCGAACGCGTATTCGCCTTCGAGCATGGCGTAGTAGCGCGCGAGCGCGATGGGTGGCTCGAAGGGTGTGAAGTGACCTGTACCCAGCGTCTCGATCACGATCGCGGTCCCGCCCGGGCGCAGCACGCGCAGCATCTCGCGCAACGCGCGCTCGATGGGCTCGCGCCAGCTGTGCTCGGTCCACACGGTTTGATGCCCAAAGGTCCAGCCGGCAATTGCCAGATCCGCGCACGCGTCGGCGACGGGGATGCTGGCGTTGTCGGCGAGCTCGAACACACAATTCTCGAAGCCCGCGCGCTCACAGTGACGCCGAGCGACTTCGAGCATCGGCTCGGCAGCATCAAAGGCTCGAATCTTCCGCACGTGCGGAGCGAGCAACATCGTCACGCGGCCGGTGCCCGCACCGAGCTCGACCACCTCCGCGCCCGCGAGCGACACGCGCTTGCGAATCGCCGGGAGCAAATTGCCCTTGTAGTCCTCACAGCGCACCAGCTGATCGTAGACTTCAGGCTGCTGCTGATAGATTTCACGAGCATCCGGCATCTTTCATTTATCGCGCTTCGCTTCGGTTCTCGCAAGATCGGCGCTCCGCTCTCGCTGTCACCATTCATTCGAAGTGCGGAGGCGCTGGCCTCACAGGCTCCGAACCCACGCCTTCAGGCGACTCGCCTCGCGGGTGACATAGCGCGCGCTGTGAAACGTATGCGTAAGCAGGCTCGCGCCTTGCAACGCGGCCAGCAAATGGACGGCGTGGTCACGCGACTCTGAGCCGAGGCCGGCCGCGCGGAACTGCGCCTCCAGCCACGTCAGCATCTCAGCGAACAACTTGGCCGCGTGCTCGGCGAGCGGGCCGCCTTCCTTGTGAAGCTCGGCGCAGAGCGTGCCGATCGGACAGCCGCTCCGCGCAAGCGACTCACGACTGTCGATGGTCATTTGAATGAACGCTTCGAGGCGCGCTGTCGCATCAGGCAGCCCATCCCAACGCGCGCGCGCGCTGGCGAAGTTCTCGGCGAGCTTCTCGACGAGAGCCTCTCCAAGCGCCTCCTTGGTCCTGAAGTAGTAGTACACGTTGCCCAGCGGCACGTCGGATTCGCGCGCGATGTCGGCCAGAGACGTACTGTGGAAGCCGTGCTCGTGCGCCAGCTTCGCTGCGGTGAGGATCAATCGCGTGCGCTTGTCGAGACTCTGGCGCGCCATGTTCGTGCGAGTCTACTGGATCTTCGATGCATACGGCCGGAGAGCGACGTCGCCCGGGATTGGCCGCGCGTCAAGCGGCCGCACGCAATGGGACCCGGCGGTCGATAGGGCGCAGCGCCCACGAAGTGACCACGACGGCTGCGATCGCGAGCGGCACGAGCACCATCACGGCTCCATCACCCATCGCGGCCCGGGATGAGGCCGCACCCGTGAGGTCGAACATCATGCCTGCGTAACTCCACTCTTTGAGGCGCGGGAAGCGCGGCACGACAATGCCGATCGCACCCAGTACTTTCCACGTGCCGAGAACCGTCATGAAGTAGGACGGATAGCCCAGGTGCGCCATGTCGTCGACGACATGCGGGACGTGCGCGAGGTTCGCGAGGCCCGACCCGAGAAACGCCGCGGCCGCGACAGCAGTCGCCGCCACATAGAGAACTGCTCGTAGACCGCCGAGCCGGCTCAGTGCGCTCTGCATCGTGCCGCTCCTTCGTTCTCGAAGTTAGTTGGTTAACTAACTCATAGCGGAACGATTGTCAAGAACAGCGGGCCGTCGTGGCTGAGGCCACGTTTCCTCCCGAAGCGAAGCGTTGTAGGGTCCCAGCCCAGCACAGGATGAACGCATGCTCGAGACACTGTTTTCGATGAAGGGCAAAGTCTGCGTCGTTACCGGAGGCTCGCGCGGCCTCGGGCTACACATGGCGGAGGCTTTTCTGGAGGCAGGCGCCGCACGCGTCTACATCACTGCGCGCAAAGCCGCGGACTGCGCGGCCACGGCCAAAGAGCTGAGCCGCTACGGTGAGTGCATCGCGCTGCCAGGCGATGCGGCGAGCCTGGATGGCATCACTCAACTGGCGAACGCGCTCCGCGAGCGCGAAAAGCACCTGGATGTGCTCGTGAACAACGCCGGCACCGCTTGGGGGGCAGCTTTTGGCGAGTTTCCCGAGAACGGCTGGGACAAGGTGATGAACCTGAACGCCAAGTCTCCGTTCTTCCTGACCCAGGCGTTGACTCCGCTCCTGAAGCAGAACGCTTCAGCCGAGCACACCGCGTCGATCATCAACATCGGCTCCATCGCAGGCTTGGTGGGGCGGAGCCTCGACAGCTTCAGCTACGCTGCCTCCAAGGCCGCGCTGCACCAGCTCACGCGTATCCTCGCCACCGAGCTTGCAGAGAGTCACATCCGCGTCAACGCCATCGCGCCGGGACGATTTCACTCGAAGATGACAGACTACGTCGATCGAGCCAGCTACGAACGCGAGGTCGCTCAGATTCCCTTGCACCGCTGGGGCAAGGCAGCGGACATCGCTGGCGTCGCACTCATGCTCGCGAGCCAAGCCGGCGCTTTCATTACGGGGCAGATCATCGTCGTCGACGGCGGTACCTCGCTGCGTTGAACGACCCGAATCCAGGAAAAGCCCTGCGCGGCTTGCCGGCTACCCGCTGGACGCTACCGACTGACCTACCTCGACGGCTGTTTCTGTTACGGACAGCGCCTCACGATCCCGTTCCGCGTGCATATCTAGATCCTCATGGAAAGGACATATCTCCCATGACCAGCATGCGGACGTTCTGTCTTCTCGCGTCTGTGTGTGCGCTCACGCTGAGCGCTAGCACTCCCGCCTTCACACAGAAGTCGGGCGCCATAGAGCCGCCTGCACCCGCGGTCACGCTGCCCTCGACTTCCAGCGACCACGAAGCATTGGCGAAGAAGTACCAGAGTGAGGCGGCGCAGTACCGCAAGACCGCTGCCGAACACAAAGTGATGGCGGCCGAATACAGGAATGTCCATCCCAATCCCAAGGGTGGTCCAAAGAACCCTCCCTGGTACAAAGAGATGGCCAAACACCACGAAGCGCTCTGGAAAGACACGGAGAAGCTCGCAGTCGATACAGAGAAGGCAGCCGAGTTTCACATGTTGCGCGCAAAGGAGATGCAAGGCGGCTGAGCGCCGGCGCGGCGACGGCCTCGAGAAGCGCCGCCAACGCGCTGTTTTCGTGCATAGCGAGCGCCACCCTAGCCGCGGCCCGCCGGTGTCCGTCAGCGTCCGCCGGTGCATCGCACCGCTAACCTCGTGAAATCACGCGATCGCGGCTCGGCATGCCGCTAGAATGAGTCCTGAGTATCTTTCGCTCGACGGTCCGTTGCGATCCGTGCGTGGCACGCTCGCGCACTTGCGCGGGGCCCAGCAACCGCGCGCGACCTGCCGACTGGGACACGCCGGTAGTGCCGCGACGAGATCTGAGTGAGGTCTTCGGGCAGGAGACGGCCAAGCGCGCGTTGGAGATTGCAGCCAGCGGCGGCCACCACCTGCTGATGGTCGGGCCGCCCGGCATGGGCAAGACCATGCTGGCGAGCCGCCTGCCCGATCTGTTGCCCGAGCCGACCCCAGAGGAGCGGCTCGAGATCGCGACCATCGCCAGCGTCCCTCGCGCGCGCCTGCCTGTTCGGCCGACCGTTTCGCGCCACATCACAGCTGCAGAAATGTCGCGCTGATCGGTGGCGGAACTCCCGTGCGCCCAGCGAGGTGACCCTGGCGCACGGAGGCGTGTTGTTCCTGGACGAGTAGCAGTGATCTTGTCGACCGCAAGGCTGAGGCGCTGTGCATGCCTCGCGCAGAAACTCGCAGGAGCGGCACCCGTATCTCACCTCAGAACCATTCCAATGAGGAGGAGCATATGTTCCGCAAAATCGCCACGCAACCGCTGCTTGCGCTCTGCTTGGGGTTCCCCGCCTGCGCAGCTGACGGCGTCGCGCACGCGCAGTCGCACGCGCAGCACGCTGTTCACGACGACGGCGCCTGGAAGCGTTGCGCGTCGACCGACGACATCGTCGACTCGATCTCGACCGCGCTCGCAGTCTCGCGCAAGTATCAGGACGTCGCAGTCGCAGAAGCCGAGGGCTACAAGCCGGTGTCGCCGTGCGAGGCCTCGCCGGAGGGCACGATGGGCATCCACTACGCACACGACGGCAAGCTCGCGGCAGCGCCGGATGTCTCAACAACCGCCGATCCTCGTATACCTGCCCACGGCCGAAGGGCTGCAGCTCGTTGCGATCGAGTACTTCCAGCCGGTGATTCAGGATGGTGAACCCTACATGGGCTCGGCCGACGAGCCGCCGCGCGCCGACTCGCTGCCCGACACACCACCCGAGCTGTTCGAGGGACAACCGTTCGACGGCCCGATGGCAGGACACAACCCGAGCATGCCGTGGCACTACGATCAGCACCTCTGGTTGTACGCGCACAATCCGAAAGGACTATTCGCGCAGTGGAACCCCGCAATCGAGTGCCCAGCCGAGGCGCACTGAATCGCGCCGAGAAAACCAGGAGGAACCGATGGATCCATCACGCATCATGCAAGTGGGAATGGGCTTCTGGCCGGCCAAGACGCTGTTGTCGGCAGTGGAGCTCGGAGTATTTACGAAGCTGGCTGCGGGGCCGATGACCGGGGCAAAGCTGGGCAAATCCCTCGGGTTGGCCCCGCGCGGCTGGTACGATTTCTTCGACGCGCTGGTCGCGCTCGGTTTCCTCGAGCGGGACGGGCAAGGCACCACCGGGCGCTATCGCAACGGCGAAGAAGCGGCGGTGTTCCTCGATCGCAACCGGCCCACGTACATCGGCGGGTTCCTCGAGATGTGCTCGGCGCGGCTCTACCGGTTCTGGGGCGATCTCAGCGAGGGGCTGCGCACCGGCGCGCCGCAGAACGAGCTCAAGCGGGGCGGAAAATCCATGTTCGAAGAGCTGTACCGCGATCCGACGCGGCTCGATCAGTTCATGCAGGCGATGGCCGGGATCTCCGCGCGGAACTTCCAGGCGTTCGCCGAGAAGTTCGACTTCTCGCGCTACCGCACGCTGGTCGACATCGGCGGCGCGACCGGGCAGCTCTCGATCCTCTGCGTCCAGCGGCATCCGCACCTGCGCGCAACCAGCTACGATCTGCCCGAGGTCGAGCCGATCACGAGACGCACGATCGAGCGCGCCGGCCTCGGCGAACGCGTCGAGACGGGAGCGCTCGACTTCTTTCAGCAGCCCATCCCCAAGGCGGACGTGGTCACGATGGGGATGATCCTCCACGACTGGAACCTCGAGAAGAAGCTGCACCTCATCCGATCCGCGTACGCGGCGCTTCCCGAGGGCGGCGCGTTCGTGGCGATCGAGAACATCATCGACGATGCTCGCCGGCAGAACGCGTTCGGACTGATGATGTCACTGAACATGCTGCTCGAGTTCGGCGACGCGTTCGACTTCAGCGGCGCGGACTTTGACGGCTGGTGCAGAGAGGTCGGCTTCCGTCGCACCGAAATCGTGCCCCTCGCAGGCCCGGCCAGCGCGGCGATCGCCTACAAGTAGATCGCCAGCGAGCCAGCAGGCACGACGCGGTTCGTGCTTGCCCGAGGCACGAACCGCGCGCCGCATGCCCGTATCCCTGAGTATGAAGCTCAGTCTAATCGGGTATGGAACACACGGTGACGTTCAACCGTTCAACCGTGTTACGCACCGTACGCTACCGAGCCCAGTGGAATACGTGCCGGGGCGACGTAAACACGCTTCGGCGCGAGCTCGGTGTCGCGCCGGTCGCGGGACCATACACGCTCGAGGTGCAGAGCCAGCGAGCTCCCGTGCTGCTCGCCACCGCCGCTCGATCGCGCTGCCGAATGCGCGAAACCCGCGCAAGGACCCAGCCGTAGATCCCCAGGGCTGCCCGAACGCAGTCGGAACGCGAGCGCCACAGAAACGGAGGACACCATGCCTGGGCTTCCTGCATCGCAGTACTTCGACTTGAACCAACCGTTCCGCGACCTGCAACGCGGCAGGCCGCTGCGCGAGGCGCGTGGCGCGCAGCAGGGGTTCGCGTTCGACGCAGTCAACGCACGGCTGTTCGCCGCGCAGCTGAGCCCGGCCGCGCATGGTGGTTCCGTCGGTGTCGAGCCAGAAGCCAGGGCTGGCAGAAGTGCAACTAGCTGCGCAATCGACCCCGTTCACGAACGTGTCGCGGTGCGCCGCAACAGACGCGGGCACATCTGGTACACGGTGTACGACCTATCACAGGCAATGGTCATGCTCGCGCGCTTCCCACAGCCTGCGTTGAGCGACCGGCCCGTGACCTTCTTGGGCTACGCGATCTTCGGCCAATACTTGTACACACTGGATCGCACCGAGCGCGCACGCGGCTCGAACATCGATTCGTACGTCACGCGCATCGACATGAACACTGGCCAAGTGCAGCGGCGCTCGCGGGTCCTGGTCGCGGCCTCGCTGATCTTCCGGGAACCGGGAGGCATGGCCATCTACCGCACCCGCGACGGAAGGCTGCGACTCTTCATCGGATTCGGGTCGCGAGAGAGCTTGGATGGGCCAAAACGCTACACCAATCTCTACTACAATGACGTGCTGAGGGCAGCATGAGAACGTGCGCCCTTTTCGAAGCTGCCTGCTCGACACGCGCCGCTGCGTGTGTAGGTCGAGCTTCGGCACATGCCAGCGAGCGCGACAGGCCAGCCGTCGTTGTTGTGCGATGCGATGGATCGCTACGCAGACGGAGACATGTCTGCGTTCAACGTGCTCTACGACGAGCTCGCTCCCCGCCTGCGCGCGATGTTGCGGCGCAAGGGTTGTGACTCCGCTCTTGCCGAGGATCTCATCCAGCAGACGTTCTTGCGCTTGCACTGCGCTCGCGGACACTACCGACGCGGGCAAGAGGTCGTGCCATGGGCATTCGCGATCGCGCGACGCTTGTTGATCGACGTCTGGCGCCATCGGAACGTGGAGCAGCGCCGAATACCGGACGAAACCGCTGCCCCGGCGGGCCCCGAAGAGCAGCTCATCGCCGGCGAAACCGCGCGGTCGCTCGCCGATGGCATCGAACGACTCCCGCCGCAGAGTCGCGAGGCGTTCAGTCTCGTGAAGCTCGATGGTCTCTCGCTCGAACAAACGGCACAGGTACTCGGCACGACCGTCACCGCGATCAAGCTCCGCGTACACCGCGCCTACCAGGCGTTGCGTGGAGCTACCCGGGAGAGCAAATGAGCGACCCGACCCGCGAACATCTCATGCGCTTGCTCGCCCAGGCGCCGTCACTCACGCGTACACAGCTGCGCAAGCGAGTCAGCCTCGCGTACGGTGTTGCGATTGCGTCGGTGCTCGGGGTGTTCCTCGCCGTCGGCGGAACCACTCACAGCGAGCCACGCGCGTTGAGCGCAACCGCCGTGCTCGCGTGCGGGTTGTTGCTCTTGGCGGCGCTGAGCAGCCGCGTGATCGCGAAGCGCGCGAGCTCTCCTCTTGGGCCGTCCGGCCGACTGCTGGCCGGTGTCCTGGCGTGTACGCCGTGCGGGCTGTTAGCGTGGCTGGCACTGATGCAGCCGACTGAGATGTATGCGGAGATTCCCATCGGCTTTCGTTGCCTCGCGTTGAGCGTCGTGATGGGTGGTCTGCTGCTCGGCGCCATGACGTACTCGCGGCGTGCTTCCGACCCCGTGCACCCTGGTTGGCTCGGTGGCGCCCTTGGCGCGAGCGCAGCCGCGTGGTCGGCGGCGTTGGTTGCCGCTTGGTGCCCGCTCTACGATCTACCGCACATCCTGATCGGTCACGTCGCGCCAGTACTGGTCCTGAGCGCGGCGGGCTGCGTGCTTGCGAGGCGCGCGCTGCGTCTGTGAGGTTTGGCGCGCTGCACGCTACAGCAAACTCCCACGCGTGCTGAGCGAGCGCACGGCGACCCGTGGTGCGCATGTTGCAGGCCGACCCAGTAGCCGAACCCGTCGCTGGCGCTCATGTGCAGAATCTCGAGGTGAGTCTCGCTGCCGCCCTCGAACATCGCAGCGTCTCGCTGGTATGTGGACGCGACATCGTTCGCCCCGAACTCATGGCCACCGCGCGGCCCGAAGAAGGAAGCCGGTGAGGTGCGGGTCGTGATCTGGTCCAGCAGCTTGGCGTCGCCATTTACGTAGGCCATGGCCGCCGCTTGCCGCTGCTGCATGAAATCTGCGAAATCTCGCTGGACGTCGCTCATGATCGCCTCCCTGACTCTCATGACCGTCTCCTACGTAAGCACAAGAGCCGCACCCGCACGGTGAAGTGCGCGTCCACGAGATCAATTGCGGCGAGTTCACTGCGCGTGCCAGATCTGATGAGGACTCGCTTCGTCGGAAGGTCCCTTCGGGATCGACGCCGCGAGCACGTCGTAACTGCGACCGAGCCGATCGAGCGTCTCCGCGGAAACCTGTGGAGCAGGCACAGGGTTGTGGATCGCAGGCAGCGATTGCAAATATGCGAACATCGCCCTGAGATCGGCATCACTCTGCTGTCGAAGTGATGGCCACGGCATCGGCGGAAGGATCGGTCGGCCCGCCCCCAGATGCCGGCCACTGCGCACGGTATCGATGAACAGCGTCTCGTTCCAAGTGCCCAACCCAGTCTCGCGATCGGGCGTCAGGTTCGCGGCGTAGACGGTTCCGGATGGAATCTTGAAGCTGGTCATCGTCGGGCCGAGCACGACCTGATCCGAACCTGAAAGCGTCGACGCGGGACTTGGCGCATCGTGTGGATGCCCGGACAGCGCACGATCGAGTTGGGGCACCGGCAATCCAGTCCTCGGATCGGACTTCACGGGTGTGTGACAGTCATTGCAGCCACCCAGCGCCACGAGCTGCCTGCCGTACTCGATCTGCCGTGTCTTCAGCGCGCCAGGCGCAAGTGGCGTCTGACTCAGCGTCACGACACCGGTGATGACGAATGCCGCTGTGAGCAGCACGAGCACGACGCGAACCGTGAGCCAGCCCTCTTTACGCAGTGTCATGACGAGCCTCCTTGTATTCGCATTGACATGCACAGGGAGGTACGAGTGGCTCGCAGACGGGTTTCCATTTCGTCGATTGTGCGGCGGCGTTGCGAATGGACGTGCAAGGGGGCGCCGCTTCAGCCTCGGCAGCTGCACCGGCTCGGGAGTGACCTGCACAGCCCATGCATGGATCCCTCACAACACCTCGTGCTTCAAGCGCGCGGCCAGGAGATCGATGAACACCTTCGTCTGGGGAAGCGGGAGCTTCGTCGCAGGAGACACTGCCGAGATCGGCAGCTTCGCGGCCTCGAACTCCTCGAGCACGATATCGACTTTGCCCTGTTCGAGGAGAGGCCGTATCTGCCAGGCCGGCGCTCGGCCGAGGCCGAGGCCGAGTGCGGTGGCTTCCTGGACTGAGTTCGTGTCGTCCGTGCTGAAGCGACCCCTGACCGGGATGCTCACGTCCTTGCCGCGCACGCGAAACAACCACTTCTCACCTTCTGGATCGGTGCGGCGCACGATGCATTGATGACGCACGAGTTGATTGGGTTCGCGCGGTCGGCCGTAGCGCTCGAGATACGACTTCGCGCCGAACACGACTACGCGCAGCGCGCCGAGCCGTCGAGCGCGTAAGCCTGAGTCAGGTAGGTGCCGGATCCGCACCGCGACGTCGATCTTCTCTTCGTAGAGGTCCACGCGGCGATCGGACGTCCTGAGGTCGAGCTCGATGCCCGGATAGCGCTGCACGAACTCGCGGATCGTAGGGACCACGAACGCCGCAGAAAACCGAACCGGGGCGGCGATCCGGAGTGTGCCGAACGGCTGGCTGCGCTTGTTCGCGGCCTCGCGTTTGGCCTCCTGGATCTCGAGCAGCGCAGGCTTCAACCGGTGATACAGCGCAAGGCCGGCTTCGGTTGGCTGTGAGCGGCGAGTCGTCCGACGTACGAGCTCAACACCCACGCTCCGCTCGAGCGCTGTGAGCGAACGTCCGATCGCTTGCAGCGAGCGTCGCAAGCCCTTGGCGGCTGCGGTCTGACTGCCCCGCTCCACGATGGCAAGAAACGCCTCCAGATCGTCGAGACGGTCCATCCTTCAGTCTCCCGGAATTCGGAAGAGTGTATCCCCTCGCGGGCGGTGGATCGATGCGTTCGGGAGAGCAAGGTTAACCGCAAGGAGACCCGCGATGGAGAGACATCCAAGCAAACAACACCTGCTGTCGCGTCGCCACTTCGGTCAGGTGGTGGTCGGGGGATCGTTGATCGCCGGCATCGACGCGTCCAGCCGCCCATGGGCCGCGAGCGCGGCGGGCACCCCTTCTTTGGCCGGCACGCTGCGCACGGACGAAGAGACGCTGGTGGCATACGCCGGAGACCATGGCAATCTGATTCACAAGCGCCCCCGCGCAGTGTTCTCGCCCTCGTCGGTCGAAGACCTCGCGTCGATCGTGAAGTATGCGCGGCGTCATGGGCTGCGGATCGCCGCGCGTGGTCAAGGGCACCAGCCGTTTGGTCAGGCGCAAGTGAATGATGGCATCGTCGTCGACGTGAGCACGCTGCGCAGCGTGGATTCCGTCTCGGGCGATCAAGTCGTGGTCGACGCGGGCGCGGAGTGGGGCAGCGTCTTGTCCGCAGCGCTGGTTGCCCACCGCGCACCGCCGGTGTTGCCGAATTACCTCGAGCTGACGGTGGGCGGCACCCTATCGATCGGCGGCGTCGGCATTGCAACGGTTCGCCACGGCGCTCAAGTCGATCAAGTGAGCGAGCTGCAAGTTGTGACCGGGACGGGCGACCTGGTGTGGTGTTCCGATCGAGAACAGGTTGACCTGTTCCACGCTGCACTCGCCGGTCAGGGTCAGTGCGGCATCGTTGCGCGGGTCGTGCAGCGACTCGTGGCCGCGTCGCCGCGCGTGCGCGAGTACACCTTCGCATACGCAGATCTCCCGACCCTGCTCCAGGATCAGCGCGCGTCCTTGCTGAGTCGTCGCTGCGACGGATTGGTCGCGATGATCGTGGCGACGCCGAACGGTTGGCAGTACCAGCTCCAAACCGCGCGAATGCATGCGCCCCCGGATGTTCCGAACGACGCCGGCTTCACGGCCGAGAGCGCGGCTGCTTCCGTGCAAACGCGCGATCTGGGCTACGAGGAGTACATGAACACGACGCTGTACGTCGAGACGCCCGGCGCCCACGTCGATGTTGGGCTGCTCATCCCGGAACCTGCGGCAGTCAGCTTCCTCAACGAAGCGCTGCCACGGCTGAATGCGACCGATCTCGGTGCAGCGCTTGCGATGCGCGTGTTCGTTTGGGATCGCGAAGTCTTCACGCGGCCGTTGTTCCGACTGCCGGACAGCGAGCGTTGTGTGTACGTTGCGATCCTGCGCGCTCCCGCGACTGAACCCGAAGCGGCGGCACGCGCGCTGGCGGGCAACCGCAGCTTGTTCGAGGCTGCCCGGCGCCTCGGTGGCACGCTATATCCGTTCGGCGCGCTCGAGTTGACTCGCCGTGACTGGCAGCGCCACTACGCGGAGCAATGGCCGGCGCTCGCCCACGCGAAGCGCCGCTACGATCCGTCCAACGTCTTCGCTTCGGGGCCGGATTTGTTCGCACGGACAGGCTGAAGGATCAGGTGCAAGATGCAAAGCCCGTCGACCCTCGCGCGCCACGCATCGAGCTCGTTCCGTGCTTACTCCCGCCCAGTCCAATTTCTCCGCCCTGTTCGCTCGTGACAGACCAGGTCGCTCACTCCCACACAAGCTGCGCTACCTGGCCGCTCAGAGCAGCCGCGCAGGCTTGGCTGCACAGGAAGTCCTAACAACTTCTGTCATGTGATATAACACTCGTGGCAACGCGCTCCACACCTGATGCAGTTCGCAAAACCAAGCGCATTTCGACCGCGATTGCGGCGACAGGTTTTCGCGAACGATAGACACGGCGTGTTGAGGTGCATACCTTCACGGGAGATGTTGTATGACGAGTAGCACATGGACCTCGATGCGACTTGGTCGAGCGAGCTATTGGATGGCGGCGGTATTCGCGACCATGTTGTTCGCTGGTTGTGACTCGGTGACCTCGACGCGACCGTCGCGCGAGCCAGGGTTTCTCCGGCTCGCGCTCACGCTCGCGGACAAAGTTGCGATCGACACCATCAGCTTCACCATCGACGGCCCGGGAGATTTCGAGAAATCCGGCTCGATCGCGGTCCCTGCAGACGACGCAACATTCAAGACCACGGTCGATGACCTGCCGGTCGGAGCTGCCTACCAGATCCGAATCGCGGCTGAGCCAGCCGATCGTTCGACCTCGTGTGCAGGCACGGCCTCGTTCGATATCAGCGCCGGATCGACCACGAGCGTAAGCGTTCGAATCCGCTGTCGTGGAGTCAAGCGAGTGGGCAGCGTCATCGTCGACGGGGTCTTCAACATTTGCCCGGTCGTGAACGCCGTGACAGCGGTGGCCACGGGGACGGGCACAGGCTTCACGCTCACGGCAATTGGCGTGGACGACGACGCGTCACCCGACCCGATCAGCTACCGGTGGTCCGCCTCCGCCGGGGAGCTGTCGAGCGCGAACACGGCCAATGCCACCCTCTCCTGCCCGTCAGAGGGCGGCGACCTCCAGGTCTCACTCGAGGTGTCAGACGGTGACTGTGGTGAGACTGTGACTGTCGCTCGTCTGACCTGCGAGAGCGCAGGCGGGACGGCCGGGATGGCGGCTGCCGGCTCCGGTGGAGCGGGTGGCGACACCGGTCCGATCGCCGGCCAGGCGGGTCAGGGCGCAGATGCGCGCAGCCAGCCTATCGCAGAGGGAGAAGACGCGCTCATCGCCGCCTATCCTGCGAGCTCGGGCATCATCGTGGTGAGTGACTCCGGCGTACGGCTGTTCGACCGCACCGGCGTCGAGATCGCTCACTGGGACGCGCCGCGACTCTTGAAGTCGGCAGCTTTCGACGGCGAGATACTGGGTGTTGCGGACGGCGCAATTCTCACCGGTCTCAACCTGATGTTGATGCCCGTCTCATCCGTCCAGCTGATCGAATCGTGCCACTCAGCCGTGCTGCTGAGCCGACACCGGTTCATCTGCGGACCTGGGAACGATTGGGGCCGCATCTTCTATACGTATGATCTCGCGGCCGGAGCGCTGCTGGCCAGGTCCAGCATGTACACCTACAACGGGCTCCCGATGCGCCGCATCCCGGGGTCCGACAGCTTCGTCGCGGTGTCCACCGACTCCAGCCCTTCCGACTACCATCTTTACAAGCTGGGAGCAGACGATGTGATCGTGTATGTGGGCGAGTCTCCGTACCACGGCGACTTTTCTGTCACGGGGACATATGCCTTCGACGGAGCGCCGCCCACCCACCTGATCACGCCCACTGGACTGTTGCTGTCGTTCGCATCGCCCGGATGCGCACCCGGGCAGTCGACAGCGTACACGGACTGCTTCGTCAAGGACGGCGCACTCGGCACCTTGACTGGTAATCAGAGCTTCATCGCGATGACCAATGAAGGCGGGACCTTGTACGGTCTCGTGAACAATCGAGTCGGCAGCGATCCCGCTCCGAGCTACCTGCTTCAAAGCATCGACGTCGCCACACGAACGCTAAAAACAGAATCGGTACACGCTCTGGCGACGACGTACGTGTCGGTGATGGCTTTCGATGCTGTTTCAGGTCGAGTTCTGCTCGGCTATCCAGTGCAGTCAGGCGACGCTTGGGCGCCGGTCGTGCACGGCTATCGCGTGGAGCTACGGACGCTGGATTGAGCTGCGCAAACTGAGGCTGCGGTGGATGTCGCGCGCGTCGCTGTTCCGCTCATGGCGGCAGTGCCCATGCCGCGCGCTCCTCTTCTGCCAGCTCAGGGGTGACGACACGGCCTTCGGCAGCGGACCGAAGCGCTGCATCGAGGACAGCCATGCACGTGCAAGCCTGCGCCGGTGGCACGGGGTTCGGTGCGCGGCCGTGGATGGCGTCACGCAGACTTCGGTAGTACTCCCGCTGATCTCCCGGAAGCGCCGGCAGCGTGCGCGCATGCCCCGTGGCACCGTCGTGCAACACGGCTGGATCAGGATCGCTTCCCCAGCTGGTCGCGCCCGGCAGCATACCTCCGCGGAGCTGTTCCTCTTGAATGTCCATCTTCTGCTTGACGAGGCTCGCGCGCTCGCCGTGGACGACGAAGCGCGCAGTCCCACCGGAAACCAGCATGCTCGCCCCGAGCGTTACGACACGTTCACTGTACCGCAGCACGACCTGCACGAAGTCCGTGCTCTGCCCGCCTGCGCGCTGCTGCGCGAGCGTCGCGCAGACGCGATCCGGGGCGCCGAACAGTACGAGCGCTTGATCGATCAAGTGCGGGCCAAGATCGTAGAGCAAGCCAGCACCGCGCCCTCCACCCTCGCGCCAGCGGTCTCGGACCTGCGGGCGAAAGCGGTCGATGCGCGACTCGAGCACTGCGACGCGACCCAGCAAGCCCTCGCGTACCGCGCGTTGGACCGTGAGAAAATCGCTGTCCCAGCGCCGGTTGTGAAAGACCGACAATACCCGGCCGCTTCTCGACGCTGCTGCGGCGAGCTGGCGCGCCTCGGCCAGCGTGACTGTGAACGGTTTGTCGACCACCACGTGCCGATTCGCTTGCAGGGCCGCCGCCGCGAGCTGCGCGTGGCTATCATTCGGGCTGGCGATCACGACCAGATCGACCTCCGGGTGCCCGACCAGCTGCAGGGGGTCGGGCACGACTACGACGCCTGGCAGTGCGTCGGCCAGCAGCGCGCCCCGACGCGACGCGACCATCGTAATTCGGTAGCCTTCGGTGGCCCGGAGCAGCGGCACATGAAAGGTCTCTGCCGCGTAGCCGAACCCGACCACACCCACCCGGATTTCTGCCGTTCTGCGCAGCTCGTTCATTTTTTGTCCGTGGAAGGACACCGCCATCAGAGCGCGGAACGCGTTGAAACGCGCCTCGGCAAGGTCAGGCTGCGGTGGCCGTGAGGTCCTCCGTACAACGCACGTTCAAGAACCAGACTGACCGTTCATGTGCGCGCGGAAACGCCGGATTGCTGTGGACGGTGGCGAGGTTGTCCCAGATGTAGAGTTCGCCGCTGCGCAGCTCGTGCGCCTGACGTGCTACTGCTGACTCGTCGGCCGTGCGCCACAGTTCGTGAAGCAAGGCGCTCGACTCGTCAGCATCCAGCCCAACGATCGATCCTCGCACGCGATCGGGCAGCAACAGCACAGGCTCTGCCGTGCGTGGATGCGCGGCAACCAAGGGATGTTCGAACGCGGCCGGCCGCGGCTGTTGGAGAGTCGCGCGCCGATACTGTGCGCCTCGCAGCTTCTGCAAGCGGTGCTTTAGTTGCTCAGGCAGCGCACGATAGACTGCACGCATATCGACCCAAAGCATGGGTTCGGCCGTGGGTACCTTCCGCGTGTGCAGGATACCGTAGCTGGCCCAACCCGACTGCAGCACGTCGATGTGCAAGTTCTCGATGTACGCCCGCTGGCGAGGCCGACCATCATCGAGCTTCGCGGGCGCGCTGAAGTCTCCGACTGGCGGACAGCCTGACACCGTGCGCGTGCCGTAAACCTCCGGGGACTCCAGCTCGCCGAACAGTCGGGCCAGCGCAACGACTGCCTCCGCCGACGGCGGCGTACCGAGCAAGATGCGCGCGACCGCCGAGCGATCGAGATCCGCGCGAAAGCGCCGCTGCAGTGCGGGGTCCGCGCTCAAGTCACCCAGCTCGTTCAGCTCGATCGTGAAGCTTGGCATTGCGCGAAGACTATGCGGCGAGCGAGCGGCTGCCAATAGGGGAACCCGAGCTCCGCGTTGCAGGCGCCGACAAACACCGGGGGAGGAAACGATGGGCGTGGTCGCGAAGGTCGAGGCCGGTGCGCTCAGTCGAGCTCGACCCACGCCGGTGCATGATCACTCGAATGCTCGCGCCCGCGTTCGTCCCGGTCGACCCCAGCATCACTCAGTCGCGCGGCTACGGGTTTGCTCAGAAGCAGATGGTCGATGCGAAGCCCCGCATCGCGTCTCCAGGCGTTGCGGAGGTAGTCCCAGAACGTGTAAACGCGCTGCGCAGGATGGCGTACGCGAATGGCGTCACACCAGCCCTGCGCGAGCAGCCGTGCGTACGCATCGCGAGCTTTCGGCTGCAGGAGGGCGTCATCCTTCCACGACGACGTCGCGGAGTAGATGTCGAAATCCGTGGGCACGACGTTGTAGTCACCCGCAAGTACCACCGGCAAACCCGTAGCGAAGAGCTCGGCTGCATGCGCGATCAATCGGTCCAGCCAGCGCAACTTGTAGTCGAAGCGTGGTCCGGGCTGGGGATTGCCATTGGGCACGTAGAGACACCCCACGAGCACGCCCTCGATGGCTGCCTCGATGTACCGGCTCTGTTTGTCGTCCGCTTCGCCAGGAAGCGCTCGTCGCGTGATGATCGGCTGCGTGCCGCGCGCGAGGATCGCGACACCGTTGTTTGCCCGCTGCCCATTCCAGACCGCGCCGTACCCAGCCTGGGCGAGTGCTGTGCTCGGAAACTTGGCGGTCTCCGTCTTCAGCTCCTGGAGACACACGATCTCCGGTTGCGCCCGTTCGAGCCAGCCGAGCAGCTGCTCCAGGCGGCCGTTGACGCCGTTGATGTTGTACGTGGCGACCCTCACAGGACCAGCATAGACGAGTTGCACAACGCTGCCAGGCGACTCGAATTCTGGTTCAATCCCCTGCATGACAGCCGATCGCACACAGCAGCATTCCGCGAAGCCCGGGTTGGGCGCCACGGTCGACACGGACGACGTCTCGCCGACGCCCGATGCCGGTGCACGAGAGCTCGCAGAAACTTTGCGCTCAGGCCACGAGGCGAACGACCAGGACTTCGATCAGTTCATGCAGTACGAGAATCGACGCGTATCAACCATGTATTGGACTCCCATTCGCGTCGCGACTCGCGCAGCACAATGGCTCGACTACTTCGGAGCTCGCAGCGTCGTCGACGTCGGCTCCGGCGCCGGGAAGTTTTGTGTCGCGGCGGCCCTCGGTGGCAACTGCCAGTTCACAGGGATCGAACAGCGGATGCGATTGGTCGCAGCAGCGCGCGCGCTCGCCCGCACCTTCGAGGTGGAGGATCGAGTCGAGTTCGTGCAGTCGACGAGGAGTGACGGCGGCTGGCCTCAAGCCGACGCCTACTACCTGTACAATCCATTCGGCGAGAACTTGTACAGGTTCGAGGATCAGCTCGATGGCGAAGTGGAGAGCGGTCTCGATCGGTACAAACGCGAGATCGCGCACGCCGAGCGCTTCATCGACCAGGCGCCGCGCGGAACCCTATTCGTCACTTACAACGGCTTTGGCGGCCGAGTTCCGGACAGCTACGAGCAAGTCGCAATCGACCGTGACCATCCGTTCGAGCTTCGGATGTGGCGCAAAGCACGCCAAACCAGCAGCGGTCGCGTGTGGAGGAGCGGCTGAGCTCGTCCCGCCCCGCCGCACTTGCTGGCCCAGCGACATGTACCAATCCCAGGACTCGAGATTCGGAAGATTTGGCGCGCTACAGCGAGCTATGTGACCGCTATCGCCCGCTCCGCGTCACTTATGCGCCAGGAGGAGCGTGAGTTTGCCCTTTGCCATCCTCGTCCTGTCGGTCGCGCTCGGTGCCTGCTCCGTGAGCGAACGCAGGCCATCGAGCAATGAAGCGGCGCACGGCGGCACCGGCGCTGTCGAAGCGGTCGCCACGGATGCCAGTGCGGCCATGGCCGGCGGCGCTGGCGCAGGTGGTGCTGGTGGCGCGCAGTCAGACACGGCGCGTCCCGCGGGCTCACCTGCAGCCGCTGGCGGCAGCGGTGCTGCCGGGTCGCCGCGTGGCCCCGATGCTTCGACGCAGCAGCGCGATGCTTCCGCGCCCGAACGCCCCGACGCCGGCGATGGCTTGCTCGACGCGTCGATGCACGACGCGTCGTCAGGCTCACGCTGCTCTGGGCCGACCGGTACCTTCTCGGGCGAGCTTGCGGCCGGGATTCGCTTCCTGGACAGCGAAGGCAACCCGGTCAACGCGCACGGCGGAGGCATCCTGCGCGAAGGCGACACATTCTACCTGCACGGTGAGTTCTTCTCGAGCACCAGCACCGACAACAACTTCAACGGCTTCTCGCTCTACTCGTCGCAAGATCTCGCCCACTGGCACAATGAAGGCATCATTTTGGCGCGCCAGCCGGACGGCGAGCTCGGTCCGAACCGCAAAGGCGAACGACCGCACATCATCAAGTGCCCGAGCAGCGGCGAGTTCGTGCTCTACGCACACGCCGCTTCGGCCGACTATCAAACCGACAAAGAAGTGGTCTACGCGACGTCGAACACGATCACCGGGCAATACCGCTATCGGGGCCCGCTCCAGAACGACCGCGGCCAGATCGCGGCTCACAGCGACATGAGCGCGTTTGCCGATGAGACCGGTGCATACGTGCTGACTGAAGGCGGACATGTCTACACGCTCGCGAGCGATTGTCACAGCTGGCTGTCCGACAAGTCCGTTCCCCAAGTCAACGGCGACTCGGGCGGCGCGGAATCGCCCACCATCTTCAAGGCCCAAGACACTTACTATTGGATCGGGTCGTACAAGACAGGCTGGCGCGCCAACAACAACTTCTATGCGACGGCGCCGGCGATGACAGGCCCGTGGACTCACCAGGGATTTCTCGCGCCGGTCCGCGACCCGAGCAACAATCTCTCCGACGAACGTACCTGGCTTTCACAGAGCACCTGGGTACAACCGGTCACCGGTTGCACGGGCACAGTGTTCGTCTACTGGGGCGACCACTGGGATGGCAACCTCGACACGAAAGCCCCGGGCAAGCACAACGCGCTCGCGACCTACGTATTTCAGCCGCTGATCTTCGACGCAAAGAAGATCTCGCTGCCCGAGTATCACGCTAGCTGGAGGCTCGATGTCGGCGCGGGCAGCTGGTCGCCATGAATCGAGCGCGCGTGCTCGGAATGCGGTGTGTGCGAGCGGCTTGGTTGGTTTGGGTCGCGCTGGGATGCAATGGGGCCGGCGCGGGGATGGTTCCTGCAGCTGGGGGCGGCGCGGCGGGGTCTCTGGAGTCGGCCTCGGGTTCGGGTGCAGCGGGAGGAGAGGCTGGACGGCCTGCGACTGGCAGCGGCGGCGTGGCCGGCGTGATGACGAGCGCTGCGGCTGGTCGTGGCGGGATGGCTGGCGCTGCTATTGCAGCCGGGAGCGCCGGTGTCGCCGGAGCGGCGATGCCTGCAGCCGGCAGCGGCGGGATGAAGTCGGGCATGCAACCGTACAAAGGCGTAGCGAACTCGCCTTGTGCGGCGCGAACCATGTTGAATGTGGCCTGGTATTACAACTGGATGCAGAGCGAGAGCGAGCCTTGCTCCGACGCCAAGGGTGGGAAGTTCGTGCCGATGATCTGGGGGCACACCGGCGATGAGCAGAACGCCGCAGCCATTCAGCGCTCGATCACTTCATTCGTCGGCAAGGGTTACGATTTCGTACTCGGCTTCAACGAGCCCGACAACTCCAGTCAGTCCAACATTCCGGTCGCAAAAGCCATCGAGCTCTGGCCGGCGTTCGACAACCCGGCGATCCAGATCGGCAGTCCCGGTACCGCTGCCAACGCAAACCCCGGCCAAGCCTGGTTCAAAGACTTCATGAACCAGCTCGGCGCGAACACGAAACTGGATGTCGACTTCCTGGCCATCCACTGGTACGGCTGGAACGCAGGGTCGTGCGACGCCAAGGCCTCGCAGCTCGAGAGCTATCTCAAGTGGGCGGAAGCATTCCCGGGGAATCGTCCGATCTGGATCACCGAGTGGGGCTGCCTGAACCAAAGCGCGCCCGACGCTGCGACGGTGGTCGCGTTCTACAAAGCCGCGGTGGCCATGTTCGCCAAACATCCGCGGCTCGAACGTTACGCGTGGTATCCGTGGGCGACCCACTGCGGTCTGAACAACAAGGACGGTAGCTTGAGCGAGCTCGGTCAAGCGTACGCCGACGCACCGGCGTACCGCTAAGCGTTTTGAGCCTCGTCGAGTCGCGACTAAGCGGATCACTCGACCTCCTGCGTTGCCAACGCATCTGAAAACGCGGGTCACCCGCTCTTTTCGACGCTTCGGCGGTGTTTGAAGGCGGGTCACCCGCCCTGTATCGCTTCCCAGGATTGTGAGAGGGCGGGTCACCCGCCCCTTCGAGCCCTCAGGGGCTTCTGAGAGCGGGTGACCCGCTCTGCGCGAAGACCGCTGCGCTCAGTGGCATCGCTACTTGGGGGTCGTCGTCGAGGTGAGTGAAACTCGCGGGTTGCCCGGGTTGGATGTCGTCGGCCAAGCCGAGGCGAGTTTGCGTGAGTGTGTTGCGCGCGGGTGCTGGCGGCGTTGCACAACGGCGGGTTCAAGCTGCCGGAGCGGCGGTATGCCGACGCGAGCGTCACGCAGATGGCGCAGAGGTTGGGCGGGTTGCTCGGGCGGGCCGAGACCAACCGAGACACACACGTCTGACCTCCGCACACGCCATGACTCCTGGAGGTGGCCTCTGTACGATCTAACAAGTGAAACCGTCCGAGCGCGAGCCTGTAACGGAGCTGTGCGCTGCACACCCTGAAGTGAAGGCAGTTGCGGTCTGCGGCCGCTGCGGAGACTATCACTGCGCGGATTGCAACAAAGACGTGGGAGGCCGACCGCTGTGTGCACGCTGTCGCAGCCTACCGGGCGTTGACTACCTCGAGGACACGCGGCGGCGCTTCTGGGGCAAGCGCGACGCTCTCACGTGGTGCATCGGAGTGCTCATACCGCTCTCCGCACTGACCACGACGCCAGCGCTCGTAAGCGTGGGAGACTGGCTGCACGTCGCGAGCAACGCCGTATGGTTTGCATTCGCGATCTCCTACCTCGCACTCAAGCGCATCGCTCGGGACGCGCTGCTCGGGCTCACGGCAGCGAACCTGGGGTTCGAGTTGGTCTTGGCCGTACTTGGTTGGCAAGTCGTCGTAGCAGCCAGACATCAGAAAACGATACCGAGCATCATCTTCGGCGGACTGATCAGCTTGGTGATCGCGAAGTGGCTCTACCACAACCCGCGCAACAAGCTCGCGTTCAGGATCCCCGTCGACGACTACGAGCTGCTGGAAGTCTACGATCGATACCGCAGCAACCCCTTCGCGTTACGCGCCGCGGTATACGGTGTGGTCGCGCTCTGCGTGCCATTCGCAAGCGCGATCACCTTGTTCATGGGTGTGCGCGGCCTGCTTCGCGCGGACTTGAACGCGTGGCCACCACGTGGTGGTCGGTTGCCTGCTCAAATCGGCATCGCGGTTTCGGTCCTCGGTTTGGTGATCTGGGGATTCGTGCTTGCGAGGAACGCGCCGTACTTTCTTCACTGAGGCCCTGCGCGGTCGCGGCGGCACGCGTTTCCGAGCAGTCTGACCGAGCTTCAGCTTCTTGAGGACCGTCTTGAGTTCGGTGTAAAGGGTCGGCGTCTTCATGGCTCACCGTCCTTTCGCGTCGTGAAGCGGTCGCTCGACCTCGCGAAGCGTCTCCGTGCCGGTCACACGGTCGCACCAGCTCGTAGCCTGGTCGCATCGTCGTCCACGGCAACTGACCTCCGAGCAGTCTCGTGCACGAGACCATCTTCCAGTGCGACGTCAGGTGCGACGCCAAGCCCGCGCAGCACCTCGATGTATCGGCGCACCGTTTTGCGATCAAGGTCGGTCTCACGCGCCATTTCGCGCAGACTCTGGTTTGCGCGCCAGCGACGGATCACTTCTCGAACTTCGTTCATCGTCAGCTCCCTCCCGGCGGGCACGTGCCGGGCACGTGCCCGCCGCCATCAGCTTCAAGATTCGACGCTGACGTGAGGGCCTTCACTTCCGCGGCGGCGTTTTGATGCCAGATCGCAAGTTCCCGCCGCCGTGAGCGGCAACAACCTCGAGGTGACCAATGAAGAAACTTTTCTGTCTCGCTGTACTGCTCGGCGCCTGTTCCGCGCAGACGATCCCGGAAGCCGCCGGTAACGAGAGTGCGCTCGTCGCTCCGCAGCCGATCGGCGGGTGCTCGGTGGTTCGTTGCCCCAAGGGCACCGTGTGTGAAGAGAGTTGTGGGCAGGCGCGCTGCGTGCCGATCGAACCCAAGCCGGAGTGCGTGGAGGACTCGGACTGCCGGCTGTTCTCCGACTACTGTGAAGGCTGCAACTGCGTCGCGCTGGGGGGTGGGGAGCCCGACCCGAAGTGCAGCGGTACCATCGTGCAGTGCCTTGTCGATCCGTGTCGCAATCTGCAGGCACGCTGCGAGCATGGCAGCTGCGTCGCCGGCGACGCCGTGCTGTAGATTGCGAACCGCTGCGAACCGGCGGTCCATTGCTTGCCCACCTATCACAACACGCAAAAACGTGGCTCCCCGAAGATCTCCCCCCGCGTTCGAGCCATGGGTGCGCCGGTCGGCACGTTCCAGCCGTGGAGCTCCGACCGTCGCGCCGCACTTCAACGTGTCGACGTGAAGTGGTCCCGCAACTCGCCTTTGACGACTGAGCGCGCTGAAACCTCGCGATGTTGTCGGCGGTGGAGCTGGGGGTATTTCCTGCGTTGAGCGACGGACCCGTGACCTTCCTGGGCTACGCGATCTTCGGCCATAGCGCCAATCTCCGAGCGTCACGTCGGATGGCAAGAGCGCAGTCTCCTCGAGATCGGACACTGGCCAGCTGTGCTTCGGTGCTCGACGCGTCTACGCGCGAAGCATCGCGTCCCTGAACGTTGCGATGTCCGTGAGGATCGTGTCGCCTGAAAACTCGAGCGCCTCCAGTGAGCGCTGGACCGCATCTTCGTGGCCGCCTCCACACGCATCTTTCAGCAGGATCGGAATGAAGCCGAGATCTGCGGCGTGGCGGCATGTCGGCTCGATGCCGACTTCGATAGCGAGACCGATGATCGCCACCGCGCGAATGCCGCAGTCGCGGAGCGTGATCGTGAGAGGTGTGCCTTCGAACGCGGACATGGTGATCTTGTCGAAGATCGCCTCGCTCTCGAGAGGTGCTAGCTCTGGGACGATCGCGAAAGCTGGCGCACCGCGCAGAAACCAGGGTTTGATCTTGTCGGGTTTATCGACTCGCTGCCAGGCCATGGCCGTGCGGAACTGCATTGCCCCCATGAGCTCGCGTGGCAGCGACAAATGACGCGAGAAGATGACTCGCATGCCGCACTCGCGGGCCAGTGCCAAGACTTCGCGGCAATTCTCGACGATCTGTGACCCGGCCTTCACTTGACCGACGATACCGACTTGCATGTCGTAGACCAGCAAAGCCACGTCGTCTCGAGGATCGAGCTCTTCGAGCGTTCGCGGGATCTTTAAACCGTGTGCCGTTTCCATGCTCTCTTCGCTAGCGCAAAGCGCGCGCGTCGTCGAGCGAAACGAGGCATCGATCTCGGCCATTGGTTGCATGACGACAGCCACAGCTGCCCGACACCGGCACTCCCTGCTGGGGTCGCGGCAATCACGCGCTGCGGCTACAGATGGCCGCGCAACATCACCCCGCCGCGGCTGGCTGCGGCGTCGTACCAGGGCACGATGACCGCGTGCTCCTCACGGGCATCCGGTACCGGCTCGTAGGCGAACACGGCCGCGTCCAGTGTGATTGAGCCGACGAGACCGACGAAGAACAAGCCTGGAAGCACCGCGTCGCAGATCGGATCGCTGGAGCTCGAACTCGAGGCCTGAGAGCTGGAACGGGTGCTGCCATCTCCCAGCAGAGAGGTTCCGCTCAGATCGAGTTCGAAGCAATTGCTCAACCAAAGTCCGGCCGGCAGGACGGTTCCCACCACGCGCATGCCGACGCTGACGGCGCTAGCCGAGGCTTGCCCATGAGCGATGTGAATGATCGGCGTCGCTATCAGAAATGAAAAGACGCCCGCCCCAGCAACCGGCACTGCGAGTAGCGACAAGCCGTCTGCGGTCAGTGTCTGCCAACCGTACCAAAGTGTCCCGTGCTCGGCGTGCGGGAGCGGTTCGTGCTCTGGCGTTCGAACACCAGCCACAGCTGCGCGCTGACGCGCCGCCTCGATGTCCGAGCATTCCTGTTCTTCTTTCGTCTGTGCGTTGGCGCGAGCCGACACACAGGTGAACACGACACACGCAGACAACACGACCGAGCGGCTCGAACGCATGCACGACCTCCGTTGGCACTGCCTTAACTTGGTCGGCACGCGGCACAACGCAATTGAACAGTTTTGCGCTGATCATGAAGCTGCACTTCATGATGCCCCCGGTTTTTTTCCGGCGTGGTTCACCGCGTGCGGCGCGTCGGAGCCTCGCTGCAGAGCACGCGCTCGTCGCAGGCGAGCCCGAGCTTTCCGCAATCGATGCGAGCGTGTGCGCCATTGATGCAGCGCTCGGCTACCGAGCCGCTGCAGCGTGTGCACTCGCGCTGGCTGGTGCGCTCGTAAGACCAGCCCAGGCACGTCTCGAGCGCTCGACAGCCGAGCCCTGCCGTGGCGATACATTCGGCCGCAACCGTGTTCAGCCGCTTCCGAGCACGCGCCCCGCCCCGGCTTCACGAGTCTTCTGCCACATCAGTAGCTGTTCGACGAACCGTTCGGCTTCCGCAATATCGCGCTTGTAACGATCGATCCCGAGCTCGACTTGATGGTCCAACTGAAACTCGTAGCTGCACAGGTTTTCGCCGAATGGGTTAAGCTGCGCCAATCGATGCTCCGAGGGGACGCCGAACCAGCGCTGCATCGGCTTGAACAGCGCCACGCGTGGATCTGCTGCGCCCATGCCGATCAGCGGCTCGCCAGCAAGTACCCGCGCGTCTTACCGGAGTCGGGGTCGACGCCCTGCATCGCGCGCCACAGTTTGGGCAGCGGGACCCAAGTGGACGGATACTTGTAAGCGGCCACGTCCATCACGAGCACGGCGTCTTTGTCCACGCTGTACGCGGCGACGGGCGAGATGTGTCCTACCCCCTCTTGCGCAAGCATTTTGCGATCGTAGTTCACGACGACAAACACGCGCGGCTCCGCGAGCGCGGAGCGTAAGGTGTCTCGGAAGTTCGACTCACTCGAGTCTGCTGCGTGTACTGCCCGCGCATGGACGTCGTGGCTCTCGATGATTCGTGCCAGCAGGTCGAGCGTCAGGCCGCCGAACGACACCTGAAGCGGTCCACGCACGGCACGCGTTTGGGGCGTGAACAGCGTCTCCTGCGTCACTCGTGGCTGAGGTCGCAGCGCCGCATTGATCACCATCACACTGCTCGCGACCCCACAGAACGCGCGTCGACTCTGCGTTTCGAACTCGGGCATGAGCTGTGCGAAATCCACCCGGGCGGCAGCGCTGCCCAGCATCTGTTGCCCAGTCGAAGAGTTGACATCGATCAGATCCGAAGCTAGCGCGAGCCGTTGAGATCCCGGCGTACTGAGCATGAGCCACGCGAACGCTGATAGACCCACGATGAGAATGAGCGCGAACACGAGGCTGCCGAGCTTGAGTACGCGATGCATCCAGCGAGTGTCATCGCCGCCGGAGCTCAGGCAATACGAAAGCGCATGCAGTGTGACGCATCTCGCTCCGTTCCGAGGCTGGCCATCGAGCACAGGGCAAAATTGGCCGGATTGAGCCCGGCCAGGATTGACGACCGCGCTGAGCGGCTCTATCGAGCGTACGTGACCACGACGACGAGTGTGCGCCGCGCCCGAACCAGCGATCACGCGCGGATGCTCGACCTGTGGGAACGCTCCGCTCGCGCAACACATCATTTCCTGACCGAGCCGGACATCGTCGGCCTACGTCCACACGTCGCGGCCGAGTTTGCGAGCGATGCCATCGGCTGGTGGGTGCTGGTGAACGAAGCCGACCTCGCGATCGGCTTCCTCGGTTTTGCGAACGACGCGATCGAAGGCCTGTTCATCGACCCGGACCACATCGGGTTAGGCGCAGGCAAACACTTGGTCGAGTACGCGCAGCACCTGAGCACGGGCGGGTTGAAGGTAGACGTCAACGAACAAAACACGGCCGCGGTGGGCTTCTACCTCGGCCTAGGTTTCCGCGTCGTCGAACGCTCGGCGACTGATGGGGCCGGCCGCCCTTTCCCGCTATTGCACCTGCAACGCCCTCGGTCGCAGCTCGCGGGGGACACGAGGTAGACAGCACCGCGCAAGGAAACGTGCAACCCGCACTCTAGCTCGGCCTTCCAAGGCGGTACGCGACGCACGAGAGGTTCTGGGCGAACCGGCAATCTTCGAAAGGCGCGGAACGGACTCGTGTCGTGAGCGTGCTGGCTGATCACGAGCCTCGTGGTGCATGAGTGATCTCGTCGTAGCTCCCGCAGCGCACCTCGACAGCATCGCCATCCGCGGCACCGGCCGGTCGCTTGCCTCTGGGTAGGCACGCACAGAACTTCAGCGACTGCTGGCAGTTCAGGCACTGACGCGGCCCGCCGTCGCACGCCGCTTGGATTTCGAGCGTGCAGCGCGACCATGCAGCCGTCGATCCCTGGATGTCGAACCCGTGCTGACTCGAGTCGAAGCCGATCTTGAACACCTCCAGCCTCCCGCCGTCGCCTGCTCGCCCCACGATGCCCTCGAGGAAGTGGCCGTGCTCTCCGGGGGCCCGCCAGAACAACGAGAATGGCTGCGACTCGCGAGTGGCGCGGGCGGCGCAGCGCAGCGCGTTGTCTACATCCTCAGGGCTGGCGTCGACCGCCAGCTCGCCACAGTCAGTCGCGTGCGCGCTCGTCTGCATGCGCGTGACCAGGTCGACCTTGCTGCAGCTGGTCGGCACACCATCGAACGCCGTGGCGGGCGCAGTGTCCGCGCGCGCCGGTGAGGTCCGAGCCACGCTTTTCTCGCCACGCAGCTCGATCGCTGCGGCGGGCCGGGCGTCGGGCGACCGTGAGTTCGCGCAGCCAAGCATGGCGACGGCCACGACGCAGCACCGCGCGTGCGAGATCAGGCGTAAAGGCATGACGTTCCCCGAATATAGCTCACGCGCCGCCCATGGCTCGAGCGTAGTGTCGTGCGGCTCCTCCGGCACGCGTGCTCGCAATGATCGAGCGCACGAATGTCGCGCGCACCGTTTGCGGCGGAGCTGTTATGCTGAGCTGCAGCGCTCGATGCCCAATCGCCAAGTCACACCGAGACTCCACGATATCGCCGCGCGCACGCTCGCTCACTACGAACACAACGCCGACGCCTTTTGGAACGGCACGCGCGATCACGACGTCAGCCAGAACCATGCTGCGTTGCTCGATGCGCTCGGTGGCCGCCCCGGGCTGCGCATCCTCGACTTCGGTTGTGGGCCAGGCCGCGACTTGGCGGCCTTCCGCGCGATGGGCCATCTGCCAGTCGGGCTCGACGGCTGCGTCGCATTCGTGCAGCGCGCACGGGCGCAGACCGGCTGTGAGGTGATCCACCAGGACTTCTTCGAGCTCGCGCTCGGTGAGCGACAGTTCGACGGTGTGTTCGCCAACGCGTCGCTCTTTCATGTCGCGCGCGAGCTGCTGCCGGCGGTGCTCGCCGAGCTCGCTCGTGTGCTCGTGCCAGGCGGCGTGCTGTTCTGCTCCAACCCGCGCGCCTTTCACGGCTACCAGGAGGGCTGGAACTCCGAGCGCTACGGTTGTTACTTCACGATCGAGGGCTGGACCGAGCAGATCGCTGGCGCGGGCTTGGTGTTGGAGCGCCAGTACCTGCGACCCACGGGCATGCCGCCGGGTCGGCAGCCGTGGATCGCAATGGTGTGGCGCAAGCCAGCTTGACCTTCGTCTCAGCGGGCATGTCGTGGACCATTGCGGCGCTGGCCCGAGATTTCGCAAGCTGGGGTGGTTCGACCTGCACTTCCAGGGACCACTGGATGCCGTCGCAAGTGGCACGTGCCCGGCACCGTGTCGTGAGCTCGATCACACCACGCCGCGCGAGCAGCTGTCTTGGGATGGTCTACGCGTCGAGTGCGCGTTCGCGAGCATGGCCCGCGTCTTGCGATGCCGGAGCTCCTCATGGAAATGACGAGCTCGAATCCAAGCAAGCACATCGAAGCAACGCTGAACTATCTCAAGTACGAAGGCGCGCCTCCCGTCATCGACGGTGCGAGTGCACAAGCGGGCAAGCAACCTGCGATTCCGATGCATCCGACCTCGGTGCTGATTCGCGACGCGCGAGCTGAACCGATCGCACCGAAGCTCGACACGGCCGGCTTCGAGCTCCTCCAACACCGCAGTGCGCTGCTGGACTTTTCCGACGACGAACTGATTCGACAAATCTACTACCCCGAGACTCAGCAGTTGCTGATGCGCGCGACGGGCGCCTCGAAGGCCGTCATCTTCGATCATGCGAAGCGTCTCGACGCGCCTGAGGCGAGCTCTGGCTCCGTGCCTCCAGTTCGAGGCGTCCACTGCGATCAGACGTTCAACTCTGGTCCGCGGCGCGTGCGCGATCATCTGCCGGCGGACGAGGCCGAGCTGAGGCTTCAGCGCCGCTGCGCGATCGTCAACGTCTGGCGCCCGATCGGTGGTCCGGTATTCACGGCTCCGCTCGCGTTCTGCGACGCGCGTTCGATCGCTGCAGAAGACTTGGTCCCGACGCCGTTCGTGTCTCCCGACAAAACTGGTGAGGTGTTCCTATTCAAACCGAACGAAGCGCACCGTTGGTTCTACTTTTCGCACATGCGTCCGGACGAAGCGGCATTGATCAAGATCTTCGATTCGAGGACCGACGGAACGGCGCGGTTGTCAGCGCACACGGCATTCGATGATCCTTCGACGCCGAAGGATGCACCGCCGCGTAGAAGCATCGAGGTGCGAGCCCTCGTGTTCTGGTGAACCTCAACGTTCGCTCAGATGCGCACAGGACCTCCATGAACGATCACTCCGCCGATATGCACATGCGCGACTTACTCACTGGGCTCCATGCAGGCGAGAACCCGCCGCCTGATCTCAGGCAGGCGGTCGGGCGCACCGCCGCGCCAGCAGACGACGATCACGTTGCGCCACAACCGCGTTCGATGCGTCCCCGCACATTCTCCTGTGAAGGCGATCTGATCGCGTTCTGCTGGTTTCGCTGGCACGGAGGGTGGTGATGCCCGCTGACTTCTTCGCCAATCCTCACCAGTTCCTCGCCACCGGCAACGAGCGCTCTAGTTCCCGCAAGATCGGCTCTCCGCTCTCACTCAGACTCGGCGACGGCAGATAGCGAATTCACGTTCGGCGAGCGCGCACGCAAGCACGCGCTGCGCACGGATCTAGCGCGTGCGCGCAACGGCGGCCGCCGGCGGCCGCCAGCGATTCCGCCGATCTTCGATCGCTAACTGGTTGAAACCACTTACCCAACGCATCGGCACGCCGCTTGAATAACACCGCGCCATGGTCGCGAAAGTCGAGACCGGGGCGCTCAGTGGCATCGCTGCGTGGGGCGTCGTCGTCGAGGTGAGTGAGACCCGCGGGTTGCCGGGGTTGGATGTCGTCGGGCAGGCCGAGGCGAGTTTGCGGGAGAGTCGTGCGCGGGTGCTCGCCGCGTTGCAGAACGGCGGGTTCAAGCTGCCCGAGCGGCGATATCTGATCAACCTGGCGCCGGCAGATCTGCGTAAGTCGGGTAGCTCGTTCGATCTGGCGATCGCGATCGCGTTGTTGTCCGCCTGCACGTTGTGCGCGCCGACGTTGTTGTCCAACACGCTAATCCTCGGGGAGCTCTCGCTGGACGGACAGCTGCGATCCGTGCGCGGTGTGCTCGCGCACTTGCGCGGCGGGCTTCAACGCGGGCTGCGAGCCGCGATCATTCCGGAGTCCGACGCGCGCTGGGCGTCGCTGGTGCCCAGCCTCGAGGTGTATACCGCGGCCACACTGACGGACGTCGTGCAGTTCCTCAACGGCGGGCAACCGCTGCCGCGCGCCCAACCGGTCGACTGGGCCTCGCCTGCGGAACCGCGGCGGGATCTGAGTGAGGTGTGCGGGCAGGAAATGGCCAAGCGCGCGCTGGAGATCGCAGCCTGCGGCGGCCACCACTTGCTGATGGTCGGGCCGCCGGGCACCGGCAAGACCATGTTAGCGAGCCGCCTGCCCGATCTGTTGCCCGAGCCGACTCCGGCGCAGCGGCTGGAGATCGCGACTATCGCCAGCGTCGGGGCGGTCGCGCGTGCCGACTTGTTCGGCCGGCCATTTCGCGCGCCGCATCACAGCTGTAGCGATGTCGCGCTGATTGGCGGCGGCACGCCCGTGCGCCCGGGCGAAGTGACCCTGGCGCACGGGGGTGTGCTGTTTCTGGACGAGCTGCCGGAGTTCCGGCGCGGGGCCATCGAGGCCTTGCGCCCGACGATGGAAGCCGGGGTCGCGGTCATCGTCCGTGCGCGCGAACGCGTCACGATGCCGGCGCAGCCGTTGATCGTGGCCGCCATGAATCCTTGTCCGTGCGGCTACGCCGGTGACAAGAAGCGCATCTGCCGCTGCACGAGTCAGCAGGTGGAGCGCTACCGCGCGCGTATCTCGGGGCCCCTGATCGATCGCTTCGATCTCCACGTGCAGTTGCCGCCGGTGCCCGTGCAAGCACTCGATCGAGGGGTGTTCGGCGAGAACAGCGAGACGGTTCGGGCGCGCGTCGAGCGTGCGCAGCAGCGCGCATTGTCGCGCGGGCCGCGTGACGGGGCGTACACGAGCCCGACGTTCTCGCTGCTCAAGCAGCTGCAACCAGCTGCGCAGTCGCTGCTCCTCCGCAGCGTGGATGTGCTCGGACTGTCACTGCGCGCGTACGCGAAGGTGCTGCGGGTGTCGCGCACGATCGCCGACCTCGCCGACACCGACGCCATCGCAATCGAGCACGTGGCCGAGGCGATTCAATATCGGCTGCTCGATCGCGACAACTCCGACGCGCACTGGCCGAGATGTGATGTGCGGGCGCTCCCCGCTTGAAATGACCACAGGAGAGATCACCGTGTCCATGAAAGAGAAGCTCAAAGCGATCAAGGAAGCCATCGGCAGCATCGAGAAGCAGTTCGGCAAAGGCGCGATCATGGCGCTCGGTCAACAGCGCGCGGAGCAAGTGCCGGCGATCACGACGGGCTGCCCATCACTCGATCAGGCCCTCGGCTGCGGCGGATACCCGCGCGGCCGTATCGTCGAGATCTACGGGCCGGAGTCCAGCGGCAAGACCACGCTGACGCTGCACGCGATCGCCGAGTGCCAGCGCGCCGGTGGCGTCGCTGCGTTCATCGATGCCGAACACGCGCTCGACGTCAGCTATGCGCGCGCTCTGGGCGTCGACATCGATCAGCTGCTGGTCAGCCAACCCGACACGGGCGAACAGGCGCTCGAGATCACCGAAACTCTGGTGCGCAGCGGCGCCGTCGACCTGCTGGTGATCGACTCGGTGGCGGCGCTGGTGCCCCAGGCCGAGATCGATGGCGACATGGGGGCTCAACACATGGGGCTGCAGGCGCGGCTGATGAGCCAGGCGCTGCGGAAGTTGACCGCGGTCACGCACCGCAGTGGCTGCACGATCATGTTCATCAATCAACTGCGCATGAAGATCGGCGTGACGTTCGGCTCACCCGAGACGACCACCGGCGGCCACGCGCTGAAGTACTACGCGTCGGTGCGCCTGGATATCCGGCGCATCGGCCCGGTCAAGAGTGGCGAGGAGGTGATGGGCAGTCGCACTCGGGTCAAGGTGGTTAAGAACAAGCTCGCCCCGCCGTTCCAGACCACCGAGTTCGACATCCGCTACGGCACGGGCATCGACGCCATCGGCGATCTGCTGGACAAGGCGAGCGAGCGCGACCTGGTCAAGAAGAGTGGCGCGTACTACTCGTTCGACGGCGTGAGCTTGGGTCAGGGCCGCGAACGCGCGCGCGAGGCGCTGGTCACAGACCCGGCGATGCGCGAGAACCTGCGGCTCCGGTACAACGCCCTACCCCCTCAGGCCGCGGCCACCACAACGCCCGCATCCAACGCAGGGCACGTGGAAGCCGCCGCCTGACGACCCACCGGGCTCACTGCGGGCCCGCGCACGTCCACTCCGCCCCCGCGCGCGCCAGGCGCGGCGCGCCGGTGGCGTAGCTCGTCCGCAGCACCAGCCGTAGCTCGATCGCTCCGCCCTCGGGTAGCGACAGCGGGAACGCGGGCGCGTGCTCCGGGAAGCTGCCCAGCTCGCTGAAGCTGGCAGCGGCGAGGCCGTCGCGGTCCTCGGCCCAACGCACCGCCACGTCGATCGATCCACCCACACCGACCTCGGCGATCAAATGCAGAGCCTTCCAACGCGTGCCATTCGGTTGACCGCCGCCGACGTTGTCGCATCCGCCCTCGAACACGTGGCGGATGGTCGCCTCGCGCACGAACTCCTGGCTGAGGCCGAGACCCGTGAGATCGCCGGCGCCGCGCGGACCTCGTCCTACCGGCACTTGCGCGGTGACTTTGTCCGCCCCGGGGTCGTAGCGCGTCACCAGACCGCGCCCGTCGGGGCCGCCTTGCGTGCTCACGACCCACAGGCGCCCGCCGCTGTCGGCTGCAATGGCCACCGACTCGTAGGGCACGACACCGCTGCTCCTCAGCTCGCGCGCTTCGCCGACCTCCAGCGGATCCGCGTCGAGCCGAGCCAGCTGTCCGGACGTGTAGACTACCCAGTAGGCCTGCGCGGCGCGCGCGATCCCCCGCGGTGATTGCAGGTCGGGTACCTGTACGTCGGACCAGAGCTTTCGCGTCGGGTCGAAGCTCGCCACGTTCTCACACCCGAAGCCTGCGAACAGCAAGCCGCCTTCCGGCTCGAGGCACAGGCCCTCGAGTGCATAGCAGGCCAACTGGGTCCGGTACACGTCGACCGTCGCTGGACTGTGCAACGGGTCCACACGCGCAACCTGGCCGTCGCGGTCGATCAACCACAACTGTCCCCAGGCGTCGAAGGTTCCGGCGTAGGCGGCGAAGCCCGGCAGCGCTGCAGCCGTCAGCTGCTGGCCGGTCTGGCCGTCGAACGAGACCACGCGCTGCGCGCCCGCCAGCCCGACCCACGGGTTGCCCGCCAGCTCTGCGTCCGGCGCCTGAGCGCCGTCGATCGCGAGCGCCTGTGCGTCGTCTGCCGGCGCGCCCACGTCGATGTCGAGGAGCCTGCAGTCGTCTCGCGGCAGCACCTGATCGCCGCCGTGCGAGGTCGTGAGTCCGTCGCCGCCGACATCCAGGCAGCGCGCTTCGTCCCAGGCGAACTTCGAGAGTCTCGCTCGCTCGTCGTTCGGACGGTCGAGGACCCAGGCATCACCGCGGTGGTCCACCGCGACACGCACGGGGCGCCCGCCGGGTGTCCGATAGCGCGCCACTTCCACGGCGCGATCCGCGTCGAGCTTGGAGAGTGTGCCCTCGTCCGTGTTGGGTACCCATACGAACCGGCGCTCGCGGGAGGTCTGCTGCAAGGTCAATTCGCCTGCGCTCGTGAGCGCAAACCCGGGCTCGGCCTCGAATGGCGCCACGGGAGCGCCCCAGACCGCCCCGACGCAGGTCTCGTCGCAACCGCCGCACGGACTGGCGACGTACTCATCGACCACGCCATCACAGTCGTCATCCAGTTGGTTGCAGCGCTCGGCGCTGGGTAGCACCGCGCCCTCACACGCGACGAACACGCCGTGCGCGCACTCTGCGCGGCCCGAGCGGCACACTCCGACGTCCAGCGTGTCCGCCGGCGCCGCATAACAAACATCACCGAGCTCCTCGTAGCAGGGACACCCGGCCAGCGTGGGATACTCCGCGCAGCGTTCCGGCATCTCGGTGCAACGCGACGCACGCTTGGGGTCGTGATCATCACAATCCGGCCCGCGCTCGCAGCCCTCGCCGCGTCCATCGTTGTCCGCATCGACACATCGCTCGCCACAGCCCGAGAGCGCTGCCCACGCGAGACATGCGATGACGAAGGCCCAGCCCGCCGAAGCAACCGAGGCGGCGCCTGCGGGCCTCCAGCGATTTGGCCGCGCCTTCACGAGCTTCCAGCCTAACAAACCGACCGCAAACCGTGGTAACCAGCCCGGCGGCGCGGCATCCTCCGCACACTCCTCTCTACCGACATGTCGATTCATCTGATCACGGGTGCAACGGGTTTCGTCGGCTCCGCGCTGCTGGCGCGGCTGCTGCGCGATGGCGAGCAGGTACGCATCGTGGTGCGTTCTACCGATCACGCGGACCGCTTCCGCGAACAGGTAGAACGCGGAGAACTCGAAGTACGCGTGGCGAGTCTCGGCGATCCGAACGCCATCGCCGCTGCAGCTGAGGGCGTCGACGTATTGTACCACTGCGCGGCCGAGAACTCCCTCGACGCAGCCCCCGCAGCGGTGTCCTGGGTGAACGTCGCCGGCACGGAGAATGTGCGCAACGCCGCCCGGCACGCGGGGGTACGGCGCTTGGTGCACGTGTCGTGCACCGACGTGACCCTGTCCAATCGCGATCGCATGAGCTGGAACGAAGGTCGGCAGCTGGACGGCTTGCCGATCGACGCCTTTTGCCGCTCCAAGCTGCTGGCCGAAGAGCTCGTATTGCCGAGCAGCGGCAAAGACTTCCAGGCTTGCGCCCTGCGGCCGGCCTGGGTCTGGGGCCCCGGCGATCGACGCACGCTACCGGCCCTGTGTCGCGAGGCAGCGCGCGGCCGCGTGAGCTTGTGTGGCCCGGGAAACAACCTGCTGCCCACCGTCTACATCGACAACCTGGTCGACGCCTTGATCCTGGCGGGTGAAGCTGACGACGTCGGTGGTCGTGCTTTCCACGTGCTGGACGGTGAGGCGCTGACTGCGCGCGAGTTCCTGGAGCAACTGTGTCAGGCGGTGGGCCTGGCAGCACCCGCACGCGGTGTGTACGCGCTCGCATACTCGGCAGCCTGGGTTCGCGAGCGATTCGGCCTACCCGGTCTGCATCGCGCCGACGTCGTCCGCCGCGGACGCAGCGCATTGTTCGACGCCGTCGCTGCCGTCCGCGAGCTCGGCTACCAGCCGAGGGTCAGCGTGGAAGAAGGCATGCGTGCGCTCGCCGCCTGGGTACAGGAAGCCGGCGGCCCCACTGCACTCGCGCAGAACGTGCGCACCCCGACCAGTCAACACGAGGTCGAAGCCTTGATTCGCCTGAGCGAAACCGATGGCGCCACTCCGGCGACATGACGCAAACTTAACCGAATCGTGTCGAAGTCTCGGAATGAGTCGTGGATACCGCTGCCGCGCTTGCTGCTGATGGCTGCAGCGCTCGCGGCTCATCTGACTGCACCAGGTTGCTACGCCAGCCGGCACAGCTCGACGGATCCTTCTGCAGATCGGCAGAACTCGCGCTTGGCTGGGCGCGCAGCTATTGGCGGCAAGGGCGCAGCCGATGGTGGACACCCTGGCGACGCCGGACGCCCTGCATCGCAAGCGGGGAATCCCGCCACGGGCGCAGACGCGCAGGCGCCCGCGGGCTCGGCCGGCATGAACGCCGATGATCGAGGAAGCGCGGAGCCGGACGGCCCCCTCGCGCCGACGCCGATCATGCCCGAGCCGAACCTGCGCGTGGCGTTCCTCGGTGATCAGGGCTTGGGGATGGCGGCTCGGGATGTGCTCGAGCTGCTGGCACGCGAGAAGCCGGCACTGGTGGTTCACGCCGGCGATCTCACGTACGGAGAAGGCGATCCGGCGCACTGGGAGTCGAACATCGACGAGGTGCTGGGCCGGAACTTCCCGTACCTCGTGGCCATCGGCAATCACGACCTCGACGACTGGGAGGGACCGCAAGGCTTCGCCGCGCTCCTCTCGGCAAGGCTGGCGCGCACGCCTGGCCTGCGCTGTGACGGGGAGCTCGGCGTGAAGAGCTTGTGCCGCTACCGCGGACTCGAGTTGGTGCTCTCGGGGGTCGGCAGCGAGGGCAGCGATCACGCGTGGTATCTGGAGCGAACCCTGGTGCGTCCCGGTGCCGCGATCCGACTGTGCGTGTGGCACAAGAATCAGCACGACATGCAGGTGGGCGCCAAGAGCGACGAGGCGGGCTGGGGTGCTTATCAGATCTGCGCACGCCACGGCGCGCCGATCATCACGGCTCATGAGCACTCGTACTCGCGCACGTTCGCGTTGACTGCGATCGGCGACCGCAAGCGAGGCCACGGCGCGACGGGGCGGCCGGACCTGCTGCAGCTCGGCCCCGACCGTACGTTCGTCGCGGTCACCGGCCTGGGCGGTCATAGCACCCGTACGCGCACGCTCGATCACGCGATGGACACCTGGTGGGCTTCGATCTACGCGAACAACTATCAGATGATGAACGGCGCGCACATGGACAACGTGCCCTACATCGAGTTCGGCGCGCTGTTCATCGACTTCCACGTCGACGGCGACCCGCTCAAGGCACGCGCCTACTTCAAGACGACCAAGGACGTGGTCGTCGACAAGTTCGAGCTGCACTTCGCGGATCGCAGCCGCTAGCCACCGCTACTTCTCCGACGGAGGTCGCGTGCCGTTGAGGTTCATCCGAGCAGTGCAGGTACGCACCGCCGCGCAATCTGCGCTCGTATTGGTGTCCGGTGTGTACGTGATGCTGCCGCTGAGTGCGTCGTTGCTGATCGTCGCAACCATGTGCGCGTCGATCGTGAATGCGCACGACCCGCTCGAGAGCGAGCGCGTTCCTTGCAGCGTGAGATCGAGCTCCGCGCCCGAAACCGAACCTTCGAGGTGAGCGTTGCCGCAGTACACGGTGAGGAAGATCGCGCCGGCGCCACCGACATCGGCCGAGACGCTGCTGCCGTTCTGCGTCACGGTCAGCGGGATTCCGGAGGTCGATACGCCCTGATTCCAGTTCTCGAGCGGACACGTCGAAGGGCCGTTCGTCACGTTGAGCGTGTAGCTGCCATGCACGTCTGTCGGCTCCGAGTCGTCACCACATCCCAGCAGAGCCAAGACGGTCACCAGGCAGAGCGAAGGTTTCATGGTCAACTACCCTGACAGAGGACGACCGGCCGTGACAAGGGACCGCGATTCCGACAGGGATCGACGCATACGTCAGCGACGCACACCCCGCCCTCGAGTGCCTGGACGACGTGCTTGCGCCCGTGTAGTACAGACGATGCTCATGCATCGCCCTCCCCTCAGCACGCCGCAGCGCGCGTATCGGTTGACATAAGTACTCGGTCACATACGTCTGCAAGCCCGTGCAGTGCGCTCCGCTTCGCATCGCGGACATGCGTGCTCGCAGTCTTGCTCTGGTCGCTGAGTACCGCGCACGCCAAGGCTTCCGACGCGACATATGACAACGCCGGGGACTGGCTGTTGCTCCTCAGCGGCGGCATCACCGGCCTCGTACTGCACGAAGCCGGTCACGTGACGTTCGATTTGATCATGAACAACAAGCCGGTGCTGAGGCCGGTCAGCCTCGGTCCGTTGCCGTTCTTCGCGATTGCCCCGACGGGGATCGAGTCCCAGCAAGAGCTCTACACTGCTGCGATGATGGGCTTCTTCGTCGAGGCCGTGTACACCGAGCTGATCTTCGCGAATCACCCCGACCTGCGCATGCACCACAAGCCGTTCCTCGAAGGCATGCTGCTGCTACACTTCGCGCTCGACCTCGGCTACGCGATCACCGGGATTGCAGGCATCGGGCCACGCGAGAGTGACGTCAACTCCATGGCCCGCGCCGCAAACCTCTCGCCCGCGACGGTCGGCACGATGCTGGCGCTGCCGTTGGTCTTCGATCTCCTGCGCTACCTGAACCCCGGGCTCCGGAATCGCGCGCTCTGGGTGGGTGCGAGCTCGCGCTGGCTGATGTTCGGCGGCGCACTGCTCCTGTGAGCACGCCTCCTCGATCGGTCAGTTGACTGGCGCCGGAGCATGCTCTACGGCAGATGCATGGTCCCGACGCTGTATGAATGGATGGGCGGGCGGCCAGCCCTCGAGGCGCTACTCACACGCTTCTACCAGCGCGTCCCGCAAGATCCGCTCCTCGGCCCGGTGTTCGCGCACATGGATCCGCAGCACGCGAGCCATGTGGCCGCCTTCGTGGGCGAGGTCTTCGGTGGCCCGCCGGCCTACAGTCAAGACCACGGCGGTCACCCGCACATGATCCGCAAGCATCTCGGCCGTGCGCTGACCGAAGCGCAACGGCGGCGCTGGATCGAGCTCCTGCTGGACTGCGCCGAGGAGGAGCACCTCAAGGACGATCCCGAGTTTCGCTCGGCATTCGTGGCCTACCTCGAGTGGGGCACGCGCCTCGCCGTCATCAATTCGCAACCAGGTGCCGAGGTGACCGAGGACGCGCCGATGCCGAAGTGGGGCTGGGGAGAAGCCAAGGGCCCATACACGCCTCCCTAGTGCGAGCACCGCAGGCGCTGTTACGCTCGGCAACGTGCTCGAAGGCGATGCCCCAGTCCCCGTCACGATCATCACCGGCTTCCTCGGTGCGGGTAAGTCCACGCTCGTGCAGAGATGGCTCGAGGAGTTGCCGCGACTCGAGACAGGGTTGATCGTCAATGAGCGAGGTGACGTGGGTATCGATGGAGAGCTGCTCGCTGCTCACGTGACGCGCCTGCGGGAGATCACCGGCGGTTGCGTGTGTTGCAGCAGTCAGGCGGAGCTGTTGCGCGCCCTGGTGGAGCTTGGCGACGCGCGGCCTGGTCGCATCCTGGTCGAGACTTCGGGTGCAGCCTCGCCGGCCGGGGTGATCCGTGCCCTCGCAGCGCGCCCGGTGCGCGAGCGACTCGAGCTCGACGGTGTCGTGACCGTGATCGATGCCACCCGCGCGCAGGAGGTGCTCGCCTTCGACGTCGCAGTCGAGCAACTCGGCTTCGCCGACGTGGTCGTGCTCTCGCACATGGACGAGGCAGACGGTGCAGCACTGGCTTCAGTGCAGCAGCTGGTGCAACGCCACGCGCCGGCAGCAGTCGTCGTGCACGCGCGGCACGGACGCCTCGACTCCGGCCTTCTCGAGCAGCTCGCGCAGCGCGCCGAGGCGCTCGAGCTGCCAGCCCAGGGCTCGGCGCATTCGAGTATCGACGCGGTCTCGATGATCCACGACGGTGAGCTCGACGAAGAACGCTTCGCCGACTGGATGGAAGACACGCTCGGCCTCGTCGAGGCGCGCATCCTGCGAATCAAGGGCATCCTCGCGATGAGAGGTGTGGAGGAACGCGTGATCGTGCAGGGCGTGAGCCAGGCCGTCGACGTGCAACTCGGCACACCGTGGGCAGGCAGCGCGCGAACGAGCCGGCTCGTGGTGCTCGGTCTGGGGCTGGACGGTCCGGCACTCGAGGCTGGCTTCCAGCGCTGTGTGGCCGAGCCTAAGCCGAATGCGTGAGGTCCGTGGAAGCGGGCGTGCGCCTGCGCTGCCAGAATGCCGAACCCGCATGCAGCTCCTGGCTGCGGTACATCTGCCCGCGCGTCGCGAGGTAGCTGGCGAAGGCGCGCCGCACGCGCTCGACGTATCGGACCCGCACGGCCTCGCGATCGCCCGCCAGCGCGGCTTCGATCGCGTCGGCCGCATGCCGAGCTTCCGAGATCGCGTTGTGCAAGCCGGAAGCCGACAGTGGGTCCCAGGCCATCGCGGCGTCACCGACCGCGAGCCAGCGATCTCCGGCAGCGTGATCGAGGCGTTGCGAACAAGCGGAGCGAACCTCGATGGCCTGACGTTTGCCGTAGTCGCGCGCTCGCAGGCGTGTGTGCCGACTCTCGATCAGCGCGGCTCGCCACACCGCCTCGGCCCCGGTGAGCCGCAAGAACTCTCTGTCCGTGAAGTAGATCGCCACGAGCGAGCCGTCAGGCGCCCGAACCGAGTACCACCAGCCCTGGGAGGTGCTCTCCACCAGCACCTCGTGCGCTGCCAGCGAGCAGGCACCCTCTGGGTGCGCCGCGAAGCAAACGCCCTTGGGGTGTCGCTGCACGGCAGTGCGCGCAAGCGTGCCCTGCAACGCAACCAGCGAGTCGTAACGCAGCTGCGTCGCGCCCAGCTGGCGCGCGACGCTCGCGCTCCTGCCGGTCGCATCGACGATGAAAGCCGCCTCGAGCACGCCGCCGGAGTCCAGCGTCAAACGTAGTGCATCCGAGCTTTCCGACACACGTTGCAGCCGTTCCCCGCGCAGGAACCTCGCGCCGCTCGCCTGCGCGACCTCCGCCAAAGCCTGCTCGAGCGCGCTTCGCTCGACGATGTAGCTCGACCCCCACACACTGAAGAGATCGCTCCGCACGTGCAGCTCCGACTCGCCCCATGCAGAGCACGTGGACGGAGATGGCACCCCGAACCGCGTCGCGACCAGCCGCGCATCCAGGCACGCGAGCTCGCGTACCGCTTGCCCGGACAACTGCTCGCCGATCGGGCCGCAAGGAGTCGCTGCGCGGTCGATCAGCGTGACGTCCTGGCCACTGCGCGCGAGATGAATCGCGGTGATCAGACCTGCAGGTCCCGCGCCGACCACCGCGATTTGCGCGCTCATACCTCGGGCTCCGACTCGATGCGTTCGCGCTCCACGTAGCGCTCGCCCTCGCGCCGAATGAAGCCGAGGTTCGCCCACTCCGTGACCATCGCGGTCATCGACGCGTCGCTCCACGTGGTCGCGGTCGTGCTGTCACCGCGGAACACGCTCACGGGCCGCTGCGCCGGCCACCAGCGCTCCGTACAGGCCGAGAAGTCGGCTTGCCAGGGCACCGCCAAGCCAGAGGTCAGATAGCCCGCGGGATGCTCGGTCGCGATCCGGAACGGCGCGCGATACGTGTCGATGCGGGCCATCAGGTAGCCCACCTCGATGCCGGGATAGAACGGGCCCCCGATGCAAGCTTCGAGCGCTGCGCGATCGAGCGCGCCGGGTTGACCGGCGACCGGTATCGCATCGAATTCAGGTGAATCCGGCACCGCACCCGTCCAATCGGCGGTGAACACCCCGAGCGCCCACTGGGTCATCCAGGCCAGCTGGGTGGCGGTCAGCATGGAGCCGATGCCGTTGCGCGGATCGTTGGGATCGACGCCGCTGTTCAGCAGCGGCATCGTGCCCGACGGCGAATCCGGTCGCCGCAGGCTCTGCGAGACTCGATCGCGCAGCGGACGGCTCTCGGGGCTGGGGTTCGCGAGCTGCGCCAGGCGCTCGGGCGTCAGAAAGTTCCAGGTCGCTCCGGCGCCATGTCCGCGTCGCGCGACCGCGGATACCCAGGCGAGCTTCGAGGCGCGCTCGAGGATCGGATAGATGTGACGCGTGAAGGACGGCTGGCTGACCGTCAGCGTGGTTTGCAGCCGCGTGGCGATGTCGAAGGCTTGATCCCACCACGTGACCACGTTGTGGATCTCGGGCGCATAGCGGGGCGGCGCCACGACCACCCACGCCGAATCCGCTTCCACGGTCTCGCCCGAGGGCAGCACGACGCGCGCGGACACCGGACCGTCGCTCACATCGTCGTGCCAGCCGTCGTTGTTCGCAAAGCTGCCGATGGGCTCGCCGCGCGGCGAGCGCGAGACGCCATGACCGCCGAGCACGATCAACCGGCCCTGCGCGTCGCTGCGAAGATCGCCCAGTCGCACGGCGCTGCCCAGGAAGAAGCCCTGCAGCGGCACGTGCTGCTCCGCGCCCGTGAGCGTCTGCGCGCCCGCGTCGATCACCAGCGACTCTTCCTCGATCGCCGCGTTGCGACGACGCGGATCGGCCTCGGGCGGGAAGCGCGCGCTGGCAGCCTTGCGATTGACCAGCTGAGCCGTCCAGATCACCTGGCCGCGATCCGGCGTGACCTCGAGCACGTCGGTCAACTGCCCGGCATCGTCGTAGTGGTAGCTGTAGACGCGGAAGCGCGCGCCCTGACGCTTGATGAAGCCATTGGCGTCACGCTGTGGACGCTGCTCGGGTGCGACCCTGCCCGGAGCCTCGGGACCGATGAAGTATTCGGTCGGGCTGTCGCCCAGGCGTGCGATGCCGATGCCCGGATGGATCCGATACTCGGTGCGACCGGACGGCGCGGGCTTCCAGCTCGCCTCGAACGCGCGCAACGTGTTGGGCCCCACCTTGCCATCCGCGAACAGATCGTGATCGGCTTGCCAGCGCGAGACCGCGATCACCGTGTCTTCGTCGAATTCGCCGGTCTCCACCACGGACACCGAGTGCTGGATCTTGGCGATCAACGCGGCGTCGTAACCGCGAGCGCGGTTGTAGCGGAGCGCGCGCGCGACCTCGCGCGGCGACAGGCCCATGGGATCTTCGCCCGCCTCGTCCCACGCCGCTTGCAGCGCGGCCAGCGTGAGGGGCCCGACCTTACCGTCCTCGGTGAGCGAGTGCGCCAGCTGCCACGCGGCCACGCCACGTACGGTGACTGGACCGAACACACCGTCGATCGTGACGCCGACCGTGCCCTGGATGCGCCGGATGAGCTCGACATCGAAGCTGCGCCGAATGTTGAACGCGATCGCTGCGCGAACCTGTGCAGACGAGAGTGCCATGCCTACCCCCTGGATGGTCAGGCTCGAGCGTAGCGGCCAGCTGTCGAGTCAGACTGTTACGAGCGTCACACGCACAGTCGAATCAGCGCTCGCCGAACGGCCGCGGCGGCAAGGAGCGCAAGAACGTCCACAGCGCGGCGCGCTCGGTCGGGTTCATCGCGCGCAGCATCTGAATGGGCATGAACGCGTTGAGCGGCTTGCCGTCACGCTTGATGCCTTGATCCAGCAGGCGGTTCCACTCGGCCTCCGTCATCCTGGCAAGACCCGTCTCGTGCGGCGTGATGTTCGCAGGCACGGGTAGGTCCGAGGGGGCACCCGGGATCGGACCGCCACCGAAGTGGTCACCGTGGCAGCCAGTACAACCGCGCGCGAGCTTCGCCCCGTACTCGGCGGTCACTTCGGCAGGCAATGTCTTCGGGCGTGCCTCGCCGTGGTCGATGCGTCGCGCGATGTCGAGCGGAAGCACGCCCAGGCGATCGAGAACCTTGCCGAGCAATCCGATGTGCGACTCGCCGAGCGTGCGGTAGACGGGCGGCAGGCTGCGTAGATAGGAGACGAGCGCCACGAGATCGTCGTCGGGCCACCAGGCGATGTCCTGAGCCGGCATGAAGCGCAGGCTCTTGCCGGAAGCCTTGATGCCGTGCCGGATCACGCGCGCGAACTGACCATCGGAGTACTGGCTCGAGACGCCACCCTTACCCGAGGTGAGATTCGGCGCATCCACCTTGCCGATCGGGCCCATCTCTTCGCCCTCCTTACCGCCGAGGTCCTTGCCGTGGCACTCGCCGCAGCCACCGATCGACTCGACCAGGTGCTTGCCGCGCTCGATGACAGCGGGATCGTTCACCGCCTGGAGCTGGAGCGGAGCGATGTCGTAGACCTTGTTCAAGCTCGCGTCGAATGCCGACGCTTGAACCAGCGCGAACGCGCCGCCGCCGAGAGCGACGAGCACGACGACGATACCCAGACCGATAAACAGCTTCTTCAGCATCCAGCACCATCCGTGAAGGGACGAACACGCTATCAGGCTGCACGTTCCAGGGCAAAAGGGCTGGCGAGCAGTCGACGGACTGTGTAGAGAGGTAAGACACAACCAACTAAAGAGGGATCCGACATGCCGATCGATACGCTCGCGGCCTGGCACGAGTTGGTTGAGACGCACAACGCCGCGGGGCTCGATGCACTACTCGCCGACGACGCCGTCTTTCACTCGCCAATCGTCCACACGCCGCAGCGCGGCAAGGCGATCACCAAGCTCTACCTGTCGGCCGCGTTCGCAGTCTTCTTCAACCCGACGTTTCGTTACGTTCGCGAATTGAAGTCCGCGAACGACGCGATGCTCGAGTTTCAGGTGGAGATCGACGGCATCAGCGTCAATGGTATCGACCTGTTCCGATGGAACGATGCAGGACAGATCGTGGACTTCAAGGTGATGGTCCGGCCGCTGAAGGCGATCAACCTGATCCATCAGAAGATGGCGGCGCTGCTGCAGGCCGGAGGCAAGTGAGATGTCCGACGCGCCCGAGAAACCCGAGTTCTGGACCCGTCCGATCTTCTCGGTCGCGGATGTGCGCGCGAGCTGCGACTACTACTGCTCGAAGCTCGGATTCACCGTGGCCTGGTCGGCTGACTCGGAGCAAATGGTGATCGCTCAAGTCGAGCGCCCTGGGATCGAGCTGATCCTCCAGAACGGCACCCGCATCCCCAGCTCCAAAGTGCCCGCAGTCCTCGCGCTCGAGCTGCATGAACACGTGAAGCTCGACGACTTACACCGCGAGCTCGAGCAGCGCGGCGCCAAGATTCGAGCTGCGCCCGCCCCCGTCTACTGGCAAGAGAACACGCGGCAGATGGAGGTCGAAGACCTCGACGGAAATCTGCTGTTGTTCTGGGCGCCATAGCGCGGGAGCCCTTGACGCCGCGCTCAGAAGTCCCCACACGACGTCCATGACATCTTTCCAGGCGCGCTTTCGAGACAAGATCGGCCAACTCTTCGGCAAAGAGCTGTCGGTCGACGAGGTTCGCGACTTGTCGCCGCACTTTCGCAGGGTTCGGATCTCCGCGCCGTGGCTGCGGACGGCGGCGGTGTCTGCCGGCGACAAGCTGCAGATCATGATCGCGGAGTGCGGGCCGCGTACGTACTCGCCTTTCGGACACGATTCGGCGGCCGGCGCGCTGGAGTTGCTGGCGTATGTCCACGGCGAGACATCGACCGCGACCTGGGTCCGCGCGCTGGTGCCGGGCGCGAGGTTTCACGCGATGGGTCCGCGTGGCTCGCTCGCGCTCTCGAGCTTGCCTGGCCCGGTCGTGTTGTTCGGCGACGAGACGTCGTTTGGCGTGGCGACCGCGCTGCGGCAGGCGCGCGGCTCGAGCAATGGACTTTCGTTCGTGTTCGAGTGCTCGCACGCGGATGAAGCGCGCACGGTGCTCGCAGACATCGGCCTCGACGGGTGCAGCGTGGTCGAGCGGCAGAGCGCACGCGCACATGCGCGCGCAGTCGAGGGCCAGCTGCGCGCGGCGCTCGCGCAGCATCCGAGCGCGCACCTCGTGCTGACCGGCCACGCGCAGATGATCCAGGCCCTTCGGGCTGCGCTGAAGGCCGAGCCGGCCGCATACGCCGGTCAAAAGGTCAAAGCCTACTGGGCGGACGGCAAGCGCGGTCTCGACTGACACGCGGAACGCCGCAGCTCACAGCGGCGCGAACTGCAGCACGGTCTTGACGTCGCCTTCGCCGCTACGCTCGAATGCCTCGGCGAAGCGCTCGAACGGGACGACGCGGGTGATCAACTGGTTCAACCATGCCGGCGAGGCCTGCTCGAGCGCGGCGCAGCCGGCCGCGTAGTGGCGCCGGTTCGCGTTCACCGAGCCGACGATCACGGCGTTCTCCAGCACCAGCTCGTTGTTCAACGCCGCCGCCTTCAGCTGCACGATGTGTCTGCCGCTCGAGACCCCCGCGAGGCACACCACGCCGTTGGGCGCGGTGCTCGACAGGGCGTCCACGGCGAGTCCCGCTGCGCCGGTGCACTCCACGATCACATCCACGTGCCCGCGCAACCGTAGCAACCCCTCGGTATGATAGGTCGCGCCGAGCGCACGCACGAGCTCCGGCTTCGGTCCGGTCCGGGCACGGTCCAGCACCTGCAGCTCGTAGCCGCGCTGCCGCCCCATCAAACACGCCAAGAGACCGATCGGCCCAGCGCCGGTGATCAACACGCGTGCCGGCTTCCAGACCGAGCGCTGCACGATCCGATCGATCTGTTCCCAGGCCTTGGCGACGACGCTCGCCGGCTCGAGCAGCACACCGCACAACCCGAGTGCATCCGGGACGCGGTAGGCGAACTCGGGCTCGAGCTGAAAGCGTTGGCTGCCGAAGCCGTGGCGCTGTTTGATGCCGCGCTCCGTGTAGCCTCCGTTCTCGCACATGTCCCATTCGCCCGCTGCGCAGCTTCGACAGGGCTGCGGATCGGGGCGCCGCACGATGCCCACGACCAGCTCACCCGCGCGAAACCCGGAGCCTTTGGGGGCGGTGTGCACACGGCCGAGCGACTCGTGTCCCACCACCAAGAAATCGCTGCCCGAAGGCGCCTCACCGTAGTTGCCCGCGCGGATCTCGCGATCGGTGCCGCAAATGCCGAGGGCCAGCGCGTCCACCAGCAGCTGGTCAGCGGACGGCGGCGGCTCTGTGACGTCCTGCAGCCGTAGACTGTCAGCCGTGTGCGGTGTGACGACGAGTGCTTTCATGGTTCCCCTCGGTCGGCCAGCGCCCGCAGCGCGCCCCCCTGCTCGATGCAACCGATTTGGCGTTCGGACAGATCGTGCACGAGCCGTAACTCGCGCTCGGCCACCTTCGCGCGGAGCGGCTGCTTCGCACGCAGCGCGGCGCGCAGGTTCGAGAACCGGAGCACATCGCCCGCTTGCAGCTGCGCGTAGTCCTGCTCGTCCTCGAACCTCAGCGGCAACACGCCGAAGTTCACGAGGTTCTGGCGGTGGATGCGCGCGAACGAGCGCGCGATCACGACACGCAAGCCGAGTGAGCGAGGCGCCAGCGCTGCGTGCTCCCGGCTCGACCCCTGACCGTAGTTCTTTCCGCCCACGATCGCGTGGGGCCCCGCCTGCTCGGCGCGCGCCGCGTACGTCTTGTCGATCGCGAGGAAGCAAAACTGCGCGATGCGCTGGATGTTGCTGCGAAACGGCAGCACGTTCGCCCCGGCCGACAGGATTTCGTCGGTCGAGATGTCGTCGCCGACCTTCAACAGGATCGATAGCTCGAGCGTGTCCGGCAACGCGTCGAAGCGCGGCAGGCTCTGAATGTTCGGGCCTTTGACCAGCGACACGCGCCGCGCGACGGCGCTCGAGTCGGGTGCGAGCAGCAAGTGCCGCACCTGCCGCGCGACCTTCGGGGCGTAGCGCGGCACCGCGCATGCAGGCTGCCCGAACGAGCGCGGATCGGTGATCACGCCGCGCAGCGCGGAGGCAGTCGCGGTCTCCGGGCTGCACAGCCACACGCGATCGTCGTCGCTCCCGGAGCGGCCGGGAAAGTTGCGCGGCACCGTTCGCAAGCTGTTGCGCGCAGTGCCCGGGGCTTGCCCCATTCCGATGCAGCCGTTGCAGCCGGTCTGATGCAAGCGCGCACCTGCCTCGAGCAACGTCGCCAGCATCCCGGAGCGCGTGAGCTCGAGCAGCGTCGCGCGCGTGGCCGGGTTGATGTCGAACGAGACGTGCTCGGGGATACGCTTGCCCTCCACCATGCGCGCGGCGATCGCGATGTCGCGCAAGCCGGGATTCGCGGACGATCCCAGGTACGCTTGATGAATCGCCTCACCCAGGACCTCTCGCACGGGCACCACGTTGCCGGGGCTGGACGGCTTCGCGATCAAGGGTTCCAGTTGGTCGAGCGCGATCTCGTCTTCGAAGTCATACCGCGCGTCCGGATCGGCGTGGAGCTCCTTCCAGGCGTCCTCGCGACCGACGTTGGCCAAGAACTCGCGCGTGCGGGTGTCCGAGGGGAACACACTCGTCGTCGCGCCGAGCTCCGCCCCCATGTTCGCGATCACGTGCCGGTCCCAGGCGTCGAGCTCTTCGACGCCCGGGCCGTGGTACTCGAGGATGCGGTGCAAGCCGCCCGAGACTCCGTGTCGCCGCAGCAGCTCGAGGATCACGTCCTTGGCACTGACCCATGGCGTCAGTCGGCCCGTCAGCTTCACGCCCCAGATCGCCGGCGTGGGCACGAAGAACGGCTCGCCCGCCATCGCGAGCGCGACCTCGAGCCCGCCCGCGCCGATCGCCAACATGCCGATCGCTCCGGCTGCACAGGTGTGACTATCAGAGCCGAGCAAGCTCGCCCCAGGCACGCCAAAGCTCTCCATGTGGACCGGATGACTCACTCCCTGCCCGGGACGACTGAACCACACCCCATAGCGCCGACACGCGCTCAACAAGAACAGATGATCGTCTGCGTTCTTGAAGTCTGTCTGCAGCAGGTTGTGGTCGACATACTGCGCAGACAGTCGTGTCCGGACCTGCGACACGCCCAGACGCTCGAGCTCCAGCATCACCAGCGTGCCCGTCGCGTCTTGCGTCAGCGTCTGCTCGATCCGCAAGCCCACCTCGGCGCCCGGCGAGAGCGTTCCGGAAACGACATGGGCTGCCAGCAGCTTCTGCGCGACGTTTTGCGGCACACAGATCTCCCTGCATCCCACGTGCCGCACACGGAACTGGTCCCGATCCGGCAACCAAGCCGGCTTCCACCTCGACCAAGTGTGGCGAGATCGCACTCCGCGCACGTTCTTCCCGCCACACAGCTCCGACCGCTTGCACAACGTCGCGGCTGGGAGGATCTTGAGCTCGAGATGCTCGTTCGCTTGCGAGGACCGGCGTTCTGGCTGGCGTGTGCGGCGCTACTATCGTGTCCCACGCTCGCCAGCGCGCAAGCGTGCAGCCCAGAGCTGCAGGCGCAAGTCCGACTGACCGGCACGATCTACGATGATCGACACCCCGAACGCTCGTTGGCGATCCTCGGTGGCTCGAGCGCGCGCAAAGCGGTCTACCGTTGCGGTTCGCGCTGGGGGCAGCTGCAAATCCTCGAAGTGCACCCGCGCGCGGTGCTGGTCGCCAGCGCCAGCGACGGACCTTGCTGGCTACGCATGACGCGACCCGCCGCGCGACCCGGCACCCCTGCGCCGCCGCCGCGCACGACGCGCAGGAACGCGTTCTCGAGCACCGAGCTCGAGCACAGCATCCAGAAGGTTCAATCCAACGTCTATCGTGTCGATCGGTCTCTACTCGAACGCGCCTTCTCGCGTGCCAGCGCACTCGCAAGCTCGACCCGCACCCGCACCATCCAGCAGCACGGCGCGGCGGTCGGGTTGATGCTCACGCGCATCGCATCGGGGGGCCTGTTCGAGTCGCTCGGCTTGAAGCGCGGGGACACGCTCAAGACGCTCAACGGTTTCCAGGTCGCGAGCGTCGAGGGCATGCTCAAAGCCAAGACGCAGCTCACCGCAGCACCGCGTCTCAGCCTCGCGCTCGTGCGCGGCGGCCGACAGATGACGATCGAATACCGCCTGTACTAAGAGCTCGCGTCAAACCCAGGCAGCGTTGAACACGAGGCGATCCTCGATACGGCCGCCGTTCGCGACATGGACGACCACCGAGCGCCCGGCACCGAGCTTGATGCCCGCGCCGATCACGCCGCAGGCGCCGGAGTGCGCCTGCCCGTTGTTCCGCAGCGAGTTGAGCGAGCACTGTAACAACCTACTCCTCACTTGCGTCACTCGCCCAAGCACAGCGAACTGTGCGTCTCACACCGCGCGCAACAAGGCCCGCACGGGACCCAGGAGGATCTTGAGCGCGACATTGCCGAGATCGAAGTAGTCGCGCCACAACACGATCTTGCCGTCGCGCACCTCGAACGTTCCGCAGACCCAGAACTCCACGTCCATCCACTTCGCGCGGAGACCATCGGTCCGCTCGGTCAGCACCACGCCGCCGCGCTCGGCGATGTGATGCATCCGCACGTCGAACACGCCCGGCATGCTGTAGAACTGCCGCAACCTGCGCTCCACCGCGAGCCGCCCGCGATCGGGCGGAAACGGCACGTTCTGATACACGATGTCGTCGCTGATCAACGCAGAGGCGCGCGCGATGTCCTTGGCGCAACCCGCGTCGAAGAATGCCTCGACGACCTGGATCGGACTCTGCGTCGGACTGGTATGGATTTGAGGTTCTTGCATGCGGCGCAGTGTTGCGCAGGTCGGACGCGCGGACAATACCGTGCGCTCAGCTCTTCGGCGCTTCAACGAGCAACTCGTAGTTGTCCGCGCTACGCAGCGCACCGTACAGCTCGTAACGACAGACATTCATTTGCACTTGCCCCGCATGATCGCCGGTGCTCGTCACGCGTGGTTTTTCCGTGGGGACGGCGACTTCGTGCGCGCGGCACACCAATACACCAGCGAGCCGCACGGCATTGTTGGGCAGCGTCTGACTGCCGGAATGCGTTTGCCACATCAGGCACGACGCGGACTTGACTGTCAGGATCCGCACGTCGATGTCGCGTTCATATGCGCCGTTGGGCCCCGGCATGTAACAGCCGTCACCGTAGTTGCCGAAGATCGCCTTGCCTGGCCCAAACTCGCCGAGGCAGACGTAGTGCGGGACGGGGAGCGTCATGTCATCGCGAGTTTCCATGCTGGCGACGAACGCACCCGGCGGCGGTTGTGCCGGAGGCTTGGTGCTCTGCACGGGACCGAGCTCGTAGCACGCGCCGGTTCCCGCAGCGCCCATGCCCGCACCACCCATGCCCGCACCGCCTGTGCCCCCACCGCCCGGCATCCCGGCACTAGCGCTCGATCCCGCATTGCCCATGCCGGATCGGCCTCCTCCACCCTCCATCGCGGCACCGCCTGTGCCGCTCATCCCCGCACCACCCATTCCCGCACCACCCATGCCACTCATACCGCCCACTCCGCCATCCGCCATGCCGGATGCGCCAGCGGCGGGCTCCTCTCCCGCATGACCAGCCGCGCCGCTCACGCCCTCAGCTCCGGCGCCGGACATGCCGCCCGTCCCCGCAGCACGCACTCCGTTGCCACCCGAAGTCCCCGAGTCTGACATACCGCCGGAACCCACCGTGTGAGCAGCAGCGCCGCCGCCGTCAGCTGCGGCTCCGCCGCTGCCTCCGCCCTCCGAACCGGACATTCCTCCAGTACCCGTCGATGGCATGCCACCCTTGCCGCCCTCACGCTCGGGCTCGTCGCCGCCATCGGCGGTCTGGGCACTTTTGATCGAGTGGTCGGGAAAACAGCTCGTGCCCGCCACGACCACAGCCCACAAGACCCGGTGCAGCACTCGGCTTCGCACGGTTTGTCCTCCTGGTCAGAGCCGCCCCTGCACGGATATCCACGCTGCATCCGGCCCTGCACCCATTGCGATCGGCCGCTCTTCCCGCTCCGGGGCGGTAAACCAGAGCACGATTCCACCCACCAGCAGCGAGCCGCTGATCACGAACGCAACCCTGGCGCGCGCAGCGTTGTCTTGAATCGTGTCCTCGAGCTCGTTGTTGCGTCGCGCGCATTCTGGGTTGGGTGGATCGCAAGCCCTGTAGATCGGATCCTGCTCGTGCGAAGCACTCTGCGCCGCGATGAAGAAGCCGGTCGCGAATCCGGCAGCGACCAAGCCGGCGCCGCCGAGCGAATACGCCACGATGCGCTGCACATCGGGCCCGGAATCCCGTACCAGAGGAGGCGGCGCGAACGGAGGTTTCGGAGCAGTGCTGGAAACTGGCTCGGGCTCCGCCATCACAGGCGCGAGCGCAGGTACATTGATCGAGACGCGCAGCGGCTCGGCATCGATCACGTACTCGTGCTCCCAGCTCTGCTTCTCGGCCGCGGAGACGACCCAACGATGCGTTCCAGGCGCAACTGCGAGCGTTCGAGTCCAGCGATCGGGCGGCACTGGTGCACCATCGTGCTCGATCGAGAGCCCAGACAGGTCGCGCTGCGCGAACGTCAGCGCAACGAGCGAAATGCGCGGTTCGAGTGCAGCCGCCCGGCGCTGCGCGATCGTTTCGCGCGCGTCTGGTTGACCCTGCTGGCTCCGTTCGGCAGCCAACAGGCGTGCATCTTGAAACCGGTTCCAAGCGTCCGCGAGCCGACCTACCTTTTCATAGCAATAGGCCAGGTGAAGCAAGGCACCAAGCTGCGGATCGAGCGCCAAGCTTCGTTCGAGCTTTGTACACGCATCGGCGTAATCCCCCGCGACGATCTGGGCCCGCGCTTGGTCGAAGAGTTCCTGGGCTTGTGGATTGTCTCCAACTGCCTGCGCACGGAGCGGGCCTGTGTAGATCGACAAGAGCGCCACGAGGCATGCGGTACGCACTACTTGCGACCTCCGAGCTCATCCAGTTCGAGCTGCGCCAAATTCACTGGCCGCGCCTCGGGCTGCTGCGCAGCAGCGGCGTTCGCGACATGCTGCACGCGCGGCTTGCGCTGCGCGGCGGGAACTCCCGGTCGCTGGCTCTGTTCGGGCGCCTGAAACTCGACCACCGGCTCATCCCTGGCGCGCGCCGGCGCGGTCACGGCGTTCGGCAACCCAAGCACCGGAACGACCGTATCGACGAGTCGCTCCGGGACGACGATGACTGCCTTCGGTGCGTCGGCATTTGTCGCGCTCTCTGGGCGGCCGGAGACGTGGTTGGAACCAGGCAACACGCGTGCGCCACCGAGTGCCGTGATGCCGGCAACCAGGGCGATGCCCGCCGCAAGCAGTCCGGCACGCACCGCGAACACACGACGGCGGCTCGCGCCCGGCGGCGTACTGGCATGGGCTGAAGCCGGACGCGCCTGGACGGCAGGTTCCGGCACGACTGCGGCGTGGACACGGAGCACTCGAGCCGCACGTTCCGCATGAACCACGGCCGACGGCGACGCGTACTCGGCGAGCGCCTGAGCGAGCTGAGCGACATCGTCGAAGCGCCGGTTCCGGTCCTTCTCCAAACAACGCGAGACGATGCGCTCCAACCCTCTTGGAACCTCGTCGCGACTGGCTCGCAGCGACGGCGCCGCGCCGATCGCAACCTTCACGGCCAACTCGGGGAAGGTCTCTGCGACGAAGGGACACGAACCGACTAGCAGCTCGTACAAGATCACGCCGAGCGACCATATATCCGTCCTGGCGTCGATGCTCTTGGACGAGTTCATCTGCTCCGGCGACATATAGAGCGGCGACCCGAGGATCGAGGAGGACCCTGTGATGCTGTGGCTAAAACCGACGCCGGTACGCCACATCAACTTGGACATCCCGAAGTCGAGGATCTTGATCGCGATCACACCATCCGAACGCCGAGCGCAGAACACGTTGGAGGGCTTGAGATCGCGATGCACGATGCCGAGCGCGTGTGCCTCCGCGATCCCTTCACAGGCCTCCAACATGAACTGGACGGCCTGCACGACGGGCAAGCGACCCTGCACCCTGAGCAGGCTCGCCAGATCCATGCCGTCGAGGTACTCCATGACGAGGAACACCGTGCCGTTCGGTAACTCTCCGACATCGATCACGCGCACGACGTGTTCGCTCTTGATCCGTGCAGTAGTCCACGCTTCGCGCGCAAACCGAGGTTTTGCCTCTGGATCTCGCTCGACGCCGGGCAACAAGAACTTCAGCGCAACGGGTTCGGCGAGCTGCACGTGCTCCGCGGCGACGACCACGCCCATGCCGCCCGCCCCGAGTACCCGCTGGACGCGATAGCGGCCGGCTAACAACGCCCCGGGACATACCTCGAGCGGAACTTGACGGGACTCCGCGACCGTGTCCACTCGCCCCCCCAAACTCGAATTAAGAAACCAACCAACTATCCCACAAACCATGTGCGACGCCAGTGCGCACATGAGCTGTTAGGCGACGACACCCATGATCCAAGTCACATTGCGAGCCCGGGACCACGGAGGTCGTGTTCGTCGACGTATTCGTACCGTCACCCGAACGATCCGGACCAACTAGCTCCGGTTCTCGATGCGTTCCTCATGACAGTCAGAATAGCCGAGCATTCGAAACTGCTCAGTAGTGAAGCGAGTCACATCCGTCCGTGACCCTCGACGTTACACGTAGCCGACCGATCCGCTGTCAACGAGACGGAGGCGAGCATGCAACGCGATGTGAGCCGTGACGGGTGGAAGAACCGGCTGCGGTACGGTAGCCTGGACAGTCTCCGCGATCGCAGGTACTTCGCCCGACACTTGCCCGAGTCGGTCGTGTGATCAAGTGGTTCACCGACGGCTTCTTACTCACTGGCGCTGGTCTGCCGCTACTGAGCGAGCACGTCTACGACGATGGCACCTTCTCGAAGCTCGGGCTCGAGTAGATGGCACAGACCGAATGCCTCGGCGATCTGGCGGCGTGCAACGTCAGTAGCGGTGATCGACTGCTCGTCTGCATGACGCAACGACGCGATGCACCGATCCCGCCCGAGTGAATGTCGATGGACGAGCACGTGCAGCACGACGACGATCGCGACGCGCGCGGCGTCGCGATCAAACTGCTGGCCGTCGGCGAGTACGGTCGAGCGTTCGACGGCGCGCTTCCCGATCCAACGCGAGCGGACCACGGCCGGACCCAGGACATCTGCCTGGCCACATCCCCCACGCTCTTCGCGAAGAATGTGCGCAATTTGCGATCGTGCGTCGCATCATCGCGCGCACCAAGTTCAGCGCGTTGCGCGGCCGTCGTCGAGGCCCAGTCGAGTTCGCGCAGGGCGTCGCGCTGGCGGCGGCTGAGTGAGCTCGCACCCCCAGCTGCGGGAGGAATAAGGTCCCGCCACACGTGGCTTCGCTACCGTTGCTGCCTTCCGGCCCTGGCGGGGTTTACGAGCCTGCGTTGGCGGGACCACAAACCTGGTGTCTGCTGAAGCACCACCAGGAACGCGTTAGCATACACGAGGTACCGGCGGAGAGGGCGGGATTCGAACCCGCGGAGCCCTTTCGGGCTCACACGATTTCCAGTCGTGCACCTTCGACCGCTCGGTCACCTCTCCAATCACTGCCACTGCTGCGGGTCATACGACTTCGTGTTGCCTGATGACCGGCTTCAACCATTCAGAGTTTTGCGGCTCTGGCGGAGAGCGCGGGATTCGAACCCGCGGTACCCTTTGGGGGCACACTTGATTTCGAATCAAGCACCTTCGACCACTCGGACAGCTCTCCGCGGCGCAAAGTATCAGACGAAAATCGGGTGTCAATCGTCTGTCGCGCTGCCGCCGTCACTTGGATCGCGCCGCTTTTGTGCGCGGAGCTGAGCGAAGAACGCACTCAGCTGGGCCGAGCAGGTGTCTGCCAGCACGCCGCGCGTCACCTCGAAGCGGTGGTTGAGCCGCGGGTCGGCACCGATGGTGTACAGCGACCAGAGCGCGCCCGCCTTCGGGTCGTCGCAGCCGTAGACCACCCGGGGCACGCGGGCATTGACCAGCGCACCGGCGCACATCACGCACGGTTCGAGCGTCACGTAAGCCGTGACACCGATCAGCCGGAAGCTGCCGAGCGTCTCGGCCGCAGCGCGGATCGCCAGCACTTCGGCGTGCGCGACCGGATCCTGGCGGCGCTGGCGATGGTTGTGCCCGCGGGCGATGATCTGGCCGTCCTTGACCAGCACGCAGCCGACCGGCACGTCGCCGCCATCAGCGGCTGCCGCAGCTTCGGCCAGCGCCTCGCGCATGAAGCTCTCGTCGTCGCCGATAGCGGCTGATTGCATACTGCTGCCGCAGGTTCGAAGAATCGGGCGGCGCGGCCAGGAGGATTCGAACCTCCGACATCCAGTTCCGTAGACTGGCGCTCTATCCAGCTGAGCTATGGCCGCAGTGGGGACGGCATCTTAGCCGCCAACCGTCTGCTGTCAACGCCGAGTTTCGCTGCTCGAGAGCTCAACTGCGACACGTTGTTGCTGCTTCAGCAGCGCGGGCTGGTGCTGAAACGCAGCGGAGAGGGAGGGATTCGAACCCTCGGTAGATCTTTTGGACCTACGGACGCTTAGCAAGCGCCTACCTTCGGCCACTCGGTCACCTCTCCCGGGTTCCTACGCGAGTACGCGTTGCGGCTCGTTCGGACGCGGAGTTATGTAACGATCGTGGAAGTACTGTCAACGAGATGAAAAAGCTTTCGATGCCGGTCTTTAGCAGGAGTGTTGGGCTGTCCGGGCTGGTGGGGGCCGCCGTGTTGCTGCTCCCGAGTCCGAGTTTGGCCTGTAAATGCGCACCGCCTCCACCCGTGGCCGAGGCTCTGCAGCAGGCGAGCGCGGTTTTCGAGGCGGTCGTGACGCAGCAGGCACCGGCCGCCGAGGAAGTCGAGGTATCGCTCCGGGTCACTCGGGCATGGAAGGGTGTCTCCACCGAGACCGTGCGGGTGCGCACGCGCAAGGACACGGCCGCCTGCGGCGTGGCCTTCGAAGTGGGGCGCAGCTACCTGGTCTACGCGAACCAGAGCACGGCCCCCGATACCGCCATTCCGCTGGAGGTGCTGCGGTGCGGGCGAACTCGGCTCGCCGCCGAGGCAGACGAGGACCTCGTGGGGCTCGGCCTCGGGGTGGTGCCCGTCTCGGCTCGAGACCCAGCGCCCGCAGCCCCGGACGCAGGCACGACGGCGCCCGCCCCCCAACAGCCACCCGCGCTCGACCCTGCAGCTGGTGGCTGCGCGGGCTGTGGCCTTCCGGGGTCGCGAGGCGACGCTTCGTGGTTCGGGCCGCTCTTGATCGCGCTCGGAGTCTGGCGCTTCAGCCGCGGAAGATCTCGATCGCGCTCTTGAGCAGCTGCACCGCCTCTGCGCGTGGGCGCTGGAAGGCGTTGCGGCCCATGATGGTGCCGAAGCCTCCGCCCTTCTTGATCTCGCGCAGCTCGGCCAGCACGGCGTCTGTACCCTTGGTGGCGCCACCCGAGAAGATCACGATGCGCTTACCGTTGAAGCACGACTGCACGACGTGGCGCACCCGCTCGGACAGGGTCGAGACGGGGATCTTCTCGTAGTACTTCTTGGCCTCGCCCTGCTCCACGTACTCGGTGGGCGGCTTGACCTTCACGATGTGCGCGCCGAGCTGGCAGGCCAGGTGCGCCGCGTAGGCGACGACGTCGATCGCCGTCTCGCCGTCCTTGCTGATCTTGCCGCCGCGCGGGTACGACCAGATGATCGTCGGCAGCCCCACCTCGCGCGCCTGGGCGGTGAGGTCGCGGATCTCCTGGTACATGTCGTTGCGCTCGCCGGAGCCGGGGTAGATCGTGAAGCCGATCGCGCTGCAGCCGAGGCGCAGCGCGTCTCGAATGCTGCCGGTCAACGCCGAGATCGGCTGCCCGGGGCCACCGAGCGAGTCGCTGCTGTTCAGCTTCAGGATCAGCGGCAGGCGGCCGGCGTACTCGTGGGCGATCGACTCGATGAACCCGGGAGGCGCGGCGTAGGCGTTGCAGCCCGCTTCGACGGCCAGGCTCGGGTGATACGCCGGATCGTAGCCCTCGGGGTTGGGGGCGAACGAGCGGGCGGGACCGTGCTCGAAGCCTTGATCGACCGGCAGGATGACCAGCTTGCCGGTGCCCGCGAGCGCGCCGGTGTTGAGCAGCCGGCGCAGGTTGGCGATCACCCCCGGAGTCTCGGCCGAGTAGTGCGAAAGGATGGTTTCGACTGCCTGGCTCATGTCGGATCCTCCTGTGCCTGTCGGTTCAGTCAGAGGAAAGGGGCGGAGGAGAAGGAATTCGAACCCCTGGAACCCTTGCGAGTTCAACGGATTTCAAGTGCGCGTCCAACCCACCCGTTCGTGGACTTTCGGGGGTTTACAGCACGCTGTCAACGCGCAAAGTCGCCCCAAACACACCCCAGGGGACAGGCGTAGGGGACAGCTGTCAAGCCTAGCTATGCGCCGGTCACCTGCAGCCTGTCGCAAAGGTCACCGCGCCAGCGCTCCTGGACGAGCGCGAGACAGTTTCTTCGATTTCCCGCGCAACATCTCGGCGCCCCGGAGCAATCAGATGAGCAGAAGGCAGTCTGCTCGATCGCTGACTCGCGCAACAAATGGCGAGCTTCGGCCGATCTCTTCCTTTAGCCGGGCAACTTCTGCCGGATTTCTTGGAAGAGATCACGCGGGCACGGGAATGGTTCTCGACGGCTCGCAAGACAGCGCCGTTGGCAACCCGCTGAGGGAAATGGAGACCGCTATGACCGGAAATCCGGAAGTTCTGAAGGCCGTCAAGATAAGCCTGCAGCAGCAGGTAGGTGGACACTGTTCCATCTGCGACGCGCGGACCTGGGCGCCACATGCCGAGGCAAACAAGGCCCTTGTGCTGGGTGACGCCGCGCACATTGCAGCGGCATCACCCGGCGGACCTCGATACGACCGAAGCATGAGCGACGTCGACCGCAGCGCGGCAGAGAATCTCATATGGCTCTGCCTGAGATGTCACCGTGAGGTTGACCGGAACTCCAGCCCATTCTCTCGCGAATGGCTGGTGCAGAAGAAGGCCGAGGCTTTGCGCGCCGCGGAAGAGGAGGCCAGTGGTGCGTCGATGTCGCGCGACCAAGGCTATGAATGTCCGTTTTGCTGCAGCTTCGCTGTAGGCGCGCAAAGGATCTGCACCGGGTGCGGAGCCGAGATCCTTCGCGGGCTCACCGACGCCGAGAGCGGAACCATCGTGCTCGCGTTGGTCTTCCTCCCTCCACTTGCGACACACGCCATCCTGTCCTGGCTGCACGCGCACATATACGCTGGGATTCCGGACGGGTTTCTTCCCGCGTCTAGCTGGTGTTGGTGGAGCGCGTACTCACTCGTCGTGATCGCATTTGTCTGCGGTATACTTCAGCTGCTGCGGCATCACGAACTTCCAGTCAGGTTTGGTCGACGCCCTGCCGCACAATCGCCAGGAGAGATACCAGGCCTGACGCTGCTCCCAGCGAAACCGATCTCTCGACGACGCGGCGCGGCGAGATAGGCACGGACGCATGCCACGTAGTGTCGTGAATACGTTTGTATTTTCTTGTGGCTTCCAGCGGACCACCGAACCGTGCCTGCCTCGCAGCAAGCGGGCGCAGCTTACCAGGCGACAGGACGAACTCATGGCCGGCGCGCGCGGCAACCGGCGTCGAACTCGATCGCGCAAACTATCCGAAGGCTCCTCCCTGCGTCGATCGTGACGCAATCCGCCACGCGGCTGGGACAACCACGTTGCTCGGCGTCGGAAGTCCATCCTGCAAGAACACTAGGGCGTCTTGCAGTTCATCAACCGAGAAGAAGCCATCGCTCACCAAGAAATCGAGGCAGCCCATGTGGCGGCGCGATCGGTTGAACAGCGGGTGAAAGCAGTCGTAGCTCGCGGTGATGCGATCGCCACAGCATCAAATCGACCAAGCAGCCCACGCTAGGGTCGTAACCGGCCACAGCGTGAAGGTCGCGCGGGCCGGTGATCGATGCGACGATGTGACGCACCAAGCTCACCGCCCGCCGATGCAGCTCAGGGCGGCGGTTCATACGAACACCCAACTCTTCCGCACCGGACGTCAGACCGCGCGGATATCGATCACGGCGCCCCCTTCGGTCCGCCCTGCTCGGCAAGCGCTCGCAAGTCCTGGATCGCCACGACCGCGTTCTTGATGGCCAGCTCGGCGGCGCGCAGCCCGGCTTCGGCCACCTCCAAGCGCTGTACCAGATCGGCGACGCGCCGCGCCCGAGACAGCATGGTCCGGCAGCGGCCCGAACAGCACCGGGCCGTGGGCCGGGTTGCGCTGAACTCCGGGCCGCAAGCACGCGATTGCGGGCGGTCCCAATGGCCGTCCCGGCGTCCTCGGGCGGCGCGTATCTGTCGGGCCGGCAGCACATGGAGGGCAGACCCGCACGGGCCACAATGACGGGGGCTGTGTCACGCACTAACAGGAGCCATGGAGCCGATACGTACGGGCGCGCGAGAAATCCAACTCGCATCACTTGATGCCGGGATCCCGGCACTGACGGCGAACTCGCGGGGCAGCTTTCTCCAAGCGTCTGCACCGGCCTGCGCACCGCACCGCGTTTCGCGTGACCAGTATTACCGGAATCGTGCACAGAACCTGGATTCGACGTTCGGATGTGCGATTCGTCCGAGATCTCGACCAGGAGGCGCAACTCGGCGTTGCCTCGGCCGAGGAACCTACATATGAACGCCCAACGCGGCGGCGTGCGCCCACAAGCGCGCTTCGAAGCCACGGCCGCTCCAACGGGGGAGAGTTCCATGGGTTTCCATCGGATAGGACGATACAAGAACCCGTGCGCTGGGCGTTCGCGCTGGTCGTGCTCGCGATGACTGGCTGCGACGACGCGGTGTGCCCATCGGGCACGACAGAGCAGCTCGGGCATTGCATCCGGAACAGCGAACTCGCTGACGCCAACGTCGGCACCGGCGGTCAACAAGCGTCCACGGGGTCGGAGGGCACAGCGGCAACTGCACCGTCGAGTGGTGGAGCCGGGGATCAGGCTGCTCGCGGCGGTTCAGCCGCTGGGAGCGACCCCGCGAATTCGTCCGGGGCTGCCGGAACAGGTGCCGGACAGAGCGCCAGTGGGTCGGCCGGCACGGCGGCGGGATCGAGTGGCGGAGGTGCTGGGTCAAGCGGCGGCGGCGCTCCTGAACCGAAATGCGGTAACGGCGTACGAGAAGGAAAGGAACTTTGCGACGGTGCCGATTGCATCTCCCGATGCGATACAGCGAACGCATGCCTGATTGCGACATTGATCGGCGCGCCGGCCACATGTGACGCGCAATGCGGCGCTCCTATCGAGGTCGCCGAGTGCAAGAGCGGAGATGGTTGCTGCGCCAAGGGATGCAAGTATCCCGAGGACGCGGATTGTTCCAAGAGCTGCGGCGATGGCGTGGTAGACGCCCCCGAGCTTTGCGAGCCGACCAGCAAAGACAAGCCTTGCCCGACCTCGTGTGACGATCAGGACCCCTGTACCCGAGACGTCAGAACTGGCGTGCCGGAGCAGTGCAACGTTGTGTGTTCACACATGGCCATCACTGCACCGGCGAACGGCGATGGATGCTGCCCGAGGGGCGCGAACATAGGCAACGACAACGACTGCGATGCGGTTTGTGGAGATGGTGTCGTCTCTACCGGCGAGACTTGCGAGCCCAACAGCAAGAGCAACCCGTGCCCTTCTTCCTGCGACGACGGCAACGTCTGCACGGAGGACGCTTTGATGGGTACCGCTACCAGTTGCACCGCGGAATGCCGGCACGCTCCGATCGCACGCTCGGGGCCGACGTCGTGCGAAGACAACGATCCGTGTACCAAGGACTCCAAGGTCAATAGCACGAGCAGCTGCACCACTGAGTGCAAGCACGAGCAGATGTCTCGCTCGGGGCCGACGTCGTGTAACGACGGCGACTCATGCACGCAAGACTCGGTATTCGAGAGTTCATCCACTTGTACGCGCGAGTGTCGCAACACTCGCATCACCGAAGCCAAGGGCGGGGATGGATGCTGCCCGTCTGGTGCGAGTTCGAGCAACGACAGTGATTGTCACACTGTATGCGGAAATGGGGTGAAGGAAGCCGGTGAGGAATGTGATCCAAAGGCAACCGGCGAAGTCGTTGGCTACTCGTGCGACACGAGCTGCAGACGTCTCAATCGCTTGACACCTTGCACAGACGAGCTTCCCGGGCAGTGCCAGGGCGCGCCGCCGAGTGTTTGCGACTCTGGCTTCTGTCGTCCGACCTGCTCGAACCTACAGTTGGGTGCGCTCTGCGAGCCTCTTCCTGGGGCAACCAAGAATGAGAGTATTTGCACTGGCGCCGAGCCACGGGCGTGCGCATGGCTTTGTACAGTCGACGAGGAAGACGCGTACTGCGGTCCATCGCTGTGGTGTGACGGCACATACTGCCGCGTGAAACCATAAGGGACCATCTATCAACCGAGCATCCGAGGAGCCGAGTGCATGACCAGAATCGCAACACTCATCTGTCTGTTAGGTAGTGTCAGCTGCTCGCGCACGACAGCAGATTCCACCAAACCTTCGCCGTCGCCCAGTGAAGAGTCTGGTGCGGCGCGCAAACTGGATACGTCACAAGGTTCGCCGCCGCGGCCGGAGATCGAGAGCAACAATGTGCAGTGCGCTGCCTTGATGGCTGAGTACCAGCAGGACAGAAACAGCCTGCTCTCGGGTGATCGAACGACACTTCGTGAACGCCTAACCGAGCTTGGTCAGGCCTACAGTGATCGCATGAAGCGAATTCCCATTTGCTCATTCCACATCCTCTGATCCACTGGAGATGCAGGGAGATGGAGCGAGCGAGCCGCGTCGGTGACACTCGTCTGTCGACTTCTCGGCGAGCCCCATCGCTCGCATTCTGATACAAGCAACGCGGAACCGTTGGTGCAGGAGGCTCGATGGCGTTGGTCAATGTCCAAGACGTTCTGAACAAACTCGTCACGCTCGGGTACCTGCAGAGCACCACGGGAACACTGAATGCTACTGCTACGCGTGCCGTGACACGATTTCAGCGCCACGCCGCTCGCTCCTATCGGATGCCACCGCCCGACGAATCGTATGGTGCGCTGTTCACCGGGAAGGCCACGGGGCTCATCGATGTGCAGACCGCCAACCACGTCGACCGTTGGATCGCAAGAGGTTGGAGGGTCCCGGTCGGGCGTTTCCCATTAGTCTCAATTCCCCAAGGCGGGATACTTCGGGCGGACGCCGCCAGTGCTTGGGCGACGATCTGCGGTCTCGTCGCTCTTGCTGGCGGGACGCTCGAAGGGAAATACGGCGACACCTTTCGGCCAGTGAGACCCAACAACAAGGTGGGGGCGAGTCGCTACAGTTTTCACTATTCCGGCCGCGCTGTCGATATCAACCAGGATCTGACACTACCAAAGAACCAGCGCTACTGGATCGCGAAGGAGGTCCTCAACGGGAACACCTATTGGCGAATCTATTGCAAGACAACGAACCAAGATGGCACTCAGGGGAGTCACTACACCAAGGGCCAGGTCCGCTGCTATTCGTTCCCGACCTGGTCGGAGTATGACATTCCGGCCGGCTACTACATCGACATGACGAGTATCATCGAGTCGACTCGGACTTTCGAACGCATCAAAGCGCAGACGAATTGGACCGGTTCATATAACAAGACCGAGTGGTGGCATTTCCAATACGCCGTCGACAAGCAGGAGACATTCTCTGACGAGCTTGAGCTGATCGGGTTCTCGGAGAGCCGTTTGCGAACTTGTGGTTGGAGTAGCGATGTTCAGCTCGATCACAAGCCGGGCTGAGGCATCAGCGGGCGTCGTGCTCCTCGCGTTCGTATGGGGATGTGCCGGAACGCCATCGGCCGCACGCTGCAGCGTTCATCCCAAGCTACCCCCCACTCCGCCGCCCGCGGCCGGTTGCCAGCCCGCAATTGCTCCGGGGCAGACGCTAGCCGCGGCTCCACCGAACGCTGCGAGCGATGCGCGTATGCTAACGATCTCGACGTTCGACTGCATCAAGGCGGAACAGGCCCAGGAGGCTACAGAGCCCGCAGACGCAGCGCGTGTGAGCGAATGGAACGCGGGAGGTCCAGGCGGAGCCAACTGGAACGTTACCGACCTGCTGTGTTTCGCGGATCTCGAGACTTCGTGCGAGCTAGGGCAGTTGACGAGCGCGCTGCGCGTCGGGCAGCACCGCGTAGCAAAGCAGACGACGGCGATCGATCGCGCTGGACCACACCACATTCGACTCACTGCTCCTGAGCGCGCGTGGAGGTTGGGTCTCGACGCGGACAAGCCCGGCCTTGGTCATTTTTTTCGCACGGCGGTGTTCAGCTTGTTGGTGGAGGTGTCGTGTACTCAGCCGATCGAACTGGAGCCCGGCCAAGCCGCGTTCGGCTACAGCGCCGATTCCAGCGCTTTCGTCGCGGGTTTTGCGAGCGGAGAGTAGATACCCCGATGCCCCGTCGGGCGTTTCGCATCGGTGGATCCCGACGGCCGCCCGCAAGGGAGCCCCGAGCAAGGAGGTGGAGTTCTCATGCGCTACCCCGACGAGTTCAGCGGCTTCGCGTACAGGTCGATGCTCGTCGGCACGGACTTCTTGCGCAGCACCGGCCTCAATATGGAGCCCCCAGGCGTTGGTAACGTTCGCGGGCTCTTTCGTTTCAGCCGACGGCGGGACCGCACTCAGCCGATGGACGCGCCCTCACCGACAAGGAGGGTGATCGCGCCCTCGCCAAGGAGATGGCGGCTGAACTGTCGCAGGCGATGCGGGCGCAAGCCACGCCGTCCAAGGCCGCGACCGTGCAGGACTTCGGTGATCAGTGGACATCGGGCGAGCTGTATCGGCGCTACGGCGAGATCAAGAAGCTGAAGCCCAAGGCCAGCGCCGAGGACGACGCGAGTCGCCTGCGCGCTCACGTGTACCCGCACATCGGCACCGTGCCCGTCGGGGCAGTGACTGAGGTGATGATCGAGCAGTGCTTGGGCAAGGCCGCGCGCATCGCCGCAGAGAAGCGCGGCAAGCCATGGTCGGCCGCCACCAAAACGCAGGTCTACCAGGTGATGCACCGGCTCTTTGACCTCGCGATCAAGCCCGGGCGGCTACGCACCGACAACCCCGTGAGCGAGGATCTCCGGCCGTCGAAGGATGCACCGAAGCTCTACAGCTTCCTCTACCCAGTTGAGCTTGTGCAGCTGATCGGTTGCACCGAGATCCCGCTCGCGAGACGCGTGTACTATGTGGCGGCCGTCTACACGGGTCTCCGGCTCGGCTCGCTCAACCGATGCACGTGGTTCGGGATCGACTTCGCAAACGGGACGATCATGAGCCTCATGAACAAGAACGGGGTGCCGCAGATCTTCGCTCAAGCCGACCCTGCGTTGCCCGGGCTCGCATCCGCGATGGTGGTGCTGGAGCGCTGGTATGCGCATGAGGGGCAGCCGGCCCACGACCAGCCCATCGTGAGCGACCTCGGATGCACGGAGACAAAGGAAGCGGCGACGCTGCGCCGCGATCTGAAGCTCGCGGGCATCACGCTGTCTCAGCTGTTCACGCGCTCCGAGCACATCGTGCCGCTGCGGTTTCATGACTTGCGAGCGCGACGTTCGTCACGTGGGCGCGGCGCGCCGGCAAGGACAGCGGCTGGATCTCGGATCGCACCGGGCACCTCACCCAGGAGATGATGAACCGCTACAACCGTGGAGCGCGGTCACTCGCTGATCTTCAGCTCGTGCCGTTCCCCGACGTCAGCGACGCCCATCCCCGAGCTACGGAACGTCCGAGGGCTGCGGGTGCAAAAGTGAACCTGTCCCCCGCAGCTGTCCCCCGGAACGCTCTAGGCCGATGACCGTCGATCTGAAAACCTGAGTGAAATCATAGCGGAGGAGAAGGGATTCGAACCCCTGGAACCCTTGCGAGTTCAACGGATTTCAAGTCCGCCGCCATCGACCGCTCGGCCACTCCTCCGGGGACAGCGCGCTTGACAATACACAGGCGTAACCAGCCGTCAACGCGCAAAAACGCGTTCAGGCCGGCGCGCCTGCCACATGTGTGGCCGCGGCCGGCACGGGCGCGAGGCCGGCCTCGGCCAGCTCGGCGAGCACGCGGCGCGTGGCGCGGCGCTGCCAGATGAACGCCACCACCATCAGCACGTTGGCCAGCGAGAAACGTAGCCACAGGTACACATCCTGCCGATCGAACATCGCGCAGATCGACATGCCGTAGCAGTGCGGCGCGAGCGACAACGCCGCCCACAGCTGCATGAGCCCCGCGTTGTTGCGGCGGTAGATCTCGATGCTCTTCTCGCTGACGGGGAAGTTCAAGTGCGCGCGCAGGCCCGCCGGGTTGGTCAGCGTGACCACGCGCATCTGATTTTCGAGCACGCCGACGTGCAGCAAGGTCGAGAACCGCGCATACCAGGGCGCGCCCTCGGCACGCAGGGCCAGCAGGCGCGCCTTCACGTCCTCGACGCGCTCTGCCACGCCGTTCCACGCCGGGTTGGTGTGCTGCATGTAGGCTTCTTTGTAGAAGTCGTAGAGGTAGATCTGGACGATCGAACCGAACAGCGCGATCGGCATCAGCGCGAGGTGCAGCGGTGAATGGAACTGCACCCAGACGTGATAGAAGCCTGCGAACACGGTCATCGCCGCGACCGCCGCGTCGGTCACGCCGTCGATCGCGCGCCCCACGTCGCTAAAGATGCGCTTGGCTCGCGCCAGGATGCCGTCGGCACCGTCCAGGATCGCGCTGCTCCAGAGCAGACAGCCGCCGGCAAACATCGTGGCGGGAGTGCCCACCACGAAGCAGACCGCGGCGGCGAAGCCAGCGAGCAACGACAGGAACGTGACCTGGTTGGGCGTGATCGGCGTGCGGTAGACCAGCGCCACGAACGCATAGGCCAGCGGCCGATGCACCCACAGGTTGACCGGGTCCTCGACCTCACGCGACTTCAGGACCGTCTCGAAGGGAGGCAGCCCGGGCTGACCGTTCATGACGCGCATTATTGCCGCCCGCGCTCGCGAGCGCCAATCTGCTAAAAAGCGCGCGTTTCCAGCTCGCGAAGCGTGTTGACCAGGATCGAGCCGGGCTGGCTGGCGCTGCGGCCGGCCGTGCAGTCGGAGTTACCGCCACAGAAGTGCCCGGACACCTTGGCCAGCGAGGCCGTCCAGACGGCGTCGCCCGGGAACACGCCGGCCAGCTGGCCGGAAGACCCCGCCGCTTCGACGTCGTCGAACCGATCGATCAAGGCGTTCGGCGCGGGCTCGCCGACGTTGAAGGCCTCCGGCCGCATGCTCACGTCGCCCTTGCAGCTGAAGGCTGCGCGCGCGCGGCACTCGCGGCCGTTCTGCCACAATCCGTGCTTCTGGCGTTCGACGTAGATCAGCGGCGTGCCGTCCTCGGCGAAGTCTTGCGGGTAAAACGCGTAGCTCGAGCGGCACGTCAGGCACGGATGGCCCTTGGCGGCAGATGCCACCCAGCGCAGCGCCCCATCCTGCTCGATGCGGTACAGCATGCCGAAGGCCTCGGCGTCGCCCGGGTGATCGAACATGCCGAGGTGGCCGTAGTCGCGGCTGAACGCGACCACGCTCGCGAATAGCACGTACTCGCGACCGGAGCGCGACAGCGGAGTGACCGAGGTCAGCACGCGCACGCGGTCGGTGGGGCTCGCGAACAAGCCATCCTCGCGATCCAGCAGCAGGCGCGGGCGCAGCTGTTGAATCGCCACGTTTTCCCAGAGGTCGTTCAAGCCATCGCGATCCGCGTCCTTGCAGAAGGGCCCGCGACAGTCGCGCATGTTGCGTGGGAAGTGCTCGGCGGGCAGCTGGAAGCGCCCCGCCTCGGTCAGGCCGAGCTTGCGTGGCAGCTCGTACTCCAGCCGGAACCAGTCTCCGTTCAGGGCGCGCCGCGCCTCGCCCTTGCCCGCGATCGCGCGCACACGGTAGCGGTTGGTGCCCGGCTTGAAGAAGCCCAGGTCGAAGCTCAAACGCGCGATATCCGTATGCGGCGACTCGATGCCGACACCCGGTTCGGGGCGGAAATTGCGTACCAGAGGACGCTCGCTGTCCGAGCCCGCGCTGCGATCATCGATCACCAGATACGCGTCGCGCAGCCGGTAGCCGGCGGGCAGCGACAGGTCGGCGCGATAGTCGCGCAACAGCGGCACGGGGTACGGCGGCGCGACGCACAGCCCCGCCTCGCAGCTGTAAGCGGCAGAACAGCTCGCCGCCGCTGGCTGCTGCGGGCAACAGGCTTCCCCCAACCCGCCGCAGGCCGCCACGAACATCCGCGCCAGGGCCGGCTCCTTGGCGGCACAGGCTTCGAAGACTTCACGCTCGGAGAGGCCGCGCTCGTGCTTCTGACGCGCACAGCTCTCGGCGTCGGCCGCGAACGTGCGCAACACGCGCTCGCCGTGCGCTACGCGTACCTGCGCCTCGATGCGACCGCTGCGCGGATGCGCGATCCAGAAGTCGGGCGCCTGCGGCAGCACCACGTTCGCGGAGTAGCGGAAGTAGGGGCTTCCGCCGCCGCTGATCAGCGGATCAGCGCTGCGCGTGCGCGCCGTGCCGAAGCGCACCCAAACTCCCGTCTTCTGGTTCTTGGCTTGAAGCTCGAGATCGACGTCCGGCGCTTCGAATACGCCCGCGAACGTCACCGGATCGGTCTTCTGAGCCAGCTCGCTCATCGCGCGAGGCGATGAAACGCAGCCAGCCAACCCGAACAACAACATGCACGCCACAATGGCGCGGCACTTCGACACCCGCGATCCTCCATCACCGACCAGCCGGCCGGCCTAAGTTCAGCATGTTACGGCGCAATCGGCTCAGCAACGTGGCTCGCGCAAATTACGTTCAGTCATTGCAGCCAATGGCGTCCGCCGCGCACAGCTGCATCCCCAAACTGCGACTGGCCGCCGCGGCGCACAATCTGCGTGGGGCGGCAGACATTTCCACCTCCGCCGCCGTAAGCAGCACGGTTCCTGGGATTCCCGCGTTTTCCAGGGGTTTTGGCCGGTTCCGGGGCCCTAGATCGCGCGGCGTCGGATCCGCGGCAAAACGGGCGCGATCGCGACATACCGCGTCGGGGCGATCGCAAGGGGAGGCCGAAATCCGCCATTGCGTACGTGCAGACATCGTCCCTGCTCGTCAACCGGCGAAGTTCGTTGCAGAAACAGGCGGAAGCGTTCTACGGTTTTGCCGCCGTCGCCCCAGACGGGCCCGTTACGACCGGAAGGCTCGCGCCTCAGGGCGCGACCCTTCCGGATGACTATCAGTCGCCGGCGCTTCGCGGCGGCTCCCGGTACGCGATGCACTGGATGGACATGCTAGCCCCCTCGCTCGAAGGTTTGCGGCGCCGCCTGCGCGGCGAAGCACTCTTCGAGCAGCAGATCGCCTTGCCGAAGTTGCAGCTGGGCAATGATCAACGGCAATTCGCCATCGTTCCCGATCTGCTGTTGCGCAGCTCGATCGTGTATTCGTTCGGCTGCGAGGACGACGCGGGCTTCGACCTCGAGTTGATCGGCCGCTTCGGCTGCAGCGTGCACGTCTTCGAGCCGCGGCCGAAGACGCTGGCGCGGCTGCGAGAACAGACCACTCCACCGCAGCTGAACCTGCACCCATTCGGCCTGTCCGATCGGGACGGCGTGATGAACTTCGCGCCGCTCGAGAGCAGCGGGTCCAATCACGGCCGCCGCGGCAACGGACACCTCAGCAGCGAGTACCAGGTGCGACGGCTGAGCACGTTGATGCGCCAGCTCGGTCACATGCACATCGACGTGTTGAAGCTCGACAGCGCCGGCGCGGAGTACGTCGCCGTCCACGCGCTGGTGACCTCGAGCGTGCGGCCGACGCAGCTCATCCTGCAGTTCCAGCACGAATCGCGCGAGTTCTCGGCGCAGCGCTGCACGCGCGCACTCAGCCAGTTGAATGAGATCGGCTATCGGATCTTCGATTGCCCCCAGGGCACGCGCCAGTTCTCGCTGGCGCTGGTCTGACCGCCACGGGTAGTCAGGGCCTCGTGCTCGCCCGCTGCATGCGCTTCGCGCTCTACGCCGGCAGCGCCTGGCTGGCCACGCTGCTCGGCGAGCTGGTGCACGTAGGCTCGATCTCCCGTACTCCGGCGCGGCTCGGTTACTTGAGCCTGCTCGCGCTGACGTATTCCGCGCTGTGGCTGCCGGTGCTCGGCGGCTGGCACCTGCTGCGGCGCTGGCTGCTCGCGCGCACGCGTCGCGTGGAGACGCTGCAGTGCCTGCTGCTGGCAGCGGCACTCGTGGTGCCCAGCTTGCAGCGGGCACGCCTGTTGACGGGCGGCGGCGCGTTCATCGACTCGCCATACGAGCTACCGCTGCGCCTCGCCATCACCGCGGCGTGCGGCGCAGCGTACGTGTCTATCTGGCTGGTGCACCTCGTGCTGTGCCTGCCCGAAGGCGCCCTGCTCTTCGGTAGGCCGAGAGGCGCTGTGCGCGGAGACAGTTGGCTCTTGCCGGGTGCGCTCGCGGTCGTGGCCTTCGCCTGGGCAGTCAACACGCGCCTGCGCAACTACGACTTCCTGGTCTCGTTCGCGATGCCGGGCGCGTGGCTGTTCGCGGCGAGCTTGTGGGCGGGAGCGATGCGGCGCCTCGCGACGCCTCCGGCCTGGACGGCGCTGCACGTGGCGTTCGTGGTGGGCTTCGCCGCCTACGGCGTCGCCGATCCGAGCGCGGTGCGTCACGCGCAGGCCGAGCTGCTGCGTCGCGGCGGCCTGACGGCCATCTGCGAGGCAGCACGACACTTCGCGCCTCCGCCGGCCTACGCCAACCTGCCGCCTGCGCCTGCCTCGGCGCTGACCTGTCCGGCGGCCCCGCCGCTCGCCCCCTGGAGCGACCTCGGCATCGCCGACGAGCGGCGACGCAACGTGATCCTGATCAGCATCGATGCCCTACGCAGGGACGCGCTCGGGCGCGAGGTCGCGGGCAAGCCGCTCACGCCGGCGCTCGACGCCTTCGCCGCGCGCAGCCTGAGCTTTTCGCGGGCCATCACGCCCTACCCGGCCACACTGTTCGCGCTCGGCGCCGTGTTGACCGGCCTGTACCCCAGCGAGCTGCTGCTCGCGCCCGACGATCTGCCCGACGTCCTGCAGCTGACAGCGGCAAGCTGGGATCGGCGCGTGGCCGTCTGGCCCGACGAAGTCTGGTTTCGCCGCGCGGCCCTTCCGCCGCTGCTCACGCGCAGCCTGACCCCGGAGCTGTGGGACGGTGCCGAGCGCCAGACGGCCCAGTTCGTGCTCCATCTGCGGCAGGCGCGCGCCGCGAAGCAACGCACGTTCGCGTGGATCCACTACTACGAACCCCACACGGTACTCGCTCGGAACGCCCGGCCAGCACTCGGGAGCACGCCGCGAGCGCGCTACGACGCGCTGGTCGCCAGCGTCGACAACCAATTCGGCCTCCTCGTGCGCGAGCTCGAGCGGCTGGGTTACCTCGAAGACTCGCTGATCCTGGTCTTCGGCGATCACGGCGAAGCGCTGGGCGAGCTCGGGTACTACGGCCATCACCTGTACCTGAACCAGTTTCTCGCGGACGTGCCGCTGCTCTTGCACGTGCCGGGGGTTGCGGCAGGTCGCAGCGAGCGGCTGGCCAGCCTGATCGACATCGCGCCCACGCTGCTGGACTGGACGCGTACGGCTGCGCCGCTCGCCAGCGACGCGCGCAGCCTGTTCCAGGTGGCACGCAGCTCGGACGAGCGTTACGGCCTGAGCGAGGCCATTCCCGTGCGAGGGCGCCTGCTGTACGAGCTCGTGCGCGAACCCATCAGCACGCTGGCAACCCTCGAGGAGCGGCTGTCGCTGGTACGCAGCGGCAACGCCGGCTACCAGCCCAAGGTCGCGCTCGCGAGCGCGCACCAACGCTTGATCGTGAACCGCGTGACGGGCGACCAGGAGTTCTACCGGCGCGACAGCGACCCGACCGAGCGCGACGACCTCTCGCAACGCGAGCTGCCCGAGCACGCGCGCATGCGCTCGGCCCTGACCGCGGCCATGCAGCGCATGTCGGCCCGCATTTTTTGCAGGGTCTTGGGGCGTACAGCGGCGCAAGCGCCGAACAGTCTGAAACGTTGATGGATGCGTGGTTTAGCGGGGTTCTGGGCGCCCGCGGGCCGACGAGGCGTAGTCGAACCTAGCCGGGCCGCGCGTGGCGTGTTAAGCCCCGCCGGTCATGAGCGCCAGTGACAGCCTGGTCATCCACGAGATCTACCGTTCGATCCAGGGCGAAACCAGCTTCGCCGGGCGGCCGTGTACGCTCGTACGCTTGACCGGCTGCAACCTGCGCTGCCGCTGGTGCGACACGCCGGATGCATTTCACGGCGGCACGCGCTTGACGCGCGCGGAGGTGATCGAGCGCGCGCTGGCCCTCGAGACCGAGCTGATCCTCGTCACGGGCGGCGAGCCGCTGCTGCAGCCGGGCACCCTGCCCCTGCTACGCGAGCTGTGTGACACGCAGCGGACGGTGCTGCTCGAGACCAGCGGTGAGCGCGACATCGGCGGCGTCGACCCGCGCGTGCATCGCATCGTCGACCTCAAGGCACCGGGTAGCGGCGAGCACGCGCGCAATCGCTGGGAGAACCTGCAGCTGCTCGGCCCGCGCGATCAGCTCAAGCTGGTGCTCGCGGACCGCGCGGATTACCTCTGGGCGCGCGAGCTGATCGCGCGCGAAGCGCTGACCGGCCGGGTGCAGGAAGTCCTGTTGAGCCCGGTGCACGGCGAGCTCGACCCGCGCGAGCTCGTGGCCTGGACGCTGGAAGATCAGCTACAAGTGCGCGTGCAGCTTCAACTCCACAAGTACATCTGGGGCAAGCACGCGACCGGCGTGTAGGGGTTGCCCCTGAATATTCGACCGAGCAGTCTGCGTGCTAGTGTTGTGTCATCCGAACGGGTGAAGAATGCGCAGCACTCGCTCAACCTTGCTCGCAGTCCTGGTCTGCCTGTCTTCGCCGCTCTGCGCCTGTGACGACGACGACGATCCTGGAGCGCAGCCATCCGGTGGCCACTCGGGGGACGGAGACATCGGTGCCGCCAATGGCGGCAGCGATGCAGCGGCGCCGGACGATGCGGGTGACGAAAGCAGCGCGGGAGACGGTGGCCGTGGTGGCGGGGGCGCCGGCGGGCGCGCTGGAGACAGTGGCAGCTCGGGCGGCGGCGGCGATCAGGCTGGCGCCGGCGGTAGCGCTGGGACCGGCGGTAGCACTGGCGGTTGGGGCGGTGGCGGATCGGGCGGTCGCGATTGGGGCGGTGGCGGGTCGGGCAGTGCCGGGTCGGGCGGTGGTGGGTCGGGCGGTGGTGGCAGTAACCCGCCTGCGTGCGGGGACGTCGGCACCCCGTCCAACGACCTGGTCGTCACGGTGAATGGGGTCGAGCACGACTTCTCGGACGCTGCAGTGCACTTCGAATATCTCGGTGAGGGGTACCATGAGATCTCGCTGCGGAAGGGCGACGTATCGGTGTGGGTGAGGGCGACAGCGCCGAGGGTCAATGACTGCCCGTTCGAGCGCGCGTTGCCGTCAGCCGTCACCGGGGCGCCGTGGGTGACGACCAAAAACACGGCGGACAACTCGACCAGAAACTACGTCTCGTACCCGCCCGGCGCGGCCGGAACGTTCACGATGATCGGCTACCACGTCATCACCAACCCGCACCGGGCACTCGGCGTCGCGTTCTCATGCGACCACTGCGTGCTGCCCGAGGCGACGACGACGGTCACGGGTGACAGCGCCACGATTCACGGCGAGGCGCACCTCCTCAACGAAACACCCTGACCGCGGGGATTGTTTGCGCCCGCGCAGGCCGGTATAGGCGTGGGATGCCACTCGGGGCGGATGCGCGACGGGCCTGCCTGCTGCTCTCAGCGGCGCTCGGCGCGGGTTGCAGCGACGAAGTGTCTTGCGAGGATCCGAATGAGTTCGGGATCATCCTCGACGGTCCAGAACCCGCATCCACCAGCGTCACGCAGAGCTTTCGGGACTCGCACATCCAGGCCTTGTTCGAGATCGATGGCCTCTCGGGTCACGGAGTGGGCGCGTGCTGTGAGGGCAGCTGGCCAGTTCACTCCATGGACTGTCTGAGTCTCGACATGCAGCGGCGGGGTGCGAACGGCGACGAACTAAGACGCGCGGTGCGCAAGCTCGAAGAAGGTGTGCGACGGCTTCAACGTGCGGATCCTGCCGCCGCTCGGCACGACATTCCAGTATCGATCCGGGTCGAGGGGCTATCCGGCCCGCGCTGCACGAAGGGGAGCGCGTGCGGGCCGCTCGAGTACGAACCGCGCCCCGGTTCGAACACGCCGGTACCCCGAGGCGAACGCAAGGTCATCCCCGGCACGGCCGCGAAGGGCCCAGCGTGTGAACACGATGGCGAGTGCGTTCCTGGCTGCGCAGCGTGCGAACACTGGACGACCGCGGGCCTCGCGTGCGCCGGTGTCGGTCGGGCTGATCTCGAGCAAAGCTTCTGTGGTTGCGTCGAGAAGCGCTGCACGTTGTTCTTCTAGCAACGCTGGAGGGACAACCCCTACTATCGGGGCGCGCCCATGCTCTTCTTTCAAACCGAGCTCCAGCAAGCCACGCGCGGCCGCGGCACCTACGACCTGACGCCTGCAGCGCAGCGCGCCGTGGCCAGCTCCGGCGCGCGCCGCGGGCTGTGCACGGCGTTCGTGCATCACACCAGCGCATCGCTGATCATCTGCGAGAACGCCGACCCCGACGTGCGCAGCGATCTGGAGCGCTTCATGGCGCGGCTGGTACCGGACGGCGATCGCTTGTTCGAACACACTGCCGAGGGACCGGACGACATGCCCTCGCACATCCGCAGCGTGCTCACGCAGACCTCCCTCGGCCTGCCGATCGCGAACGGGCGCCTGGATCTCGGCACCTGGCAAGGCCTGTACCTGTTCGAACACCGACTCGCGGCGCACACCCGTCGCATCAGCCTGACGATCGTGGGCGAGCGATGAAACACCAGTTCAACTTCGATCGCGACTACTACCGGCGCTACTACGAAGACCCGAAGACGCGCGTGGCCAGCCAGGCCGACGCGGACAAGCTCGCGCAGCTGCTCGGCGCGTACTGCCGCTACCTGGACCAACCCGTGCGCAACGTGCTCGACCTCGGCGCCGGCATGGGCCAGATGCGGGCCGCCCTGCGCGCCGAGTTTCCGCGGGCCAGCTACGTCGGAGTCGAGCGCAGCGAGTACGCCTGCCGCCGCTATCGGCTGCAGCAGGGATCGGTGGCGGACTGGAAGACGCGCGAGCGCTTCGACCTGGTGATCTGCAAGGGCGTGTTGCAGTACCTCGACCGCCGCGATGCGGAGCGCGCGCTCGAGAACCTCGCGAGCTTGTGTAAGGGTTGCCTGTACCTCGAAGCGCTCACGCGCGAGGACTGGAACGATGCGTGTGATCAGAAGCGCACCGACGGGCAGGTGTACTTGCGTCCGGCAAGCTTCTATCGGGCGCGCCTGCGCGAAAAGTTCCGAAGCGTGGGTGCAGGGATCTTCGTGCACGAGCGCTCGCCGGCAGTGTTGTACGCGCTCGAGGCGAACTAGCACGACCGCCAGTTGTGACTGCGAGCAAATCCCAGGCTTGATCGCCTCGCTCGGCTCGACTAGACGTCGACCCTCAGCTGAGCCTGGATCTCGCACTGTTCGCGGACAATGAAGCGGAGGCCGTGGCCGCGTACCGCACGCTCGAGAAGCAGTTCAAGGCCAAGCTCGGAAAGGTCAAAGAGCGCCACAACACAAACACATCAACCCCTTCACTCCTGTGGAGGAATGGACGAGACATCTGGGTCCTGCTCTCGACACATGCTTCGCACCGAAGGAAAGAGGGGCAATGGCAGGTAAACATCAACCTCCAGCCGCCCGAGTCGCCGTAGACTCCGAGACATGACGAGTTGAGCAGTCGGCGTCGACGGTTCCTGTCGCCGATTCCGAATCTTGATAAGCGCTGCCTTCGCGGTTATCCCAAAGATCCGCGAGGCAGCCCCATGGAATGCACGACTTTCAGGATCTTGGCCGCATGTCTGGTGCTTGCCGGCTGCGCGTCAGGAGACCAAAAAACCGCAGAGCCCGGTGTGGGCCCGGCAACTGCGGGGACGCCGGGCACGACTCAGTCCCCGACCGGCAACCCGGCAGCTGTCACCGGCCCGGCCGGCAGCGCTGCACCGGCCTCGCCGGCGCCGAGCAGTCCGACTGCGCCGAGCACGCCTGGCACACCACCGCCCCCAGCTGGCCGGCCGTCGCAGCCATCGGCTGCAGGCGCCCCTGCCGCGCCGACGACACCAGTCACCCCCGCAGCACCGATGACCACGCCGACGCCCGATGGCGTGGTCTTCCCCGGCGCCAACTGGGAAACCAAGACGCCCGCGGAAGCTGGCTTCGACGCAGCCAAGCTCGAAGCAGCCGCAGCCAGCTTGCTGATGTCGCTGCCTGGTCGTCAGTGCTTCGCCGTGTTTCGCAACGGCTATCTGGTCTACGAGAAGTACTACACGGGCGACGCGCACACGAAGAACGCCGGCTACTCGACCAGCAAGTCGTTCGGCTCGACCCTGGTCGGGATGGCCGTGACCCAAGGTCTGTTCAAGACCGACGACCTCGTGAAGACGTTAGTCCCGGACACGACCGTCGGAGCCAATGTTCAGATCAAACACCTGCTGACCATGACTGGACACATCGATCCTCCCGGCACGGCGTTCGACTACGGCATGGGGCAGATGTTGCTCGGCAACCTCGCGAACGCGATCGCCAACAAGTCGGGCATGACGATCAGCCAGTTCTTCGAGAAGAACCTCAAGACTTCTCTCGAGTTCCAGGACATCGATTGGGGCGGTGGCCGTTTCATCTCGTTCGCCGGCAACGTCTCGACGACCTGCCGTGACGGCGCGCGCCTCGGGCATCTGTGGGCCAACAAGGGCAGCTGGAAGGGCCAGAAGCTCATCTCCGACGCGTACTACAACGAAGCCACCATGGCGCCCTTCCCGATGGCCAACGCCGGATACGGCTACAACTTCTGGCTGAACGTCGCCTACTCGCGCACCAAACGCGTGAGCAAGTCCTTCGCCGCGATCGGTGCCAACGCGCAGTACATCATCATCGTGCCGGAGCTCCAACTCGTGATCACCAGCTACGGCAACGACCCGTCCGATCAGATGATGGGCGGCCCCAGCATCGGTGGACTGGTGCTGGATGCGATGCTGTAGACCGCACTAGTTGGCGTCGTGGAAGCGCTGCCATTCGCGGAAGGTCTCGTCCGCGAGCTCGCGGGCGAGCGTCCGAGCTCGATCGTGGACGAGGTCGAAACCCGTGAGCTGCAAGCGACGCTGGATGGCTCGCAGCGACTCGGGGAACTTCACCCAGAAGTGCCCGGCGAGCTGTCGCGCTGCATCCTCCGCGAGCTCCACCAGCTCGGCCTCGCTCTGTAGATCACCCACCGAGAGCTCCCGATACCCCGCCACCCAGGATGCCAGCCAGAACTCCTGCGTGCGATCGGCCGACAGCGTCGCGGTGCCGAAGACATCGGGCATGCGCGATCCGAGCGTGGTCATGAAAAGCAGTGGCCAGATGGTTCCGACACGCATCGGCTGCGTCGAGCACTCGGGAACGACCGCGGGCTTCGAGGAACGAGCCTCGACCACGGCATCGTCGAGCGGGTCATCGGTCGCTCCGCGCAGGTGAAAGAGCAGCTTGGTCTCGAGCCCGCTTCCGATGCCCATCTGAAGCGCGCCGACTCGGACGATCTCGTAGTAAGAGGCTGCACGCGCAGGGTTGATGTCGAGCATCACCTTCTCAAACTCCGCCCAGCCTGCGCGTGCACTCCGTTCCTGCTCAGCTGAGAGCGGCGTCATCAGCCCGTCGGCCCAGGCGAGCCATGCGCTGGGCTCGGTGGGACTGCTCGCTCGCAGCCGCGCGACCAGCGCCGGGATTTGGCGCGGAACGGGATGATCGATCGACTCGCGGTAGGCATCGAGCCAGCGGTCGACGACGAAGTCGGCGCGACAAGGCCATGAGACCTCCCGGCACACGAGGTGGAGCGAAGCTGCGAACCGCACGATGTCGATCACCGCAGGACCGAAGCCGGATTGATCGAAGTCCTCCATGCCTGCTGTCGTGGGCGTAACCACGAACTGCTCGACGTGCGCATCACCGTGAATCGCCACGCTCGGCAGGTGCGGTCGGACAGCATGAAACGCAGCGCACGTTCGAAGCGCATACTGCCGACCGAGTGCACGAAAGTAGCGATGCGGGCTCGCATCGAGCTTCTCCAGGAGTCGCGCCGCACCGGGCGTCCGCATCAAAGCCGCGCGATCGAGCCGAAAGCTCGAGTCGGGGACCTCGGCGCAGCTCGCCTTGTCACCGGCGGTCGGGTTCGCAGCTCGCTCGACGGCGCTGCTTTCGGCGGCACCGTGCCCACTCGGACGGCAACCCGTCAGCACGACGCACAACGCGAGGACTCGTCGATGCACGGCGCGATGTTGCCCAAGGCGACCTCGAACATCAATCGCTCGTGCCGCCGATTCTGTCGTCCTAACTCGGACTATTCTCATTTGCATCAGCCTGTGAGGTGCGTTGCTGTACCGCGTTGGCCAGATGAGCTACGCCGCACGCATGCTTACCAGGTACACCGCACTCTTGGCTCTCGCGCTCCTGCTATCGCTGACCGCGTGTTCGGAGCCTGATGACGAGCCGAGCAAGACTAACGCCGACACAGGTCGCTCCGGCGCGGATGCCAAGGCCGGCGCAGGCGAGCGAGGTGGCGCCGGAGCAGCGGGAAAAGCTGCCGCTGAGGGCGGCGCAGCATCAGACCCCATGCTCGGTAACACAGGTCTGCGCGTCAGCGACGTGCTCGGCTTCTACAGCGGCGACTGGGGCGACATGATCTTGCGCAAGCAGGACGACGAAATCTGGGGCGCGTACGTGCACGACGACGGCACCATCACCGGCAAGGTTGACGCAGAAGGCGTGTTCGTCGGCTGGTGGTCGGAGGTCCCATCGCGCGAGCCAACGAACGACGCCGGCGACGTCGAGTTTCGCTGGGCCCGCGGCACCGGCAGCGTGGTCGCCCTCGACGGCCGCTGGCGCTACGGCACGAACGGCGATTGGCACGACGACTGGGACGTCGATCTCGTGACCGACCGTTCGCCACCCGCCGCGCTGAGCGAGCGCTTCTCGCACCCCGCAGAGTTCAAACATCACCCGTGACGCGACGGCGAGCGCCAGTGCAACTGCGAACGCGTCGCCTCACGGACCGAGACGTCGGCCGCTTTCGCCGTCGTGGTCCCCGCCGCTTCCAGCTGCGCTCGCATGCGCGTGAACAACGCGTCGATCAAGCCTCCGCCGAGTAGCGGCGAGAGTCGGTCGAGGCCCCAGAAGATCTTCCACCAGCTCGGCACGATGATGATCGCCTCGTTGCGCGCGACCGCGGCTGCGACTTTCTTCGCGAACACCCCCGCATCCATCGGCCGCAAACTTTCCCACGCCTTCAGCATCGCTGCTTCGCTGACACCCTGCACCTTGGTGCGGCCGTACTTGCCGCCGGTCAGGATCGCGGTGCGTATTACGCCCGGACACAGGGCGCTCACGCGCACGCCGTGGCGCTTGGCTTCGATCCGCAGGCTGCGCGACAGTCCGACCACTGCGTGCTTGGACGTGGAGTAGGCGACTTGACCCGGGGTCGGCAGGAGGCCTGCTATCGAGGCAGTATTGATGATGTGTCCCGAGCCTTGTCGGATCATCACCGGATACACCGCCTGGATGCCGTAGGCGACGCCGCGGATGTTGACGTCGAATAGTTCGTCCCAGTCGTGCGCTTCGTACGCGTCGGCTTCGCCGCCGACGATGATGCCCGCGTTGTTGAAGAAGTAGTGCACGCCGCTCCAGCGAGCGACTGTCGCTTCCACCACGCGCTGCATCGCCGCGAAGTCTCGCACATCGAGCTCCATCGCGATGGCCTCGCCGCCTCGCGTGCGAATCGCGGCCGCGACGCTCTCTGCGAGCTCCACCTGGCGGTCCGCGACGACCACGCGCGCACCCGCGCCGCCGAGCTCGCTGGCGAGCGCAGCGCCGATCCCCGATGCGCCTCCGGTGACGATAGCAACCTGGCTTGCGTAGACGTTGCTGTCTTTCATGAGGCGGGAGCGTAGGAGATCCGGCTTCGGCCGTCTATCGGTCCGCCGCACAGGACATCGCACTCATCGGATAGAACAACGCGAAGTTGAAGTGCGCGTGCGGCGCAGCGCTGATCAGCTGGACGAGTTGTGTCCCGTCGTATGTGCAACGGCCTATCACGCGACGGTTCGTCGTACCGCGAACGGGCGTGTCGCGTCGTCCGCGGAGTGCGCGCGGATCATGTGCACCTCGTCACACGGCTGAGCGAGTTCGGACCGTTCGCCCGCGCTCGGCTTCATCGACGCGCTGGGCGCGGGCGGTGGTGCCGGTGGCGCGACCGCAGGTGGCTCCGGCTCGACCGAGTCGGCAGACGGCTCACTGACAGGGGATTCCTGGATCGTCGGAGCGGGGGCTCCTGAATTAGCCAGACAATGTCTGCGCCAGCACCGGGGCAATTTGACAAACCGTGCTCTACATTCGTAGAGGTCAGTCTATCCCCATGTTGGATCTAGAGCCCTATCGCCTTCCCCTCGCGCCGATGCCCGTGAACGCGCGCCTTTCGTACGCTCAGGGGGTGTTACAGCAAGAATTTCCACCCGTCGCACAGGCGAGCTCACTGCTGTTCGATCAGCGGAGCGCATACCCGGACGGGGTGCGCCGCGCAGCCGATGGCACGGCGCTGGTGTTGTGCACGACTGACATGCCGGGCGTGACGCCGGCGATGATCGATTGGTGGTTCGGCTGGCACTTGCCGGAGAGCGCCCGCTACCGGCTCTGGCACCCGATCGCGCACCTCGAAGCGAAGGTCAAGGAGGACCGCTCGCAGCTGAGCAACGATCGCGCGCGCTACATCGGAAATGTGTCCTACGTCGACGAGTACATCGGCAAGACGCTGACGCGTCTGGCGATCGAGTTTCAGACACCGATCAGCTTCGGCTTTTCAGGGCTCGATGCGCGCGGCGCGACCGCGATCTGCGCGCGAACGGTGGACCGCGTGCGCGCCAGCGAGGGTGGTCGGCTGGTGCACCTGATCTTGCCAACCCGCGCCGGCTCCGAGATGCGGAGCGCGTTCTGGCTCGGCGAGATCCAGAGTCGCGTGCCACTCGTCGGCTCTACGCTCTCGCGACTGGTGAATCGTCCCAGCGTGCGCAAGAGCGTGATCCCCGATCGCTTCTTGCTCGACTTGTTCGAGCACTGCGCGGAGGAGATGAATCACCTGGGGAAGTTCTTGCCCAAGCTCCACGCAGACCTGAGGGGCCCGATCGAAGCGCGGGCTACGACTTGAACAGCTCGGGGTAATAGCTCGCCACGTCCCGCCCGGCATTCACGAAGCCGAAGCCGCGCAGCGCCTCGAGCGCAGCCGCTTGCAGCTGCTCGCCCTGCTGGCCGCCCAGCAGGACTCCGTACGCATAGCGGTCGCGGGCCGCTTCTTCCCTCGCGTCCAGCGCCTCGAACAGCGCACTGCTCGCGTGCAACTTGTCGCGCGCCGAGTCTCGCTCGCCTGCCAGATACTCGAGCCGCGCGCGCGTGCGTAGCGCCGTCGCCTCTGCAGCCTTCGACCTGGACCGCATGAGCGTGCGCAGGTCTTCGGCCACGGCCTTGGCCGCAAGGGCCGCGCTCGCCTGCTGCACGACACAGTGGTTGAGCAGGAAGCGCGCGTGGAGCGCCGGGAACACGACCACGAAGTTACGGCCGCGCCGCACGACTGAAGCCCGAAACCGAGCCCAGTCGTCGCCCATCAAGTGCAGCGCCCACTCGGTGTCGCCCGTCACACAGGCCACGCGCATCAGCGAGCTCAAGTGATAGGCGTGCAACAACCCGAAGCCGCGGCGCGGCAACAGCTGACGTTCGGACTCGAGGCGCGGGACCGCAGCCTGCGCGCGATCGGCTGCGATCTCGAAGCGAGTGCGCAGCGTCGACAGGTTCAAGAGCGCGATGATGTTCTGCGCGGCGCGCGCCTCGGCCCAGGCGCTGTCGAGCTCGCTGTGCGCTTGTGCAAAGTGGCCCAGGTGATAGAGCGCCGTGATGCGTGCGGTGAGCACCATGAAGCGGTGGTAGTACTCGCCTTCGTCGCTCGTGCTCAGCTCGCGGAAGCGCCGCTCGGCCTCCGCGGAGTGCTGGATCACCTCCGCCATCCGGCCATCGAGGAACGCGCAGATCGCGCGGGCGGAGCAGATGTTTCCGTGCACGAGCGTGCTATCGAGTGAACCGGCGATGGCTTGTGCCCGATCGAGCAGCTCGTCGGCGCGCGCGACTCCCGCAGCTCCCGAGGTCGACGCCGCCATCGTCGCCGCGACGCACAGCGCCCGCGCCACCAGCTCCGGGGCGCCGGTGTCCAGCGCCAGGCGCAGGCTTCGCGCCTGGAAGAACGCCGCTCGCAAGGGGTCGTAGATCTGCGTCTCGATCGACAGCGTGCCACACAGCTCCCCCGCGAAACGCGCGGCGTGCGACACCTCGTCCAGACCACGCGGCGTGAAGCGTAGCCCACGAACTGCGAGCCTGGTGCGTTCCCAGGCGATCCCAGCCATCAGTCCGCTGGTGCTGGTCGGCGTGTCGATCTCGACCGCAGCGAGCACCTTCTGCACGAGGGCTTCGCCCTGCTCGAAGTAGCCGCTGCGCAGGTAGTGCGACGCAGCCTGACGCTCCAGCTCGACGGCTGCGAGTCCGTCGGAACGGCGCGCAGCTTCGACGTACGCTTCGGCCGCCGTGAGCCCGCGCCCCGCCTGCGCATGCGCCTGCGCGAACTTCTGCAAGAGCGTACAGCGATCGGATGCGGTCTCGGGCGACAGGCGCAAGCACGTCGAGTAGATCTCGGCCGCGTGCTCGAACGCGAGCGCCACACTCGCCGCGTCCGCTGCCGCCACGCCGTAGCGCAATGCCGCGTCAGACTCTCCGGCACCCAGCGCCAGCGCGTGCAACCACGCGACGTCCGGTGTGGGCTCGATCTCGAGCGCGCGCAACAGCTTGCGATCGAGCTCCGCACGAGCTTCCGGCGCCAAGCTGCCCAACACCGCTTCGCGCAAGCGGTTGTGGTAGACCTCGATCAACCGCACGCCTTCCGCCTCACGCGTGCGCGTCAGTCCGAGCGCCGACAACTCGTGCAGCGCTGCGCGCGACGCGTGCGCCGCATCCGCGAGCGTCAGCGCCAGGCGCACTGGCACCGGACGGCCGGCGGCCGCGAGCACGTGCAACAGGCGACGCGCCGGTTCGGACAGCAGCGCCATGCGCCGAGCCACCAGGCGCTCGAGGTTGAGGCTGTCGAGCAATTCGATCTGGCCGCTCAGCTGCGAGGCCGCGAGATCGCTCAGCTGCGACGCCAGGAACGGGCTGCCCTGCGCCTCGAGCACGATGTGCTCTGCGACCTCGATCAGCAGCTCCTTCGGCCGATCGGTGCCTGCCAGGCGATCCTGGCAGAGCGCGCGGATGTGCTCGTCCGCCAGCGGGCCCAGCGCGAGCACGTCTCTCGCCGGCGGCGCGCCTTGGCCGAACAACGCGCGCAAGCACGGGCTCGTGGCCACCTCGTCGCTGCGATGGCTCAAGATCAGCATCAACCCGGGAATGCCCGGCGGCTCCATCCACTGCTTCAAGATCTGCGCGCTGTCGAGGTCGCCCCAGTGGAGGTCGTCGATCCAGAGCACCACCGCGCGCCGCAGGCCCAGGCGCGTGAGCAGATCGCGCAGCGCTGCCTCGGCCTCGTCGCGCGCCTGTCGCGTCGTGCCGCGCGGCGGCTCCTGCGCGAGCAGGCGCTGCACGGCCTTCAGGCGGCACAGCGCCGGGAAGAGCTGGGCGAGCGCGCGGACGTTCCTCGGCAACGCGTAGCTGACCGCGACCTCCTGTTCGCGGCTGAGCTGCGAGACGATCGCATCCACCGCCGCGTCGAGCGCCTTGAACGGAACGGTCTCGCGCTCGTAGCAACGGCTGCGCAAGATCATCGGCCCGAGTTGTCCAGCAGGAGGAACCTGCTGCTCGAGCTCCTTCAGGAAGCGATCGACCAGCCGCGACTTGCCGATGCCAGCCGGGCCGGCGACCTGCACGACCACAGAGCCGCCGCTCGCCACGCGGGCCAGGTCGTCGTACAGGCGCTCGCGTTCGACGTCGCGACCGAAGATCGGTGGCTCGGACGCGCGCCTGCGCCGCCCCTCGGGCACGTCGCTCGCGGGTCGGCCCGCGACCACCGGCACGAAGCCGCGGAGCACCGCGAGGACCTCTTCCCCTGCGGGTCGATGCGTCGGCCGCCGATCCAACAGTCGCTTGCACAGATCGCTCAGCGCAGCCGGGATGCCGTGGATCACCTGATCGAGCGGCGTCGGATCGATCTCGAGCTTGCGGCGCAGCAGCTCGTGCAGGCGGCCTTCGATCGGCAAGAAGCCGCTGAGCGCCTCGTACAACATCACTCCGAACGCGTACCAATCGTTCGGTTCACCCCAATCGCGACCGACCACTTGCTCGGGCGCCATGTAGGCCGGCGTGCCCGAGACGTTGCCATCCATCGTGACCGTGACCGCTTGGTCGCCCACCTCGGTGGCCAGGCCGAAGTCCACCACGACCACGCGGCCGTTCGCGACGAGCACGTTGCTCGGCTTCAGGTCGCGGTGCAGCACGCCCACGCGATGCAGCGCGCGCACGCCGCTCGCGAGTTGTTCGAAGGCGACTGCGACTCGCGGAATGTGCTGACCATCTGCATCCGAATCGCTGTCGGTGCCGCGTATGCGGATCGTGCTGCGCACACCGGGATCCAGGTACGCGAGCAGCTCCTGGCCCTCGAGGTACTCCATGGTCAGGAACCACTCGTCGCCCGTGTGGCCCAGATCGTAGAGCTTGATCACGTTGCGGTGGTTGATGTTGGCGAGCGCGCGAAACTCGCGCTTCAAACGCGCACCGCTGCGCTCGTCGACGCGGTGCAAACGTTTCAGCGCGAGGCGTTCGCCGGTCTCACGGTCGCGGACCAGATATACGGTCGCCGCCCCACCCGTGCCCAGCTTGCGCTCGATCTGGTACCTGCCAGCCTCCGGGCCCTCCTGTCGCGACTGATCATCCAGGGTCATGGAGCTTCTGGCATTCACGAGTGTACCTTGGCCCGTCATGGACTCAAGCAACGCCGCTCGGCACACACAGCGCCGCCGAGTGCACCACATGTTGTGTCCTGGCACTTGGCGGGCTCGGTCCGACGTATCCTGTGTTGGATGATCTTCGAGCCGGTGATCCGAACGCCCACTGCATGGACGTCCGTCGTCGATCGCTTTGCAGTTCATCTGTTCGAAGGACACGTCCCACTCGGCGAGATGGATCGCATGCAAGCCGTCGGCGAGCGCTGGAACGCGCAGCGCCCCGAGAAGCGCGCGGAGCTGGCGGTGATCTTTCCGAGCGACGCGCGCATGACGCACGAAGAGCGCTCGCGCATGGCGCGCTTGATGAAGATGGGAGAGGCCTACCGAACTGCTTCGGCGACCGTGATCCTGGCAGAGGGCATGCTGGCTTCGATGCAGCGCAGCATGTTGACTGGTTTGCTGATGCTCGCGCAGCCACCGCATCCGGCGAAGGTGTTCGGAACCATCCCTGACGCGATGCTGTGGCTCGAGCCACACCTGCTCCGCGTGTGGGGTTCGGCACTGAACCTCGACGAGCTCAGGAGCGCACTGACCGCGCACATCGCGCAGTTTCGTACGAGGCCGGACTCGCCGCGCACATGAAGCGACCGATGACCTCACACCCGAAACGAGCGCGAGCAGGGTTGTTCGCCGGGCGATCTGTACACGCCGCGGATCGAATCGGACTGGCAGAAGGTCAGGAACGAACTACCTGCAGACGAGTTACCCGATCTGGCCGACATCTATCCCGACGATGCCCTGGAGCGCGCGCGGCGCGGTCTGCAAACCGAACCCGACGCGACTCCGCAGCAGACGCTGATTCAAGGCTGCGCCAGCTGCCAACACGACGCGCTGGATCAATCCATCTCGCGCGCTCGCTTCAGCGTGCGCGTCGCCAGCCTCGATCGACGCGCGCGGGGCGCCGCCATCGAGCGCCTGCGCAGGCCGAGCGGTGCGCCGGGCGCGATGCCGCCGCGAGAAGCGAGACAGCTCGACCCTGAGGCACGCGACCGGCTGATCGAATACCTGGACGGCAAGCCGGAAGCGGATGACCGCCTGGATCACGCAGCCCAGAGCGGCTTGTTGGGCGGGGCGGGACAAAAGTCGGGCGTCCGGCAATGTCCTCTGAGCCTGCTTGAGTCGCTTTTGTGCCCCAGGCGCGCAGCACTGAGGCGGCGGCGCCGTGCAAGCTGCGAACTGCAACTGCTAATTCCCGCGGAAAATCGGCCAGGCTCGGAGCTTGCAATCAGTCGGTCCACATCTGCATTGGAGGGAATCATGCTGTGGACAATCGCGGTGGTGCTGCTCGTCTTGTGGGCCCTCGGCCTGGTCAGCTCGTACACGATGGGTGGCTTCATCCACCTGCTGCTCGTGGTGGCAGTCGTGATGGTGTTGGTCAACCTGATCGGCGGCCGGCGCGCGGTCTAGAGCACGGCGGTTAAACGACGAGCGCGGCGTCCCGCAGCCGTAAGCTGCGAGCGCCGCGCTGTCTCTGCCGGCGTCAGCCGATCAGAAGATCATGCACTTCGCGTTGAAGCCCGCGGGAAGCGCCGTCCAGGGCTCGGGGCTCACGCCGAAGGGATGCGCTTTGAAGAACTTCCAGACGTCTCCTGCCAGACCGCCACCACCGCAGTGACCGCCGCCGTGGTTGCAGTTGATCACGAAGCCGCCACGAGCCTTGAAGGCTTTATCGGCCGTGGCGCTACTCTGCGAGAAGTCGAGGCCGACCACGTCGACACCCGGAGCGCCGTGGACTGTCATCAATGCCGGCGTGTGCATGTTCTGCCATTGCAACAAGCCGGATGAACCGCCGGAGTTCGGCGCTGCGGCCGCGATGTACGCCGAACGCATGCCGGCCATCGCGGTGGAGAAGAGGCCGCCGGCGCTGCAGCCGGTGGCGAACACACGGCGCGGGTCGACGTTGAAGTTCTTGACCGCGCAGCCGAGCAAGCCGTCGGTCAGCTTGAAGTCGCCCTGACCAAAGATCGCGGTGCCCGACAGGAAGTCGCCGCCAGTCGATCCCTGGAAGGAGATCAGCACGCCGCCCTCCTGGACGACGCCCTGCTGCACGGCGGCCGCCATGCCGGCGTACTCACCGGCGAACGACCCGGTGCCGTGCCAGTAGAAGACCATCGGTGCGGTCGGTCCTGCGGCTTTCTGGCCAGCGACGACGGTGATCCCACCGAGGCCCATGTACGTGATCGTGCCGTTCCTGAACTCCGGGCAGGGGTCGCCTGCCGGCGGAACCATCGGGTCCATGTTGCCCTTCGGCGCGGGCTCGGCCGGGGTCGCGGGCGGTGTCGCCGGCGGTGGCGTGGTGGCCGGCGGCGTCCCGGGCGGAGTGGTCCGCGGCGGAGTGACCGGAGGCGGCGGGTTGTTCGCCGGCGGAGTGACCGGAGGTGGCTGGGTCGGAATCGAAATCGGCGGCGGAGTGCCCGTCCCGGGCTTCACCGGCGCCAGACCACCGGCGGCACCGCCGGGTATCGGCGCACCGACAGGCAGCTGACCCGTCCCAGGTCCGGGACTAGCAGCCTCTTCACCACCACAGCCAAAGGCGAGCGCTATGCCGGCCGCCAATAAGCTTGCGCGAACGATACTCATCTCGACCTCCACCATCTCGAGGGCGCACTGCGCCACCCCAAGCTGGGCCCATTTGCAGAGTGCTTAACAGCACCATGTGAGCTTGGCATCAGCAAAGTGCAAAAATCGGTCATCTTTCGGCGCCAAAGCGCCGCGATGGTGGAATGATGAATCTGCGTCAAACTTTGGCGTGGTTGTCCCGCGAAGCTAAGTGCCCAGCGCGCCTGCTGGGCACGGCCAACATTGGCCAGTTAAATGACACACGCGGCATTCGCAGCCGTGAGCTGCGAGCGCCGCGCTGTCAGTGTCGGGCGATCAGCCGATCAGTAGATCATGCACTTCGCCGAGAAGCCCGCCGGGAGCGCCGTCCAGGGCTCGGGGGTCACGCCGAAGGGATGGGCCTTGAAGAACTTCCAGATGTCTCCCGCGAGCCCGCCACCACCGCAGTGCCCACCGCCGTGGTTGCAGTTGATCACGAAGCCGCCGCGCGCCTTGAACGCTTTGTCCGCCGTGGCGCTGCTCTGCGAGAAGTCGATGCCGACCACGTCGACGCCCGGAGCGCCGTGGACAGTCATCAACGCCGGCGTATGCATGTTCTGAAAGCTCAACAGACCCGATGAGCCGCCGGAGTTCGGCGCTGCAGCGGCCAGGTACGTCGAGCGCAGGCCCGCCATCGCGGTGGAGAAGAGGCCGCCGGCACTGCAGCCCGTGGCGAAGACGCGGCGTGGATCGATGTTGAAGTTCTTGACCGCGCAGCCGAGCAGACCATCGGTCAGCTTGAAGTCGCCCGCGCCGAAGATCGCGGTGCCCGAGTTCAAGTCCCCCCCGGTCGTGCCCTCGAACGAGATCAGCACGCCGCCCTCTTGAACGACACCCTGCCGCACTGCCGCCGCCATGCTGCCGTATTCGGCCGCGAAGGAGCCGGTGCCGTGCCAGTAGAAGACCATCGGCGCAGTCGGTCCCGCGGCCTTGGTACCAGCCACGACATTGATCCCGCCCAGGCCCATGTACGTGATCGTTCCGTTGCGGAACTCGGGGCACGGGTCCCCTGCCGGCGGAATCACCGGCTCCATGTTGCCCTTCGGTGCGGGCTCCGCGGGCATGGCCGGCGGCGGTGGCGTCATCGTCGGCGGCGGAGTCGTCGGCATGCGTCCCGGCGGCGGATTGGCCGGTGGCGGTGGCGTCGCGTTCGATCCGCCGGGAGTGATCGGAGGCGTCGGATTCGAAGGCGGCGGCGGCGTGACCGCAGGCGGCTGTGTCGGAATCGAGATCGGCGGCGGCGTGGCGCTCTTCACCGGCGCCGCGCCACCGGCCGCACCCGCGCCCGGGGTGGGAGCGCTGACCGGAAGCTGAGCAGTCATTCCGGCTGCGGGGCCCGCAACCTCATCTGCACCACAGCCGAAAGCGAGCACCATGCCGGCCGCCAGTAAGCTTGAGCGAACGATACTCATCTCGACCTCCGCGGTCGGGAGAGCGCAAAGCGCCAATCCCGTGTCCCGTTGAGCCGTGCTTAACAGGGAGATATGAGCTTTGCATCGTCAGCGTGCAGCATTCGTTCATCCTCATGCGCCAAAGCAGCGCAGAGGTGCAATGGTGAATCTGCGTCAAACTTCCGCGCAATTGTCGCCGCAGGGTTATTGCCCGCGACTGCCACGACCGCTGCCATCGGCGGCATAGGGCGGCGGCGGCGGCGGGTCGAAGCGGTTCACTTGGTCGCGCTTGTACGGGTTGTGGAAGCCGGGCGCTGACGGCACGTCGGACGGCACGACCACGTAGCCGGGTTCGAGGTTTTCTTTGACCCAACCCTGGTCGTAGCGCGTGAGGAAGATCTGCCGCCAACGAAACGCGAGGATCTTCCACGCGTCCGCCTGCTTCAGATACTCGATGTCGTACTTGCCCCAGCACCATGCACCCGCGATCTGCTTGTCCACCGGGAAGTTGGTGATGCCGGGACTGAACCACACCGCACGCGCACGTGTTCCGTCGGAGTCGATCTCGAGCGCTGGGTTGACGGCCATGTGGATCACCATGTTGCCGGGGATCTGCGGCGCGAGTTCGCTGTGAATCTCGTCCTTCGTGCCCGCGCGCAGGAAGTAGCGACGCGGCGCGTCTTTGCCGCGCAGGATGCCCTTGTTGCTGAGCTCGATCTCGAGACCTGGGTCGTCCGCGAACAGGTCGACGATGGCCTGCACCGCGCCGATGTTGATGTAGTGGCAATAGAGCGACTGCAGCTTCCAGATCGCTAGGTAGTCGCTCAGGTAGCGGTTCTGGGCCTCCAGCCGATCGAGCCGCTCTTCGATCGAGAGCTTTGCCTTGGTGTCGTGCATGTCATGTCCTCCAACCGCAGGTCGCACCCAGCGGAACGTTCACCATCAGCGCTTCGATCTCGCGGATCTGCCCGCTCACGATCTTGAACAGCTCCGCGAGCATGATGGTGTGAGGCGTGTACATGTGCACGGGCAGCTTCTCGAACGGGATCGGAAACGAGGCGAAGTCTTCGCGGCGCCCGGGGACGTCCAGCATGAACGTGCCGCAAACCAGGCCGCGTGCCTCGTCGACGATCAAGAAGCGCCGCTCGCGAACGCGCGTGATGTAGCTGAAGATCTTCTTTTCGAACTGCGCCAGGCAGCTGAGCGGGACCGGGCCACTGTTGGTGGTCTGCTGCCCGTTGGCAGTTCGGTTGCAGCTCGGATGGAACGGCACGTCGCTGGTGTTGTGCTCGATCGCGGTGAAGTAGCGGTTCGCGACCGCGATCAGCTCGGCGCGTGTCGCACGCTCTGCCGCTTCCAGCTGCTGCCCGTAGATGGGCTTGGGCTCGCTCAGCTTCTCGGGGCGCGCGATCGAGGATCCTCCCTGACGCGCGATGATCGTCTCGATCTCGCGGATCGCACCACGCTCGACCTTCAAGCGCACGTGCACGTTGGCGAGCTGTGACGACTCGCGCACCACGCCGAAGAGCGCGACCTGTCCGGTCGCTGCATCTTCGACGTAGTGGCGATAAGTGAGCTCGCTCGCGGTCTCGAACAGACCGTGCCCGAGCTCGATCGGATAGCCGTTCTCGGTGACCCTGGCATCACGCGCCTGGAGCGCGCCGGGATCGTGCGCGACGAGCGCAGCGAGATAGCGGTCCATGGCTTCCGTCAACTCGCTCGACATGCGCTCGGACTCTGCCGCGCAGAATCGCGCGTGTCAGCAAGGTTCTCGCGCGCTGCAGCGCTTGTAAGAATCCGATCGTATTTCGTTCACCAGTGCGGCCAGTACGGGACTCGCGTCTCGCGCCACACGTCGGCTTCGCCGAGACCCATATCGCGAAGCAGGTACGCGGGCAGGCGAGCCAGCGCGGCGCGCTGACGCTGTTCATCGCGCCAGCGCGTGAAGGCCGCCAGCAGGCGGCGCACGATCCCGGTCGACGGGGGACCGAGGTCGATCAGATCGAAGGACAGTCTTTCGGCAGTCATCGGCAATTCTCGCTTCCCGCACCGTCGGGCGCGCGTCGTTTTCGGGGGAAAGCCCGAGTATTCGGCAGCCGGGCCGACGCGGTAGCGAACCCGTTCACAGGTCTGCGCCTCAGCGATTTCTGTCCGATTTGCGCACTCCGCTTGCCCTTTGTGGCTCTGATCGGTACCCAGCTGCTGTGATACCCTCGCAGTCACTCGTAGCCAGCGTGGAGCTCACCGCGGGTCTTGTTCGACAGTCCCCTGGTGTTCGCACGGACCCACGCCCGACGCCTCAAAGTCCCGCTGAAGTACTCGCGGCGCTGCTGGACTTCTCCGGCACGGTCGCGCTCGCCGAGCTGCTCGAGGCGCCGGCGCCGCAGGGCTCGCCGCATCCGGCCGTGCAGTCCGCCGCGCGCGAGCTCGAGGACAAGCTGTGCCGGCAGCTGGATGCACTCGCGGCCCGCGCGAGCAAGCGCCTCGCGCAGGAAGCAGAACCTGCCAGCGCGTTTCCGCCGGCCGTGTTGATGCAGCGCATCGAGCGCGTGACGCAGGGACGTGCCAGCCGTGTTCCGAGCGGCCAGGCGTGCGCTCGACTCGCGCGAGATCTCGGCGGCTCGCTGCACGCGGCGTTGACCACGTGCATTCGCCGCGGCCAGGCCGACTAC
>DATEOF010000191.1:0-44229 GCA_035274465.1 Polyangiales bacterium
CGTCCCTGGGTCGGCGCGGCCAGCTGTGCCGGCCGCCGCTGTCCCCACGCCGGCGGCGCCCAAGCCCGGTGGTGAGGCGGTACTGCCGCAGCCACAGAACGCGAGCGCAGCCACGAGCGGCATGCACGGGCGAACCCGAACCATGGAGCACATCCCGCTGAGGTAGCACGATGCGCTCGTAACTCAAGGGTGACGAGCCTGGAGCAGCTGCGTGACGAATTATGGTTGGCGCGGACAATGCGCAGCTGGATCGCTTAGCGTGCTCGCCGTGCCGGAATCCGAGCTGTTTGGTCTGTTCCCGACTCCCGTGCGACGGCTGCCCGGCGTGCTCGAAGCGCGGCTCGTGGCTGGCCTCGTCGACCGCTTCACCACGTCTGCGCAGCAGCACAACACGCAGTCGACGCGCTTGCTTCACACAGAGCTCGTCACGCCCAAGTCGCATCCGTTGCTCCAGGAGGCTTGCAGGCTGATCGTCCCGCACGTCGTGGAATTCGGAGAGCTCCTGCTCGGGGAACGCTTGACCTGGACCATCAAGGAGATCTGGGTGAACGTCCTCGAGCCCGGTGGACGTCAGTCGCTGCACAACCATGCCAACAGTTTCATCTCCGGCGTCCTGTACCTCACCGATTCGCATCCCTCTGCGAGCACGGTGTTCGCGAAGGCCGCTGGCAGCACCGACTATGTGTTCAACAATGAGAACGCTCGCGCCGAGTCGAACGCCTACAACGCGGGGAAGTGGGTAGCGCCCGATCCGGTGGCGGGCGACATGTTGTTGTTCCCGAGTTATCTGCTGCACGAGGTGCCCGAAAATCGGGGACCTCGCCGGATTTCGGTCGCCTTCAACGCGATCCCGCATCGACTCGACTCCTGGGGCTACACACTCGGGCTATCGCGGTAGCTCGAGCGCGCATAAAGCCACTGCATCGTCATGCGACGTTCACGCAGCATCTCGATGCTCTGCCCGCCTGAAGATCCCCCCTAACGGAGCGTTTCCGTGAAGCGAAAGACCAAGTCTCATCTCAAGCGTCGCGCCGTAGCCGGCGCCACTGTCGCCCTGCTGTCGGCATCGGCGTCGCATGGCATCAACACTGCCGCAGCCGACGACAACGCAAAGGGTGGTCGCTACGTCACCGGCGACTTCCACAACCACACCACCTGCTCGGACGGCACGCTCTCGCTGCAAAAGCTCGTCGACAAGTCGACCAACACGTTCGGCCTCGACTGGTTCGTGCAAGCTGGTCACGGCGGCAACAGCGCGCGCAACTGCACGCTCGCCGAAGATCCGTTCGAGCCGGTGCCGCCCGCGCTCGGTTTGACCGCGCCACCCACCATCCCGTCCGGTGGCCAGCCCGCGAGCTCCGGCAAGGGCCCGAACCAGACGTGGGTCGCCACGCTGCCCGGGGGCGCAGCCGCCATCAAGGGCGACTCCGTGCTGCAGAGCGGGGTTCGCTCGATGTGGAAGTGGCAGGAGATCCAGGAGTTCATCTACCCGGTGATCGAGCAGGAGAGCCGCAACCGCGCCAAGCCCGTGTTCGTCGGCCTCGAGCAGAATGCCCCCGGCCACGAGCATGTGAGCACCGCGATCATCGACGGCCAGCTGCCGGAGACGGGTGCGGGCAACGCGACCGCGATGGCGCAGTACGAGTACTGTTTCGATCGTTCGGACAATGATCGCAGTCGCGGCGCAGCCAACCAGTGGGATTGCGCGGTTCCCGGCAGCTCGAACAACGGCTTGGTCGACGCCGCGGCGCGCAAGATCATCGTCGCAGGCGGCACGGGCAGCGGCAACGCCGGCCACGTGAAGACACTCGAAGGCATCAAGTGGATGGCGGCCAACTCGCCCGACACCAGCTACTTCGTGCCGGCGCACCTCGAGCGTGCAGGTGCGTTCAATCCCAACGGCAACAACGGCTACAACATCGAGCACCTGCGTAACTTCCACAACGCGGCTCCGGACATCGCGTTCGGGTTCGAGAGCATGCCCGGCCACCAGGCCGAGGCTCAGCGCGGCTCGTACAGCCCGGCTGCAGTCGGCGGCGGTACGTTCGGCGGCACGGGCGTGTACGCTGCTGCTGTCGGCGGCGTGTGGGACGCGCTGCTCGGCGAAGGCCGCAAGTGGTGGTTCTTCGCCAGCTCCGACTACCACAACCGCGGCTCGTTCGGCCCGGACCAGCGCGAGTCCACCGCGGACTTCTTCCCCGGCGAGTACACCAGGGACTACGTCGCGGTGAAGCGTGACAACAAGGGCAAGGGCTCGGGCAACGGCAACTACGGGCCGCAAGAGATCGTCGACGGGCTGCGCAGCGGCAACAGCTACGTGGCGAACGGCGGACTGATCGATCGTCTCGCGTTCGTCGCCTGCGTCGCGCACGGAAACTCCGCCAACGCACACGAGAAGCAGATCGCGAAGGCCGCCGAGAACGGCGAGAGCTTCACGCAGGGCGACTGCGCCACGCAAGGCGAGACGCTCGAGGTCAAGGCCGGCGAGGACGTCCAGGTCATGGCCGTGTTGCGCGATCCGCAGGGCACGAACTTCTCGCCGTACTCGTTCCCGAACCCGTCGCTGCGTCAGATCAACGTCACGCAGCCGCTCAACGCTCCGGTGCTCGACCACGTCGATCTGATCGGCGGCAAGGTCAGCGGCCTGGTCAGTCCGAGCGACACCGCGCGCTATGCCGGCTTGATCGGCTCGCCGGCGGCCACGAACCCGAGTGCGGCAGTGGCAGCCACCTGGAGCGGGAGCAACTGGAGCGCGTCGGCGGAGGGTTGGCGGAGCATGAAGTTCGTCATCAAGTCGGTCTCGGCCGACCAGTACGTGCGCCTGCGCGGCACCAACCTGCCGGCTGCGACGCCGTTCGAGACCGACTCGAAGGGCAACCCGCTGCTCGACTTCGGCTCGGATCGCAAGATCCCGTGCACCGACGCGGCGTGTCCCGCGCACCTCGCCAAGGACGCGAACGGCGCCAAGACGTCGAGCTTCGACGTCGCCGCCTGGGCAGACCTGTGGTTCTACAGCAACCCGATCTTCATCAGCGTGAAGTCGAAGGGGTGACGGCTGACCGTAACCCTCGATAGTACGAGCACGATGGCCCGCGCCGGCAGCCGAGCTGGCGCGGGTCGTCTACTTGCGGCCTGTTCGGGTTTCGCGGCGCTCGGCTACGAGATCGTCTGGACGCAACAACTCGGCGTGGAGCTCGGCCACGAGTACGTCGCGGTGCTCGCGGTCGTCGCGGCATTCTTCGCCGGCTGCAGCGCAGGCGCGTTCTGGTTTGCGCGCGCGATCGAGCGCAGCCCGACGCCTGCTCGCTGGTACGCCGCGTGTGAAGCGGCGCTCGCCGGCTGGGCGCTCGCGCTGAGCTTCGGCATGCGCGGCGCGTGCGAGCTCCTGTCACGCCGCATCGGCGCGGAGCCTGGCTCGGCGTGGCACTGGACGGTCGCGTTCGGTGGGCCCTGTCTATTGCTGCTGCCTGCCACGGCAGCCATCGGCGTCACGCTGCCGGCGCTCGAGAGAGCAGTGGCGGATCGCACGCGGTTGTCCGGCCTGTACGCCGCGAACACGTTCGGCGCCGTCGCGGGGGTGCTGGCGTGCACCTGGTTCTGCATCCCGGTCCTCGGGCTCACGCGCACGGCGCAGCTGTGCGCGGCACTGAATGCGGTCTGTGCACTCGGGGCCGCCGGGCTATGGTGGACTCGGCGAGCCGAGCGGCAGCCATCAGCGGCGCACGGAACGCACAGCCTGGGCGTCGCGCTCGCGATCAGCGGGGCGCTGGGGATAGGCTACGAGGTGCTGGTGGTGCGCGTGCTCAGCCAGTCCTCGGAGGGGACGGTCTACAGCTTCGCGCTCTTGCTCGCGGTGTACTTGCTTGGCACGGCGCTCGGCTCCGCCGTGTTCCAGCGCTGGTTTGCGCGACAGGCTCCGCCGAACGCGCGCCAGGCGATCGCGCTCGCGGTCGCGCTGGCATGCCTGTGCGGCGCAGCGACGCTTTGGTTCGCGCCGCTGCTGAGAGCGGCGCTCGGCAGCGTTCTCTCCCCGCTTGCGATCGAAGCCGCGCTGGCGCTGCTGGCGTTTCTGCTGCCTGCGGCGGCCATGGCAGCGTTGCTGCTGCAGCTGTGCTCCGAGAGTCGGCGCACCGCCACCGCACTCGCTGCCAACACCCTGGGCGCCGCTTGCGCGCCGTCCGTCTTCGGTGTGCTGCTGCTGCCGCAACTCGGTGCCAAGGTCCTGTTGCTCGCGATCGCCCTCGGCTATGCGGCGCTGGCGCGAGGCGGTCGCGTGCTGTGGGGCGTCGGCGGCGCCGTCGCGCTGCTCGCGCTGTTCGCGCCACCACTCGTGCCCATCGATCTGCCGCCGGGGAGCCGGCTGGTTCGGCACAGCGAAGGAGCCGCAGCGAGCGTGAGCGTGGTCGAGGACGCAGCCGGCATCCTCACGTTGCACATCGACAACCGCGAGCAAGAGGGGAGTAGTGCGACTCTGTTTGCAGACGCGCGCCAGGCCTGGTTGCCGCTCCTGCTGCATCCTGCACCCAGGCGTGCGCTGTTCCTCGGCCTGGGCTCGGGCATCACCGCAGGTTCTGCCGGCTGGTATCCCGGGCTGGACGTGACCGCGGTCGAGCTGGTCCCGGAGGTGGCAGCTGCCGCCGAGAGCTTCAGGACCGTACTGGGTGCTGCGGTGCCACCGCGAGTCGTGATCGCCGATGCCCGACGCTTCGTGCGCGCGGATGGACCGAGCTACGACGTGATCGTCGCCGATCTGTTTCACCCGGCGCGCAGCGGCTCCGGCGCGCTCTACACGCGCGAGCACTTCGCCGCCGTCCGCGGCAAGCTGGCCGCGGGTGGGTGGTTCTGCCAGTGGCTGCCGCTGCACCAGCTCGATCTGCCCACGCTGCGCAGCATCGTCGCGTCGTTTCGCGCCGAGTACCCGCAGGCATTCGCGCTGCTGGCGACGCACAGCGTGGAGACCCCCGTGCTCGGCCTCGTGGCTCGGCGCGAGGGTGGCGTGCTCGACGTAGCAAACCTGCACCTGCGGTTGCGCGAGCTCGAGCGCTCCGGCCGGCTCGAGTTCCTGCAGCTCGAAGACCAGCGCGACGTGCTCGCGAGCTTCATCGCTGGTCCGCGCGCGTTGCAGCGCTGGGCGGCGGGCGCTCCGCTCAACACGGATGATCGACCGCTGGTCGTGTACAGTGCTCCGCGTTTGGCGTACGCACCCGACGGGGCGCCGCGCGAACGCTTGCGCGGCTTGCTCCGCGAGCTGGACGTGGCGCCCGCGGAGCTCATGGCTGGTGGCGACCTCGCGCAGCAGGGCGCTCGACTCGCGCCGTATCTCCGCGCCTCACATCGCTACCTCGAGCTCGGCACGCACGTGGCGCCGAGCCCTGATGCGCGGCGCATGCTGGCGCAGCTGCAGGCGCCGTTGCTCGAGATCCTCGCGACCAGCCCGGATTTTCGCCCGGCCTACGATCCGCTGCTGCGCATCGCGGCTGCGCTGCCGCCCAGCGAGGCGCGGCCGCTCCTGGCTTCGTTGATCGCGGTGCAACCCGCGCGTCCCGAGGCCGCTCAACTTTTGGAACGCGCCTCCGAGGCGCGCTGAGGTCAGCGAATGCCACTTCAATCCTTCGTCCGTGAGCCGCTCGTCCACTTCGCCCTGCTGGGAGGGCTGGCGTTTGCCGCCGACCACGCCATCCGCGCAACGCGGCCCGATCCGCGCGTGATCGTGGTGGGTCCGGAGGTCGACTCCGAGGCGCGCTCGATCTTCCGCAGCAGCAAGGGCCGCGAGCCCACGCCTGACGAGCTGCGCATCCTGCGCGAGCGCTGGATCGACAACGAGGTGTTGTACCGCGAGGGGCTCGCACTGCGGCTCGAGCAAGGCGACCCGGCGCTGCGCGAGCGCGTCATCTTCAAGGCGTTGAACGTCATCGAGTCGAACCTGCGGCTGCCCAACATCGACGACGCAGCGCTGCGTCCATGGTTCGAGCAGCACCGCGACCAATACGACACGCCCGCGCGCTACGACTTCTCCGAAGCGCTGCCCGAGAACGCGCAGCCCGAGACGATTCGCCAGTTCGCGCAGGCGCTCAACTCCGGCGAGCAGCTGGATGTACAGAGCGGGTTGCGTATCTTCCAGGCGCGGCCGCGCAGCACGATCGTCGATGCCTTTGGCGAGGAGTTCGCGGGTGCGCTCGATGACGCGCCGCTTCGCGCCTGGCACGTCTTGCCCAGCAAGGAGGGTGCGCGCGTCGTGCGCCTGGAAGAGCGCAAGGCGGCAACCGTGATCAGCTTCGAAGAGGCTCGGCCGCGTGTCGTGCAGGACTTCCGCGATCAGAAGGCCCAGGAGCTGCGCACTGCCGCCGTGCGCGAGCTCGGTAAGAAGTACACGCTGCAGTTCGCGGGAGGTCCGTCATGATGCGGAGCGTGGCGGTCGCGCTGGGCGCGCTCCTCGCATTCGGTGCGACGCACGCCTTCGCGCACGAGCTGACGATGGCGGAGCTCGAGCTGCGCGAGCTGTCGCGAGGTCAGTTCATCTTGAGCTGGGGCGCGAGTGGAACGGATCGGCCGATCGCCGAGGATCTGCGCTTCGAGTGGCCGGAGGGGTGTCAGCTCGAGGACCAGTCGCTGCGCTGCGGCGAGCGCGGCTTGTTCGGTCGCGTGGCCGCCTTTGGCCTCGGCAAGAACTACTCGGCGGCGCTCGTGCGCATCGTGTGGCTGGACCGGCAGGTGCGTACGTACACGCTGACGGCGGCGCAGGCGAGCGTGTACCTGTACGGCGGCGTGGACGACGCGCGGGCGGCACGCGAGATCGCCTGGACCTACCTGCTGCTGGGCATCGAGCACATCGCGACCGGCATCGATCACCTGCTGTTCGTGGTGGGTCTGCTGTTCCTGGTCGGCGTTCGGCGCCGACTGATCGGTACCATCACCGCATTCACGCTCGCGCACAGCCTGACGCTGGCCTGTAGCGTGCTCGGCCTGGTGAGCTTGCGTTCGCCGCCGGTGGAGGCTTGCATCGCGCTGTCGATCGTGCTGGTGGCGAGCGAGGCATTGCGCCCGCGTGAGACGCTCGCCCGCAAGTGGCCCGCGCTCGTGGCCTTCCTGTTCGGCCTCGTGCACGGCCTCGGCTTCGCAGGGGCGCTGCGCGAAGTCGGCTTGCCGGAAAACCACATCGCGATGCCGTTGTTGATGTTCAACGTCGGCGTCGAGCTCGGGCAGCTGATGGCCGTGCTGATGGCGTACGTACTGACGCGCGCGCTCAGTGCGTTGCCGCAATGGGTGAAGCTGCGAGTGCCTGCGTTGTACGCGATCGGCGGGATCGCGGCGTACTGGTCGTGGCTGCGGATTGCCGCGCTCGGCGGCTGACCGCGGCCTTACTGGCTCAGGTGTTGCCAGTCCGCGAGGTGCATCACGAATGCAGCTCCGAGCGGCAAGTCGAACGGCTCGCGGAGAAAGTCGAAGTGCGTGTCGGGGCCGACGGTGCTGGTGATTGCGACGGCGCCGACGGCAGAGACGCACATGCCGCCGTGGTACCAGCGTTCCGCGGCGTCGCCGACGCTGTACTGGCGCAGCACCTGACCGGCCGGTGTGATCTCCACCAAGGGAGAGCCGGTGGTCCAGAGCATGAGCGTACCCTGCGGCGTAGCGCGCATCTGCAAGTAGGGTGCTGGTGCGGCCACGCTCCGTCTCTCCAACTCGCCGAGCTCGCCCAGCACGAGCAGTTCATTGCCGTTGGGGATCAATACTTCCCCTGCGAGCCACACCGTGTCGCCGAGAGAGTGCGGGAGCCCCTCGGTGCGCCAGCGCACGCCGCCGTTTAGGTCGAGCATCGCAGCGACGCCAAGACCAGCTCCGGCGTGGGTCAGGTTGCCGTGGACTGCGAGGCCCTGCGGCGTCGCGGCCAAGCTCATTCGGTCGCCTTCGTGCTCGGGCGAGCCGAAGCGCCGGGCCCAGCGCGCCGTCCCGTCGCGATCGAGCGCCAGAACGAAGAAGTCGCTGTTGCCGTTGGGGCCCTCCTGCAGCAGGCCATCGATCGAGAACGGCGGCTGATAGATGCCGGCCACGTACACTCCGCCGTCGGGCGCGAGCGCGAGATCGGATGCCAGGTCGGCGGCGTCACGAGTGCCGAGCCAGCGTTGCCAGAGAAGATCTCCGGTCGTGCTGAGCGTCGCGACGTAGGCATCGATGCACGAGCCTTTGTAGTAGCCGGGATCGAGCGCTGCAGGCAGCTGGGAGTCGTGCACGCAATCGCGGCCTGCCCACACCACGCGGCCATCGGGATGAACGCGCAAGTCGTTGGCGCCGATGGTGTGCGTCGGGTAGCCCCCATTGCGGTTCCAGATCCGCGTCCAACGGGGCGTGCCGAAGTGCGTGATGATCGCGCTCGCTTCGACATCGCTCCACAGCGTCTGCCACGAGGCGACGAGCTCGCCGTGCGGCCCGAATGCGCAAGGACCGGGATATGTCTTGTTCGGCGTGCCTGCGAGGTCCAGGGCGCAGACCCAGTTGCCCCGATCGTCTGATGCGCAGCGATAGTCGGCAGAGACCGAGGAACCCGCAAATCCCTCCCGGGCCGGCCAACCTGGAGGTCGATGCGCAGGTCCTCCGGCCGCCGCAGCTGGCAGCTGCGGCGCAGCAACTGTCGGCGGCGCTTCGGCGCCAGCGAGCGGGGCTGGCGGTTCCTGTTCGGGAGGTTGGATATCTGGCTGGCCCCCGCCTCCACTGCAGGCAGAGACGAGCAGCAGCCCCCACAGGCCACGCCATGGCACAACTTGGCGCGTAGACAGCACGAAGGCTATGCAGAAGCACGATGCGTGCCGGGTGACGCCCGTGCGAGCGCGCCCTCGTGCTCGAGCAACCAACGTTTGCGATCCAGGCCGCCGGCGTAGCCTGTGAGGCGCTGGTCGCAGCCGATCACCCGGTGACACGGGATGACGATGCAAACAGGATTGGAACCCGCCGCATGTCCCACGGCGCGCACGGCACGTGGCTTACCGAGGCGCGCTGCGAGCTCGGCGAACGTGAGCGTCTTGCCGGGCGGAATCCGCCGCAGCGCCCGCCAGACCTGCAACTGAAACTCGGTCCCGGTGGTGAGCACGTCGATCGATGCGAGCGCAGCGAGTCTGCCCGCGAAGTACTGCTCCAGGCGCGAGCGCAATCGCGGCGGCGCCGAGCCGCGTCGCAGCCGTGCCACGGCATCTCCATGCTGTACGCGCAACAACCGGCGCATGCGATCCTCACAATCGACGAAGTCAGCGGCCCGCAGCCGGCCCACCTCATCGAACACCACCAGCATCTTCCCGAGCGGCGACGCAACGCGCGCCAGACACAACGAGCTCTGCATATCCCATTGACCTCCCGAGCGACGCGCGGAACCGTCGCTTCGGAGAGCTCATCGGCAAGCGAGCGGCGTGGTTGCGTGAAAATCAGCCGCCGCAAACATCGGGTACCACGGTCTTGCACGCGGATGCCGGGCGCGGCGGGCGCGCCTCTATCGCGAGGTATTCGCCCGCTCGAGCGCGTCCAGGCAATCGCTCACCATGTCTTGCACGACTTGTTTCACGGCCCGGCGCTGCGTGAGTTGACCCACGATCTGCCCGACCGGCGTGCCGACCAGCTGCGCCGAACCGGGCTTGCCGCTCTGCGCGTGGCGATAGATGCGTTGCTGCGCCTCGGCCGTCGCCATCCACTGCAGCGGCATCGGCAGCGTGCCCGGGGAGCCTTTGCCGTCCCACGCTTCGGTGTACGGGGTCTTGAGTTGGCGGGCGGGTTTGCCGCTGATGCAGCGCGAGCGCACGGTGTCTTCCGAGCTCGCCGCGAGCATCTTGTCGACCAGCGCGGGCACGCAGTCGGATTCGTTGGTGGTGAGCCAGACCGAGCCGCACCACACGCCCTGCGCGCCGAGCACGAGCGCAGCGGCCATCTGTCTGCCGTTCGCGATGCCTCCACCCGCGAGCACGGGCAGCGGCGCGACCGCGTCGACGATCTGCGGGATCAGTACGATCGATCCGATCTCGCCGGTGTGGCCGCCGGCTTCGTAGCCGGAGGAGATGATGATGTCGACACCGGCAGCTTTCTGCCGCTTCGCGTGTTCGACGCTGCCGCAGAGAGCGGCGACCACGATGCCGCGATCGTGCGCGGTCTTGATGATGTCGGCGGGCGGCGGGCCGAGGGCATTCGCGATCAGGCGGATGGGGTGCTTGAGTGCGACTTCGACGTGCGCGCGGCCACCGGATGCCGACCAGCCGAGCAGGTCTTCGGTGCGCTCGACGCCGGCCGGTAGCTCCGGCACTTCGTACTTCGCGAGCAGCTCGTCGATGAAGCGCTTGTGCGCGTCCGGGACGTGTTTGCGCAGGGCGTCTCTGCTCAGGTCGCCGGCGTCCTTGCCGACGTACTCGACCGGGATCACCGTGTCGACGCCATACGGTTTGCCGTCGACGTGCGCGTCGATCCACGTGAGCTCTTCCTCGAGTTGCTCGGGACTGTAAGCCACGGCACCGAGCACTCCGAAGCCGCCTGCGCGGCTGACGGCGGCGACGACATCGCGGCAGTGACTGAACGCGAAAATCGGAAACTCGATCCCGAGACTTTGGCAGAGCTGATTTTTCATTCGTTCAACGACCTTTGAACTCGGGCTTGCGCTTCGCAGCAAACGCAGCCGGACCTTCCTTGGCGTCCTCCGATTCGAACACCTGCTGGCCGATCTGGAGCTCGAGCGCGAGCGCCTCGGCCTCGGGCAGGCCTTCGGTGGCCAGAACCGAGCGCTTGATCGCTTGCACGGCCACGGGGCCGTTCTCGGCGATTTGCAGGGCCACCTCGCGCGCGCAGGCGAGGGCCTGGCCATCGGCCACGACGCGGTTGATGAGGCCCAGGTCGAGCGCCTCGCGGGCGGGAACGTGGCGTCCTGTGAGCAGGATCTCCATCGCATGGCAGTAGGGGATCTGCCGGCGTAGCCGAACCGTGGAGCCCCCCAATGGAAACAGGCCCCAGCGCGCCTCCGAAATCCCGAACTTTGCGCCCTCGCCGGCGATGCGGATGTCCGTCGCCTGGAGGATTTCAGTGCCACCCGCCAGGCAGGTACCTTCGACTGCAGCTATCAGCGGCTTGCGCAGGCGGTAGTGACGGAGGAAGGCTTTCCAGTGCAGGTCGCGGTCTTGCTGAAAGCGCGGCGCCCACACCGGGTCGTTGTGGCCGGTGGCCATCGCCTTCAGGTCAGCGCCGGACGAGAAGTGTCCTGCCGCACCGGTCAAGATCGCCACGCGCACGCTGGGGTCGTTGTCGATGCTGTCCCACGCGTCCGCCATGCGCGCGAGCATCTCGAGGCCCATCGCGTTGCGGGCGCTCGGGCGGTTCATGATGACCGTCACGACGGCGCCCTCGCGCTCGATCAACAAGTGTGGCGAATCGACCATGTTCTCGAGTGAAACAGGTTTCACTGGACGCGGCAATAGCGCTTGCGAGACAAAGTGAAACGTGTTCTATTCTGACACGGCTCAAGCACGGGAGGCACGGTTTCGATGGACGTCTACGACCTCGACACTTACCAGCGAGCGATCCCGCACGAAGTGTTCGGACGTCTCCGCAAGGAGAGTCCGGTGTACTTCAATGCCGAGCCCAAGGGTCCCGGGTTTTGGGCGATCACCAAGTACGCCGACGTGGTGATGATCTCGAAGGACCCGAAGACGTTCTCGTCTGCGCGCGGCGGCACGAACCTCACCGATCTGCCTCCCGAGGAGCTCTCGGTCGTGCAGATGATGATGGTCAACATGGACCCACCCAAGCACAACAGGTTCCGCAACCTGGTGTCGAAGGGCTTCACGCCGCGCATGATCGCGCAGCTCGAGCCGCTGATCCGCGCCGCCGCGAAGCGCACGGTCGACGCGGTCGCCAAGCAGGGTGAGTGCGACTTCGTGCGCTCGATCGCCGGCGAGCTGCCGCTGGTGATCATCGCCGACTTGCTCGGCATACCGCAGTCGGATCGTGACAAGGTGTTCGACTGGTCGAATCGGTTGATCGGCTTCGACGATCCAGAGTTCCAGACGTCGTTCGAAGATGGCAAGATCGCCGCGGCCGAGCTGTGGATGTACGCCAACGGCCTCGCCGCGCAGCGCCGCGCTAAACCCGAGCTCGATCTTACGAGTGTATTGGTACACGCGGAGATCGATGGCGAGAAGCTGAGCGAGCCCGAGTTCGACGGCTTCTTCTTGATGCTCGCGGTCGCCGGCAACGAGACCACGCGCAACGCGATCTCCGGCGGCACGCTGGCGCTGATGCAACACCCCGAGCAACGCCAGCGCCTGATCGACGATCCCTCGCTCATTCCGAGCGCGATCGAGGAGATCTTGCGCTGGGTCACGCCCGTGATCCACTTCCGGCGCACACTGACGCGCGACTTCGAGCTGCGCGGCCAGAAGATGCGCGAAGGCGACAAGGTCGCGATCTTCTACCCGTCGGCCAACCACGACGAGGAAGTGTTCACCGACCCGCACGAGTTCGACGTCGGGCGCACACCCAACGAGCACCTGTCGTTCGGCGTCGGCCAACACTTCTGCCTGGGTGCGAGCCTGGCTCGACTCGAGCTGCGCATCATCTTCGAAGAGCTGCTCAAGCGCTTGCCCGATCTCGAGCTGGCCGGTGAAGCGCGCCGGTTGCGCTCGAACTTCATCAACGGCATCAAGACCATGCCCGTGCGCTTCACGCCGGAGGTGGCTTGACCTCTCCCGAGGCGTTGGTCGCGAGGGCGCGCGAGCTCGCGGCCGCGCTCAAGGCGCGTCATGAAAGCGCCGATCAGCTGCGCAGGCTCCCCGACGAGACGATCGCCGACTTCCAGCGTGCGGAGTTCTTCCGCATCCTGCAGCCGAGGGCGTGGGGTGGGCTCGAGCTGAGCCCTCAGACGTTCTTCGAGGTGCAGATCGAGATCGCCAAGGCGTGCGGCTCGAGCGCCTGGGTGCTCGGCGTACTCGGCGCGCACGCCTGGCAGCTGGGGCTGTTTCCCGAGCAGGCGCAGCGCGAGGTGTGGGGAGCGGACAACTCGGTCCTGATCTCCTCGTCGTACGCACCGACCGGCCAGGTCGAGCGCGTGCCGGGCGGCTACAAGGTGAGCGGGCGCTGGTCGTTCTCGAGCGGCTCCGATCATTGCCAGTGGGTGTTCCTCGGCGGCTTCGCTCCCGTCGAGCCGGACGCGAAGGCGCCGGACATGCGCACGTTCTTGTTGCCGCGCAGCGACTACCGCATCGAGGACAACTGGAACACGATCGGCCTGCGCGGCACCGGCAGCAAAGACATCGTGGTCGACGGCGCCTTCGTCCCCGAACATCGCACGCACAAGCTGATGGACGGCTTCCGCGGCAAGAGCCCGGGCCACTCGCTCAACACTGCGCCGCTCTACCGCCTGCCGTTCGGGCAGCTGTTCGTGCGCTCGGTGTCGACCAGCTGCATCGGCATCGCCGAGACTGCGCTCGAGGCGTTCGTGGCCACCGCGTCCAAGCGCGTGGGCGCGGGCGACGGTGCCAAGGTCGCGATCGACCCCAACGTGCAGCGATTGTGTGCAGAGGCGACCGTCGCGCTCGACGAGCTCAAGCTCGTGCTGTTCCGCAACATGAGCGTGCTGATGCAGCACGCCGAGCGCGGCGAGCAGGCATCCGTGCAGACGCGCGTGCGTTTCCGCAACGACTCGTCGCACGCAGCCGACCGCTGCGCCACGCTGGTGAGCTCGCTGTTCAACGCGGCGGGCGGCCGGGTGCTGTTCCTCGGGCATCCGCTGCTGCGCTGCTGGCTCGATGCCAACGCCGCGCGCGCGCACTACGCGAACAACCCGGACAAGCCCGCGCGCAACCTGGGCGCGGTCGAGCTCGGGCAGCCCAACACCGACTTCTTCATATGACCCAAGTACTGCAACTGGGCTACCTCGCGTTCGAGGTGAGCTCGCTGCCGGCCTGGCGCAGCTTCGCGGAGCAGACCCTGGGCCTGACGCTGGGAGAGGAGCTGCCGAATGGCGGCTTCTCGTTGCGCATGGATCGCTACCCGCAGCGCTTCTTCGTCGAGCCGGGCCCGCTCGATGACGCCAGCGCGATCGGCTGGGAAGTCGCGGACCGCGCGGCGCTCGCGGCGCTCGCGGCGAAGCTGCCAGAACACGTCGTCGGAACACCGGAGCAGTGCGCGCGGCGCAAGGTCGAGGCGCTGATCAAGTTCGACGATCCCGCGGGCACTCCGACCGAGGTGTTCTGTGGGCCCAGGCTCGAGCCGGCGGCGCCCACACCCGTGCTCTGCTCGCGCTTCATCGCCGACGACCTCGGACTCGGCCACGTGGTGATCGGCGCGGACGATCCGGCGCGCAGCATCGCCTTCTACCGCGACGTGCTCGGCTTTCGCCTGAGCGACGAGATCCGCTGCGTGTACTTCGGCCACGAGGTCGACATCGCGTTCTTCCACGTCAACAAGCGCCACCACAGCCTCGCCATCGGCAAGCGCCAGCGCAAGCGCATCCACCACTTCATGCTCGAAGCCGCCGCGATGGACGACGTGGGTCTGTGCTTCGACCGCGCCTTGCGCGCGCAGGTGCCGATCATGCAGACGCTCGGGCGGCACCCGAACGACCGCATGTTCTCGTTCTACGCCAAGACGCCGTCGGGCCTTCAGTTCGAGTTCGGCTGCGGCGGACGCGAGATCGATGATTCGACCTGGCAGCCGACCACCTACGACCGCATCAGCGAGTGGGGCCACCACCCGCCGATCGTGTTCGCATCGCGCGAGGGCAAGCGACCATGAACGCATCGATCCCGGTAGGGCGTTACGCGGACGTCGGCGACGGTTTGCGCGTGCACTATCACGACGTGGGCAGCGGCTTCCCGGTCGTGTTCGTGCACGGCAGCGGGCCGGGCGCGAGCGGCTACAGCAACTTCCAGGGCAACTATCCGCACCTCGTCGAGCGCGGCTTTCGCGCCATCGTGCCGGATAGCCTGGGCTTCGGGCGCTCGAGCAAGCCCGAGGTGGACTACGACTTGCCGTTCGTGCTCGGCGGGCTCAGGGCGCTGCTGCGCGGCCTGGGCATCGAGCGCTGCGCGGTGGTCGGCAACTCGCATGGTGGTGCGATGTCGATCCAGCTCGCGCTCGACGAGCCGCAGCTGGTCTCGAAGCTGATCTTGATGGCTCCCGGCGGGCTCGAGGCGCGCGAGCGCTACATGGAGCAGCGCGGCATTCGCTCGATGTACAAGGCGATCACCGCGCCCGAGGGCCTGACGCGCGACAGTCTACGCAAGGTGCTGAGCCTGCAGGTGTACGATCCGCAGTGGATCACCGACGACCTCGTCTCGCAGCGCTGGGAGATCGCGCAGGAGCAACCCAAGCGCTTGTTCACGACCTTGCGCGTGCCCGAGCTCGCCGGCCAGCTCGAGACGCTGAGCTGTCCGGTGCTCGGCCTGTGGGGCAACGACGATCAGTTCTGCCCCGTCAGCGGCGCCGAGATCCTGTCCACGCGCTGCAAAGACTCGCGCGTGATGCGGATCTCGCGCTGCGGCCACTGGGTGATGGTCGAGCGCGCGGCACTGTTCAACCAACTCTCGAGCGAGTTCTTGCGCGAATGATAGATATCGCCCAGCACGGAGATGCCCTGTACAGCGCGCTGCGCGAGCGGCGCACGCTCTCGCCGCTGACCGACCGCGAGCCCGGCATCACCATCGATCACGCCTACCAGATCTCGCGCCACTTGCTCGCGCGCCGCCTGCGCGACGGCGAGCGCGTGGTCGGCAAGAAGACGGGCGTGACCAACAAGGTCGTGCAGGTGGCGCTGGGCGTGGATCAGCCGGACTTCGGCTACCTCACCGACGCCATGTCGTTCGAGGACGGCGCCGAGCTGCCGATCAGCACCCTCCTCATCGCGCCGCGCGCGGAGGGCGAGATCGCCTTCGTGCTCGAGCGGGATCTGGTGGGCCCGGGCGTGAGCGCGAGCGAGGTGCTGGCCGCGACGGCGTACGTGCAAGCCTGCTTCGAGATCGTCGACTCGCGCATCGCGGACTGGAAGATCCGCATCCAGGACACGATCGCGGACAACGCCTCGTCCGGCATGTTCGTGCTGGGGAGCACCAAGGTCCCGCCGCGCGGCGTGGACTTCGTGACCTGCGGCATGGTGGTGTGGAAGAACGGCGAGCTGCTGAGCACGGGCGCGGGTGCGGCGGCGCTCGGCTCGCCGCTGAACGCCGTGGCCTGGCTCGCCAACACGCTCGGAGAGCGCGGCGAGCCGCTGCGTGCGGGCGAGGTGATCCTCTCCGGGTCGCTCGTGCCGCTCGAGCCGGTGCGAGCCGGTGATCGGATGGAATTGCGCATCGCTGGCATCGGCGAGGCGCGCGTGCGATTTGGTTGAGGTGAGCGCATGGCCAAGCTCAATGCTGCGATCATCGGCTCGGGCAACATCGGCACCGACCTGATGTACAAGTTGTTGCGGAGCGAGTGGATCGCGCCGCGGATCATGGTGGGCATCGAGCCGCAGTCGGAGGGTCTGGCGCGAGCGCGCGACCACGGCCTGTTGACCACTGCCGAGGGCGTCGATGGGCTGTTACCGCACCTGGAGCGCGAGCAGATCCGCATCGCCTTCGACGCGACCAGCGCCTACGCCCACGCGGAGAACTCGCGCAAGCTCGTCGAGCGCGGTGTCCGGATGGTCGACCTCACACCCGCGGCCATCGGACCTTACTGCGTGCCGCCCGTGAACTTGAAGCAGTACCTGCACACCGACGCCATGAACCTGAACATGGTGACGTGCGGCGGACAGGCCACGATCCCGATGGTCGCCGCCGTCAGCCGCGTGCAGCCCGTGAGCTACGCGGAGATCGTGGCGACCGTGGCCTCGCGTTCGGCGGGGCCGGGCACGCGCAACAACATCGACGAGTTCACGCGCACGACTGCGCGCGCGATCGAGAGCGTGGGCGGGGCGAAGCGTGGCAAGGCGATCATCATCCTCAATCCTGCGGAACCGCCGCTGATCATGCGCGACACGATCCACTGCCTCACCGAGAGCGCGCCGGACGAGCAGGCGATCACGGCCTCGATCCACGACATGATCCGCGAGGTGCAGCGCTACGTCCCGGGCTATCGCCTGAAGAACGGGCCGGTGTTCGATCAGCACCGCGTGACGACCTTCCTCGAGATCGAAGGCCTGGGCGACTACCTGCCCAAGTACTCGGGCAACCTGGACATCATGACCGCAGCCGCGCGCCGTACGGGCGAGGTGATCGCGGAGCAACTGCTGGGAGGTTCCCGATGAAGTCGCGGCACCCGCTCCGGTTGCACGAGATGAGCTTGCGCGACGGCATGCATCCGAAGCGCCACCAGATCCCGCTCGAGAAGATGATCGCGATCGCTTGCGCGCTCGACGAGGCGGGTGTGCCGCTGATCGAGGTCACGCATGGCGACGGCCTGGGCGGTGCGTCGATCAACTACGGCTTCCCCGCGCACACGGACGAGGAGTACCTGCGCGCGGTCTGCTCGCGGATGAAGCGCACTCGGATCTCGGCGCTGCTCTTGCCGGGCATCGGCACGGTCGATGACCTGCGCATGGCGGCCGACTGCGGGGTAGGGTGCATCCGCGTCGCGACTCACTGCACCGAGGCAGACGTCTCGCGCCAGCACATCGGGCTCTCGCGGAAGCTCGGCCTGGACACGGTGGGCTTTCTGATGATGGCGCACCGCACTCCGCCCGAGCAGCTGCTCGAGCAGGCGCTCTTGATGGAGAGCTACGGCGCGCAGACCGTGTACGTGACGGACTCCGCCGGCTACATGCTGCCAGCGGACGTCACGGCGCGCGTGGGCTTGTTGCGAGAGCGCCTGCACCCGGGCACCGAGCTCGGCTTTCACGGCCACCACAACCTCGCCATGGGCGTCGCGAACTCGCTGGCGGCGCTGGACGTCGGCGCCAATCGCATCGACGGCTCGTGCGCGGGCCTGGGCGCAGGCGCGGGTAACACGCCGCTCGAGGTCTTCGTCGCCGTGTTGACGCGCATGGGCATCGAGCACGGCATCGACCTCTACAAGCTGATGGACGTCGCGGAAGACCTCGTCGTGCCGATGATGGACACGCCGGTGCGCATCGATCGCGACGCGCTGATCCTCGGCTACGCCGGCGTCTACTCCTCGTTCCTGCTCTTCGCCCAGCGGGCAGCGGCGAAGTACGGCCTGTCGTCCCGAGACATCCTGGTCGAGCTCGGGCAGCGCAAGACGGTCGGCGGCCAGGAAGACATGATCGAGGACGTGGCGCTGGAGATGCGCAAGGCTAATCCGACAAACTGATCTTCGCGAGCTTGCGCCGTACCTCGGCCAGGTTGAAGGGCTTCTCCAGGCAGCGATCGGCCATGCGCCGCACGAACTCCTGCGTGGACGGCGTGAACGCGCCCCCGGTGAAGAACAGCACGCGGCGTGCGAGCTCCGGCCGGCGGCGCTCGAGCTCGCGGTGCAAGTCGACGCCGGTCATCTCCGGCATCATCACGTCGCACAGCACGGCGTCGAAGCTGTCGCTCTCGATCAGGCACTTCAGCGCCTCGCGCGCCGAGCTGAGCGTGGAGACGTCGTGCTCTCGGCGCAGCGCGCGAGCCAGGCCGCGCGCGATGCGAGGTTCGTCGTCCACGACCAACACCCGAACCCGTCGCGGCTGTGCCGGCGATGGATTCGCGACGTGTGCGGTCTGCCGCAGAGCGTCATGTCGGGCCGGCAGAAGGACGCTGAACGTGGAGCCTCGACCCGGTTCGCTCCGCACCTCGATCCTGCCGCCGTGCTCGCCCACGATGCGCTTGCAGACGAACAGCCCGAGGCCCGTTCCATGTCCGGTCGGCTTGGTCGTGAAAAACGCATCGAACACCCGGGCGAGGTGATCGCGCTCGATGCCGATGCCTGTATCGGAGACCTCGACGCGCACTTCCTTGCCTTCGCCCGAGACGCGCACGGTGATGGTGTGCGCGTCCGCGGATCCCACCGGGATCGCGTGCGCGGCGTTGACCAGCAAGTTGAGGAATACCTGACCGAGCCGCGACGGACTGCCGCTGACCATCGGCACGTCGCGGAAGTCGCGGACCAGGCGCGCTCGATGGCGGATCTCGTTCTGGGCCATCTGGATCGCGGAGCCCAGCACCGGCGCGAGCTCGAATGTGAGCTCGTCCGTCGCCTGCGTGCTCGAGAACGTGCGCAGATCTCGCACGATCTCGCGCACCCGCTCGGCACCTTCGCGCGCGTCCTTCAGGATCTGTCGCAGATCGGAGCGCGGCGTGAGGCTGACCTCGCGGCGCGCGCCGTTCTCGGCGGCGGCCAGCTCCTGCAGCGCGAGATCGAGGTTGCCGAGGACGTACGCGAGCGGCGTGTTGATCTCGTGACCGACGCCTGCGGCCAGCGTGCCCACGGCGATCATCCGATCCATCTCCATCGCGCGCGCGGTGAGCTCCTTGTGCGCGGAGATGTCGCGCGCGATCGAAAGGGTCGCGGGGACGCCATCGAAGTTGACCGAGATCGACGCCACGTCCACGTCCAGCTTGGAGCCGTCTCGGCGAGTGAGCTGCCCGGCGCGTTTCTTTTCCCCGTCCGCCGCAGCGCAGAGCAGCGGCGGGAGGCTGCACGCGCCGAGCTCACAGGCCTCGCTCACGCCCAGCAAGGCCAGCGCGGTCGCGTTCGCGTACACCAGACCGTCCGCTCGATGCACGAAGATCGCGTCGGGTGAGCGTTCGATCAGCGACCGGAAGCTCTCCTCCGACCGCTTGAGCGCCGCCATCGAGGCCGAGAGCTCCTCCGCCAGCATGTTGAGGCCTTCGATCACGCCATCGAGGGGCTGACGCCGCGTGCCGGTCTCGAGCCGCGCATCGAGATCCCCCGCGGCCAGCGAGAGCACCAGCCGCAGCACCTGATCGATCCGGTCGTCCTGAGTCATGAGACGAATCCTCGTAGCCACTCGGTCGCAAGCTCTGGATCGTCGAAGACCTGGTACGGGTACTTGGGTCGATTGAGTCCGAGGAAGAAGTTGGCGATGACCCGACTCACGGGTGAGCCCACCACGACTGCCGTCTGGCTGCATAGTCGCATGTAGGCTTCCGAGGCGAAAAGAGACCGCGCCTCGCGCTCCACACGCGCCATGTCTCGCATCAGCACCAGCGTGGGTGCCGGGCCCCGTGTCACCTGCAGGCCCAGCTCGAGGACGCGCAGCGCGACCTCGTGTGTGAGCACCAATCCCGGTCTCGGGTGATACGCCAGGATGCCATCATCGCGCAGTACGACCGTAAACCATGGGCATTCTCGCGAGGCAACGATGCGCGGCGGGTTGGACACGGTCATTGCTCCTGGGTCAGTTTTGGAACAAACCCCTGCGTCGCGCCAAGAAAACATCACCTCGTGTGCAACGCATTTCCGCAGTAAAGTGCCGCGCATTGCCGTTGCCAAGGAGTGCCCTTGTCCGTCTTCGACTGGTCCACGCCGGTGCCGAACCTGTTCTGGGAGTTCTACGATCGTTGGGTCTCGCCTGCTGTCGTGGCCGCCCTGCAGTTGGATTTGCATGAACGCCTGATCAGAGACTTGCCTCCGGGCGCGCGCGTGTTGGACGTGGGCTGCGGCGGCGGGCAGCACGCCGTGCAGATCGTTCAGGACCGACCCGATCTGCGCGTGGTGGGCGTCGACATCTCCAGCACCATGGTCAAGCGATCCGCTGCGTTGGCGCGACGTGCCAACGTCAGCGACAAGACCAGCTTCGATCTGGGCGATGCGCTGGATTTGAAATTCGCATCCGAGTCGTTCGACGCGGTGTACTGCGCCGGACCGTTGAAGCAAGTGGAGGACAAGGTTCGCGTGCTGCACGAGTGCCATCGTGTGCTGCGTCGCGGCGGCCGACTGCTCGCCATGGACGTCAACCGCGGCTGCAGCTACCAGGACGTGCTGGACTTCGCGGCTCGCACGCCGCTGCTGCCGCCCGCACGGCAGCTGCTCTCGGTCTACTTCTCCGCGATCGTCGCGCGCCAGTCGATCGACCTCGATGAAGCCCGCGCGCTCTGGGCTCAGCTGCCCCTGCGCGATTGCGATGGCCCGCGCCGCATTCCCGGTCACCCCGCGTTCGTGATGGTCGGGACGAAGTAGCGGGCTCGTGTAAGCGCTTGGCGGTGGCGTGTGCGCACCACTGACCTTCGCGCCTAGTGGTCGAGCGGTGTAACATCACTGCGGAGCCGATGACCCGATCGCTCCCCGCAGATCAGGCCGCGGTCCCGGAGGAGGACCGATTCGCGAGCCGTTACGAGCTCCACGAGCTGCTGGGTCAAGGCGGTATGGCCAAGGTCCATCGCGCGACCGACCGCGCGCTCGGTCGGCAAGTCGCGCTGAAGCAGCTCACCGTGGATCCGGAGGCACCGGAGCGGGCTCACCTGGCTGCGCTCTTCGAGCGTGAATTCCACACACTCGCGCAGCTGAATCATCCACACGTGATCGGCGTGTTCGACTACGGCATCGCGGCGCACGGCGCGCCCTACTACACAATGGAGCTGCTGGACGGTGGCGACCTGCGCGATCGGGCCCCGCTGCCGTGGCGTGATGCCTGCCAGGTGGCATTCGGCGTGTGTTCGGCGCTGGCTCTGTTGCACTCGCGGCGCTTGCTCCACCGCGACATCACCCCGCGCAACATCCGCTGCACGCAGGCGGGTACTGCGAAGCTGATCGACTTCGGTGCCATGTCGCCGATGAGCGCCGGCGGTTCGGACGTGATCGGTACGCCGACGTTCACCGCGCCGGAGACGCTCCAGCGGCTCGCGCTCGACGCGCGCACCGATCTGTATTCACTCGGAGTCACGCTGTACTACGCGCTCACCGGCCGCCGGCCCTACACCGCGCGCACGTTCTCCGAGTTGCTCACGGAGTGGGAATCGAAGCCGAGCGCGCCCTCGGCCCTCGTTCTCGACATCCCCGCAGCGCTCGATGACCTGGTGCTCGCGTTGATGAGCATCGAGCCCGCGATGCGACCGGCGAGTGCCTACGAAGTCATGCAGCGCCTGGCTGCAGTCGCCGGTCTGCGCTCCGAGGAGTCGGAGGCCGTTTCTCGCGCCTATCTCTCGACGCCCAAGCTGGTCGGGCGCGACGCAGCGCTGGCAAAGCTGCGCGATGCGCTGCGCAACTCGCGCCTGTTGCGTGCGGCTGGACTGCTCGTCCAGGCCGCTCCCGGTCTGGGGCGCTCGCGGCTGCTGGACGCGTACGCGCTGGAAGCGCTGACTCAGGGTTTCACGGTGTCGCGCGCGACGGCCACCGGTGCGCGCGAGCCGTTCGCGGTCGCGCAGCGCCTGGTGCGCCACATCCTCGACACGCTGCCGCGCGCTGCGGAGATCGCTGCCGTACCGGAGCTGTTTGCCGATGCCGTCGCCGCAAACGACGAACAGGTGCGGCCCAACCTGCGAAGGCTCTCGGAGCTGGATGCCGGTCTCGCGCAGAAGCTCCTGCGCCGCTTCTTCCTGGGCGTCAGCCGCACCTATCCGCTGCTGATCGCCGTCGACGACGTGCACAAGATCGACGAGCCGTCGGCAGCCTTGTTGGCCGAGCTGCTCGACAACACGCATCGGGGCGGGATCCTGATCGCACTCACCGCAGACAGCGAATCCGGGGAGATCGCGGCGCTGGATGCGTTGGCACGCCGTTGCAGCGTGTTCGTCCTTTTGCCGCTCACGCGGGCACAGACGCGTGAGCTGCTCGACTCGTTGTTTGGCGCGGTGGCCAACCTCGATCTACTCAGCGAAGAGCTGCACCGGGTCGCGCTCGGCAACCCGTTGCAGACGCTCGAGCTCGCGCAGTACCTCGTCGATCGCGGGACGATCCGCTACACCTCCGGCAGCTGGACACTGCCGGGCAAGCTGTCCGCGGAGGATCTGCCGCGCAGCGCCTCCGCCGCGATGCACGCGCGCATATCGCGGTTCTCGCAGCACGCACGCTGGCTCGCCGAGGCGCAGGCGCTGGCATTCTTCGAGGAGTTTTCCGACCTGGACTACCGAGCGCTCTTGCCCGCGGCCAGCTCGCGCGAGGTGGATCTCGCGCTCTCCGAGTTGCTCGAAGCGGGAGCAGTGCTTCGCGACGGCGCGGTGTACCGCCTGGCCAACAGCGTCTGGAGCGCAGCCTTCCGCGCCGACCTCGACGAAGACCGGACCAAGCGTCTGCACCACGCGCTCGCGGACATGTACGAGGGCAAGTTCGCCATCGGCGTCGTGCATCACGCGTTCGCAGGCGGGTTCGACGAACGCGGGCTCGCGGCGCTCACCGCGCGCAGCGACGCGCCGCTCACTTCGACCGAGGTCGTGCGGGTGGCCGAGCGAGACGGCGGGCGCCTGGCCTGGTGCTACCCGCGCGCCATCGAGACCGCACGCAGGCTGGGGCGCAGCCCGCACGTGTTGCATGAGCTTCGACGCTGGCAGTATCTGGGTAGCGTGGCGAGCCGGGCACCAGCCGATGGCGCCTCGGCGCGCATCTGGCTCGAACAGCTCTCGCACGATGCGGGCCTCGACCTCTACCGCAGCGACACCGAGAGTGCGACGCCGCAGGAACGGCTGACGAGCGCGCTGACGCGGGCGCACGCGCGCTACGTCGCGACTCCCGAGAGCGAACGCGTGTACCCAGTCGACCAGGCGATCCGCAAGCTCGGCGAGTACGTGGTCATCGCCGTGGTCGAGGGCGCGCGCTCGCTGAACAGCGAGCTGTTGTACGGCCTGCCGGACATCCTCGAACCGTACACGCCGCTGTCGCCGCTGCTGCACGCGATCTGGCTCAACATGTTCGGTAGCCGCGAGGCCCATTGCAACTGCAAGTACGAGCGCGCGTGCGAGATCTGGCGCGAGACGATCGCGAAGCTCGAAGCGATGAGTGAGGGCGAACCGGTCTTCGTCGGCTCCATGCGCAACGCAGTCATGTTCGCGCTCGGCTTGACCGAGGCGCAGCTCGGGCTCGTCTCGGCGGCGAGCCTGGCAGAGCGCCTGCACTCGGATCCCTTCCAGCGCATCAGCGCGCTGAACTTGCGGAAGATCGTGCGGCTGGAGCATGGCGACGCCGATGGGGCCGAGCTCCTGCGCCGGCAGGCGGAGGTCTTGTCACTCCAGCTGCGCCTGCCGCAGATGTTCCATTCGTCGCTCACCTTCGAGGTGTTCGCGTATGCGAAATGTCTTCACCTGGGTGGTCTCACTCAAACCATCGAGCAGCTGAAGCCATTGGCGGCACGCTACCCGAACTGGGTTCCGGTGTTGCTCGATGCCGAAGGTTGTTTCGAGCTCGCGCGCGGAGACTACGAGGCGGCGCGCACGAAGTTCGAGGCATGCATCGCACAGGGCCGCGATGTGTACTTCTGGACCTGGTTGGCTTCGCATGCGGGTCTCGCCGAGTGCCTGATGGGGCTCGGTCGGGACGCCGAGGCGCGCGACGTGGCCTCGGCGGCACTGGCGGCAGCCGAAGGCAAGGGCGGCGGTGGTGTCAGCGTGTTCGACGTCATCCGCGTGCTCGCTCTGGCAGAAGGCAAGCTCGGAGACGCGCGCGGGGCCGAGCGCCTGGATAGCTTGATCGCTCAGCAGAACGCGCTCGGTTCGGCCGGGCTGCGCATGGGGCTCAGCTACGAGGCGCGAGCGCGCATCGCGATCTGGACCAGCGACTCGGCGGCTTTCCAGCGCTTCTCCGAGCTGGCGGCACGCGAGTATCGCCACGGAGCGCGCACGACACTCGGGGCTCGCTACGAGCGCTTGATGAACGAGGCTGCACGCGCGGGTATGCAGCCCAGGCTGTCCATTCCGGACTTCCAGGCGCTCGCCGCGACCGGCAGCCACTCGCTCAGCAGCGCGGAGATGATCACGATGGTGTCGCGCAGCCTGGCGGAACACCGTAGCACCGAGGAGCGGGCGCGCTTCGCACTGCAGATGATCTGCGCGGCACACGTGGCTCGCGAGGGGTACCTGTTCCTGCTCACGCCGGCCGGGCCGGTGCTGCGCGCGGTGCAAGGGGATTCGACACCACCCGCCGAGGTCGCCGAACGTGTCTCCGCCTACGTGGCCGAACAGCAGCACCTCGCCGAGCAGCTCGACGAGATCGAGACCAACGCCGGTGGCGGAGAGGCCACGCTGCCCGCGACGATCCAGGTCCAGGGTCGCAGCCATGAGCTGCTGCCGCTCAACTGCGTGATCGAATCGACCAGTGTCCTTGCAGGTGTGGCCGTCGTCGAGATCCCGCCGGGGCCGAGGCAGAACTCACCACAGGCACCGCTGATGCAGGCCCTCGCCGCAGGCCTCTTGCAAGCGGGCGATAGCCACGGGCTGCGCATGGGCTAGTCAGGGTCGGAACCAGGCGTTGCCGACCTGGATGTAGAACGCGGTCGCATCTCGGCTGAAGCCGACGTCGATCCCCATGTGAATGCCGTACTCGCGCGCGAGCTCGTAGCGGATGCCCGGCCCTCCCGCCACGATGCCGGTGAAGTTGTCGACGTGCTCGAAGTCGTTCCACGCACCGCCCACGCCGATGAACGCGAGCACGCTGAGTCGGCCCCAGAACTGCCAGCGCAACTCGGTGTCCAGCTGCGCGACTTCCTCGCCTTGGTGGCGCATGACCGGAATGCCGCGCAGGTCGACGTAGGGTTGGAGGTAGAAGGGCGCATTGCCGAAGCTCGCCGAGAAGTCGCCGCGAGCACCGAAGTACAGGTTGAACGGCAGCGGGATGTACTGGATTGCCACGAGGCCCAGGCGCTCGAAGTTGTCCTCACCGCCCAGGTACTTGCCGAAGAAGCCGAACGAGAGCTCGGCGAAGGTGCCGCGCAGCGGCGTGAACAGGTTGTCGCGGGAATCGTAGCTCGCGACCAAGGTCAGGCCCGCGACGCGGGAAGTTTCGTCGAACTCGGGTAGCTCGGCTTCGTTCGCCGCGGGATCGAACTTCACCTGCATCACCGCGAATGCGTAGCTGAGCCCACCCCAGATGTTCGTATCGCCGACCCGGTACTTGGCCTGCAAGCCGATCCCCACCGGATTGAGCGTGTAGCGTAGTGGGTCGTCGGCCAGCACGCTGTCCTCGCCGATGCCGTAGAAGTCGAGGTTCACGTCTGCGTAGATCACGCCGGCGAGCGTCTGCAGCCGATCATCGAGCCAGTAGCGCATGTCGGCCGCGAACGCGCCCCAGCTGCCGTTCTCGGTGGCCATGCCGCCCACGAACGTGACGTTCGGTCGGCCCAGGCCCTGGCGCGCGGCGCCGAACGGTTTGCTCAGGAAGGCGGCGCCGAACGCGGCGCCATAGCCCACCGCGGGCTCGGTGATGGGCACGACGATCGGCAAGAAGCCGAACTTCTGGTCCAAGAAGCTGCTGATATCGGGCCAGCCGTCATCCCCGGGCTTTTTGTCCGCGGGCTCTTCTTCCGCCACCGGGTCTTCCTGCGCTGCCGCCGGCGCGGTCAGCGCGAGCAAGCAGCAAAGCCCGAAGGCGCGCAGCGTCCGTGTCGGCATCGAAGCCTGTCACGATGCCGATGCGTGGCGGCCACGTCAAGGCTGTGTCGGCGTGCGGCCGTTTTCGGCTCGAGCCAGGATGACCTTGGACACGATCACGAAGAAGAAGCTCACCGAGAGCCCGCACATGATGATGCCGACGAGTCCCTCGAGTGGACCGAGCAGTCGCCAATCTCGTGAGAGCACCACCTCGCCGTAGCCGAGGGTCGCGTAGGTGACGCCGGAGAAATAGAACGACGTCTCCAGGTCTGGCAGGCAACCGGCCCACCAGTAGAAGAGCCCCCAGAGCGTGATCTCCAGTAGATGCAGCGCGAGCAGTGCCCAGGCCACGACGATGAGCAGCCAAGTGACGCGAACGAAGCCCGGTTCCGACCAGCCTGGCGAACCTCCAAGGCTCCGCAGCAACAGCACGAAGCCGGACGCGTGGAGGATCACTGTGATGCCGAGCAGGCAACACGCGACGATGAGTTCGAGTAGCATACGGGCTTCGCAGCGCGGCAGTCTCTTTCGCAGACGGCGCGAAGTCAATAAACTCCATAGGTTACTGACGGAGGAGATACGAAGATGAGCACGAAGGACGCCGCCTCGAACGAAGGCAAGATCAGCCTGGCAGACGAGGGCGCAGTCAAAGAGCTGCTCGGGCAGGCGATGCTGGGCCTGTGGGACGTGGTGAATCAACTCACGCGCCTCACGCCTTCGCGGCGCGAACGCTACCGCGTGACCATCTTCGGTTCAGCGCGCACGAAGCCGGGCAGCCCGGGCTACGAGGCCACCAAGCGCGCCGCCGCCGCGCTCGCGGAGATGGGATGCGACATCATCACGGGTGGGGGCCCGGGCTTGATGCAAGCTGCCAACGAAGGCGCGGCTTCATCGCCGGACCGGGTGCAATCGGTCGGCATCCGCGTCGCGCTACCGTTCGAGCAGTCGAGCAATGCCTTCGTGACCGACTCCTTCGAGCACCGGACGTTCTTCACGCGGCTGCATCAGTTCGTGTTGACGTCGGACGCTTTCATCGTCGCTCCGGGCGGCATCGGGACCGTGCTCGAGCTGATGATGATCTGGCAGTTGCTGCAGGTGGGTCACCTCGAAAACACGCCGTTGATCCTCGTGGGAGAGATGTGGCCGGGCCTGGTCGAGTGGGCCAGGAACGCGATGAGCAGCACGGATACGCCGCTCGCGAGCCCCGAAGACTTCGCGATCCCGCAGTGCGCCAGGAACGCGGACGAAGCCATCGCGCTGCTGCGCGCCCACCATCAAGCCTGGTTGGCGCGGCAAGCGAAGCAGGCGCCTTAAAACCGCCCGCAGTCGGTATCCGCGCAGAACTGGTCCGCCGCGTCCCGCATCTGCGTCATGACGCCGACTGCGACCGCGGCTGTCGCAGCTGTCGGGGCCGAGCTCGAGCCGCTGGTCGCGTCTTTCGGGGCGCAGACGCAGGCGGTCGAGTACTCGCCCATGAAGACGTAGGCCTGCATGGTGAGGCCGACGGCGAGGCACTTGGCTTCGCAACCCGGCCTGCCGCCTTCGATCTCGGCCGATCCGGTGAAGCTCGTGGCGCATCCGCTCGCGAGCAGCAGGAGCGCGGTTCGGGTCATCGTGCTTCGAAGCATGTGCGGTCCTCTAAAAAATCTGCAGGTTGATGCCGGTGAACAGCTGGAACTCCGGCTGGCCGATGCCGTCGTGCAGGAACGTGTACTGCGGCTCGATGAACATGTTCAACACCACCTTGTCCACCCGCATCACCTTGCCGACGCCGACCCCGAACGGGACCGCATAGTCGCCCGTCACGAAGTTGAAGGTCGGAATGGCGGTCGAGCGCAGGTAGAAGCCGCCACCCACCTGCAAGATCACGAACGGTTGCGTCATCAATTGGTTGGCTTTGTCGTCGCCCGAGATCTTGGTTTGCCAGGTGATCAGGCCGCCGAGCAGCAGTAGTGGACTCGGCTGGTAGATCAGCGTGACCGCCGCTCCCAGCTGCAACGCATCGAAGCCGAGTGCGTCGTGGGTGTGCGTGGGAAACGTGAGCTGCGGGCCAATGCCGAACTGCACCGCGGCGTCGGGCCCAGTCAGCAGGAAGATGTCGAACAGGTTGAGATCGCCGAGGCCCGACTGCGGATCCTCGCCGGTGCCTGCGGGCGCGGTGATGACCGGCAGCGTCACGCGCACGAGCTGTACTAGACCCGCCTGGACCGGGAACATGCCGCGAAACAGGAACGTGTTCGTATTCGCGTCGGGAGCACCGTACAGCGCCGGCGCATAGTAGTCCTGGAAGTTGACGCCGATGGCCGCCGTCAAGGGGTTGTTGGCCTTGCTGGTATCGGACGCACTCGATGCTTCGGGGGCCGCTTGCTGCGCGTGCGCGAGCCCCGAAGCAGCCAGGAGTGCACAAACCATCACCCAGAAGACGATCTTGTTTTGCATCGCAAGGCTGCATTAGGCCGATTCCAATCGGAAAGCCAGCCATGTCTCCAGATGGCCAGGCCGTGGAAAACTGCCTCGCTGACAACCCTGTCATTTACAAATGGCTTCTCGCGGTTCGTGAAGTAAGGCGCGGTCAGCCCGCTGGGGCGAAGACGCGGACCGTGACGGTGCGTTCCACGTCGAGCACGCTGGACATGCTGCCGTAGCGGCGGATGATCGCGGCTCGCATGTTGTGCACGAGCTGCGCGTGTTCGTCGTCGGCCATGGACCAGGTGATCGACCACACGCGCGCTTCGAGGTCCGCTAGAAACTGCTCGAACGCTACGCGTACGGGGTAACGCAGCGTGTGCGGCTCGCCGTCCGCTCGAAAGCCAAACCGCAGCGGGAAATCCCAGTCGTCGTGCGCGACGCCGACGTGCGTGCGTTTGACCATGCCAGCGTAGGCTTCTTCCCAGAGCTCGGGCAACAGTTGCTGGTCCGCGGCGCTCAGGTAGCGCCCGTGCGGCGCGAGCACGCGTCGTACCTCCGCGATCGCGCGTTGCCAGGCCGGCAGCAGGTGAAAGAGGTGCAGGCTCACCACCGCATCGAAGCGCGCATCCGCGACCGGCAGCGCACTCGCGTCGGCGAGGACGCGGCGCACTCGATCGCTGCCGGGCTTGCCCGCGAGCCGCGCGAGCATCGGTCGCGAGAGATCCACGCCGACCACACGCCGCACGCGCGTCGCCAGCGGCAGCGCGATGCGCCCCGTCCCGACGCCGACCTCGAGCACGGTGCTCTCGGGTCCGAGCGCGCCCGCGTGGCACAACAGCTCCGCCACCTGATCGCCGACGCTGTCGGGATAGCCACGCGTGCGATCGTAATACTCGGCGGCTCGATCGAAGACGATGGAGCGGTCAGTCATCGCGACCCAGGAGCATCTGGCCGATCGGCCCTGCGGAGTGGGCCGCACCGTCGAACACCTCGCGGCCGCGCAGGAAGGTTCGCCGGACCACGCCGCGCAGATCCATGCCGAGGTAGGGCGAGACGCGGTGTTTGAAGAACAGGTCGTGTTCGCGGACCCGGAACGTGGCGTCGGGATCCCAGACGACCAGGTCCGCGTCGAAGCCTTGCGCGATCTTGCCCTTGCGCTTCGACAGGCCGGCGAACCTGGCCGGGTTCTCGCTGATCCAGCGCGCGAGCTGCGGGATGCTGGCCCCGCGTTCGCGGGCGTGCGTCCAGAGCGTGGGCAGCCCGAGCTGGAGCGAGGCGATGCCGCCCCAGGCGTCGTGGAAGTGGCCGCGTTCGAACTGTTTGAGCTGTGGAGTGCAGGGGCTGTGGTCCGTGATGACGAAGTCGATCACGCCTTCTTGCAGGCCTCGCCACAGCGCTTCGCGGTTGTTGTGATCGCGGATCGGGGGCGCGCACTTGTACTGGGTCGCGCCGTCGGGGATGGCTTCTGCTTCGAGGCAGAGGTAGTGCGGGCAGGTCTCGACGCTGATGCGGAGGCCTTCTGCCTTGGCAGCGCGCAGCGCGGGGATGGAGCTGGCGGCAGATAGGTGCACGACGTGGACGTGGCAACCGGTCCCGCGCGCGAGCTCGATGAGCTGGGCGATGGCGGCGTCTTCCCAGGCCGTGGGTCGCGACTCGAGGTAGCCGCGATAGGCGCGCGGGTCGTGTTCGTGGACTTCGGCGCCGAGGTCGAGCTCCGCGTGCGCCAGCAGCGGGATGCCCGCGTCGCGCAACAGCGGCATGGCTCGCTGCAAGTCCTCGCGCGTGGCGTTGGGGAATTCGTCGATGCCCGAGTGCACCATGAAGGCCTTGCAGCCGAGCACGCCGGCCCTGGCCAGCGCGGGCAACTCGCCCGCGTTGCCGGGGATCACGCCGCCCCAGAAGCCGACATCGACGAAACACTTGTCGCGGCAGGCAGCGAGCTTCTGCGCGAACGCGTCGGCCGTGGTCGTGACCGGGATGCAGTTGAGCGGCATATCGACCAGGCTGGTCACGCCGCCCGCAGCTGCAGCCCGAGTCGCCGTCTCGTAGCCCTCCCAGTCGGTGCGGCCGGGCTCATTGATGTGAACGTGGCAGTCCACCAGGCCCGGAGAGACCACGTGCGTGCCCACGTCCACGAGCGCGCGATCCGTCGGTGCCTGGGCCACCACGCCCTCGATGCGCCCATCGCCGCCGACGAGCAGATGGCCGGAAACCAGAGCGTCCCCCTGCACGATCCGCGTACTCCGCAGCGCCCAAGCCTTCATCCGGCTGCTCCTGTGCCTCGAGCATGACAGATGTCAGCCCCGTGTTGCAGCCAGATTCCAGCGCTGTAACCAGGGTGGTCGATCAGACCTTGGGAGCGGCGGCGTTGACCTCTGGACTTGCGCCCGCGGCGTAAGTCACGAAGTTTTTGTTGAAGAGCGTGGCGAGCTTCTTCGCCGCGGCATCGTACGCGGCCTTGTCGCTCCAGCCTTCGCGCGGGCGCAGGATCTTTGGCGACACGCCGGGGACCTCGGTGACGATGTCGAAGCCGAAGATCGGATCGCGCTCGGTCTTGGCCTTGCCCAGTGCGCCGGAGTGAATCGCGTCGATGATGGCGCGCGTATCCTTCAGGCTGATGCGTTTCCCGACGCCGTACGCACCGCCACCCCAGCCCGTGTTCACGAGCCAGACCCGCGAGTGGTGCTGCCGCATCTTCTGCGCCAGCAGCTCGGCGTACTTGCTCGGATGCCAGACCAGGAAGGGTCCGCCGAAACAGGGTGAAAACGTGGCCTGTGGCTCGGTCACACCCACCTCGGTGCCCGCGACCTTCGCGGTGTAGCCGCTGATGAAGTGGTACATCGCGTGTTCCGGCGACAGCGCACTGACCGGTGGCAGCACACCGAACGCGTCGCAGGTCAAGAAGATGACATCGGTTGGATGACCCGCGATGCAGGGGATCTTGGCGCTGGAGATGAACTCGATCGGGTACGCGCCGCGCGTGTTCTGGGTGATGCTCGTGTCCGCATAGTCGACGGCTTGATCCTCGTCGAGGACGACGTTCTCGAGCACGGCGCCGAAGCGCAGCGCCTGGAAGATGTCTGGTTCACTCTCGGGTGTCAGGTTGATCGCCTTTGCGTAACACCCACCCTCGATGTTGAAGATGCCTTCGTCGCTCCAGCAGTGCTCGTCATCGCCGATGAGATAGCGCTTGGGATCGGCGGAGAGCGTCGTCTTGCCCGTGCCGCTCAGGCCGAACAGGAGTGACGACGCTCCGGTGATCTTGTCTGCGGTGGCCGAGCAGTGCATCGAGAGCACGCCTCGCCTGGGCGCGAAGTAGTTTGCGACCGTGAACACGCCCTTCTTCATCTCACCGGCATATTCGGTGCCGAGGATCACGAGCTCTTTCCCTTCCAGGCTGAGCGCCACGCTGGTCGTCGAATTCATCCCGGTCGTCAGGCGGTTGGCCGGGAAAGCGCCGGCGTTCAGGATCACGAAGTCCGGGGCACCGAAGTGCGCGAGCTCGTCCTTGGACGGCCGGATGAGCATGGTGTGCATGAACAGCGCGTGATAGGGCCGCGAGCAGATCACGCGCACCTTGATCCGGTACTTGTGATCCCAGCCGGCGAAACCATCGAAGCAATACAGACGTTCCTGCAAGTTGAGGTAGTCGAGCGCGCGCTGGCGGTTGACTTCGAACGTGCGTTCGTCGCACGGGATGTTCACCGGCCCCCACCAGACATCGTTTTCGGACGCGGGATGTTTGACCACGCGTTTGTCCTGCGGCGAGCGACCGGTCTTTGCACCCGAGTAGGCGACGAGCGCTCCGTTCTTCGCGATGTGCGCGCCCTTCTCGTAGCGGATCGAATGCTCGTAGAGCGTGCTCACCGGAAGGTTGTGATGGACCTCGGATACGTGAAGCTGGTGGGCGCTCAGGTCGAACGTGGTCGTACCGGATGGAGACTGCATGGCTGTACCCCTTTCCAAATGATCCGAGACGTATCCAGCGCGCGATTCGGCCAGAGCGCCATAGCCTGGTTGGGTAGGAATGTACGTTCGCGCTTACATTGCACGGACGCGTTCGCAGCTGCGAAAATCTTCCTGTTCTGGTCACGCGCTCGCAATGCTGAAGAAGCTTCAGGTGAATTGGGCCGAGGGCGAAGCCCTTTACGGCTCTGTCGTCGCGTCGATGGCTGAAGGCGTGGTCGTGCAGGATGCAGACGGCCTGATCGTCGCGTGCAACCCGAGCGCCGAGCACCTCCTGGGCCTGACCGCCGAGCAGATGGCCGGCCGGAGCTCGCTCGATCCGCGCTGGCACGCCATTCATTCGGACGGGTCGCCTTTCCCCGGCGACACGCACCCTGCATCGGTCACGCTGCAGACCGGGCTCGCTCAACACAACGTCGAGATGGGAGTGCACAAGCCCGACGGAACGCTGACCTGGATCTCGATCAACACGCAGCCCCTGTTCCGCGAATCGAGCCAGCAGCCCTATGCCGTCGTCTGCACGTTCGGCGACATCACCTACCGCAAGCAGGCCGATGTCGCCCTGCAGGAGAGCGAGGAACGCTACCGGCGGATCGTAGAAACCTCGCTCGAGGGGATCTGGACGATCGATCTCACCGGCAGGACGCAGTTCGCCAATGCGCGCATGGCCCGCATGCTGCGTTGCTCGACCGAGGAGCTCGCGAGCTCGACGTTGTGGGACTTCGTGGACGCAGGGGATCGAGTGCGGGCCGAGGACCAGCTGCGTCGCCGGGCGCTCGGAGAGAGCGAAGCGCACGAGTTTCGCTTTCGTGCCAGGGACGGCTGCCCAGTCTGGACGAGCCTCGCCGCGTGCGCGATCACCTTGCCCGGGGGCGAGCCAGGCGCACTCGCGATGGTGCGCGACATCAGCGAGGAGAAACACCTGCTCGATCAACTCCAGGAGGCGCGTCGCCTGGAAGCCATCGGTCGGCTCGCGGGCGGGATCGCGCACGACTTCAACAACCTGCTGACCGCGATCCTGACCTCGGTCGAGCTCGCCGCGCGGAAACCGGCGCAGCTCGCGACGCATCTGAAGACGATCCGCGTCGCCTCCGAACGTGCGGCTGCATTCACGAAGCAGTTGCTCGCGTTTGCACGCAAGCAAGTGATCGCCCTCCGCCCGGTGCGAGTGAGCACGCTCGTGCGTGAGCTTTCGGGCGTCCTGTCGCGCGTGGTGGGCGAGCAGATCGAGCTCACGCTGGAGGTGGACGAGACCTGGCCCGTGCTGGGGGACCGCAGCCAACTCGAACAGGTGGTCTTGAACCTCGTCACGAACGCGCGCGACGCGATGCCGAGTGGAGGCCGCGTGACGGTGGCGATTCGCAACGCCACGCTCGAAGCGCAACACCCCGACGTCAAACCCGGCGACTACGTCGTGGTGAGCGTGCAGGACACCGGGCTCGGCATCGACGAGAGCGCGCGTCCTCACATCTTCGAGCCGTTCTTCACGACCAAGAGCCACGGGACAGGCCTGGGGCTGGCGAGCTGCTATGGCATCGCGAAGCAGCTCGGCGGCCACATCTCGGTCCAGAGCGTCGCCGGCGGTGGCACCACGTTCGAAGTGTACCTGCCGCGCGCCGCCGAAGCGCACGACGCGCCCGCGAGTGTGCAGCCGGGGCCGGCGGGGTCAGCGCAGACGGGCCACGAAACCGTGCTGATCGCGGAGGACGAAGAGCTCGTCCGCGGCACGCTCGAGCGCGCGCTGTGCGATGCCGGATATACGGTGTTGGTCGCGGACGATGGCGAGAGCGCGCTCCAGCTCGCGGAGCAGCACTCGGGAACGATCGAGCTGCTGATCACGGACGTCGTCATGCCGAAGTTGGGTGGGCACCAGCTGGCAGAGGAGCTGAAGAAGTTCCTTCCCGATCTCCAGGTGCTGTTCGTCTCCGGCTATTTGGACAAGATCGTGCTGCCCGAGCCGGGTGCCTCGGCGCCGCACGAGTTCGTGGCAAAGCCGTACGACCTGCAACACCTGCTCCGCACGGTGCGCGAGCGTCTCGATCGACGTCGCGCGAGCTGATTGCTACTCGTCCCAGTCGGCGCGAAACACGCCCTCTTCGGCGATCTGGCGCATGTCGTTCCAGGTCTCCTGGAGCAGCACGGGCGGGACATCGGCCAGGGGCAGTGGCTCGCTGCGCTCGAACGAGAGGGCGCACAGGGCGACTTCGCGATTGTCCTCCGGGAGGTTGTTGCCCGTGAACTCGATGTTTGCCGTGAGCCCGAGGCTCGGGAATGCCTTCTGGTAGCGATCGAACCAGCCGCCGTCCTGTGCTGGTCCGCGCACGTAGCCGTGCTTCGTGGCGCGGTTGCGCAGGGTGAACGCAGGTAAGACGTAGCCGAGCCAGGCGTGTAGCTCGGTGGCTCGTCGATCCTGCTCTGACAGTTGAAAGGTGCCGCGACCGAACTGCGGGAATAACGGATCGATCTTGTAGTCTGATAGGTGACGCAACCAGGCTTCGGAGACTGCTTGTGTGAGCTGACTGTCATGCGCCAGGCTGATCAGCGTGCCCTCGGGAAGCTGCAGCTCGTTGTCGTCTCGATCGCTCAGTGTACCGTCGGCGAGCGGCCGGAAGCTCAAATCACCGGGCCGTGCGAGCCAGACAAGGCGCTGCGCGAGAGGGCCGGCGATCGGGTGGCGTTGCAGATACTGGGTCCAATCGGCAGCCTTCCACTGCCTGCCGGTGCACATCGCTTCGTACAGCCGGAGGCTCTGCAGCGAAAGCACGCTCTTGAGCTCCTTCCTGCACACGTTCAAGCGCGCCTTGAGCTCCTGGACCCTGGCTTCATCCTCGTCTTTGCGTGCGTTCGGCAAGCTACTGATCTGCTTGCCTTCCGGGTTGAACAGCTCGATCTCGAGGGCGGCGTTCAGGCGCGCGCGAAAGGTGCGTGCGCCGTAGTCGAAGCTGGCCTCTCCGCTCTCGTCGAAGCCGGCGCTCGGGATGGTGCGATCCGCGAGCTCGTCCAGCGACCAGCCCTTGCGTTCGGCCAGTAGCGCGGCCTGTTTGTGGGCCTCGTCCTGGAAGCCCCGCGTGCGGAAGCGCGTGCCGATCGACAGCATCAGCTGCGTCGCGCTGGGGTGGGGCACCCAGGCCAGCATCTGGATCAGCGCCTTGCCCTGCGCGGCTCGCGTGCCGTAGTACTGCTTCAAGTAACGCTGAGTCAGCGGTGCGATCTCGGCGCCGCCGCAAGCTGCAACCAGCGCCAGGATACCCTTGCTGCGGATCGCCGAGCCGGCGGGAGCAGAGAGCAGCTCGTTCAAGAAGTGCTCGAAGAGCTGCGCGTCGCTGGCGTTGCGCGTCACGGGGTCGAAGGCGTCGGGGTAGCGCGCGATGTGTTGGCGCAGCTGAGCGGTCCGGGCGCGCGCTTCGGGCTCCGCTTCTGCGCGCGTCGGCGGCTTCACGTCTTCGTGCAACCATGCGGCCAGCACGTAGCTGGCGAGCGCTTCGCGTCCAGGCGAACGAAACTGCGCGCAGCAATGCAGCATGGCAGCACTGGGTTCGACCTGCTTGCGCTTGACGCTCTGCGCCGCGAACCAGCGCAAGATCAGCGGCGACACCGGCAGGCCGCTGTCGTCCCACAGCACCGGGGGCATGCCGTCCCAGTGAAACCAGCGGAGCGCGGCGGGCAGGGCGTTCGGCTTGGCCAGCTTGCGCCGCGCATCGGCCTCGAGCGCCTCGCGGCTCTCCGCACCGAGCGGCGCTTCACCATCGCTCTTGTCGGCCTTCATGCCGCCAGATCTGTGCTTCATTCGGTCCAAGATCGCGGGCAGAGTATGCGACAAGCCGCGATGGTGAGCACGGTCGCGAACCCGCGATTGACAGGGGTAGGGGCGCGTGATGTCTGTCGCGCCATGTTCGGAAAATTGAAAGAAATGGCGGGCTCAGCGACCCTCGACAAGACGATCGCCAGCCTCGAACCTCTGATCAGCGAACAACTCGCCAAGCTCCAGGCTCTGGGTGCCGACGTCATCCAGGACGACCCGCGCTACAGCAAGTTCGTGGTCGAGCCGGCCTACCTCGCGGTGGTCGCAGCGAGCAACGGGATGACCAAGCTCATCCCGGAATTCAAGGAGCGCTTCGCGCGCTTGATGGTCAAAGTGCGCGACGAGCTGGTCGTGGTCGAGGGCACCGCGGTCAGGGTCGTGGAGGACTTCAAGGCCAAGCTGCCCCAGGTCCTCTCGGAGAGCCTGAAGGGGTAGGCCGAAGGAACTAGTACGTGCAGCTCGCGGCTGCGAATGGGCCGGGGTAGAGGAAGTCTCCGAATCCGTCCGCCATCGCTGCCCAGGCGGCAGTGCGTTCCACGCAGCCTGCTCCCGTGGCCGCTTTCAATCCGCACTTGTTGTCCGCGCGGCAGCAGCCCTCGAGGGGCGCGATGAACTGCGGGAACACGCTCGCTTGGTCGGGGCAGGCTTCCTCGTCGCGGCCGGCTTGGTCGCGGGCGAGGCAGCCGGCGCCGAAGAACAGGCTGTAGGCGATGCCGCAGCGTTGATCGGGGGTGCAGCAGGTCTGGCTGTTGGCCGGGGCGTCGCTCGGCAGCGCGGGGCATTTGACGTTCGCGCAGATGCCGTCGCTCGGCCGTTGCGTGCAGACCGAGGGGTTGCTCGACGTGCAGTTGAAGCCGGCCTCACGCGTGCAGCTGGGCGTGCAGCCATCGCCCGAGGTGATGTTTCCGTCGTCGCACGCCTCGGCTCCGTCGCGCTTGCCGTCGCCGCAGCGGTAGGGCCGGGTATCGAGTGTCAGGCCGAAGGTGCCGACGTTGTCCATGTTGTTGGCGCGGCTGGCATCGACGACCACGTAGACGCGTTCGCTGGTGTCAGTCTCGTTCGTGTGCACGACCTCGGTGTTGGACGCCGAGCGGCAGCTGGCTTCGGCGGTCAGCGCCGTGTCCTCCGCATCATCGCCGCAGCGAGTCAACAGCAGCAGCTGGGGGCCGTTGCCGCTGAACCCGTCCGGCGAGTCGATCGCGATGCTGACGACCGACTTGGGCGCGACGTCGACCGCGAACAGTAGATCCGGGCTCGTCGCCTGGACCCCGAAGTACAACCCAGGACACGTGTAGCCGGAGTAGTCGTTGCCGGCGTCCGTGGTGTCGAAGGGCCCGTACGACATCGGCTCGCGCAGGCTGGCCTCGACGTCGCTGCTGCAGGCGTCGCTGCCGTTGAACACGCAGCGCTCAGCTGGATCGTCGTCGCAGCTGAAGCGCGCGCCGCAGTCCTCGCGCACTGCGTTCAGACACGTGTCGCCGTCCGTGTCGCTGCACTTCTGGAAGACGTTGCCGTCGCACAGCGTGTCGCCCTCGGCCTTGTCCACACAGCCGGCCGCATCGTTGCAGGTCGTGCACATCGGCGTGCCGCCGCTCGCATTACAGGTCAGCGGCATGGTCTGGTTCTGCGTGCAGTCGGTCGTGGACTTCACCAGACAGCCGTCGCCGTTGGGCGCGCAGTCGATCAACTTCACGCCGTCGCAGGTCTTGCCGGCCTGCAAGCAGTCAGTCACACCGCGGCACGGGTCGAAGCCGCAGGCCGGCGGATTGGCCGCGGCGTTGCAGATGTTCTTGCCCGGCTCTTGCGTGCAGTTGGTGCGCGTGGCGATCGGGCAGCCATCAGCGTCAGGGACACAATGCACCCAGTAGTCGCCCGCACACGCGTCGTTCGGGCTGGCGCAGACCTCCGCCTTGGGCTTGCCGTCGGCATCCCGACACTTGTCGTACTGGCACTCCGCCGGATCGCCACCGCACGTGTTCTTGCCATCCACCTCGGTGCAGTCCTGGCGCGTCGGCACCAGGCAGCCGTCGGCGTTCTTGGCGCAGGTCACGAGCGTCGTCCCGCTGCAGCTCTTGCCCTCAGTCTCGCAACCGCCCGCGACGGCTGCGCACGGATCCACCGCGCAGACTGCCGGCGACTTCGAGCTGTCGCAGAAGTTCGTCCCGCCGCGCGTACAGTTGCGGCGCGTGGTCACCAGGCAGCCGTCGGCGTTCTTGGCGCAGGTCACGAGCGTATTGCCACTGCACGTGGCTCCGGCTTCGTCGCAAGCGTTCTGGAGATTCGCGCACGGGTCGGCCGTTGCAGCGTCGCCGCCGCCGGCGTCACGTTCTTCGGCTGGCGTGCCGCCCTTGCCGGCCTCGCTCCGCGCCCCGCCAGTGCCCGCGCGACCGCCGGCGCCGCCGCGGCCCGCAGGCCCTTCATCATCCTCGTCACCCGCGTCGCGCTCGTCCGAGGCGTCGGAGTCTTTCGAGATATCGCGGTGACTGCTGCAGCCGCCAACAGCGGCCAACAAGAGCAAGACAAGCTTGAAGCGCGCCATTCGCACACCTAGCAGGTGAACAATTGCCACGAACACACGGAGCAGTACGAGGTTGTGTCCCCTTAGTCAAGCGAGGTTAGACACCGTGACACGTTAGTCAGCCTGCAGCTGTGAGCGGCGGGACCCGTCGGCGCCCGTAATCTAGGACGTCATGGCCGGGTAGGGCACTGTGTGCCGCTCACGGCGAGCGATACGTCGCGTTCACCAGGTTCGCCTTGATTTCAGCCGCGAGCGTGGACGCTCAGCTGGTCTGCGCCGCACTCGATCGGTGCGCGAGCAGGGTCAACCGGATGCGGTCTGTCCGCGTCGCCAGCCAGAACAAGGCCACGCCGAAGCTCAACCAGCCGCTCACGTACAGGAACAGCCAGCGGTCGTCCCAGCTGAACTCCATGTCGATCGCGAAGAACGGGTTCAGCGGCCCGCACAGGATCAACAGATCCGAGAGCAGGAACAGCCAGGCCGCACAGCGCATCACCCAGGGCACCATGCGCAACACGCCGAGCGCGATCGCCGCGAATGCGATGCCGAAGCACAGCGCCCCCGGGCTGAATTTCTGGACGGTCAGGTAGACATAGCCGGTCGCGGCCAGGAGCCAGAACGACGCCGTGGCGCGAACTGCCCAGGTATCCACCCGTGACAAGGGAAGATTGGAATTGGTCTGCATAGGCAAGCTTGAAGTTGCAACCAACTAAATCTACGCAGAGGCCGCGCGTGGGCAAAGCGGTTCTGCGAGATCCGTGCGTTGCAGACGACAATCGCTGCGATGACGTAGTGCAATGCACCAGCTCATCGCCCAGCCAGAGTTGGTCAGGCGCCGCGCTCGGGCACAGTACTTGAGCGCGGCGCACCGTTATCTAGCTTCAGCCTTACTCAGCCGCCTCGAGGCTCAAGTCGACATCCGGGCACTTGGTACGGAGCGCCTTGCACTCCGCGGCGTTGGAGACGTCGATCTTGCCATTCAGCGTCTCGTCCAGCGTGTCGATGTGAGCCAGCACGTCGCAGGTGAGCGACTTGAAGCGCGTACGGAGCTCGCTCGCGATCTTGCCGACGCAGCTTTCGTAGTCGGCGACGGTGGCGTCACAGTCCCCGAAAACTGCTTTGGTCGTCGCACCCTTGCACTCCGTTTCATCGGCGATGTCGAGGGTCACGTTGGCATTCTTGATCTCGTCGCTCTTCAGGCACTCGTCCGAGAGCTCCTTGCACATCGGGATGTCTTTACTGGAGACTTGGTCCCCCTTGTCCTCGACGATCTCGCTCACCGCGCCGCCGGCGCACGCGATGCGTTCGAGGTCGGCCCTGGGCAGCAAATTGTTGAGCGCGCTCGCGGTCTTTTCGCAGATCTGCACGGTGTCGGCATTGCTCAGCTCCGAGAGTGCGTCGCCGGCGGGCAGCCCGGTCTCGACGTCCGGTCCGTCCCCACTGCCGTCGTCACCGCCACCACCACATGCGCCCGCAAAGATCGCGAACAAGCCACAAGCCAAGATGCGTTGCCTCGATTTCATTCTGTGCTCCTTGGGCAGGGGATGCCCGACTGCGGTTCATCAGCCTACGCGGCGCAGAGAAGGTTTTGAAGGGGCATGTGGCCGAGGTGCGACATCCGTGTCCGGTTTGAGCTGTTAGTGGCGCGTGACAGAACTATTGCGATCGGCGTCTGTTCTGCGCGTTTTCCCCTCAGTCTGCGTCGGAGTGCGCGACGCGAAGCGATCGGATCTTCGTGCGCCGACGCTTGCGTTCCGCATAGCCGATCGCCAGCATGGAGCCGGGTCTCGACGCTGCGTCTGCAGTGCGTCGTTCACGCTTTTCACCTCGTGCAACGTTCCTTCTCCAGCGACGTATAGCCGCTCGGGAAAGAGCCAGACATCCGCATGCAATTTCACATCCTGTCGTTCGAAGGTCCCGACGCGTACTCGCGCGCCGGAGGGCTCGCGTCGCGAGTCACGGGTCTCAGTGGCCAGCTCGCTGCGCTCGGTCAGGAGACGCACCTGTGGTTCGTCGGGGATCCGCGGCTGCCTGGCCACGAGTCGCACGACGGTCTGCATTTGCATCGCTGGTGTCAGTGGATCAGCAACCATCACCCCGGCGGCGTCTACGACGGTGAGCACGGCAAGCGCAACGACTACAGCGAGTCGTTGCCACCGTATCTGCTGCGGCTGGTGATGAACGCGCTGCGCGACGATGAGCCCGTGACGTTTCTGGCTGAAGAGTGGCATACCGCCCCGGCCGTGCTGCACCTCAACGAGTTGCTACGGCGCCACGGTCTGCGCCATCGCGTGCGGATCCTCTGGAACGCCAACAACATGTTCGGCTTCGAGCACGTCGACTGGGAGCGCATGTCGCAGGCCGCGACGCTCACCACCGTCAGTCGATACATGAAGCACGCCATGCACCCGTTCGGTGTGGATCCGGTGGTGATCCCGAACGGCCTCGAGCCCGACGCGTTCGCGCCGGTAGCGGCCGACGCTGTGGAGGCCTTCGCTGCGAGCATCGCGCCGCGCCTGGTGCTGGCGAAGGTTGCGCGCTTCGATCCCGACAAGCGTTGGCTCGCGACGGTCGACATCATCGCCGAGCTCAAGCAGCATGGCGCGCGCCCACTCCTGGTCGCGCGCGGAGGCATCGAGGCGCACGGCCGCGAGGTGCTCGCACGGGCGCGGGGACTCGGTCTATCGATCGCCGAACGCAGCGCGGGTCCCGGCCCGCAGGGCCTGATCGGTGCGCTGCAGCGCGTCGAGGATGTCGACTTCGTCATCCTGCGCTCGCACCTCGACGCCGAGGCGCGCCGCCTGCTGTTCCGCTGTGCGTCGGTCGTGCTCGCGAACAGCTCGCGTGAACCCTTCGGCCTGGTCGGCCTGGAGGCCATGGCGGCCGAAGGCATCGCCTGCACGGGGATCTCCGGCGAGGACTACGCCGTACCCGGCCACAACGCCATCGTATTGCAAACGCACTCGCCGTCCGAAGCCGTGGCGCAGATCGAGCGCCTGCAAGCCCGGCCGAACGAAGCTCGAGCGCTGCGTCAGGCCGGCCTGGACACCGCGAGAAACTATGCCTGGGGCAAGGTCATCGCGCGCAACCTGTTACCGCAGGTCGAGCTCTCGCCGCTGTAGGGCGGAGAACCAAACTCCTGACCCCCGGCGCGCCGAATCGCGCTATACGGGCCCCGTGCTCCGACGCCTCCATGAAATGTCGCCGACACAGCCCGGTCGCACGGGACTTTTAGGCTCCCGGGTCGTGGATGCACCTCTGCCCATTCTGCGCGGCGTGATGGATGGATTGCGCGCGCGTATCCTCGGCACCGACCTGGCGAAGCAAGTCCAAGAACGCGCGGGCCTGTGGCTCGAACGCGCGCGAAGCGCGGGCGCTGGCAGCGTCGGCAGCCAAGTTCAGCGCCTCGGCGAGCGGGCCTTCTCGCGGATGCTCGCGCGCTGGCCGGCGCTCTCCGAGCTGGTCGAGCCCGCGAAGGTCAAGCGCAAGCGCAAGCCACCTACCGCGACCAGCACCACCATCACCGCGGAGCGCGTGCTCGATCAGACGGCGCTCGAGGTGCTGCTCGTGCAACTCGTGGCTGCTCCGCACTGGCAGAGTCGGGTCAGCGCGGCGGCCGCGCTCGCGCAGCTGGATGGTGAGGGTGTGCGCGAGGGCCTGACCCGGGCGCTGCGTGATCCCAGCGTCGAGGTCGCCATCGCTGCGGTCGACGCGCTGGCGCGCCGCGGAGATCGTGCGGCCCAGCAAGCGCTGCGCGGCGTGCTCGACAACGTCGATGGTTACTTCAGCCCGGTCACTCGCGTGGCTGCGCTGTCGGCGCTGGGGCACCTGGTCAGCGACAACGAGCTCGGCCAGATCATGGCTTGCGTGCGCGACCTCGATGCCGAGGTCAGCATCGCCGCGATCGCGGTCATCGCCGACCGCAAGCGCGCGACCGCCGCCGAACACCTGCTGCCGATCCTGCAAGACGGCAGCGGCTACTTCCTGCCCATCGTGCGTTTGGCCACGGCGAACGCACTGACGCGCGCGGGCGCGCTCACGCCGGAGCTCGCGCAACAGCTGCTGGATCGCGAGCAGGCCAGCGCGGTCCGCCGCGTGCTGGAACGCGTAGCCCAGTGCCCTCCCATGTAGTTGCCAGCCCGCCGTTGCGCGTGTAAGGGTCCGACGGCGAGGTGACCCATGCAACGTCATGATCTCTGTTCGCTCGACGAAATCGAGGACGGCGGCAAGAAGGCGTTCAAGGTGGAGGGAACGCCGCTGGTCGTGTTCCGCAGCGGCGGCACCGTGCACGTGCTGCGAAACCGCTGCGCGCACATGAACCTGCCGCTCCACGTCGGCAAGTTCGACGGCACACACATCACGTGCGCCTTCCACGGCGCGCGCTTCGACGTCCGCACCGGCAAGCGCGACAAGCAAGCCTGGCTGCTCGGCGGCATCATCGGCGGCGACTGCGTGAAGCACTTCGACGCCGCCGTGGAAAACGGCCGCGTGTTCGTCGAGCTCTGAGCTCAGCGCGCGCGGAAGGTCAGCTCGAAGCTGGCGCGGACTTCGCCCGTGTCGGCTTCGCGCACGCGTCCCAGACGCGCGGCTTCTTCCACGCAGCGCACCAGGCGAGTCGGCAGGCCGCCGCCGCCCGAGAGCTTGGCGGAGGTGATGCGGCCGCTCATGTTGGTGCCGATCTCGAGCTGCGCACTCACCGGTCGGGCCGGTGCCTCACCGTTCTGGACGGCGTCGCGATAGCAGCGCGTGATGGCCGCCTGGTTGAGCGCGCTGCGCAGGCTGCCCGTGGAGACTCCGCCGTGCGAGGTTCCGTCGCCGATCGCCACGCTGATGTCGCGCGCAGACCTGGACGCGGTGCTCGGGGCCGCGGGTTCGCTCGCGGGCGCCGGCGGCGAGATCGTGCTCAGGATGATCGGCTTGGGCGCGGCCAGCACAGGCTCGGCTTCGGCGACCGGCTGCGCCTCTTCCAGGGCAGGCAGCTCGATGCGTGCGGGCACGGGTTCGTTCGCGGCGGGCGCCGCGGCAGCCTCGGCCGGCCCGGATTCTAGACCGGTGGCGATCGCCATCTGGATCGAGGTGTGCTCGGCCGGCGCCGTCTGGGCTTCGGCCGCGACCACGTTCTT
>DATEOF010000192.1:0-22743 GCA_035274465.1 Polyangiales bacterium
CCAGGGCCTCGGTCTCGTCCCAGCCGTGCTGGATCAGCGGCGGTGCGTGCGCGGCGTCGACGGCTCGCGCCAGCGTTTCCTCGGCGAGCTTCCGCTCGGCCTCGGTCGTGGCCGCGGCGCGCAACACGAGCCCGAGCGTGGCGAGGGCGGCGCCGCGTTCGGCTTTGTGACCCCACTTCAGCGCATCATCGACGTAGAGTCGGGTGACTCGCACGTCACCTGCCCGCGCGCTCTGCTCCGCCAGCGTACCGAGTATCCGCGCCCCGAACCTGGCGCTCTGGGCGATGGCTGAAAGCTGCTCGGGTGGGATGGCGTGTCCCACGCGGCCGAGCCACCAGAGGAAGAAGCCGTCCGAAACGGCCTTCGACCAATCCGCGTCCGTTCCGAACTCGGCGAAACGCGCGGTCATCGGTTCGATGAGCGAGGCCAGCTGTTCCGGCGCGAGCTCCGCTGAGCGCAGGCCGCTCAGCGCCATCGCCGCGAGCGTCACCGCGCTCTCGTCGAGCGGGGCGAGCGCCTGCCTTGCGGCCTGCACGTCGCCCCGGCGCAGCTCGGTGAGCGCGTTGCGAAACGCCTCGTTTTCGCGATCCTGCCTGGTCTGTGAGAGTGCTTCACGCGCACGGTCGACGACTGGGGAGCTCATGCGCGGCACACTTCAGCGCAGTCGCTCCGCGTTGTCGAGGTCCGTCGCTGCCAGCGTGCAGGAGATTCCCGCTGACCTCGAACCGCTCGAGCGGTTAGCCTTGCAGGCCGTGAGTGGCAACTCGAAATGGGTTTGGGCGCTGTCGGGTGCATTGTTCGTCGCAGTTGCGGGCGGCGCCGCCGTTTGGGCGCTCGGCGCGCTGAAGCTCCGGCTTGCGATCGGACACGCAGTCGATGTGGACCTCAGGGATAGTTTTCCGGTGCGCGCATCGGTGACTCAGCCGCTGGCCGTGACGATCGATGAGCAGCTCGTCGCCAACGTGCGTTTGACCGAGCTGTCGATCCCGATCGACGAGACGCTCGAGGTCCCGTTGCACATGAACGTCTAACCGAGCGCGCGCTGGAGCGCGCTGTCCGGAAGCGAACGAACTCGCGTTGCGCTGGAGACTTCACGCAGAGGGGAAATCGTGGGAATCAGGAGGGGAACAGTCCGCACGGAGGAAGTTGTCGAATGTCCGAACAAGCCCCGCTCGAAGCTGCCAACCTTCGCAACGTTGCCCGCCCGGCACGGGAGTGGCCCGGCGTTGCGACCCTGTGGGATCCTGGCGACGGCGCTGCCGTCTTCGAGCTCACTCGCGAAGACGCATTGATTACACCCGAGGTCATCGCGGCGCTCGCCGCCTGCGAACCCGTGATCGCGGATGGCTTCGAGGGTTTGATCCTCACCTCCAATCATCCGCGGCTGTTTGCCTTCGGGGCGGCCGGCCCATTCCGTCACACCATCCAGACAGGCGACGCGGCCCCGAGCCTCGCGTTCCTGCTCGAAGGGCAATCCACTCTGCAGCAGCTGCGCGGTGCGCCGTTTCCCGTTGTCGCTGCTGTCCATGGGCTGGCTTTCTCCGGCGCTTGCGAGATCGCGTTGTTTGCCAATGGGCTCGTCGTGGAGGAGACCGCTCCGATCGCGCTGAAAGAGATCTGGGTCGGCTTGATTCCCGGCTGGGGCGGCTGCTGCCAGCTCATGCTGCGGCAGCAAGCAGCAGGGCACGACGCGCTCGCGTCTGCCCGCATTGCCCTTACGCTTTGCGCTCGTGGTCACATCGCGCAGGGCGAAGTCGAAGGCCGACAAACGCACTTGTTGCGCTCGCACGACCGCACCGTGCAGTCGCGCGCAGAGCTGATCCCGAGCGCACAGGCGTTGGTGCACAGCCTTGCGGGTACACAGCCCGAGCGCGACGCCGTGCTCCAGATGCCCGCTGCTGCGGAGATGTCCGAGCTGAAGAACCACGTTGCCCAGCTGGACGAGCAGCTCGGCTTCGCTCTCGTGGAGGCCGCCGGCATGCAGGCTCTACTCGGCGTGCTCACGGCTTCATCCGGCGCGAGCATCCTCGAGTCAGAGTACATGGCTCGAGAGGCGCACGCCTTCCTGCCATTGCTCAAGCCGTCGCTCGGACCGCGGTTCGCTCATCTGGCCCGCACCGGGCAACGCCCACCACGCGATGCTTGAGCGCCGTTGTGTCTCAACGAGGTTAGTCGCGCCTACGCGTGGACAGTTGGATCTCTGCAGCAATGCAGTATGGTCGCGCAGGATTGCGTGCGGAGGTTGGAGCCAGTGGCAGTCAGGTGGCGGACGTGGGCGCTGCGTATTTGTTTGATGCCATGCGCACTGGCTTGTTCGGGAAGCGCCGATCAACCTGTGGACGCGGGGGTCGAGCCCAAAGACGCGCCTTTGCGAGTTCGAGATACGACCGGCGCGGAATTCGAATTTGTCGCGCCAGATTCGGACACGGTCCGGGCGCTGGAAAGCGTGGCCCCCGAGTGCGGGGGGAGGGTGTTCACCGAATTCCGCTTCGTGCGTGGCACCACCGGTCTCGCGATGGTGTGTAGCATCGACCCGCGCTCCGACTGGCCCTCGGAATTCATGTGCCGTCCTCTGGCCTGTGATCCACAGGCGAAGTGTCCGGCCGAGTTCGGGTGCGACCAGGGGCTGTGCCAATGTCAGGCGAGCGGATGCAGGATGATCGACGGTGGAGGTCGAATCCATTCCAGCGAGTTGACGGCCCGCTGCCTCGCTGCGACGCCGCGTTTTGCTCGCTGTCTGGACGCGTTCAGAGATCCCAGTTGGACCAAGCTGAACGAGGCCGTGCTGACCATGTGCGACGGCGAGGGACTGTGCACGGTCCCCGACGACTGTCGTTGAGCCTGTTGCCCGAATGCCATATTCCTGGACGCCCGAACCGAGCCGTTGGGCGCCGCCGAGAATTGTGTAACATCCGCGGCCGATGGTCTGGCCGCGACGACTAACAGCGCTCCTTGCGTTCGTGCTCCTCGTCGCAAGCGTTCCGCGCGCGCACGCGCAGTCGAAGGAGCCGAGCACCATCGACGCCGTGCGCGGCACGATCAAGGGAAGTACGCGTTTCATCGGCCTCGGCGGGGCCTTCGTGGCCCTGGCTGACGACACCGAGGGTGTGCCGATCAATCCGGCTTCGGCGGCCGTGCGTCTACCGTATTCCTGGGACGCGTTCGGTTTCGCCTTTGGTCTCGACTTCTCCGTCTCCACCTGGCTGCCGAAGAACGACATCTACAACGCGGAGGACGAAGGAACGGGAAAGAGCGGGGCGCTGTTTGGCTCCCTGGCCTTCCTGGTCAACTATCGACACGCGGGTTTCGGCCTCACGGCGGAGGCGGAGCAAAATACAGTGAGCCGCCAGGCACAGGGCATCAGCTCCAAGCTCAATGCGAACTTCGGACTGATCCACGCGGTCGCGGCGTACGGATTCTTCGACGGGCAGCTGCAGCTCGGTGCCGGTTTGCGCATCCTGGGGTTCAGCTTCGACATGGACCGCCGTACGACGCCGTTCACCGCCGGCGTGGGCCCCGTGGCGGGCGTGATCGTCAAGCCCACGGGCCAGCAGTTTCGTGTCGGCGCTGCCACCGAGTTTCCGATCAACGCCGAGATCGCGGGCGAGAAGGGCACGGCTCCGCTCACCGTGAAGATTCCCTGGACGGGGTCGGTCGGCTTTGCTTACCAGTTCGGCACGCGGAAGCTCAATCCGGCCTTCGCTACCGCGAGCGATCGCGCGAGCCGCAACGGCGGCGACGCGGACAAAGCCGCGCAGGAGCTATTCGAGGAATATCAGAAGGACCAGACCTGGTACCTGCTCGTGAGCACGGAGGTGGCGCTGATCCAGGTCGGTGATGACGTGGCACTCGGGACTTCCGAGGGCGTCGATGGCGTCCTCGTCTCCCCGCGCTTGGGCCTCGAGACCGAGGTGGTGCCGCGCTGGCTGCGCTTGCGCGCCGGCACCTACCTCGAGCTTGCGACTACAGAAGGACGAAACGCGCGGCTGCACGGCACCGGAGGCGTCGACATCAAGCTCTTCGAATGGAATGTCTTCGGCCTGGTTCAGCCCTTCGACTACTGGTCGCTGTCGCTCGCGGTGGACGGCGCCAAGTCATATCTCAACACCTCATTCAGCATCGGCTTTTGGCACTGACCGGACATCGCTCGGTCTTACCGCAACACGATGCCCACCACACCTGCCGCCACGATCAACAGCGGTTCCTGGAGCTTCTTGAACTTCACCAGCAGCACGAGCGCCACCAGCGCGATCAGCACCGTGGGAACGTCGTACAACGCGCGGCGTCCGAGCACGAAGGCTGCGCCCGCGATCGCGCCCGTCGCGGCGGCCGACACTCCGTCCACGAACGCCTTGATGCTGGCGTTTTGCGAGAAGCGCCGGAAGTAGGGCGCAGGCAACACCGTGAACAGGTAGCACGGCCCAAACGTCGCGAGCGCGGCGACGCAGGCACCGATCGGTCCAGCGACCAGGTAGCCGATGAACGCGACCGTGATCACCACGGGTCCGGGGGTGATCATCGCGACGGCGACCGCGTCGAGGAACTGTTGATCGCTCAGCCAGTGAAAGCGCGTGACCACGCCGCCGTGCAGAAACGGCACGATCGCGAGGCCGCTTCCGAACACGAACGCACCGGCTTCCGCGAAGTACCAGGCGATCGTCGCCAGCGTGGCGCCCGACGCCGCACCCGCCAGGCCGGAGATCGACCACAGCGGGAGCGCCGCGATGCTGAGCGCCGGCGCACCCGAGCGGGACTTCGGTGGCGCCAGGATGACGACGGCGACGACGCCACTCGCCAGGAAGAGCCAGGCGATCTCCGATTCGGTCCAGCCCGTGACGATCGCGCTCACGGCGCAGATGCCCCAGAGCAAGCGCTTGTTGCCCAGCGTCATCTTGCCGAGCTTGTAGACGCTCCGCGCCATGATGGCGATTACCGCGGCACCGATGCCGTAGAAGGCGCCGCGCATCCACGACAGGCCGCCGAGTTGCAGGTATGCCGCGGCGAGCGCCAGCACCATCACGAACGAAGGCAGCACGAACGCGAGGCCGATCAGCGTCGCCCCCCACACGCGTCCGCGCACCCAGCCGAGGTAGATCGCGAGCTGCGCGGCGAGCGGGCCGGGAGCGAGCTGCGCGAGCGCGAGTCCCTCGACGTAATCGGCCTTGGAGAACCAGCGTCGCTCTTCGACCAGATCTTTCTGCATGTACCCGGCCAGCGCGATCGGGCCTCCAAACCCGATCGTTCCGAGCCGCAGGAAGTACAAGCACAGCTCGCGGAGCGTACAGGGTTGCAGATCCTCGTTCATGGTTTCTTCCTCGCGAAGTACGTGAGCAGGGCTTCGAACAGCTCGGAGCCGCGAGCGATGCGCGTGTCGTCGTCGCGATGCAGCAGCGCGAGCCCTGCGATCATCGAGGCGAGGCCCGCGGTCTCGGGTCGGCCGAACTTGCCGTCTTTGAGATCGATGTCGTGCACGAGCTCGGCGACCGCGAACAGGCCCGGGACGTCCAGCTCGAACTTCGTGCACAACACCTCGAACGTGCACTGATCGCCCTCGTGCGAGTACTCGGCCTCGAACATGTCGAAGCGCAGCTCCGACGCTTCGGGCACGTAGCCCTTCGGCGGCACGAACTTGAAGCTGGCTTCGGGGTCGATGAAGCGGTGGATCAGCCAGGCGCTCGCGATGCGGTCCACGTGCACCCCGGTGCGCGTGACCCAGGTGCGCGCCCGCGGTGGCTGGCGTTTTCCGCCGGGCTGCGCCGGTCGCGCGGGCGCTCGGGCGGTCGCGTGAAGCTCGTGCAAGAGGCCGCTCATGCGCTCGCAGCCCGAAGCGCCGAAGAAGTCCGTGGTGCGGATGTCCTGCAGCTTGCGCTCGAGCTTGCCGATCTCGAGTTGGAGCCGCGCGCACTCCTCGTCGGACAAGGGCCGCTTGCGCCTCCCCGTGGCCTCGACCTGCAGCGCACGGGCTTCCCGGAAGAGCTCGGCGTAGTCGGCATCCTTGGCTTCTCGGAACCTGGCTTCGATCTCGGCGTCGGACATCCCCGCGACCAGGTTGGCTTCCACGACCGTCGCCTCGCCGCCGTCCTGTGCGATCTCCCGGCGCACCCACTCGAAGTCTTCTCCGGTGCTCTCCGTGTTCGGCAGCACGTAGACCGAGTTCTTGAGCGCGACGGCGCCCACCCGCGAAAGGCGCCGCCCGACCTTGACCCGCAGATAGGCCGGTTCCTTGGGCAGCTGGTGGATGAGCAGCAGCCAGCGCCCACGTTCAGATGGTGTCGCCACAGGGTCGGTGATACATCTGAATCGTGGGCAGAGGCAACGGTGAATCACCTGCGTCGGCTGGCTAGCAGCCGCGGTTAATCCGGCGTTAAGACTCCGGGACAAGGAATGGCCGTATGCGGATCCTCGTGGCGGACGATGACGCGCAGACCCGGCGCTTGCTGACACGCGTCCTGAAGGAGGAGGGACACGATGTCCGCGCAGTCGGTTCGTGCGCCGGTGTCGACGCGAGCGTGCCCACGGGCGCGTTCGATGTGGTCGTGCTCGACGTCATGTTGCCCGACGGCTCGGGGGTCGCCCTTTGCTCGCGACTGCGAGCGGCGCGGATTCACGTGCCGATCTTGCTGCTGACCGCACGCGGCGACGTGCGCGATCGAGTGAGCGGCCTCGAGTCGGGCGCCGACGACTATTTGCCCAAGCCATTCGCGGTGTCGGAGCTGCGCGCGCGCGTGAAGGCGCTCGGTCGCCGAGGCCCGGTGCTTCGCGAGCGGACTATCGTGATCGGCGCGCTACTCGTGGACTTCGAGGCGCGGCGCGTGCGTGTGGATGGCGTTGCGTTGCCGCTCACGGCGCGGGAGCTCGCGATCGTGGAGCTGCTCGCGGAGCGGCGCGGGCGCATCGTCGGCCGCGATCACCTGATCGACGCGCTCTGGGGCGACGCCAAACAGTCGGTGCGAGCCAGCGTGGACGTGTTGGTCGCGCGGATTCGTCGCAAGCTCGGTGCACACGCCACGCTGCTGCGCACGGTGCGCGGCGTCGGCTACATCCTGGGAGAAGGCGAATGACCCGGACGCTGGTCGCACGCGTCGCCTGGGTGCAGACGCTCGTCACGCTGGTCGCGTTCGCGATCGTGGTCGTCGCGACCTGGCTGGCCGTGCGCTGGATGCTGGTGCGGCAGACCGACCGAGTGCTGGAGGATCTGCTCGCACGCACGGTCGACTACCTCGAAGCCGGCCCCGCGGACGAGCACGTCGACTGGCAGTGGCTGGCCGCCGAGATCGACGAGGGTCGCCCGCGCGATGTCCGCGTCGAGCTGCGCGACCGGGCGCAAACGCGGATCCAGCTGGGCACAGGAGCTCCGCTCGGTGTATTCGAGTCGGGCTGCAAGGACCGCGACGGGCTGCGCGTGTGCGGTCGCTCGGGTACGCGCTACGCCGCGCTGGCCGCACGCGATCGCACGGCCGAGCTCGCCGTCGGACGCCGGCTGATGCTGGCGCTCTCGCTCGCGTGCCTGCTGGCTGGTGCCGGCGTCGCGCTGGCCAGCGTCAGCGTCACGCGGCGCGCGCTTCGACCGCTCGCGGAGCTCGCGCAGCGCGTGGCTGCAGTCGAGCCCGGCTCCGGCGAGGCCTTCCAACCCCGGGCCAGCTTGCGAGAGCTCGAGGGTCTCGAGCGCCGGTTCTCGGAGCTCGTCGGTCGCTTCGAGCAAACGCTCCTGCGCGAGAAGCAGTTCACGGCGCACGCATCGCACGAGCTGCGCACGCCGCTCACGCTGGCCCGCGCGGAGGTCGAAGCGCTTCCGAACAGCGAGGCCGCGCTGGCTGCGCTGGCGCGCCTGGAGTCGCTGATCGAGGTGTTGCTCTGGTTTGCACGCACGCAGGCGCCGCTGCACGGCGACGACATGGAGGTGGTGAACTTCGCGGACGTGCTCGCGCAGCAGCTGACGGACGTGAAGCCCATCAGCCTGCCCGATGAGGCGCTCGTGCGAGGGGACGAGCAGCTGCTCGAACGCGCCGCGCAGAATTTGCTGGATAACGCGCGCAAGTATGGCGCCGGTTCGGACATCGGGGTCTCGCTCTCGCGCGACTCGCACCAGCTCGTGCTGCGCATCACCAACGGTGGGCCGGGGATCCCCGAGCCGTTGCGCGAGCAGATCTTCGTGCCGTTCGTGCGAGGTCAGCACGCGGTCGCGGGCTTCGGCCTCGGGCTGCCCTTCGCGCGCGCCATCGCGCGAGCCCACGGCGGAGACGTGGTGCTGGAGCAAGCGGCCGAGACCCGCGTGATCATGCGCTTGCCGCTCGTCGCCTGGCACGAGGATCCCGCGGGTTCAGGTTACGTTCAGAACGGTCGTGGAACATGAGGCGTGGAAGGAGACGCTCTCATGTCGAAACACGCGATCGCTCTGCTGACGTTCTTGCTCGCGCTGCAGGCGCGGGCCGAAGCCCCCAAGACGGACGTGATGGAGGGAACGCTCGGGGACACCGATGAGGCCCCCGAGATCAGCACGGCCGAGCTGCGCGCCGCACTGGCGACAGCGAGTGTGGTCGTGCTCGATGCCAGGCCCAAGGAAGAGTACGCAGTCAGTCACATCCCGGGAGCGCGTAGCGTCGCCGGGAAATCGGGCCTCGCGCCCTCGCTCTACACGGCGGACGTGAACGACGTGCTGCGCGAGGTCCCCGATCGTTCGACCTCGCTCGTCGTCTACTGCAACGGGTTGTACTGCGGGCGGAGCAAACGCTTCGCGGCCGACCTGCGCGCTGCGGGCTACAGCCAGGTGCGGCGCTATCAGCTCGGGATTCCGGCGTGGCGTGGCCTGGGTGGCGTGACTCAGGTCGAAAAGGACGCGCTGCTTCGACTGCTGCGCCTGGATCGGACCGCGGTACTGGTGGACGCGCGCACGCCCGCTGCCACGGGTGCCCGCTTGAAGGGTGCGAAGTCGATCCCGCTGGCGGAGACGACTCGAGCGAAGGACGACGGTCGCCTGCCCATGACCGATCACAACACGCGCATCTTCGTGGTGGGCGACGACGCCGAACAGGCGAGGGCGGTCGCGGAGGCGATCGTGAAGGATGCCTTCCACAACGTGTCGTTCTACGGCGGGAGCGTGCGCGACCTCGGGCTCTGACGCATGCCTGCCGACTTCAGCGCAGCTGCGGCGAGGGGCTGGAGCGCCTCGTCGGGGAAGGGAAACACGCAGCTCACGTTGATCTCGCACAGCACGTACGTGTCTTCGCCCGACCGCGTCTTCGGCCCGTACAGGAAGTCGGCATCCCAGATCACCGGCAATGACTCGGTCTCGATCTCGAGTAGCCGTTGCAGCGCCGGCACCCACTCGGTCTCCATCGCATGCCGGAGGCGCTGGAACTGCGGGTTCTCCGCGCCACTCATGATGCGCGGCCCGGGTTCCGGCCCGTCCGGCGACGGTGGAAGCAGCGCCTTGATCAGCTGGTGCCCAAAGCCGGCGACACGCTCCTGGACCATGTAGCAGCGGATCATGCCGTCGGGCAGGCGCGGCTGGAACGCCTGGTCGATCATGCGGCCCTCGCCGGCGAAGTACGCCTGAAAGCGCTCGAGGAGCGATGCCAGCGACAGGCGCTCCGGCATACTGCCTCGCACCGCGTGCTGAACCTCGACGGTCTCGGCGTTCGAGTCGACGCGAGTCACCTTCCAGACCCCCTGGCCACCGTTGCCGCGGTTCTGCTTCAACACGCGCGGCGCGCCCGCAGCGAGCGTGGCGGGCAGCTGCTCACGAAGCTCGCGATGACTGCGGTAGAGGCGGCACTCGCTTCCCCAGCTGAAGTGCTGCGTGCGATGCAGGATCTCCTTGGTCCCCAGCTTCAAGATCACGTCCGGGTGTGTGCTCACCCAGACCCCGCTCGCGGCGACCTCGCGTAGCATCGGATCCAGCGCCGAGCGATCTCTACCGTCGGTGATCGGATTGACGAAGACGATGGCACCGTCGACGCCGAGCAGCTGCGCCTGGACCTCACGGACGATCTCGTCGGAGTAGACCGCCGGCTGCACGTCGGCACCCGCCTGGGCGAGCGCTTCGAAGACGTCACGCAGGCGGTTGCTATCCGCGGTCGCAGTCAGCCGTTCTGTTGCCGTCCCGGGCCAAACCAGCGCGATTCGAACGCTCATGCGAGCCGTGGATACACCTGATTGGACGATGATTCAACTGTGACAAACCAGCTAGCTCTTCGACTCCTCGAAGACACGCAGCGGTTGTCGCGCCGCCGCGTACTGCGCCTCGAACCCGCTGCTTCGGAAGACGTGCCGCAGCTCGGCCAGGAACAGTCTGACTCTGGCCGGCGGATGACCGCGCGTGGCGAGACAGGCGTGGACCACGACGTCGCGTCCCATCCACTTCGGGAGCACGCGTACCATGCGGCCGGTTTGCAGATCATCGGCGACCATCTGCCGTGGTACCACGGCGAAGCCGGCACCTCCGACGACGAGCGAGCGAATGGCGTCGCCCGTGTTCGCCAGCACCCGTGCCTGCCGGGGCGCCAGCCGTTGCTTCACTCCGCGCTCGTTGCGGAAGCTGTGGCGTGAGCTGATCGGCAGCGATGGATGAGCGACCCAGGGCGCGTCGGTCAGGTGCTTCGGCTCGCTGGCTGCCTCCCAGGCGCGCGCGAGTCGTGGCGACGCCACGATGATCTCGACGTCGCTGCCCAGGCGCGTCGAGATCAGCGCGGAATCCTTCGGGGCGTTGACTGTCACGACGGCATCGAGGCGATGCTCGATCATGTCCGTCTTTTCATCGTTGAACAGCAGCTCCGCCTGGAGGTTCGGGTAAGTCGCGCACAACCTCGCGACTGCCGGTGCCACGAGCAAGGCACCGAGGTCCACCGGCGCGCCGATCCGGAGCACCCCGGTCGGCGATCGCTCCTTCGACTCTGCGAGGCGCGATATCTCCGACGCCGCGGAGAGCGAGCGCTCTGCGGCGCCGAGGACGTCCTGGCCCACTTGTGTCAGGGATACGCGCCGCGTCGTGCGCACGATGAGCTGGACGCCGAGCGCCTTTTCGAGGCTTCGCACGTGCGCACTGACGAGCCCCTTGGAGATCGAGAGGCTGCGTGCAGCGGCGGAGAAAGACCCGTCACGGCAGACTTGAACGAAGGTCGCAAGCAGCGGGAGGTGTCGGGGGGTCAGCATGCAACAGCGGGAACATCACTGTGCGATGCAGTGCTCCTGCATCGCCTTCCACCAGGCATCGCCGATCAAGCCGCCACCGGTCTGATCGGCATGCGTTCGATCGCTGCCAATATACTTGCCCATGAAGAGTGGCTCAAGGTCCACGAGCTGGCAGTCCACTGCGCTCGCCGCGCAGGCTTCCGAGAAACCCGGCTTCATGTTCGCATTCAGGTTGGGAGTTGATGGAATGACAGGATAGAGGCTGTAGAGGATGTGCTGGACGTAGCCGTCGCCCTCGACCTTCTTCAGGAAGTCCTTGAACTGTTGGACCACGGGCATGACAGCAGCCTGGTTGCCAGCAGCGGTGGTAAAGAGATCGATCCCACCGCCGTCCATGATCAGAATCTTACAGTTCATGGGTTTGTTGCTGTAGGTAGCGATAATGGCAGGCAGGGTTGATCCGCTCACCTCGCGCCGGTCGAAGCGATCCCCCTGCGGGATCACGCCGGCCTGCTTCATGTGGTTCTCGAGGGTGGTGACTTGATTGCCGGGGATCTGGATCCACGAGTCGCCGATCGTGCAGACGTCCATACCCTTGAGTGGAACGTGCGGGCACATGCCTGTCCCGGGCCTCCCGGCGGCGGCTCCGCTGCCTGCACCACCAGTACCAGCGCCGCCGCTGCCAGCAGCACGCGCCCCCATGCCTGCCGCGGCGCCGCTCGCGCCTGCTGCCATTCCCGCGACGGGCGCTGCAGCAGTCCCGGCGCGTGGCGCGGGTTCACGCATGCCGCCCATCCCGGCCTGCATTCCTGCGCTGCCCGCGGCCATGCCAGCGGCTGCTGCGACCACACCGGCGGCGGCGATCACGGGGCCCGGGCCGCTCGCGCCTGCATTCGAGATAGCGTGCCCTGACTCGGAGGCGTGACTCCCGCAGGCGACCAGCCAGCACGCGAACCAGGCAAGCTCGTGAACGTCTCTGCGCATTGTGTCACCTCCAGCAGCAGCGCAGCCGTGAGCGGCGGGCTGGCATGGGCTCTTTCGCTACCACGAACCGTTTGGGTCAAACATCCGCCGCGGGCTAAACACATTGTTCAGCCGGGTTGCACAATCGCGCGACCGAAGGAGGCACTTGACTGGAGCTGGCTCCAATGCGACTGGCGAGCGGGGAAGGCTGGAACCATGCGCGGCAATTTGTTCGACTTGAGTGGCAAGACCGCACTGATCACGGGCGGCAACAGCGGTATCGGCCTCGGCTTTGCCGAAGGCGTGGCCAAGTACGGAGCGGATGTCTGTATCTGGGGCACGAACGCCGAGAAGAACGCAGCGGCCATCGATACGCTGAGTCGCTACGGCACCAAGGTGCACGCGATCGTCTGCGACGTGAGCGATGAAGCTCGAGTCGAGCAGGCGTTTGCCGAGACCCTGCAGACCTTCGGACGCGTGGATGCCTGCTTCGCCAACGCAGGTGTCGGAGGCGGCGCGCCGTTCGCGGAGCTCACGCGGGAGCAATGGCAGCGCGTGCTGCGTGTGAACCTCGATGGGTTGTTCTTCACGCTTCGCAGCGCGGCGAGACACATGCGGGAGCGCGCCGAACGCGGCGACAAGGGTGGTCGGCTGATCGGCACCTCGTCGCTGGGCGCGTTGATGGGTATGCCGCGTGGTGAAGCCTATGCTGGCAGCAAGGGCGCAGTCCTCTCGATCATGCAGGGACTGGCCGTGGAGTTCGCTCGCTACGGAGTCACGGCCAACTCGGTGCTGCCCGGTCACATCGCGACCGCGATGACCGCGAAGAACTATGCGAACGAGAAGTTCGCCGGCGCGATCCTGCCGCGCATCCCGCTGCGTCGCTGGGGCGACAAGGCCGACTTCGAAGGCATCGCCGTCTACTTGATGAGCAACGCCAGCGCCTACCACACCGGCGACAGCTTCCTCATCGACGGTGGATTCTTCATCGCCTGAAGCGCGAACGAGCATTTCCTTGCGCGAATACCACCAGTCCTGGCTGGCCTGTATTCGTGGTGGGTCGTGTGCGTCGCGTGCCCAGTCTGGTGAAGCCCGCCGACAGCCGCTACACCTAACGGTTGTATGGCGCACGCGACGGAGTCGGCTGCCGTCAGAGCCCCCGCGTACGACGCGGACGATTCGTTGCGCGAGAGCGAGGCGCGTTTTCGAGGCACCTTCGAGAACGCGCCCGTGGGCATCGCGCACGTCGGGCTCGATGGTCGCTGGCTGCGCGTGAACGACAAGCTGTGTTCGATCGTGGGCTACGATCGCACGGAGCTGAGCGCGCTGACGTTTCAGGACATCACGTGGCCGGACGATCTCGCGGCGGACATCGCCTACGTGGAGCAGATGCTCGCCGGGACCATTCGCACGTACGCGATGGAGAAGCGCTACGTTCGCAAGGACCGCAGCCTGGTGTGGATCAACCTCACGGTGTCGCTCCTCCGCACGCCTGCCGGGGAGCCGGACTACTTCATCTCGTTCGTCGAAGACATCAGCGCGCGTAAAGCCGCGGAGGCTGCGCTGCGCGAGAGTGAGGCTCGCTTCGTGGAGGCGCAGCGCTCTCAGGAGCTGGCGCGCTTCTTCGACCTGGCCCTCGACCTGGCGTGCGTCGCGAACGTCGAGGGCTACTTCGTGCACCTGAATCCCGAGTTCCATCGCGTGCTCGGCTACTCGGCCGAGGAGCTGCTGCGCACGCCGATCATGGAGCTCGTGCATCCCGACGATCACGAGACGACCATGTCGGAGCTGGGCAAGCTCAGCTCCGGCGTGCCGATGATCGCGTACACCAACCGCTACCGCTGCAAGGACGGTCGCTACCGCTGGTTGGCGTGGCGTGCCGCTCCGGTGGTGAATGGGCTGATCTACGCGCTGGCGCGCGACGTGACTGCCGATCGCGAGATCATGGAGGCGCTACGCGTCACCGAAGATCGCTACCACCTGATCACGGATAGCGTCACCGACTACTCCATGATCTTGCTCGACCCCGGCGGCTGCGTGCTCAGTTGGAACGCCGGTGCGGAGCGCATCCTGGGTTACTCTGCGGCCGAGATGCTCGGCGAGCACGTGTCGAAGCTGCACCCCGACCGCGCGAAAGCCTGCGCGATGCTGGACAGCGCGGCGGAGCACGGTCGCCACGAGGATGAAGGCTGGCGCGTGCGCAAGGACGGCACGAAGCTGTGGGCGAACGTCGTGATCACCGCGCTGCGCAATGCCGATGGTGTGCTGCAAGGCTTCGCGAAGATCACGCGCGACTTCAGCCAGCGCCACGAGGCGGAGCTCGCCCTGCGGGCGCACCAAACCTCACTCGCCGCTAGCCTCAAGGAGCGCGAGGTGCTGTTGCAAGAAGTGCATCACCGCGTGAAGAACAACCTGCAGGTCATCTCGAGCCTGATGAACATGCAGCAGCGGTTGCTCGAGGACACGATCGCGATCCGTGCGCTCGACGAATGCCGCACGCGCGTGGAAGCCATCGCGCTGATCCACGAGCAGCTCTACCAGTCCCGGGACTACACCAACGTCCCCTTCGACCCGTACGTCAGGAACCTCGCACACAGCGTGTTTCGCGGCGCGAGCGGCGCGCTGGGTCGGATCAAGCTGACGCTCGATCTGGAGCCGATCGCGCTCGCCGTGGACCGCGCGATCCCGTGCGGGCTGATGCTGAACGAGCTCCTGACCAACGCGGTCGAGCATGCCTTTCCGGACGGACGCACGGGCGAGGTCCGCATCGGGCTGCACGTCGTGGACGGCACGCTCGAGCTCACGGTCGCAGACGACGGCGTGAGCATCCCGGAGGACAAGCGCAGCGACTTCTCGAGCTCGCTCGGCCTGGAGCTGGTCTCGATCCTGGTGGAGCAGATCCAGGGCACGCTGCAGACCTCGTACGAAGCGGGCACGTCGTTCCGCATCGTGTTCCCGCGAGAAGGTTAGCCGGCGATCACCGCCAGCGCCGCCGCGAGCAGCCCCATCTCTTGCAGCGGCCTGCCGAGGTCCTCGGTCAACGGTGCCCGCAGCGTCACACGCGCGCGCGTGTACGGATGGGTGAACGTCATGCGGGCCGCGTGCAGCGCCAGCCGATGCAGGCCGAAGCGCGTGCGAAATGCGCGATTGTGCTCGCCGTGCCCGTAGCGCACGTCGCCGATCACGGGGTGGCTCAGGTGCTTCAGGTGGCGACGAATCTGGTGCGTGCGACCGGTGTGCGGGATGGCTTCCACGAGCGAGTAGCGTTCGAAGCACGCCAGCGGCCGCGCGCTGGTCTGTGCCGGCTTGCGCTCGCTCTCGTCCTCGGCCGCGAGTGGATGATCGATCTCGACGGCTTCGAGCATTCGCCCGCGCACCAGGGCGACGTAGTGCTTCTCGCAGCCACCGGCGGCGAGCTCGGTGCCGCAGACGGCTGCCGTCTCCGGATCGAGCGCGAACAACAGGACGCCGCTCGTGGCCCGATCGAGCCGCTGCACGGGGTACACGTGCCGGCCTGCGATGCGGCGCGCCCGGCTCAGCGCTGTCTCGCGATCGTTCGCCCATCCGCGATGGGTCAACAGCCCGGACGGCTTGCACACGGCGAGCAGCGAAGCATCTCGATACAAGACTTCCATGGGGTGGATCGGGTTCCGCGGCCGCAGTCTGGCAAACCCCTGATCTGCGTGGAAGGCAGCTGCTGCTCTGAGCTTGGGACAGCGCCCTGGAAAACCCGGAATTGCCGGCGCAAGAAATACTGCGCCGCGTGTCCGGATCGGCCTGCCGGCCTCGTCTGATCAGGTGTCAGCCGGGGCAAGCCCGGTTGCAAACCAGGAGAGACGACGTTGGAAATGCACTCAAGTCACGCGCAGCGCACCTCGAAGCAGTTTCGCACGTTCCTGTTCGCAGCGGTGCTCGGCAGCTTGGCTGCGGCCTGCGCGGGCACGGGCGCAGAGTCTCTGGACGATGCGATCGAGGTCGATGACGTGGCTGCGAGTCAGCAGGAGTTGACCAGGGCCGCGGTCGGCTCCACCGCGGTGGCTTCCACGAGCGGCAAGGTGATCTCGAACCCGCCGGTGATCAAGGATCCGGGAACGGTCGTGGTGTACTTCCAGTGCGGCTGGGATCCCAAGTCGCTCAGCGCACAGTGCACCTGCCACGGCGACGCCGACTGCAACCGCATGTTCACCTCGGGCTTCTGCGGCGCCAACGCCAGCTGCGACAGCGGCAACAACAGCTGCACGTGTGACCTCAAGCTCTGAGCTCCAGCCGCGCTAGCGATGCTACCCTGCGACCCATGTCGAAGGTGTGTCGGATCCTGTTGATCGGAGGCAGCCTGCGTGCGGGCTCGACCAACGCCGCGGTGCTCGCGACCGGCGAGCTCGTGGCGCCGGCAGGTGTGAGCGCGCGCACGTTCCAGGGACTCGCGGAGTTGCCGCACTTCAACCCTGACGACGACCGCGATCCTTTGCCGCCAGCGGTCGCGAGCCTCCGCGCCTCGCTGGCCGAGAGCCACGCGGTGTTGTTCTCGACGCCGGAGTACGCGGGGTCACTGCCGGGCTCGTTCAAGAACCTGTTGGACTGGACGGTGGGCGACGGGCTGTACAAGAAGCCCATCGGCTACATCAATGCCTCGGCACACGGTGCGGCGCAGGGGGCCCATACCACGCTCCGCACGGTACTCGGTTACGTGAATGCTGCCGTGGTCGAGGCGGCCTGCGTGCAGCTGCCGGTGCGGCGCGACGCGATCGCGGCAGAGGGGACGATCACGGACCCCGAGATCCGTGCGGGCATCTCTGCGGCGCTCGCCGCGTTGAGAGATCACGTCTTGCAGCTGCCAGCTGCGGAGGGCTGAGCATGCTCGAACATCTCACGATCCCGGTGAACGGCGTTCGACTCCACGTGGTCGTGCAAGGCGAGGGGCCGCTGATAGTTCTCCTGCACGGCTTCCCCGAGCTCTGGTCCGCCTGGCACCACCAGATCCCGGCGCTGGCGGATGCAGGCTTTCGCGTCGCGGCTCCGGACCTGCGCGGCTTCGGGCAGAGCGATGCACCCGAGGCGCCGCACCAGTACAGCGTCGTGCACAACGCCGGTGACGTGATCGCCCTCGTGCAAGCGCTCGGTGCGCGTACCGCGATGCTGGTCGGGCACGACTGGGGTGCGCCGATCGCCTGGAACACCGCGCTGATCCGCCCCGACGTCGTGCGCGCGGTCGTTGCCTTGAACGGCCCCTATCGCGCGCGGACGCCGGAGCCTCCGCTGCGGACGCTGCGCGCAGCCGGGCTCGAACGCTACTACATGTTCTACCTGCAAACTCCGGAGGCCGCGGCCGAGCTCGAGCGCGACGTCGAGCACAGCTTGCGCACGCTGCTCGCCGGCGTCGCAGGCGAAGCCCCGACGCCGACCGAGTACACGGCGTTGATCCAGGAGGGCAAGGGCTTCCTCGAGTCGTTCGACGCGGTGACCGAACCTCCGCGCTGGATCGACCCGGGCCACTTCGCGCGCCTCGTCGCGGAGTACCGGCGCACCGGCTTCCAAAAGCCGCTCTACCTCTATCACAACGTCGACCTCAACTGGGAGCTCCTCGCCGCTTGGAGCGGCAAGCGCATCGAGCAACCGGCGTTGTTCCTCGGCGGCGATCGCGACCCGACGCTGGTCAACAGCTGGGGCAAGCAAGCGCTCCAGGCGCTGCCCACCGTGGTGCCGCAAGTCAAAGTCCAGATGTTCGAAGGCGCGGGACACTGGCTGCAGCAAGAACGCCCCGCCGAAGTCACGCGGGCGCTGCTCGAGTTTGCACGCCAACACGCGGAGTGATGTAATCGCCGCTGGCCATGGACGACCAACACCAAGACTTCTATCGGACGCTACGTGCGCGCGTGACCAGCTGGCTCGCCAAGCACGGAGCCCAACATCGCCACGCCCAAACGCTCCTGGTCGCGCCGGACATCTTCCACCTGCTGTGTCGCCTGGCGCTCGACAAACGCGTCGCGTCCGCCGACAAGGCCAAGCTAGCGGCAGCGATCGCCTACTTCGTATCGCCCCTCGACATCGTCCCCGAGCTCCTTTTGGGCCCGATCGGCCTGCTCGACGACGTGGCAGTGGCCGCATACGCCCTCAACGCGATCATCAACAACGGCCAAGGCGAGATCGCGCGCGAGCTCTGGGCAGGCGACGGCGACGTGCTCGAGATCATCCAGCGCGTGATCGCATCGGCGGACGAGATGCTCGGGGCAGGCGCGTGGAAACGGCTGCGCAACTTGATGGAGTAGGGCGAAGGACTTGGCAACCGCTTCTCCGAGGCCAATTCAGTAGCTGGAGGTAACCCCGATGACCAAGTCCGAAAAGCAACCCGGTTTGCGCCCTGCGGAGGAGCTGGCGAAGTTGCGCAGGCCGCCCTTTCCTGGTGAGAGCGAGGCGTATGCGAGTGCGCGGCAGAAGCTGCTCGCCGAGGAGATCGAGTTTCGTCGTCACATGACGCGCCTGACCGAGCTGCGGCGCGCGCTGCCGCCCGGGCCGGTGATCCAGGCGAACTACAGGTTCAAGCAGGCGGATGGCAGCGAGGTCGGGCTGCGCGAGCTGTTCGGGGGCAAGAACACGCTGATCAGCTACTTCTGGATGTTCGGTCCTCAGCGCGAGCGACCCTGTCCGATGTGCACCAACTGGCTGGGCGCGGTGAATGGCAATGCCATGGACATCGAGCAACGCGTCGCGCTCAAGATCCTCGGGCGCAGTCCCGTCGAGCGACAGCGGGCGTTCGCTGCGGAGCGCGGCTGGCGTCACCTCGACTTCGTGCAGACGGTGGGCGACGCGTACGCCAAGGACCTGGGCATCCTCGACGCGGACGGCTCCGAAGGGGCGGCGATCGTCGTCTATCAGCGCGACGGCGAGCAGGTGCGTTTGTTCTACGCGGCGGAGATGCCGCGCGAGGCAGCCGATCCTGGACAGGATCCGCGCACGGCGCCGGATATCGCCTCGCTCTGGTCGATGCTCGATCTCACGCCGGAGGGCCGCGGGAAGGATTGGTACCCCAAGCTGTCGTACTGAGTGTCGCGATCCGGAGCCCACATGCGCGTTCGACGCATCGCTGAAATCGACTGGGAGCTGGCGCGTGCGCTGCGCTTGCGCGCGCTGCAGGAATCACCGGATGCGTTTGCCGCGACGTATGCCGAGGAGCACGGCATGGCCGACGCGCTGTGGCAGGCGAGGGCGCGCTCGAACGCCGCGGGGATCGACACTGCGGGCTTCCTCGCTGTCGAGGGGGAGCGCGAGGTCGGCCTGGCGGTCGGAGTGCGCAAGGCTTCGGCGGTCGAGTTGAACGCGATGTGGGTCGCTCCGGAGGCTCGCAGGCATGGAGCCGCGCGCGCCCTGATCGAAGCGGTCGCCGCGTGGGCGGTAGAGATCGGTGCAACTGAGCTCAGCCTGGAGGTCACGCACACCAGTCACGCAGCGCAGGCCCTGTACCGCGGGTTCGGGTTCGTGGAGAGCGGCGAGGGCTGTTGCGGTGCGCGGCGGGCGTCGGCGCTGAAGATGCGGCGCGGCATTTAGCCTCGCGTTGACTTCGTGTCAAATCTACACGAAGATCGCCCGCTGCATGGGCCACACCTACGAATACGCACGGCCGGCGCTGACGGTGGACTGTGTGGTGTTTGCCGTCGATGAATCGGAGCTCAAGGTCATGCTGATTCAGCGTGGCCTGGCGCCGTTCCGGGGTAAGTGGGCGCTGCCCGGGGGGTTCGTGCACGTCGACGAGTCGCTCGAGGAGGCGGCACGCCGCGAGCTGGAGGAGGAGACCGGGCTGCACGACGTGTTCCTCGAGCAGCTCTACACGTTCGGAGGGGTCGACCGAGATCCGCGAGAGCGCGTGGTCTCGGTGGCTTACTATGCGCTGGTCAAGCTCAGCGACCACGCCGTCCGCGCGCAGACCGATGCCAGCGATGCCGCGTGGTTCGCCGTCTCGAAGCTTCCGAGCCTGGCCTTCGATCACGCGCAGATCGTGCGGGTGGGGCTCGAGCGACTGCGGGGCAAGGTGCGCTACGAGCCCATCGGTTTCGAGCTGTTGCCGGCGAAGTTCACCCTGTCGCAGCTGCAGCACCTCTACGAGGTCGTGCTCGAGCGCACGCTCGACAAGCGCAACTTTCGCAAGCGAGTGCTGGCGATGGAGCTGCTGATCGAGACCGACGAGGTGGAACGCGACGTGGCGCACCGCGCGGCCAGGCTCTACCGGTTCGACGAGCGCAAGTACCGGAAGCTGAAGAGGTCCGGCTTCAACTTCGAGCTCTGACGGGCTGAAAAGCCAGATAAATCGCGGCCTACGCGCAGAGGGGGTGCGTCGGCTTGACTTAGTGTCGTCCGTACACCAAGCTTCTTAGTGTTCGAATGACACGAAGTTGGTCGGGCCACGTGCCCGCGTCGCGAACGCGCGCACTCGTTCTCGTGGACCTGACCACCACCGCTCGCGAGCTTTCAGGGAATTGAGGAGGACGACATGGCAGACATCAGAAACTACGCATTCCTCAGGCACTTCCGCAGTGATCCGACCTCACACGTGCTCAAGTACCGCAGCGGGCGTGTGCAGCGCAGCGGTCGCGGGCTCGTGTTCTGGTTCCTCCCGATGTCCGCAAGCATCGCCGAGATCCCGGTCGACGATCGCGAGTTGGTGTTGTTGTTCCACGCCCGCTCCTCGGACTTCCAGGACCTGTCGGTACAGGGCGTGGTGACGTTTCGCGTCGTGGATCCGGAGCGGTTGGCCCAGCGCGTGGACTTCACGCTCGACCTCGCGAGCGGCGCTCATACCAAACAGCCCCTCGAGAAGCTGTCGGCGGCCATCACGCAGATCGCTCAGCAACACGCCACGACCTACGTGATGGCCACGCCGGTGCGACAGATCTTGATCGAAGGCCACGAGCGCATTCGAGCCGCGGTGTTGGCAGGGCTCCTCGCCGACGAGGCGCTCGCCGATGCAGGCGTCAGCGTGGTGTCGGTACGCATCGGTTTTCTGAGACCGAGCTCGGAGCTCGAGAAGGCGCTCGAGATGCCGATCCGCGAGAAGATCCAACAGCAGGCGGACGAGGCGAGCTTCGCGCGGCGCGCAGCCGCGGTGGAGAACGAGCGCGCCATTCAGGAGAACGAGCTGCAGAACCAGATCGAGCTGGCGAAGCGCGAGCAGACGCTGATCGTCCAGCGCGGAACGAACGAGCGGGAGCGCGTGGAGCAGGAAGCCGAAGCGCGTCGGATCGACGCCGAGGCGGAAGCGCAGCGCACCGAGATCGACGCGAACGCGAGCGCCGAGAGCTTGCGGCTGGTCGAGCTCGCGCGCGTCGAGGCCGAGCGTGAACGCATGGCGGTCTACCGCGACATCCCACAATCGGTCATGCTGGGTCTCGCGGCACAGCAGTTCGCCGGTAAGTTCGAGCGCATCGAGCACCTGAACGTCACTCCGGAGCTGCTGGGCCCGCTGTTCGCGCAGCTGCTGCAGGCAGGTACAGAACGCTTGCGTGAACGAGAGGATCCCGAGTGACAGCGTCGGCCCCACCGAGGGTCGTGTTGATCACGCGCGCGACCGAGTACGCCTTGCTCGTGCGCCGTCATGCGACGCACGCGCAAGCCGCGTTCTTCCTGCAAACCCGCGGCCGGAGCATCGACGAGCTGCTCGAGCGTCATTCGAGGTTCGAGGCTGCGCGCGCGCACGTCATCCAGGCGATCCCGACCAAGTGGCGGCGTAGCCTGGTGACTCGCGACGATCTCGATCGCTTCGTGTTCGAGCCTCGCGACATCGTGGTCGCGCTCGGCCAGGACGGCTTGGTGGCCAACACCGCCAAGTACCTGCGCGGGCAGGTCGTGATCGGGATCAACCCGGACCCCGATCAGTACGACGGCGTGCTGGTGCGTCATGCGCCCGCGCAGGCGCTACGGCTGATGACGGCCGCGAGCACAGAGCGAGCCGACGTGGAGGAACGCGCGATGGTCGAGGCCCGGCTCGACGACGGCCAGTCGCTGCTCGCGCTCAACGAAGTATTCGTCGGTCACCGCAGCCACCAGTCGGCGCGCTATCGCATCCGCAGCGGCGAGCTCGAGGAGCGCCACTCGTCTTCCGGGGTGATCGTCGCGACCGGCACCGGAGCGACCGGCTGGGCGCGCTCCGTTCAGCGGGAACGCCGCGACGTGGTCGCGCTGCCGGAGCCCCAGGAGTCGCGCCTCGCCTTTTTCGTGCGCGAGGCGTTTCCCAGCGTGGCCACCGGGACGAGCCTGACGGCGGGCACGCTGCAGCGAGACGCGTGTCTCTCGCTGACCTCCGAGCTCAACGAGGGCGGCGTGATCTTCGGTGACGGAGTCGAGGACGACTACCTCGATTTCCGCTGGGGAATGACGGCCCGCATCCGGGTCGCGGACACGAGCTTGAGGTTGGCTCGCTGACGTTTGGGCATTCCAAGGCTGGTGGGGTTGTGATTCGGGACGCACCGCAGTAAAGCACGCCAAGTCCGCATGAAGACCTCGACGTTGTCACTCGTGCTCACTGGAATGATCGCGCTCGGCAGCGCCTGTGGCGGCGACGGCTCGAACGATGCAGCCAACAGCGGCGCGGGCAGCGGCGCAGCGGGTGCTGCGGGCGCGAGCGCGGGCAGCACGGCGGGTGCAGGTTCGGGCGCGGCGGGA
>DATEOF010000193.1:0-58887 GCA_035274465.1 Polyangiales bacterium
TCGGCGCTGTTTTGCGAGCGCAGGCGGTCGTCGGTCAGCGTGAACAAGAATGCGACCACTTGATCGATCTCTTGCTCGGTCAGCGCCAGCGGCTCGATGCCGCCGTCGAGGTAAGGGTTGGCTTCGCCACCCTTGTTGTAGTGATCCATCACGTCCCACAGCGTCGCCATCGAGCCGTCGTGCATGTACGGCCCCGTGATGCCGATGTTCCGCAGCTGCGAGGTGCGGAACGCGCCGATGTCGGCGTAGTTCTTGGTCACCATGAAGCGGCCGAGCTCGGACAGGTCGGTCTCGAGGGCGAGCTTGTCTTGCTGCTCGGTCGAGCTGTCGGTGGCGAGGATCTTGAGTGCGCGCCCGGCGAGCTGCTCGAAGTCTTGGTGTCGCGCCGACACGCCGACGTTGTGGAAGCGGTTGTCGGTGCCGATCGGGTTGCTGCTGCTCATCTGGTGGCACGCGGTACAGCGCGCCTTGCCGTTGAACAGCTCCCAACCCTTGCGCGCGTCCGCCGAGATCGCCTTCACGTCCCCGCGCGCGAAGCGGTCGAATGGCGCATCCAGGAAGATCAGCGTGCGCTCGAACGCAGCGATCGCGCGCCCGACGTCCTCGTAGTTGACCGGCCGCGCGTATGCCGCTTGGAACGCTTTTTGATACTCCACATCGTTGGCGATCGCGGCCACGACTGCGGCAGCATTCGGCTGTCCCATCTCGATCGGGTTCACGATCGGCAGGAGCGCCTGATCCTCGAGCGTGCCCGCGCGGCCATCCCAGAACTGGCTCGCGAAGAACGCTGCGTTCAGCGTGGTAGGCGAATTGCGCTGGCCGATCTGGTCGTTGATACCCTCGGCCGTATTGCGGCGATCGGTGAAGCCGCGCGTGACGTCGTGACAGGTGGCGCACGCGACGGTGCCGTCCTTGGACAGTCGCGGATCGAAGTACAGCTTACGTCCCAATGCGATGCGCGACTCGTTCGGCGCATTGTCCTTGGGTATGATCGCGCGCCAAAACTCCGCCGAAACCCCCGCCGGTGGGGCGTTTTTGTTGGCGGAATCCGGTACGAGCGCAGCGATTTGCTTGAGCTGCTGATCCATTGCTGCGGCACCATGCGGTGCGCTGCCTCCACCGGACGCGGGCGGAGTCGCAGGCTTGTTCTGCGTCGGCGTGGCGGGTGCTGCAGGGGGCAGCGGCGCGGTGTTCGCTGTGTTCGTCGTGGGGCCCGTCGCTACGAGGACCGGTTGTGCTGCAGCCGACGTAGAACTCTTGTGCTCCTGCGCATCGGCATGCACCGCCCAACTGAGCAACGCAGCAGCGGCTATCGATCGTGTGGCATGTGTGAGCGCGCTCGTCATGGTAGCCTCGCGTGCAGTGTCTTTCTCGCACTCTTCGTCCAAGCGCGCGGCGCAATCAATTCTTTAGCGCGAATGAGGCGATAACATGAGCCTATCGGCCCTTACGGTGCAGCAGCTTCGCTACCTGATCGCTTTGGATCGCCATCGGAACTTCGGCGACGCAGCGATGGCCTGCCATGTCAGTCAGCCTGCATTGAGCAGTCAGGTGAAGAAGGTCGAGGAACTGCTCGGTTTGCGCATCTTCGATCGATCGCGCCAACCGATCTTGCCCACCGAGCGCGGTACGCGTGTGCTCGTGCAGGCGCGTCGCGCGCTGGAACAGATCGACCGCATCGGTTTGGTCGCGTCCGAGCACGAAGACTTGAGCGGTCCCTACCGTTTGGGAGTCATACCCACGCTGGCATCCACGTTGTTGCCCCTGTTCTTGCCTGTGTTCGCGCGCAAACATCCGCGCGTCTCGCTCGAGATCGTCGAGACCAAGACCGAGCTGATGCTGCGCGCGTTGCGTGAAGGCACCTTGGACTCGGGCCTCGCGGTCACGCCGCTCAACTTGCCCGGCATCGGCGAGCACGTGGTCTGTCACGAAGCGTTCTACGTGTACCTGCCGCCGGATCACCCTTTGGCGACGCGCGCGCGTATTCGCCAGGCCGATCTGCTGGAGGAGCCTGTCTGGCTACTCGGTGAGGGCCACTGCTTTCGCAGCCAAGTGTTGGCGCTCTGTAGCGCGGACCGCAAACCCAAGGCGATCGACGCCGGAAGCGTGAGCTTCGACGTGAGCTCGTTCGAGACGCTGGTCGGCATGGTCGACGCGGGCTTCGGCTTGACCATCTTGCCCGAGCTGTTCGTACGCAAGCTAACCGAGGAGCAACAGCGCGAGCAGGTGCGGCCGTTCATCCTGCCCGAGCCCGTGCGCGAGATCGGCTTCTTGCACGCGCGCGAGCACCTGCGTCAGGCGATCGGCACCGAGCTCTATCGCCTGCTGCGCGACGCGATCCCCACGCAGCTGCGCTCGCGCGAGCAGGGCAGCCTGGAAGTGGTGCACCCGCTCAGTTGATCTGCTTCAAGGAAGCAGGCGGTTGTAGTCGAGCAGGCCCGCCTCGAGCGGCTCTCGGCGGCGATAGCCGTCGTACACGCCATCGCTGATCGACCAGAAGCTCGGGTTGGCGCGCGAGACCCCGAAGCGCTTGCGCAGCTCCGCATAACCTGCGGCCGCACCCAGGCGATGCACCTGCTCGATGAACGCGGGCAGCTCCGCGCGCGTCACCTTGAAGAACTGGTTCGGGTATGCGCCGAGGATCCCGGGCACCACGCACAAGGCGTCCTCGGCAGGCACGCGGCGGTCCTCCTCGTCGAACAGCTGCGCGACGTTGGTGAGCGCACTGTCGCGCAGCAACGAGAAGTACTGCTCCGCGCCGTTCGGCTCGACGACGATCAGGATCGACGTCTCGGGGAAAAACGACGCGCGAAGCCCGTGCAGGCCGTCGAGCGCTCGCAGCTGCGTGCTGGCCCAGTCGCCCTCCAGCAGGTAACGATGCGAGCGCACCTTGTCCAGCCGCGCCGACAGCCAGGTGTACAGCTCCTGCTCGGGCGTGCTGCTCTTGTATTGGATGTTGGGCTCGCCGGTGTAACGTGTCAGCTCGCTGTACACCCTCTCCTTCACTTCGACCGGCATCCGCTGGTACCAGGCGTCGACGAGGGGCTTGCGCCGGGCGTTCGGCAAGAACAACAGCAGGTTGGCCTCGCCCTCCATGCGCAGAAAGTCCATGTACAGGCGGGTCATCAGCTGGTGGCCGACGTTGCCGAAGGCGTCGAAGCCGGCGACCAGCAGGTAGTGGATGCGCTCGAACAGCGCGTAGTCGATCACCCACGCGGTCTTGGGCGGCCCGCCCACCAGGCCCTTCACCACCGTCGCGCTGTCGTAGTGCCGGAACACGGTCAGCGCGGCGTTCTGGTTCACGCCCTCGCCGTCCCAGATCAGCTCCTGGCGCACGCCCTTGCCCGCGCGCAGCTCCTGGGTGAGCAGCGCATTCTTCTGCTGCACGTAGCGGTCGTGCTGCTTCGAGTAGCTGAACCAGCTGAGCCCCACGGCGTTGCTACCGGCTTGCGCGGGGAGCTCGAGGTTGTTGACCGTCTCGCGCAGCAGCTGGGCCTCTGCCGCCATCAGCTTCTCGGTCGGCGCCGCGAACGTGATCCAGAAGCGCTCCTGGATGACGCTCAGCGCCGCCTGTCCGCGGCACACAGGACCCTTGATGAAGCCCATCATCGTGAACTCCGCGTCGTCGAGCAGGAAGCGGTAGCGCGAGGCGATCGGCAGCGCCTCGAACGCCTTGAACGGATTGCTGGCCACGGCAGGCTCGTAGCTGGGCAGCGCCTCGACCTTGTACTCGGGCTTCAGGAACAACTCGCGGTAGCGCTCCATGCGCGCCGCGTCGAGCGCGTACGGCATGTGCGTCTTCGCCAGCGGCACGCCCATGCGCACCACGAAGCGATAATAGAACGGCCCTTCGCCCGGATCCTCGAACGGCCGGCGCGTAGGGATCTCGTCGACCGCGTAGCCGCTCGGCGTGCGCGAGCGCACCAGCCGGAAGAACGAGCGATCGTCCAGGCCCTTGAAGTACAGACTCCCGACGAACAGGTGCTCGAAGATGTAGCGCGAGACCAGCCGCTGCTTGAGCGAGGGCTCGTTGAAGAACTCCTCCCACTCGCGGATGGCGCGCGCGATCTCGGGGGCCGGCTCGGAAGGTTTGCCCGCGGGCGCTCCGGCCTTCAGCCAGTCGACCAGCGTCGCGTGCGCCTTGGGCTCGAGCTGCGGCAAGGCGTACGGCATGCCCCACAGCGGGTGTTCGCGCGCGTAGTCATCGAAGTGCTCGGCGTCCGTGCAGGTCTGCTCGCGCTCGATCGTGAACGTGAAGCTCTTGTCGAGGTCCACGGCGGGCGTCAGCGGGTGCTGCTGCTTCAACTGCAGCATGCGCAGCATCACGCTGCGCTCGGGGTCGGGCTGCTCGCGTTCGGGCAGCACGCCGTGAAAGCCCTTGGCCCGCCACTCGGCCGTCGTCTGCGCGTCGATGAACAGGCGCGTGGGCTCGGCCTCGCTCAAGCGCTCGGCCTCGTACACCTGCGTCTTGGTGCCACCCCGCTCGGCGCCCGCCATGGACTCGAGCTTCAGCTGGCACGGCGCGTCGTAACATCCGTGACAAACCACGCAGCGGCGCTCGAACACCTGGCTGGCGGCCTGCCAGAGCACATCGGCCCCCTGCGAGCGCGACGCCGGCGCATGGATGGCCGCGTAGCCCGAGCGCGGGTCGGGCAGTCGCGAGACCGGCGTGGCGGGCGTGCAGGCAGCCAACACGACGCACGACGCGTAGCAGCTGAGGGCGGCTTTGATCGCCATGCGCGGCCTGTAACGCGTGGCAGCAAGCTCTGCAACGATCCGTCGCGATCCGTCGCGAGCCGATGCGGGCGGGGGCTCACCTGCAGAAATCCCCCGGAAGTGCGAGCCCGCGCCGCGAATCCCGCCTGTTTGCCGGCAAATCAGCGGCTGTCGCTGTGGACAGCCATGGTATCGCGGCCGCACTATGGGCCCGTCATGACCGTGGCCGTTGCCGATTCAGATCAGGTCTTGGAATTGCGGGGCGTAATGACGGCACTGAACGTGCTGCGCGTTCTCTCCCCGGATCTCGAGGCCATCGCGCGCTCGCTCGATACCCGTATCCGCGAGGCTCCAGACCTGTTCAACGGCGCGCCTGTGGTGCTGGACGTGAGCGCGCTCGCCGGCGATCTCGAGGCCGGGACGCGCCCGCTGCAGGGGCTACGCCTCGGGCACCTGACCGATCTGCTCAAGACGCGCGGCTTGGTCCCGGTCGCCGTCAGCGGTCTACCCGCGGGCCGTCAGCACGAAGCCAAGGCCGCGGGGCTCGGCCTCCTGGATGCCATCGGCTCGAAGCAGCGCGTGGCGCGCCGCGCACCCGAGGCCAAGCCGGCGCCGGAGCCGGAGCCCGCGCCGGAAGCGGAAGAAGTCCTGGCAGCTCCGCCGCAAGCGGACCCCGGAGGCGGCACGCTGACGCTCGCGCAGCCCCTGCGCTCGGGCCAGATCGTCTACGCCGATGGCCGCGACGCCATCGCGCTGGCCGCGATCAATGCCGGCGCCGAGCTGATCGCCGACGGCAACATCCACATCTACTCGTCGCTGCGCGGCCGAGCCATGGCGGGTGCCCGCGGCAACGTCGATGCGCGGATCTTCTGCCAGAAGTTCGAGGCCGATTTGGTGTCCATCGCGGGCGTGTATTTGAGCGCGGACGAAATTCCGAAACAGCACCGTGGCAAGGCCGTGCAAATCTCGCTGCTGCACGGCGAGTTGGCCTTCTCGGAGCTAATTTCCCGGTAATTTCGCGGCCCGACATATCGTACACCGCGGCACATCTCGTACACAGCCGCACACGTAAGTTCCGGAAATCGTTGTCGATAATTTGTAGTTCGCTACCCGGTCCTGCGATGTGGATCGAGGCAGGCGTGATCGCGAAGGCGCGGTCGAGCCAGCCGGAGCAAGAGCCGCGCGGCGCGTACGTCCCGCTCGGTTTGCGCGGACTCGAACGCAACGACGCGGAGGCTAAGGGCAATGGCAAGAGTTACGGTGATCACTTCCGGCAAAGGTGGAGTCGGTAAGACGACCACGGCTGCGGCGCTAGCGACCGGACTATCGCTGCATGGTCACAAGACCGTCGTGATCGACTTCGACGTGGGGCTTCGCAACCTGGACGTCGTGATGGGCTGCGAGCGGCGCGTGGTGTACGACCTGATCAACGTCGTGCGCGGCGAGGCCAGCCTGCGCCAGGCGCTGATCAAGGACAAGCGGGTCGAGGAGCTCTACGTCCTGCCCGCCTCGCAGACGCGCGACAAGGAAGCGCTCGACATCGAAGGCATCCGACGCACGCTGCAGGAGCTGCGCGAGATGGGCTTCACGCAGATCGTCTGCGACTCGCCGGCCGGCATCGAGAAGGGCGCGCAGGCCGCCATGTTCTTCGCCGACGAAGCGATCGTCGTGACCAACCCCGAGGTCAGCTCGGTGCGCGACTCGGACCGCATCATCGGCATGCTGGACGCCAAGACGCAGCGCGCGCAGAACAACCAGGAGCCGGTCAAGTGCCACCTGCTGGTCACGCGCTACTCGCCGAAGCGGGCCGCCGCGGGCGAGATGCTCAAGGTCAGCGACGTGCTCGAGCTACTCGGCATCAACTTCCTGGGTGTGATCCCGGAATCGGCGAGCGTGCTCGCCGCGTCCAACATGGGCACGCCTGCGATCTTGATGGACAACACCGACGTGGCCGCAGCCTACTTCGACGTGGTCAAGCGCTTCCTGGGCGAAGAGCAACCGCATCGTTTCATCGAGGTCGAAAAGCGTGGCTTCTTTGCGCGACTGTTCGCTGGTGAGCGAGTCGCGGTGGCGGGTTGACCATGACGATCCGGAACTTGATTCGGCGCAAGCCGGCCTCGGCCTCGATGGCCAAGGATCGCCTGAAGATCATCGTGGCCCGCGAGCGCACCAGCACCGGTGACAACGTCGCGAGCTACCTGCCGAAGCTCCAACAGGAGCTGCTGCAAGTCATCGCCAAGTACGAAAAACTCGACCTCGATCGCGTCTCGGTCAACCTCGACCGAAAGCAAGGCGGCGAGGTGCTCGAGATCAATATTGCGTTGCCTGAGGACAAGCCCACCACGCGGCGCACGGTTCGCACGCGCGTCGCGCTCGCTTGACTTATCTCTCTTAGATTAGCCCGGACCCTCCAAGCTCAAACGCGGCGTGCTCTCACTTCGGGGGGCACGCCGCGTTTGTGTTTTTCAGAGCCGCAGTAACGGCCGCCCGTAGCGCAGGAACGGCCAGGGCTGACCGACCAGCATCAGCAGCACGACGATCGTGGTCAGGATCCAGACCGAGCGCTGGCGGGCGACGCCAGCCAGACGCTTCCCGCGCACGCGCACGACGTGGGCGAGCACGACGGCCGGCAGCATCACGAACGCGTGCTCGAGGCCGAAGAAGCGCAGCGTGGGGTCCTTGATCGTGTGCGCGATGTCGTCCAGGAAAGCCCGCGAGAACGGGCTGAGGAAGAGGTACATCACGAGGCCCAGCGTGAGCTGCAGGTCCACCGCTGCGACGAATGCCAGCTGAATGCGCTCGTCGCGCCGGTCCCAGTTGCGCCCGCTGCGCGTCGCCAGCCATGCGCGCAGCGCCACGGTCGCGCCCAGGCCGAGAACCACCCAGCGCAGATACGAGTGAACGAACAAGGTCAGCGTGTAGAGACTCATGCTGGCCGCAGTGTGTCCTCTGCGGAGTTAAAAGCCAGCGGCCCCGCCGGAGGGACGCCGGCGGGGCCGCAAGCTGTTCAAGCCAAGCGAGTGGAGGGACTAACAGCCGTCGAGGTTCACGGGCACCAGCACGTCGACTTGCGTCTCATTGCGCGCTCGGTCGCGGGCTATGATTCGCAGCTTGAGCTGGTCCTGGGGAAGTTCGAGCGGCACGGCGATCTTGCCTTCGTACAGGCCGCTCTTCTTGTTCAGCGTGAGTTCCACACGCTGCTTGCGTACGCCTGGCAGCGTCATGTACATGCGGCGCACCGGCTCTTCGGACTTCACGGCCACGTGCAGCTTGTCGCCGGGCCAGGCGTACTCGTCGACGTCGACTGCCAGGCTGGGCGAGCTGCCGTCGACGGTATAGTCGGCGTCCTTCCAGTGCACCTTACCCGAGCTGTCCACGATGCGTACGCTCAAGCCGTGTGTGCCGTCGGGCAGCTCGCGCGGCACCTCGAACAGCGTGCTCCAGGCGCCCGTCTGCGTGTCGCGCGCCAGCCGGTAGATCGCGCCGTAGGAGAAGTACGCGGTCACCGCGCGAGCATCCGCGGGGGCCTCGACCTTGAGCATCGAGTCACCGGGCGGGATGGCGGCCGAGGTGAGCTGGATGCCGTTGTCAGTCTCGAACTTCACACGCGCGCGGAAGGGTCGCGGCTGTTGCGGCGGCGGTGCAGCGGACGGCTGCGGTTCGGCTGCCTTGATGTTCGTATCGGCCTTGGCGACTTGCTCGTGCACGTTGGCGTCGTTGGCCGTGACGCGGGTGGCGATGCACATCCAGGCGCTGACGAGGAAGGGGTAGCTGCGGAGCCAGAAGCGTTGGAAGGTCGGCATGGGATACCTCGGTTGGGATCTGTGCCGAGATAGAGCAGGCGCCGTGCCAGACAGAGCCCTGGGCTCAAGCCTTCGATATCGTTCGACTTTGCCGCGCGCGCGGGGCGCGACTTACTACGATTCGTAGCTTCGCATGCTACGAATTAGAGCAGGCCGTGCTCGGTCGCGAACAGCGCGGCGGCTGCGCGGCTGCTCACGCCGATCTTCGCGTACACGTGCGCGACGTGGTGCTGCACGGTCTTGGCCGAGATCGAGAGCTGCGCGCCGATCTGCTTGTTCGAGCCGCCGCGCGCGAGCAGGCGCAGCACTTCGACCTCGCGATCGCTGAGGCCGCTCGGCCATTCGCCGCTGATCGCGGGCGAGGTGCGCCCGGCAGCCGCCTCGAGCACCGCGCGCACGGCGCCGGGATCGAGGCGCCCGGCGCGCACTTCGCCCTGCAGCGTGTCACACGCTGCGTGCTGCTCGAACGCGGGCCGATGCGCCCGTGGCTCGCGCAGCGCACAGTACACGTCGCTCGCGGCCAGGATGCGCGCAGCCATCGGCTGCAAGCTGCTGGGCAGGCCGCGATGATAGCCGGCGCCGTCGCAGCGCTCGTGGCTGGCCGCCGCCAGCGGTGCGAGCTCGCGCAGCGCGGGCGCGCGGAACAGCACGCGCTCGGTGTAGTACGCGTGCAGGCGCACCGCCTCGAGCTCGGCCACGCTCAGCTTGGCCGGCTTGTCCCAGATGGCATTGGGCAACGCGACCCTGCCCAGATCGTGCAAGAGCGCAGCCTGCGAGAGGCTCGCGACGACCTCTCCGTCCAGGCCCGCGGCGCGCGCGGCCTGCTCGGCGAGCGCGGCCACCGCGGGCGAGTGGCCGAGCGTGTACACCGACTTCATGTCGGCGAAGTAGGCGAAGGCGCGCAAGGCATCGGTGGCGTGTGCGCCTTCGGCGTGGGCGCGCGGCTCGGGCTCGGCGTCGAGGAAGCGTTGCCAGAGGTCGACCTCGTCCAGCAGCGCGAACAGCTCGGGCGCGTGCTCGAGGAACGTGCGGCAGAGCTCCGGATCCAGATGCCGCGCACTCTTGCTGCGCACGCTCGCGAGCGCTGCGTCGGGGCCCGCCTCTTGCCAGGTGATCGCGACGACGTCGGTCAGTTGATTCAACCGCGCCACCACGTCGAGCTCACCACCGGCCAAGCCCGCGGGCGTACCCTTTCCGTCCCAGCGCTCGCACACCTGACGCAGCGCGCCGCGCACGCGAGGCCCGAGTCGGACCAGCTCGGCCATGCGCACCGAGACATCACACTGCGAGCGCGTGTGATCCTGGAGCGCCTTGCCGTCGCCGAGCAGGCGCGCCACCGCAGCCATCCGCTGCGGGAGCGATCGGCCCGGCCCGATGCCGGCGATCACGCGCCGCAGCGTGGTGCCGGGAGCCGCGACGTCTGCCAGCGACATGGTGCGCCGCAGCGCGATGTCGTCGCCCGCGCCGTAGATGTGCGCCTCCTCGTGCGAGAACGCAGTACAGCCGAGGTAGCGCAACAGGCTGACGTAATACGCATCGTAGATGTCCCGATTTGCAAGCCCGGACCGGCGAGCCAACTCGGCGGTGAGCAAGCACACCCGCAACACGGTCCCCGGGGCAAACCCATCGGCGAGATCGCAGGCCAGCGACAGACCGCCGAGCAACTCGGCGAGGCGGAACCGGGCCGATGAGGACATGGGCCGTCCATCCTATAGGCCAAATGGCCGATGTGGCGAGGCCGCTGGCCAAGGCAGGCTGGATGCAAGGAGGATCACCATGCATCCGTACGCTCAAGCCGTTTCTGACATCTACGCCGCGTTTGGCCGAGGAGACATCCCGACGATCTTGGAGCACCTCGCCGAAGACCTCGTCTGGGAATACGGCCACGTGGACAACGACGTGCCGTGGCTGGCCCCGCGGCGAGGCCGTGCCGGCGCCGCCGAGTTCTTCACGGTCCTCGGCCGCGAGCTCGAGTTCCGCAAGTTCGAGATCAACGGCATCCTGCACGCCCAGAACACCGTGGTGGCGCTGATCGACGCGGAGCTCGTCGTGAAGCGAACCGGCAAGACCATCCGCGAAAGCGACGAAGGACACATCTGGCACTTCGGAAACGGCGGTCGTGTCGTGCGCTTCAAGCATGCGGCGGACACGCTCGCGCACTCGAGAGCGTGGCAAAGCTGAGCAGCAAAACTGAGCCGCGGAACCTGGCGCAGCCCGTTACCGCACGAGAACGGGCTGCGTAGCCACTTTGCGACTCGAATTGACCATCTCACGTCGCAACGAACCGCATACGCCACAACGCGACTGCAGATGTATGTCGCGGGATCTTTGCACCGCAATAGAAGGGTGTACAGTGGCGGCCAGACCTAGTTCGTTGGGGACCGTCATGACTACTAAAAAGCATGTTCGCACGCTCGCGTGCACGACACTGACGCTTCTGCCTTTAGTCGCATTCGGCTGTGACGACGGCCCAGCCACTGGGTCCGGGATGCAGGCCACGGCAGGTGCCGCGGCACCCGCGATGACGCCGGCCGCGAACGCGCCGCAGACGCCATCGCAGCAGCCGAGCGACAAGCCGAGCGACACGCCGGCCAAGCCCAGCGACACGCCGGCCAAACCGGCCGACACGAAGCCGAGCATGCAACCCGGCATGCAGCCATCAGCTTCAACGCCGTCCACCACACCCGGCACGAACACCGATCCCAAGCCGAGCACCGAGCCGGCGGCCGGGGCAGACTTCCCTGATCTGCGCGGCAAGTGCAGCATCAAGAGCAGCTACCCGGGCGACGAGACCTGCATCAGCGCGCCGAACGCCGAAGAAGGCATGCAGCTGCACGTCGGCCCGAAGGACTATGCCGACACCTCGGACGTCGCCAAGTACCTGCTCGATCCGGGCGAAGAGACGTCGCTCTGCTGGACCTTGCAGACGCCCAACGATCAGGAGATCTGGTACCAGGGCAGCGTCCTCAGCGGCCGCGCCGGCACGCACCACATCATCAACACCATGTTCCCGGCGGGCACGTACCCCGACGCGGGCTTCGCGCGTTGCGGCGACGCCAGCAAGGCCATCGGCAGCATCCCCGGCGCCTCCAAGGCCTACATGCCGCGCACGCACGTCGCGCCCGAATACGCCGACGTCGGCCGCTCGATTCCGTCGCACGCCACCATCCAGGCCGACATGCACTACTTCAACTTCACGGACAAGCCGCTCGTCCGTGAGTTCTGGATGAACATCTACTTCGCCAAGAAGGAAGAGATCAAAAGAGAAGCCCTGCAAATCCGCGGCATGGGCGGTTTTGGTTGGACTCCAGCAAACCCGATCGCTCCCGGCACCGACATGGTCTACAAGTACTCGTGCCCGGTGAAGGGTAACGGCCATATCCTGAACCTGCTCGGCCACTACCACGCGCACGGTAAACGCTTCACCGCGTACATCACGCGCAAGGGTTCGACCACGCCGGAGAAGGTGTTCGAGATGTTCGACTACCTGGACCCGGCCGTCTTCGAATATAACACTGTCATCACCAACCCGACCTTCGCCGAAGGCAAGGCCGGCGCGCTCAGCGGCCAGCTGGCGATCAGCGATGGCGATGTGCTCGCCTGGGAGTGCCACATCGTGAACGATAGCGATGTCGGCCTCACCTACGTCAACGAGGTGAAGACCGGCGAGATGTGCAACCTCTGGGGCTCATCGCTCGGCATCGACAAGTGGAACTGCTTGAAGCAGTAACCATCTGACGGCCCACGCCCACGCCCAGCGCGACCCTCGCGCTGGGCGTTTTCATTTGTGCGGCCACCCGCTCAGAAGCCGTTCCCGCCGCACAAGGTGTAGGTGTTTTCGCCCTCAATATCGGCCGCCACCGCGATACAACTCTGCGAGAAGCCGGAGGGACACGAGCCGTTGCACACGATCGCGCACGCGCTGGAGTCACCGGCACCGACACACACCGAGCTCGTATTGGGAAGGGTCTTGCAAACCGGGTCGTCTCGCCTGGAACAGTGGGCGCCACAGATGCCCGCGTAACAGGTCTCGTTGGAGCCGCAATCTCCGTTCGTGCTGCATAGACGGTAAACCGAACGCTTGCAGTTCGAGCCGCACGAGACGGCACTCCAACCGGGTGCATTGGGGTCGCACTCCTCGCTGCCCGTGATCTTCTTGTCGCCGCAGAACAAGCAGACACCAGCAGAGCACGTACCGCTTCCATTGCACGATGCCCCATCTCTCTTTGGCTTCTCGTCGCAGTAGCTGATGCAATCGGTCGAGCTATCAACCTTCGTGGACTCAGTACATGCATCCGGGGGAGTGCAGGAGGTCGGCCCGGAACGAGCCATCTCGGGCCCCGGCTTGCACTCCTGAGTACAGCTGGTCTTGCTCGGGACGGGCGAGGTGGGCTTGATGCAGGGATTGGAGGAGTTGCATGCAGTAGGACCGGTCCTCGGCTTGGCGGGGCCATGCACGCACTCGAACGTGCAGGAGGTTGTACTCGGACGCATCGAATCGTCGGTACAGGGGTCGTCGTCCGCGCAGTTGCCAGGTTGCGTGCGCGTCATAGGTGAGTGCGTGCAGACCGCGTTGCACTGGCTCGCGCTTCCACTGAGCTTGTCGGAGGTACATGGATCGGTGTCAGTACAGGACATGGGGCAGTCGCCGTCGCAGATCTCGTTGCCTTCCTTGATCCGATTTCCGCAGCTTGGCGAACAGTCGTTGTCGTTGCTCGCGTTGGCTCCCTCCGGGCAACAACCATCACCGTTTGCGGGTCGTACGATCGGAGCGTTGGTACACGCCGCAGTGCACTGGCCGGCGCTCCCACTCAGCTTGTCCACAGTGCAAGGGTCGCCATCGTCGCATGACGTCGGGCAGTCACCGTCGCACACCTCGCTACCTTCTTTGACTTTGTTGCCGCAGTTGGGTGAGCAATCGCTATCGGAATTCGCGTTCCCGCCACGCGGACAACACTGGTCTCCGTTCTTAGCAACAGTGACCGGCGTGTGACTGCATACGACGTTGCACTGTTGCGGCGTTCCGGTTTTGATGTCCTGGGTGCAGGGGTCCGCGTCGTCGCACGACGTGGGGCACGGCTTGTCCTTGCTCCCGGGCTCACAGAGTTCGGGGCTGTCGACAACACCGTCGCCGCAACTCTTCGAGCAATCAGAGTCCTCCGGATATTTACAACTCGGAGCGCAACAGTCGTCCCCGCTCTTGCAATCCGTCGTCTCCACGACGACGCACCGGGCATCACAGGTCGCAGGCGAACCCTCGAGCGAGCTCTTCAAGCAGCCCGTCGGAGCGTCGCACGTCGCGGGACAATCTCCATCGCACAATTCGGCCGCTTCTCGAATGCCGTTGCCACAAACGGACGCAGCAGCTGACGAATCCGATCGGCTGCCCCCGTTGTTGCCCGCAGTCGGGTCACCTCCATTCTGACCTCCGTTCCCTCCATTCCAACCGGGTACGCCTGCCGCAGCTACGCTTGCACCGCCAACACCACCACTCGCGGCCGAGGAGACAGAATTGGCAGTACTCTCGCCCCCCACCCCAGCCGGAGTTACCGTCGAGTTCGACGGGGTCGACTGAGTTCCGCTAATCGCGGGATCCGAATTCCCCGCCGCAGCCTGTGCCTGATCTCGCTGGCAGAGCTCTCCAACTTGAGTCGTGCCCGCCGGACAAACCGCGTCGCTGCACGCGCAACAGAGTCCAAAGGCTAGATTCATCAACATGCTCGAGCGAGCAATGCCGGGCGGTTCCATCAGCGCGCGCGTAACACACGTCTCTATGCCCCACAAGCGCGGTGCACACGCACTTGATTGCATGCGACCAGCAACGTCAGGAAGATAACGTTTGAGAATGGCATTCATACTCGCCCATCGGTCAACCTTCGCAACTGTTGCGTCAGAAACGGAGCGGCCGATCGATGCACCAGCCGATCTAGCTCTCGGGTTTTTGAACCAGCGCCCGGTGCGGCCTTCGCGTTGGGCGTTTTCAATTGCGCGCACCTGTTGGTGGATCAACCGCCCCAGCACTGAGCACGATTGCCTTCGAGCAATGCGCAGGTCGTTAGAAACCGTGGACGAACCCAACGCGTTGCCGATCCCCGTCCCCGAGACGAGCACCGGTTTCGCAGAGTCCACGCCGGTGCCGTCACCGAGCGCGTTCTGCTGGTTGCCACCCCAACACAGCACGACGCCGTCACTCTGGCGCGCGCACATGTGGTTGACGCCTCCGGCCAAGCTCGTGACGTCGCTGAGGCCCTCGATCTTGATGGGTTCGAGCGAGACCGTGTCGAGGTCGCGACCGAGGCGCCCGTTGCCGCCATTGCCCCAGCAATGCACTTCGCCCGAGTTGAGCGCAGCGCAGCCATGGCTCGCCCCGAGCCCGACGGCTCGAACATCAGTCAGCTTGTTCGCGCTCGGTGGCGACGCCTTTTGCGCGCTGACCGTTACCTAGCTCTCCGGAATCGTTCGAGCCCCAGCAGAGCAGCTTGGAATCCTCGGTGATGGCGCAGGCGTGAACCGTGGCGTTGGTGCCCGCAGGCGCCCCCGGGCTGAATTGAATGGCGCGCGCGTTCTGAATGCCGACGACCGCCAACGGGATCGACGATGTGGATGGTTGGGTCGAGCCACTGCCGAGTTCGCCATGAATGTTGTTGCCCCAGCACGCGATGCGGCCGCCCGAGTGTAGGGCACACACGCTGTTCGAGGCCGTCGCGAGCTGGGTGACGTCCGCCAAGTCTTTCAGCGAACACTGGGACGTTCGAGCTCGTCTCGGTGCCGTTGCCGAGCTGTCCCGCGTAGTTGTAGCCCCAGCACTGCACGGTTTTGTCTTCCAACACGGCACAGGCGTGTGAGTAACCAGCCACGACTTGCTTTGCCGGGCCGGCCAGCTTTTTGACCAACACCGGGCTGTCAGAGCTCTTGTTGGTCTCATTGCCGAGCTGACCGCTGGTGTTCGAGCCCCAGCACTCGACCTCGCCACCTACGAGCACTTGGCAAGTGAACTTGGAGCCCGGGGCGATGCTGACTACGGATTTGGGTGCGGCCGCAGCCATGCCGCCTTGACCGCCGCTGACGGCTGCACCACCTGCACCGCCTCGCGCGCTGCTGCCGCCTCGACCTGCCGCTTCCGCGCCGGCTCGACTGGGCGAGCCGCCGGTGCCGCCGCCACCCCCACCCTGCGTCGGAGCGCTGGAACCCGCGTCCGAGCTGCTCGACATGCCGGCGGAGCCTGGGTCGGAACCGCGCTCGCCCTGGCTTCCGGGCGTGAACAGCTCCTTCTTGTCGACCGGGCCGCACGGTTCGTCGCATTCGTAGGCGCTGCGCGATCCGTCCTTACATGATGCGCAACCCGTGGCAACACAGCTGCGACAGCACGCAAGCAGCCTGGCAGGCGCCCTGGCCGCGACACTCGGCCGCGACCTCGCCGCTGACCGTCATCATCAAGCGCGCACCCTCGGCCTTGCCCGAGCACGACGCGATGGCAGCTTTGGACTGATTGCTATCCGAGCCCGCAGGACACACGTCGCAGCTGGTTCCGCTCTTCACCGCTTCTTCGGCGGCAGAAACAAGCCGCTAGCGCTGCACCAACCGATCGATGCGCGCGCGGATCTCGGCCGGAGTGATCGCGTCGGGGACCCAGGTGAGTGCGGGGTGGCGTTGGGACAGGTGGTCGAAGCGTTCGGGTTCGCGGGAGAAGTCGTAGGCCAGTATGACTGGGGTGGCGCCGTATTGTGTTTGGCGGAGGGTCTCGAGGATGTAGAGGCCCTGGTTGTTCTCGAGTTGGCGGTGGGCGCGTTCCGGACCTAGCTCGCGGGTGAGCCGGTCGATGTCTCCGACGAGGGCTTCGCGCGGAAGGCGGTCGAAGCGCATGTCGAGGTAGATGACGTCGATCTGCTCCGCCACGAGCAGATCGAGCGCGGGCTTGGCGCCGCGCGCCTGCAGGTAGCGCGGGCCCGGGACGAAGCGCGTGAGGTTCTGCAGGTATTCGTCGCCGTCTTCCACGATCAATACCGTCGCCTGGCTCATGTCGCTTCACTCCTTTGCTCGGGTAGTCGCAGGACGACCGCCTTGCTGTAGCCCGGCTCGGGCGCGTGCACCGAGAGTTGGCCGGCGTGGCGCGCGACGAGGTCGGCGGTCAAGCCGAGGCCGGCTTCGATGTAGCCGCCCTGCAGCTTGGCCGGATCGAGCGGCTCGGGCGAGCGATCGCGCACGCGCACTTCGATGCTGGCGAGTCCAGTGATGTCGTCGAACTGGCGTCGCACACACACGCCGATGCGCACCGGGCGCGGCTCGGGGTAACGCAGCGACGCCTGCAGCGCGTTGCGGAACAGGTTGGCGAGGATGTCGTCGAACGCCTGCGCGCCGATCGCGACCGCGCACGGCAGCTGCGCGGCGGAGTCGATGGCCAGTGGCTCGATCGGCTCGGCCGACAGCGCTGGCTCGCCACGCACGCGCGCGAAGCTGGCTTCCAGCGTCGCCGCCGTAAGCTGCAGGCCGCGCAAACCGTCCAACAGCTGGTTCACCTCGGCCTGCGCCTGCACGTTGAGCAGCTGGTTGGCGCGCAGCAATGCCTTGGCCAGGCGGGCTCGGGCGCGCACACTCAGCGAGCCCGCCGCCATCAGCTTCGCGCGCAGGCGCTTGACCTGGTTGAAGCCGGCGTGGAGGGAAGACAGTGCGCGGTCGCGCCGGTATGCGTTCAGGCGCTCGCCGTAGGCGCGACCGATCTGCGCGAGTTGCGCGACGTAGGCGTCGAAGCGCTCTGCCGCTCCACTCTTGCCGTCCTCGCCGACCAGCGCACGCGCGAGGTGCGCGGCCGGCTCGACCCCCGAGGCATCCGAGCGGCGCAGACCTTCCGCCACTCCGGCCAGCATCAGCGTGTTGTGCTTGAGCACCTCGTGGCGGATGGCCGACAGGACGCGCTGCACCTCCGGCGCCGCCTGCGGATGGCGCGCGAGCAGGGCCGCGAGATCGAGCCCGCCCCAACGCGCGCGCACCAGCCAGAGCACGAAGCCCAGTCCGAGCAGCGCCGCCGACAGCAGCAGGATGGCGAGCGTCCACAGTCGAGTGTTCAGCTCGGCACGGGTCCGGGTCAGCTCTGCCTGTGACAGGGGCGAGAGCACTCCATCCAGCGCCGCCAGCCGCGTGCGCGCGTGCCACAAGCCGCGCACGTGCAGCAGATCCGACAGCGTGCGCAATCCGGCCACCGGCGGCCGATCCAGCTCGAGCCGCGCCAGCCGATACCCGCACGCCGGCCGACCGCCGCGCTCGCATTGCAGCCATTGACTGCGGGCGCGGGCCGGCTCGCCGCGCGCCAGCCACACCTGGCCCGAGAGCTCGCGCAGCTCCTGCTGATCCGGTCGGCGCCGGAGGCCCTCTTCCAGCAGCTTGCCTGCCTCGCGCAAGCGGCCCGCCGCGTAGAGCACGCGCACCTGGAGCTCTTGCGCCTGTTCGCGCAGCGCGATCGATCCCTCCAGACGTTGCAGCTCGGCCAGCGCGGCGTCGGTTTGACCGGCGGCCAGGTAGCGACGCGCGCGCGCCAGGTGCTCGGCACCACTCGGCGAGGTGTCGGGTTCCGGAGCGGCCGGGAGCGTGCTGCCCAGCGCCCCGGCGAGCGACGTTTGCAGCGCCACGGCCTCCGCCAGCTCGGTGCCGCTGTCGGTCTGCGACAGGAAGCGCGTGACGTGCATCAGTGCGCGCGGCAGATCGCCCAGCTCGCGGTAGGCGCGCGCGAGCAAGAGGTGCGGTCGCGCCCAGTCCGGGCGGATACCGAGCGCGCGCGGGAGGAGCCACGCAGCCTCGGCCGCGCGCAGCGGCTTCTCGCCGAGGTACAGCTCCGACAGGCGCAAGAACACCTCGGGTTGGCTGCCGTCGAGCGCGATCGCGCGCAGGTACTCGAGCTCGGCGGCTTCGGCCCGACCCGAGGCGACCAAGAGCTCGGCCAACTCCGCACGCAGCTCGGCCTGTGCGGGCCGCTTGGCGAGCGCCTCGCGCAGCATCGCCTCCGCAGCTGTCAGCTGCTGGCTGGCGCGGAGCTTGCGCGCGCTCTGCACCACGGCGTGGGCCTGGGCTTCGGCGGCGTCGTCGCGACCGCGCAGGCCGTAGCGCAGGGCCTCGCGCTCGACCTCGAGCTCGAACGCACGCTGTGCTGCCAGCGGCGCCTGCTGGCCGCTCACCTTGCGATAGTAGGCCAGCGCGTCCTCTTGCCGGCCCGCGTCGCGGTAGAAGTCGCCGAGCTCGAGCGCCAGCGCATCGTCGAGCGGCCCGCGCGAGAGCGCCGCCTGGTACGCGCGCTCGGCCTCGGCGAACGCGCCGTGTGCCGCGGACAGGCGCGCGCGTCTGAGCAACAGCTGATCGTCGCTGCCCAGGCGCTCCTGCGCGTGATCGTAGAGCTGCGCGGCCTCGGCCAGGCGCTCGGGGCGGTTGCGATCGCGCAGCAGTAGATCGCCCAACGCCAGGTAGTTGCCGGCGCGTTCGGGCGCGAGCCGGAGCAGCTCGCGGTACAACCGCTCGGCGCGCTCGGTGTGTCCGAGCATCGACTCGAGCTCGGCCAAACGCTCGGCGCTCTCGAAGTCGCGCGGATCGAGCTCGTGCGCGGTCTCGAGCGCCTGCCGCGCCTCCGGGTAGCGCTTCTGCGCGAGCCAGCGCTGCGCATCCGCCCGCGCCTGCGCCGCCAGCCGCACGACCGCGGTATCGAGCAGCGACGAGAGCTCGCCCGGATCGGGACCCGCATCCGGGGCCGGCGGCTCCTGGGCCGACACGCTCGCCGCGAGCAGCGCCGCGAGCCAGGTGTAGCGCCACGCGTTCATGGCCGCCGCAGCTCGCGGATGCTGATGCCCAGCTGATTGAAGCGCAGCCGCAGCGCACGGCTGCGCTTGCGATCTCCCAGGAGCAGCTCCGCCATCTCCTCGAAGTCGCCGCGCGTGCCGGCGAACAGCGCACTCAAATACTGGCGCTCGGCGGCGCGCGCCACCGCGTTCAAGCTGTCGGCAGGCATCAACTGCACGCGCTGGTCGAGCAGCCCGCCACCGCTTGCGCCGTTGCCGCTGGGAGCAGCAGAGGCCGCCAGCAGCTCGCCCACCAGGCCCGGATCGATCTGCAGCCGCGCGCTGCGCAAGCCGACGCCACTGTCCAGCGCGTCCGCTGCGCGCACGAGCGTGAAGGCCAGCAGGTTGTGGATCAGCATCGAGAGCTCGCGCAAGTTGCCCGGCCAGCCGTGGCGCTCGAGCTGCTGCCAGGCGGAGCGCGGCAACACCAGCTCGATCGCCGTCCTGGATTGCGCGGCCGGGCCGGGGCTCGCAGACTCGACGCGCAGCACGAGTGGCGCGTCCTTGGGCAAGCCGAGCGCCAGCGCCAGGCGTTCGCGCAACCGCCCGAGGTCGGGATCGGACGTCGCGCGCTCGGCGAAGCGCTCGCTGAACCAGCGCAGGTCGCCGAGCCGCTCGCGCAGCGGTGGGATCGACACGCGGGTGGCCGGCGACAGGCGCATGTACAGGTCGGCGCGGAAGCGTTGCTCCGCCACTGCCTTGGCGAGCGACGCGTTGCTCGCCGCCACCAGCTTCACGTCCACGGCGACTTCGCGCGCCGCGCCGAGCGGCCGCACCTTGCGCTCCTGCAGCACCATCAACAGCTGCTTCTGCACATCCAGCGGGATGTTCTGCAGCTCGTCCAGGAACAGCGTGCCGCCGTTCGCCAGCTCGAACAAACCCTTGCGATCGCTGACGGCGCCCGTGTACGCCCCGCGCTGCGCGCCGAACAGCTGCGCGGCCACCAGATCGCCCGGCAGCGTCGACAGGTCGAACGCCACGAAGGGCCCGCCGCGCTCGCTGTGTCGATGCACGAAGCGCTCGGCCAGGTACGACTTGCCGGTACCGGTCTCGCCCTCGAGGATCACCGGCAGGCTGCCGCGCGCCAGCACGCGCAGGCGCCTTCGCAACGCGGCGAGCTGGGGATCGCGGCCCCACAGCACGTCGCCCTCGGACAGCTCCTCGCGCGCCGCCAGGAGCGCCGCGTGGATGCCGATGCGCAGCGCGTCGAGATCTTCGCCGTCGAGGAAGTACGTCATCGACTGCGAGGCCAGCTCGCCGTCGACGTCCACCAGCGACATGTCGCGCTGGCCCGTGAGCAGCACGACGGGCAAGTCCGGCCAGCGCGCACGGATCGCGCGCAGGATCGCGACGCCCTGGTAGCGCCGCGTCTCGCGCGAGGAGGCGGGCTTCGCGCCTGCAGCTGATAGCGGCAAGAGCCGAGCTTCGGGCAGGTCGAAGCTCACGTCGAGCAGCACCAGATCCACGCGCTTGCGCTGCTTGCCCAGGAACTCGAGCGCGCTCGGGCCGTCGGCAAAGCGGCCTTCCTCGCTGCCGGGCGGGGCCAGCAGCTCGAGCTCCGGTAGCTGCTCGCGCACCACGCGTGCGTAGGCCACTCCGTCGTCGATCACCAGCACGCGCGCCCGCGCGCGCTCAGCCACGCGAGACCTCCGCAACCCAGGCATCGAGTGCACCAGTCAGGGCGGCCAGATCCGACTCCAGCTGCGCGCGATCGAGCGGGCGCACGCCTCGCAGCGCGACCTCCCAGTCCAGCACGCGATTCAACGCGGCCTCGAAGGTCCGCAGCCGCGCAAAGTCCGGCTCCGCCGCCAACAGCTCGGGCCTGGCGCGGGCGTAGACCTCTCGCGCGCTCAGTACCTGCTGGGGACTCTCGCGCGTCCGAAACAACGCGCACTCGAGGGCGCCGCGCACGGCGTCGGGCTCGGCATCCCCCGGCAGCATACGCAGCGGCAAGCGCACGTACTTCACCAGATCGTGACGCAGGTCCTCCAGCAACTCGCGGAGGGCGGGATCGCGCGACATTTGGCGCGATTGTAGCTCCCTGGAACGTTAGCATGCAAAAGCCGTGAGCCCCCCGAACCGTCAGCTGGACCACGCCGACCACCAGCCCGCACGCGCACCGCGCCCCCTGTGCATCGTGGCGGACGGCGTGGAGCTGCCGGCCAACGTGGGCAGCCTGTTCCGCCTCGCCGATGCCTTCGGCGTGGAGAAGCTGTACCTCACGGCGGGTTCCGCGGTGCCGCCCCACCCCAAGCTGCGCAAGACGGCTCGCGCAAGTGAAACGGCCGTCCCGTTCGAGTACCGCGAGAGCGCCCTCGAGTCGATCGCCCAGCTGCGCGCCGCGCACTACACGGTCGTCAGCCTGGAGCGCAGCTCGCGCAGCCGAGACCTGCGTACCTTCGACGCCGTCGGCTGCGAGCGCCTGGCGCTGGTGGTGGGCTCGGAGCGCCGCGGCGTGAGCCAGGCGGTGCTCGACGCCTGTGATCACACGCTGCACATCCCGATGATCGGTCAGAACTCGTCGCTGAACCTGGCGACGGCCTGCGCGATCGCGCTCTTCGAGCTGAGCCGGAGCTGGCTGCCGTGATGCTGGCCAAGCTCGCGCTGCTGGTTCCTCTGGGCCTGCTGGGCGCGGGCTTCGCCGGCTTTTGGCGCCGCGCCTGGCGCGCGCAGCCGACAGCTGCAGGCTCGCCCAGCCCGCTCGAGTGCGCGATCGGCTTCGTCACCGACTTCCTGGACACGCTCGGCATCGGCTCGTTCGCGACCACCAGCACCTGGTATCGCTTGCGCAGCGTGGTGCCCGATCGCTTGCTGCCCGGCACGATGAACGTCGGGCACGCCTTGCCGACGATAGTACAGGCGCTGATCTACATCGTGATCATCGAAGTGGACGCGCTCACCCTGGCGCTGCTGATCGCGGCCTCGGTGGCAGGCGCGTATCTCGGCGCCGCACGCGTCGCGCACTGGCCGGTGCGCCGCGTGCAAGGTGGCATGGGCTTGGCGCTGCTGGCGGCGGCCGCATTGTTGCTGCTGCGCTTGCTCTCGCTGCTCCCCGGAGGCAGCGATGCCACGGCGCTGGCCGGCGCGCCCTTGCTGCTCGGCGTGCTCGGAAACTTCGTGCTGGGCGCGCTGATGACCGCGGGCGTCGGCCTGTATGGACCGTGCATGATCATGGTCTCGCTGCTCGGCATGAACGCCAAGGCGGCGTTCCCGATCATGATGGGGTCGTGCGCTTTCTTGATGCCGGTCGCGTCGTTGCGCTTCGTGCGCGCGGGCAGCTATTCGCCGGCGGCAGCGCTGGGCCTGACGATCGGTGGCATCCCCGGCGTACTGATCGCCGCCTATCTGGTGCGCGAGCTACCGCTGGATGCGTTGCGCTGGTTGGTCCTGGGCGTGGCGCTGTACACGTCGCAAGCGCTGCTGCGTGCGGCATTCACAAAGTGAATTGCCTGCGCTTGCGCAACCGCGGACCCGACCCCAGGTTATGGCGCACGCAAGGCAGCGCGGTTGCCCGGGAGGGGAGTCGGTGACAGGCTCCAGCGGCAGCATCCATGATTTACCGGTTTCTGGAGTTCGAGCTGGATGAAACGTGCTTCGAGCTGCGTTTCGAAGGACAGCCGATCACCGTCCAGGCCCGGGTCTTCGCGCTGATCGCGTACCTATTGCGCCACCGTGACCGCGTGGTGACCAAAGAAGAGCTGGTGCGCGAGCTCTGGAAGGCGAACGCCGTCAGCGACACCGCCATCAGTCAAGTGGTCATGCTGGCGCGCAAGGCGTTGCGCGACGAGGGCGAGAGCCAGCGCATCATCCGCACCCTGCGCGGACGCGGGTTTCGTTTCATCGCGGAGGCCAGCGCCTTGCAGCTGCCAGCTGCGAATCCTCAGCCACCGGCAGCACCTGCCGCTGGGCGTGACGGCCTGATCGGCCGGCGCGATGAGCTCCACGCGCTCCTGCAGCGCTCGTCGGCGGCGCGCGCGGGCCGCGGCGGCTTGGTGTTGATCGAGGGCGAGCCGGGCATCGGCAAGACCACGCTGGCGGACGAAGTGGCTGCACACGCGGCAGGCTCCGGGCTGGACGTGCAGTGGGGCCGCGCCTGGGAGGAAGGCGGCGCGCCACCGTTTTGGCCCTGGATCCAGGTGCTGCGCGGGTTGATCAAGAGCGACGGCGAAGCGGCCGTGCGTGGCTACATGGGTCGCGGTGTTGCCGAGCTGCTGCCGCTCTTGCCCGAGCTCGCGCGCGACGAGGCCGAGCTGGCGAGCGATTCCGAACGCGCGCGCGCGCACTTTCGCGTGTTCGACGCCATGGCCAGGTTTTTGCGCCAGGCGTGCACGGGCCGCCCGCGCCTGATCGTGCTCGACGACCTGCACGCGGTCGACGAGGCCTCGGTGCAGATGCTGCGCTTCCTCGTGCCCGAGCTCGAGCAGTGCGCGCTGCTGATCGCCGGCACGTTCCGCGACCTCGAGCTGCAGCGCCAACCGCTGTTGGCTCAGCTGGCCGGCAGCTGCGCGGAGAGCCAGCGCATCCGGCTCAAGGGTCTGTGCGAGGTCGACGTCGCGCGCTGGCTCGAGCGCTCGATGAACCGCGCACCCAGCGCCGAGCTGACGCGCTCACTGCACGAGCTCTCGGGCGGCAACCCGCTGCTCCTGGCCGAGCTGTGCCGGCGCGTGGGCAGCTCGGATCAACTGGCGGAGCTCGCCTCGTTTGCGAGTGAGCCGCTGCCCGAACGCATCCTGCGCGCGGTGCGTTCGCACCTGAGCGAGCTGCCCGAGCCCACGCTGGAGGCACTGTCGACGGCCTCCGCGCTGGGGCGCGAGTTCGCGCTGTCGATGCTGGCGCCGCTGCGCGCCTGCAGCGAGTCCGAGGTGCTCGGGCTGCTCGGGCCCGCGCTGACTCGCGGCGTGGTGCGCCACGGCTCGAGCCCCGACTCGCTGATCTTCGCGCACGCGCTGGTCTGCCAGGCCGTATACACCCGTATACCTCCGGAACGGCGCATCGAGCTGCACCGCCAGATCGCCGAACAGTTGGTCCAAAGCCATGCGCCCCAGCGCGCGCCGCTCTACGAGATCGCCCACCACTACGCACTGGCTGCTGCTGGAGGCTGCAGGAGGCAGGCGCTGGACTACGCACGCGCCGCCGCGCTGCGCGCCAGGGACATGCGCGCCCACCCCGTCGCCGCCGAGCTCTACGATCGCTGTTGCGCGCTGGCCGAGACCGAAGGCCTGGCGAACGACGCGCTGCACGAGCTGTTGTGCGCGGCCGGGGACGCCTGGTATCGCGTCGGTCACCTGGAGCACACCGACGCGCGCCTATCGCGCGCAGCCGAGCTCGGGCGCGCGGATCGGAACGCCGAGCGGTTCGCGACTGCGGTGATCGCGCGCGCATCGGCACGCCGCGGCGTGATGCTCTACGACCGCCAGCTGCAGGGCCAGATGCAAGAGGCGCTGGCGATGTTGCCCGACGGTGACTCGACGCTGCGCGCAGGCTTGCTCGCGACCAGCGCCATCAACGCGCGGTCGCTCGCCACGCTGAGCGAGCGCGACGCTGCGAGCCGCGCCGGGGTCGAGATGGCACGGCGCCTGAACGACGACACGGCCTTGGCCTGGGTCTTGAACGCGCGACACCTGGCGATCTGGGGTTGGGCCGACCCGAGTGAGAAGCTCGAGTTGACCCGGGAGATGATCCAGCTCGGGCGGCGCACCGGTGACGACGAGGTGCTGCTCGACGCCTGCCTCTGGCGCATCTCGGATCTCCGCGAAGCCGGCGATCTACAAGGCGCCGAGCGCGCGCGCGAGGAGTACGAATACGAGGTGGACCGCGTGGGCAGCCCCTGGCACCGCTACATGCTGTACACGGTGGAAGTCTTTCACGCGCAAGAGCTGGGCGAGTTCGCGCGCGCACGCCAGTGTTCGCTACGCGTGTTGGACCTGGGGCTGCGGCTGCGCGAACCGCTGGTGGAAGGCTTCCACGCCGTGCGCGAGCTGTTCCTGCAGATCGACGAGGGGCTCGTGCACGGCGACCCGGCGCGCGGTGCTGCGCCGTGCGTCGGCGATCCGCCGGAGTTCGTGCCCAGCGACTATCGGCCGCTCTGGGCGCTGCCGTGGGCCATCGTCGGCCGGCGCGAGGATGCCGCGCGCTGCCTGACCCAGTTGCTCCATCAAGACGCCGCGCAGCTGGTCCCGGACTCGATGCGTCGCCCATTGCTGTCGATCATGGCCGAGGTGTGTGCGCTGCTCGACGATCGCGAGAACGCCGCCCGCATCTATCCGCTGCTCGCGCCCTGGGCCGGCGTGACCACGATCCTGCAAGCGGGCGTGTGCCTGGGCCCGGTCAGCTACTACCTCGGCCGTTTGGCGTGCACGCTCTCGCAGCCAGAAGCGGCAGCGACCTACTTCGAGCAGGCGCTGGTCGAGAGCGCCGGCCTGCCCGCGCTCGCTCGCACTCAGTACGCTTTCGGACGCCTGCTGGCCGATGCAGCTAACAGCCGCGGGCGCCAGCTGCTGCGCGAGGCCTGCACGCTGGCGGAGCGCCTGGGCATGGCCGACGTCTGCGTGGCTGCGGAACAGGCGCTGGAGCGCGCGCCGAGCTGCGCGCATGCGAGTGGTCTGACCAACGGACAGTGATAGAGTGCGCGCCCGGAGGTCGCATGGACTTCGAGCATTCCGCGCGCGCACAACACTACATCACGGCCGTCGATCAATTCCTGCGCGAGCGCATCTTACCGAGTGAATCCGCGTACTACGCCGAGCTCACGAACGACCCCGACTATCGCAAGTGGCGTATCCCCAAGGTGATGGAGACGCTCAAGGCCGAGGCCAAGCAAAAGGGGCTGTGGAACTTGTTCCTGCCCGATGCGGCTCACGGCGTCGGGCTCGACAACCGCGACTACGCGCCGATCGCAGAACTCACCGGTCGCTGCTTCATCGCACCGGAGGTCTTCAACTGCAGCGCACCCGACACCGGCAACGCCGAGGTCTTGCTGCACTACGGCTCGGAGGAGCAGAAGGCACGCTGGCTCGCTCCGCTGTTGGCCGGCGAGATCCGCTCCGGCTTCGCCATGACCGAGCCCGCAGTGGCCTCGAGTGACGCGACCAACATGCAGGCGCGCGCGGAGATCCGCGGCGACGAGGTCGTGCTCAACGGGCGCAAGTGGTGGACCACGGGCGCCGGCGACCCGCGCTGCAAGTTCTTGGTCTTCATGGGCCTGACCGATCCCCAGGCCGATCGGCACTCGCGGCACTCCATGGTGCTCGTGCCGATGGACAGCAAGGGCGTGCGCATCGAGCGCATGCTGCCGGTGTTCGGGCACCTGGACGAGCCGCACGGCCACGCCGAGATCACGTTCGAAGACGTGCACCTGCCGAAGAGCGCGGTGATCCTCGGACCCGGCCGCGGCTTCGAGATCGCGCAAGGCCGGCTGGGGCCAGGGCGGATCCATCACTGCATGCGCTGCATCGGCGCGGCGGAGCGGGCGCTGCAACGCCTGTGCGAACGCTCGCTGCAGCGTGTGGCGTTCGGCAAACCGCTGGCTAACCTCGGCGCCAACCGAGACATCATCGCCAACTGCCGCATGGCGATCGATCAGGCGAGGCTACTGACGTTGAAGGCCGCGTGGGCGCTCGACAAACACGGCACGTTCGGCGCGCTGACGGAAATCTCGGCGATCAAGGTCATCGCGCCCAACGTGTTGCAGATGGTGACCGACGCAGCCATCCAGATTCACGGCGGCGCGGGCATCGCGGACCCCGAGCTCACCATGCTGCTGGGCATGGCGCGCAGCCTGCGCCTGGCCGATGGGCCGGACGAGGTGCATCGCGGCCTGGTCGCGAGGCTGGAGCTGTCGAAGTACAAGCACTAGGGGTCGTCGGCACTACTCTTCCGACACCGGGGTCCAACCCTTCGTCGGATTGTAGCGTTCCATGGCCTTGAAGGCGTTCAAGGACTGTTCCCCGAGATCCTTCTCGTAGACCACGCCGTCGTGGCTGACGATGAAAGTCTTCACGCCGGTGACTCCATACTCCGCAGGAGCCGCCGCGAGGGCGAAGCCGCCGATCATCACCCCGTTCACGACGAAATCCAGCTCGCCCAGCGGGGCCGCCGCGCCCTGTCCCTTCAGCACCTTGAAGTAGTAGCCGTGATAGGGCGAGGCTTCAGCCGCATAGCCCTGCTCGATGGCGTGCGCGACGTTGGTGCCGATGGGCCCGCCCCAGCTTCCATCTGGGTTCTTCCACGCGAGGCCATCCTGTTTACCCGGCGTGCTGATGATGCGCTGTGCGTACTGGTTGACGCGCACGCCTTCCCGCTTGGTGAAGCTGTACTCGCGCTGTGCTTCGACGAACCCTCGACAGATCGCGATGGCGTCCAGTTCATTTCGCCCGATCCTGCGAAAGAGGATTTCCTTCCTGCCGGCCTTAGCGTCGAACTGCCACTTGGCGCCCTGCTTGATGATCGGGATCGGCAGCGGCCAATCATCCTTGCCTACGGAGAGGATGGCGCGGGTCGGGCGCTTCGGATCGATGACGACGCTGCTCTTCTCGCGCGCCTGAGCGGCGAAGCTCGTAGCGGCCTCGCGGTCCTTCACCTGCTCGCCGGTGTCGATGAGATCATCTCCGTCGGGGCCAAGGATCGCCTTGAGGTCGGGCACGTCGAAGCGCTCCGCCGCGATGATGAGTGCATCCGCGGCCTCCTGGGCCGTGGCGAAGGCCTGCGGGGGAGCGGGTTTCGTCGTGGCCGCGGCAGCGGAAGCCGGAGCCGGTTTCGGCTGAGCCTGTGCAGCTGCGGTGAGAGCTAGCAGGCTGAAGCCGATGGCTGCGATGATCTTCATCGGCCCCTCCTTCCGCCGCCGCCGCGAGAACCGAAGCTCGATCCACCACCGCCGCGAGAACCGAAGCTGGACGCGCCTCGCGAGCTGCTGGCATTGGCGCTCCTGCCACTGAAGCCGTCGGAACCGCCACCGAAGCCACTCCGCGAGGAGCCGCCGGAAGAGATGCTTTGGTTGCCCACCCGGTCGCCGCCGCCAGAGAACGAACTGCTGCGATTGGCGGTGGATGCGCTTGGGCTCGAACGCGCGCCAAGGTTGGATGTGCTCGAGCTTGGACGTGAATCGAAGTTGGATGTGCTTGGGCTCGGACGTGAGTCGAGGCCGGATGAACGTGAGCCCCAGTTGGATGTGCTTCCGCTCGGACCGACCCAGTTGGATGTACTCGCGCTCGGACCTGCCCAGTTGGATGCACCGGCTTGTGGCCTGGCGCCCGCTGGCTGCTGTCTAGCTCCGGCCGCCGTGCCGCCGTACCTGTTCGCCGTGCCGGCGCTGGCGTACGGGGCGCCGCCGCGGTGTTGGGGATTGTGGTTCCAGTTGGTGTTCCCCCTGTTCACATTGTTGATGTTGTTGTGCCTCACGTAGTTGTTGTTGTTGTTCACGATGATGGTGTTGCTGTGGCCGTGGCCCCAGCCGCAACCGTAGGGAGGACCGCCGTGCCAGGCCGCGCCGATCATCACGCCGACGGTGAAGCCGACCAGCAACGTGCCCGCGGGCGGCGGCGGCGGGTAGTAGATCGGCGGATACGCGTAGACCGGCGGGCCGTAGACCACGGTCGGGTTGTAGCTGGGTACGTAGATGACCTGCGGGTTCGCCTGCTCGACGACGATCACCGTCTTTTCCTCGACGACCTTCGTCTCGACCTTCTGCTGCTCGCTGGTCTTGAGTGCGCCGGTCCCTTGGGCCTTCTTGCGCATCCGCTGGATCGCGTCCATGACGTCTCCCTGCTGCGCGAGGAAGGCGTTGCCGAGGTTCGTGGTCCAGGCGATGTCCTCCGCAAGGCGTTTCACGGCCTCCGGGACCGCAGCCAGCGCCTGGATGCTGGGATCCCAGGGCTGCTTGGCGACGGCGTCGGCCAGCGCCTTGTCCTTGAGGCTGGTGTTCTTGGCGAGCCACTGCTGCAGCTGGATGATTTCCAACGGATAGGTGGAGGCCACCAGGACCTGGCCCAGCAGGGCGTCCGGATAGAGCGCGATCGGGGCCACGAGGGAATCGAGCTGCTCGGGGGGCAGCGTGGGTTCGGGCGTCGCGGCCTGCGCTGCTGCTGGCGGCGGCGGCGGCGGGGTCTGCGCGAACAGCAGCGCGGGAGCAGCAAGAAGGGCCGAACAAAGCAGGGCCACGAGGCTGCGACCGGCTCGAGCGTGGACGCGCGGCGGAATGGCGGTTTGCATCAGCAACCTGTGCCTCCTTGGACGGCGTTTGGCAGGACGAGAAATGTCGGGGCGGTGCCCCAGTTATACTTCAAGCGCCGAGGCTACTCCACGAGCGAGACGCGGAAGCGCTTGCCCTTGATTCGCCCCTCGCTCAGCCCCCGCTGTGCTTGATGGCCGACGCGCCTGTCTACTGCGACGTACGAGAAGTTGTCGTGAATCTCGATCTTGCCGATCTGCTCGCCGCGGAGGCCCGCTGCTTCGCCGGTCAACGCACCGAGAATGTCGCCGGGTCGAACCTTCTGCTTGCGGCCTCCGGAGACGCGTAGGGTCAGCATCGGCGCCTCGCGCGTGCTCGCGGCCGCGGGCGCTTCGCCCAGCTCCAAACGCTCGAGTGACACGTCCAGGGCCTGCGCGTAGGCGAGCAGGGTCGGCTTCTCGCGCGCATTCACCAGCGACACGGCGGCGCCCGTTCGCCCGGCGCGCCCGGTCCGGCCGATGCGATGCACGTACAAGTCCTGACGCGTCGGCAGATCGAAGTTGATGACCAGGTCCAGGTTCTGGATGTCGATGCCGCGCGCGGCCACGTCGCTCGCAACCAGCACACGCGTGCTGCCGTTGCGAAACTTGGCCAGCACGAGGTCGCGCTCATACTGCTCCAGATCGCCGTGAATGCTTGCCGCGCCGATGCCACTGTCGGAGAGCGCGGCCACGATCTCGGCGACACTGACCTTCTGGTTTGCAAACACCAGCGCAGCTTCGTGTGGATGTCGTTGCAGCAGCCAATGCAATGCCGTCAGCTTCTTGGGCTGCTCGGTCAGCAGGTAACACTGTCGGATGTTCGCTTGTTCAGTCGGCTCATCCTCCACCGTGACGCGCACGGGGTGGCGCTGGTAGCGCGCGCTCATGCGCTCGATCGAGATCGGGAAGGTGGCGGAGAAGAACACGGTCTGGCGATCGCGCGGAGTGGCATCGAGGATCTTTTCCATGTCCTCCTGGAAGCCCATCTCGAGCATGCGATCGGCTTCGTCGAGCACCAGCGTGCTGAGCTGCTGCAGCTGCAAGCGGCCGCGTCGCAGATGGTCGAGCACTCGACCCGGCGTGCCGACGACGATCGGTACCCCGCGCTCGAGCGCACTGGTCTGCGCGCGCAGCGGCTCGCCACCCGCGAGCGTCAGCACCTGCAGACCCGGCTGACGCCTGCCGAGCTTGCGCACTTCGCGCGCGACCTGCGCGCACAGCTCACGGGTGGGACACAACACGAGCGCCTGCAAGGTGCGGCGCTGGTCCAGGCGCAGCCGCTCCAGGATCGACAGCGCAAATGCAGCCGTCTTGCCGCTGCCAGTCTTCGACTGACCGACCAGGTCTCGGCCCGAAAGTAGCACCGGGATCGCTTGGGCCTGAATCGCAGTCCACTTTGCGAACCCCAGCTCGGACGCGACCTGCAGCAGGTCCGGCGAGAGCGATAGCGCACTCAATTCAGCTGGCATCGGCCCGACCATAGCAGGAACAGACTCAGTGGATCCCCAGCCACTTCCACCAGAAGGGTGCCACGGACAGCGTGAGCAATACCGCGAGTCCCGTGATGGACGCGGCGGAGCGCACCATGTCCTTCGTACCTAGCACACCCAAGCCGAACACGATCGAGTTGGGTGGGGTGCTCACGGGGAGGATCATGGTGCACGAGCAGGCGTAGGCAATGGCCACGATCAGCGGCGTCCTCGACCTCGGCGACGATGAGTTGCGCATCGGAGGTCATGCGCGGGACCTACCGCAAGCAGGTGCGCACGTCGAGTGCGACCGTAGCACTGCGAGCCTGTCGCGCTGATATACTGCGCGGGGCATGCAGTCCGAACCGCCTCCTCCTCCACCCGTCCTCGACTCCGCGCTCGAAGCGGGTGATGTTGCGTTCCTGACGGTCACCGATGTCACGCCGATCGGCGCGTTCGTGGATTGGGGGTTGCCCAAGCAGCTACTCGTTCCTTTCGCCGAACAGACTCGAGAGCTGAGCGTGGGCGACCGGATACCGGTGGGCGTCTACGTCGACAACACAGGTCGCTTCGCGGGCACGCTGAAGATTCGCGAGCTACTCGCGACGGACGGCGAGTTTCATCTGGATGAGTGGGTCGAAGGCGAAGCCTGGCGAAACGAACCGGAGGTCGGCCTGTTCGTCATCGTGGAGCGCCGCTTCCTCGGCCTGGTTCCTGCGAGCGAACCGCACACGCTGACGCGCGGCGAACGAGCCAACTTCCGAATCGCGCGCATCCACGACGACGGCAAGACGGAGCTGTCGCTCCGCCGCCAAGTCCACGAACAAATGGCGACCGACGCGGAGCGCGTGCTGGAGAGATTGCGTCGGGACGACACGCCCAAGCTGTCCGATCGCGCTGACCCTGACTTGATCCGAGCCCTGTTCGGCTTGAGCAAGAAGGCCTTCAAGCGCGCAGTCGGCCGACTACTCAAAGACGGCACAGTCAGCCTCGACGCAGACCGCAACATCATCCCACGCTGAACCAAAGGCCAACCCTGGTCACTTCTGCGCGACTGCGAGCTCTGCCCATTGAGCCAAGTTGTCCACGATGTGACGATAGGCCAGCTTGCTGTCGGTTTCCGGCGGGTCGAACACGAGCACGTTCGCACCGCGGTCGCCGAGTCCGCTGTCTGGGTGTTCGAATGGATTGTCACCCTTCGAGCTCTGCACACCCTTCACGTCTTTCAAGTGGTGCACGTAGATGCCGAACATCGCCAATTCGAGCTCATGCGCGCGACGGATCTCGTAGCGTACCCACGGCCGACTCGCGGTGTGCGCGCCGATCAACACCACACAACACGACCGACCCTTGAGTGCGTTTTCCACCCAGCGCTTGATCGCGAAATCGCCTGAGCGCTTGAGCTTGTCCCACTCGGGAAGCTTGGCCTCGAGGTTGCCCTGCAAGGCGCTGCTGCCGAGTATCCCCGCCACGCGGCTGCGGTCCGCGTCGTAGTGGAGGGAGTAGATGACGTGTCTGGCCTTGGTCATCGAAGCCTCGATCGTCGCCGAGCAGGGGGCTCAGCACAATACGGCGCGCAGATTGCGTACATGGGCGGCGACAAAAGTGCGGCGCATTCGTGGCCAAGCCAACAGTACGGCCGTCGCACGTGATACAGTGCGCGGCATGCTGTCCAAAACGATCAAGATCAGGGACCTCAAGCCGGGTGACGGCTTCGTCGGCGAAGAGTCTCGGCCAGGGCGAAAGCCCGATCGGGTCCCGTACATGGAGAAGGTAGTCAGTGTGACTGCCTGTTACGACGGCTCGAGCACAGAATATGTGTGCAAGAGCGGCCGCTTGTACTTCGGTCGTAGCGATAGTGACATTCAGGTCTGGCGCTAGCACTACTGCTCAACTCGCGGCGAACCACCGTGTCAGCTCGGGCATGTGGGCACCGATCAGCTCGCCGAGGTGGAGCCTGGCGCGTAGGCGTCGCAGCGTCGCGTAGTGTCCCACGAGCATGCGGTTCACGAACACGAGCTGACTCGACGGCTGCAGCGAGCGTAGATACTTCAAGTCCGAGCCGACCATCGGCAGCGCCTCCTGGGCAAAGCGCGCGTTGCCGAAGTCGAACGGATCGGCCTCGATGAGCGGCAGCGCCAGCCAATCGCGCCAGCGCTTGAAGAACTCGTGCGGGATCGCGGGAGCGTTCTCGCGCATGATCCCGAGCCGAGTCGCCGCGCGCTCCAACGCCACCCAATCTTCGTTGAGATTCTGCAGCAAGAACTCGCGGCAGAGGTCTGTCAGCTCGACCGGTAGCCGCTTCACGCAGCCGAAGTCATACATCACGATCGTCCCGTCGCGCCGAAACGCGAAATTCGCCTGATTCGGATCGGCGTGGAACGCTCCGTGCTCGAAGATCTGGCTGCTCATCGCGCGCCACAGGTTCGTGCCGCACAGGTCGCGCTCCGCTTGTGTGTAGCCAAGCCGATCCAGGTCGTCCACGTGATCGCCGATCTCGTGCGACAGCGTGAGCACGCGCTTCGCCGAGCGATGCCCGATCACCTCGGGCACGACCACGAACGGATGCCGGCGGTGAAACTCGCGGAACTCGCGCACGTTGTCCGACTCGTTGCAGTAGTCGAGCTCCTCGTGCAGGCGCGCGCTGATCTCCTGGAACACGGCGTCGAGCGCGCGCTTGTCGACACGCAACAGGCCGCTGGCGAGCAGCGCGAGCTTCAAGTGGCGCATGTCCGAGTCGACCGCGTCGTCCACGCCGGGATACTGCACCTTGCAGATCACCTCGCGCCCGTCGATGCGCGCACGGTGGACCTGCCCGATCGATGCCGCTGCGAACGGCTGCGGGTCGAAATCGTCGAACAGGCGTGCGAGCGGTTGATCGAACTCCGCCTGGATCTGCGCCTCGATCACGGAGAAGGCGACCGGCGGCGACTGTTTCTGGAGCGATTGCAGCGCACCTGCGAGCTCCTTCGGCAGCAGGTCGCTCGCCATCGACGCCATCTGCCCCAGCTTCATCGCCGCGCCCTTGAGCTCGCCGAGCGTGGATGCGATGCGCTCGCCAATGCGCAACATGTCCTGCTGGTGTTCCTCGAGATCGTGCGAGTCGCCGCGGAACAAGCGCTTGACACGCGTGCGCGCGTAGCCTCCCGCGGCCGACGCAGTCATACCCGCGAGCTTGAGAAACCTGCTGCCGCCTACGGGAGGCTTGTCGTCTTGTGCCAACTACAATGCCTCGGTGAACGCTTCGGATGGGCGGGTGTAGCAGGCTGCCAACTCGCGCTCCAGGACCTGTTGCGTGCTCTGGAACGTGGGTAGCGAGTTGAGCTCGCGGATCAGCTCGGTGGCGTGCGGGACGTGACGCAGGTAGCCAGGGTAGTGGCTGCGCATCGCACGCATCGCGGGGTCTCCGCCGCGTTGCTCGGCCATCGCCAACAGGTGCTCCAGACACAACTCGAGGCGCTCGAGCAGGGTCGGTGCGGCTTGCTGGCGTTTACCGTTCATCCACGAGCGTACCTCACGGAAGATCCATGGATGCTGGATCGCGCGGCGTCCGATCATCACGCCTGCACAACCGGTGACATCCAGCGCGCGCTCGCAGTCGGTCGCGGTGCGGATATCGCCGTTTACGATCACGGGTATGTCGACTGCCTCACGCGTCTTTTGCGCCCAGCTCCAATCGGCATCGCCCGTGTAACCCATCTTCGCGGTACGGCAGTGCACTGTCAGTGCGCGCACGCCCACGTCTTCCAAGCGGCGTGCGATGTCGACGAGCGGCATGCTGTGCTCATCTCCCCAGCCAATGCGCGTCTTGACCGTCACGGGCAAGGCGACTCGCTCTACTATGAGCTTTGCCATCGCGACCATCGCCTCGGGCGAACGCAACCAACCGGCGCCCGCACCGGAGCGGGCGATCCTCGGAACCCAGCAACCGCAGTTGATGTCCAAATACGCCGGCTGGGCACGCTCCGCGATCTCCGCAGCCTCCGAGAGGCACACAGGATCGGACCCATAGATCTGAATCGCGGTCGGCGCATCGCCCGGCCGCAGTGCAACCTTTTTTAGCTCGCGCTTGCCGCTGCGCAGCAGACTTTCGGCGCGCACGAACTCCGTTACGCACACGTCGGCGCCGCGCGCGCGACACACGCGCCGGAAAGCCGCATCCGACACCTCTTCCATCGGCGCCAGGATTACGGGCCGCGATGCGAATACGCTGTCGAAGTCGAACACCATGGGCGTGAGAGCACATTAGCACGCGCGCGCATGCTGTCGCGGTTACGAGCCGCCATGTCCACCTCCTCGGAGCAAAATGCTGCCCGGACGAGGAGAGGACGAGCGTAGTAACTACGAGGAGGCAGCGCGGGCCGCAGCCTTCGGCTGCAGTCGGCAACGCCGATCGCGCGCAATTGTCAGGCCTCGGTCGTACTGCAAGTTCCAGCACTTGTTGCTGCCCGGACACTTGCCCGGGGACGTGGTGCACGCCGGGCCCGAGGGCGGGACGCGCGGTGGGGACTTGCAATCGGAGGTACAGGTGCGGGTCGTCCACGGCCACGCGGTCGGATCGCAGCGCTCACCCCAATCCAACCTGCCGTTGCCGCACGGCCCCGCGCGCAGGGCGTCGGAGTTGACCCCGAGCGCGTCACTGGCATCAGCGTCCGGGCCGACATCGTTGCACAGCCCGCGACCAAGAACAACGCTGCCGCCATCAGCGGCAAACGTCCGTTGCGCGTGACGGGGCCGCGAGAGCGTCGACGCAGGGATTGCACACGCACACGGCGTCGGGCGTTTGGGGAGCATCGTCGACGGTTGACGGCCGCCCTGAGGACTTCGCGCTGCACCTGACCGAGGGCAGCGCCTCGACGACGACCATCGTCAAGCTCACGCGCCATCGCAAGGCGCTCTACACCAAGACGATCGAGTAGCCCCGATTCTGAACGTTGTCGGGAAAAGAACCGCGTGGTAGCGGCGTAGAGATGCGTCGCTTTGTCTTCGTGTGTTTGCTGTGCTGCGCCTGCGGCGACTCCGAGTCCAACATGCCGCCCGCGCAGGTGGGAGCGGGGACCGGAGCGGCCGGGACCGTGGCGTCCGCCGCCGGCCGAGCTGCCGGAGGGGCGCCGACGAGCGGAACGGCCGGGGCGGCGGGACGCGGTATGAGTCAGGGCGCGGGTCGCGTTGCGCCGATGGCCGGCCGGGGCGGCGGTGCGGGCAGCGCGGGACAAGCCGATGCCGGCGAGGACGCGGGCGCACCGAAGGATCCGCCGACGACCACGCCCCCCGACCCCGCAGCCATGAGCGGCACGCCGGGCACGTTCAAGATCTTCGATCAGATCCCCCAGTTCGGCATGTACGCCACCAGCGATCCGAAGAACTACACGCCGCCGGCCGGCGTCTTGCTCTGGAAGCGCGGTACCGAGTTCGCCGCCAAGCTGAGCGCCGCGCAGAAGCTCCAGATCGGCGCGGACCTGGTCGGGCGCATCACCTACCACGCCCAGTGTGACAACTACGATCGCATCGGCGGCGTGTTCGCAGTCGTCGTGGCTCGCGATCAGATGCCGAAGGACAACGATCCGCGCATCGAGCTGGCGCGCTTCATCACGCCGTTCAGCGACTACAAGCGCGGCGCGCTCGCCACCTACGTGTTCCCGAACGCCGACCTGACCAGCTACGCGCGGATGCTGGCAGATCCGACCAAAGACGTGTGGGTCGGCATCGGCGGTGGCTCGAACCCGTACGACGGCGATCCGTGCACCAACACCAACATGCCCGCGGAGTTCAAGGCCATCGGCTTCAAGTACTCGCTGGAATTTGTCTCCACGAAGCCACTGGCTGCAGGTGCCAGCACGACGCTGATCGGCATCTACAACGTGCAAGCCATGCGCGTGCCGGTCACCGCCGAGATCGACAACCCCGGCGAGAAGCTGACGGGCCACGTGACGGTGATCGTCAGTGGCCACGGCGCCGAGAGCGGGGGCGACGAGTACATGAACACGCAGGACGCGCTGAGCGTGAACGGCCAGATGGTCGGCTCGTTCAACACCAAGATCGACTGCGCGATGTATGCGAAGTACAGCCCTGACGGCAACCCCGGCATCTTCCAGAACAACAATGGCGGCAACCCGCGCAACTGGTGTCCGGGCGCGCCCGTCTTGCCGCACACGTTCCCGGCCACGCTGAATCCGGGCAAGAACCAGATCAGCCTGGCGATCGATCCAGCGCGCGTGCCCATGGGCTCGTACTACGCAACCTCGATCAGCTTCAGCGCGCCTTGAAGCTGTCGCGCGCGTAGATCACGCAGCCAGCCCAGATGAACGCGAACCCGACCGCGCGGCCGGGGCTGAACGGCTCGTGAAACAGGAACACGCCCACGCCGAGCGAGAGCGTCGGGCCGATGTACTGCATCAAGCCCACCGTGGAGTACGGCACGCGCCGCGCGCCGAACGCGAACAACCACAGGGGCAACGCCGTGAGCACGCCGCTCAGCGCCAACATCACCAGCGTGCCGATGTCGCCCGAGAGGAACGCCCCCGTGCCTTGCAGCTCGCAGTACACCATGTACGCGACAGCGAACGGCGACGTGAGCAGCGTCTCGGACGCGAGGCCCGCCATGGCATCGACCGCGACCGTCTTGCGGATCAAGCCATATGCGCCGAACGAGCCGGCGAGCATCAGCGCGATCCACGGCAGCGCGTGCGCATACCAGGTCAAGTAGGCGACGCCGACAGCTGCACAGGCCACCGCCAGCCACTGCTGCGGCCGCAGCCGCTCGCGCAGCACCACCACGCCCAGCACCACGTTGACCAGCGGATTGATGTAGTAACCCAGGCTGGCTTCGACCGTGCGATTCTGGCCGATGGCCCAGACGAAGCCGAGCCAGTTCACCGAGATCAGCAGCGAGCTCCAGATCAGGCGCTTGCGCACGGCCGGATCGGCCAGCGCCACGCGCACTTCGTACATGACCCCGCGCGCCTGCAAGAAACCGAGCATGAACAGACAGCAGAACACCATGCGATGCACGGTGATCTGCAGCGCGGGCACCGGCTGAAGCGCGCGGATGTAGATCGGCAGCACGCCCCAGATGGTGAAGGCGCAGGCCAGCGCCGACAGGCCCCGCGCGGCTTCGCGCTTGGGATCGAGCTCTACCCGCGCTTCGTCCATGAGGTCGCCGCTCTGTAGCAGCTCAGGCGCGCGGCACAAGCCGCCGCCACGCGAGGTACGCCAGCACGGGCACGAGCATCGGCAGGATCAAGCCCGGGCCGAGCAAGCCCTGCGGCAACAGCGCGGCTCCATCTCCGGCCATGGCTGCAGCGTAGATCGCGTTGCCCGCCGCGCCGGCCAGCGCGAACTGTGCGAATGGTAGGCGCGTGGCACCCGCTGCGATCGCGACCGCTTCGGCGAGCACCGGCACGGGCCGACTCAACAAGGTGAGCGCGACGGTCGGCGCTTCGGGCAACTCACTGGACCAGCGCGCGGGCAACGCGCGGCCGAGCGCATAGCCGACCAGCTGGCCGGTGCACAGCCCCGTGAAGGCCCAGAAGAACCCCACAGCGAACCCCAAGCGACCTCCGAGCATCGCGCCGACGATGCTCGAGGGGATCGGCAGCAACACGTCGAGCGCCAGCAAACCCGCACCGAGCGCACCGAACAAGAGGCCGTCTGCCTCGGACAGCTCGAGCCAGCGCTGCCCGGGCAATTCGCCGATGATCGCGAACGGCAAGATCGGCACCAGCATCGCGCACAGGAGCACAAGGAGCGCACGCTTCACGGATGGCTGACTGCGTACCATGGCCCGGCCTCAAAGTCCGTCTGGTCGGGCACCTCGCAGCAGCCAACCGACCGCAGGCAGTGTGAACAGCGCGTAGGTCGCGATGAAGCACCACCCGGCCGGAGCCGCATGACCGATCGATTCGACTCCCAGCTCGCTCTCGAACCAACCCCACACCGGTGACAAGTAGAATGTCGCGACGAAGCAGAGCGGGATTGCGAGTACCAGCGCGGCCACGACTTTCAGAGCAACTCGCGCCATAGAGACCGACCGTTATTCACAGGAACTGAATCGGGCGATTTTGGCTAGCATAGCGCAATGAGCGGGAACGAACGGCGGCCTCCGGTGCTGCTGGTGCACGGACTGTGGGATTCGAGCGCGCGCATCGAGCCGATGGTGCAGGGGTTGCAGTTGCGCGGCATTCGGGAGCTTTGGAGCTTCGATCTCGAGCCCGCCGACGGGCGCGCGCCCATCCCCGAGCTCGCGCGGCAGGTGCAAGCGCAGGTCGACGCGTTGCTGGAGCGCCATGCCTGCGAGCGCGTGGATCTGGTCGGCTTCAGCATGGGCGCGCTGGCTTCGCGATATTACTTGCAACGCTGCGGTGGGCGCGAGCGCGTGCGGCGCTTCGTGTCGATCTCGGGGCCGCACGCCGGCACCTGGACGGCCTACGCGCTGCCGTTCGCCGGCGTGCGCCAGATGCGGCCCGGCAGCGGGCTATTGCGCGACCTGGACGCGGATCCCGACCCGTGGGGCGAGGTGGAGGTGCACTGCATCTACACCAGCCTGGATCTGATGATCTTCCCGCCGGAGAGCAGCATCCTGCGCGGTGCGCGCGCGACGCATCGCCTGCGCGTGCCGCTGCACCGCTGGATGATCCACGACGCCGGGGTCCTCGACCTGGTGGCCCGCACCCTGACTTGTTCCCCGGCCGCGGCGCCTGCTACATGAGGCGCCATGCGAATCCTCTGTCTGGCCATCGCCCTGGGTGTGCTCGCGCTCGCCTGCAAGAAGAGTGAGCCTCCTGCCCCGAGTGCCCCCGCCGCGGAGCCGAGTGCTGCACCCGCTGCACCCGTGGCGCCGCCGAGCGCTGCACCTTCCGCTGCTCCGAGCGCCGATGCGCCGAGCGCGGGGGGTCTGACCTGGAAAGCGCCCCCGCCGTTCCTGGCCCGCACGCCCAAGAGCAGCATGCGCGTGGCCGAGTACGGTCTCGAGGGCGACGAGAGCGCGGAGCTCAGCGTGTTCTACTTCGGCTCGGATCAAGGCGGCAGCGTGGAAGCCAACATGACGCGCTGGATCGGCCAGTTCACGCAACCCGATGGCTCGCAGACGCAGTCCAAGCGCAGCGAGCGCACCGTCAAGGGCATCGATGTGTCCGTGGTCGAAGCGCAGGGCACCTACTCGGGCGGCATGGGCATGCCCGGGGCGCCGCAGAAGGCTGCAGTGAACGACGCGATGCTGTTGGGCGCGATCGCCAAGGGCCCGCAGGGTGCCGTCTTCTTCAAGCTCACCGGCCCGCGCGCGGCGATCGAGCACGCGAAGGCAGGGTTCGATGGTTTGCTGGAGTCGATCCAGCCCGCGCACTGATCAGGTCACGTCGCGCGGCACACCGATCGAGAACAAGGCGACTGCCGTGATCATACCCGCGGCCGACAGGTAGTACCCGACGTAGGCCAAGCCGTACTTGCCTGCCAGCCAGGTCGCGATGTACGGCGCGAGCGATGCGCCGAAGATGCCCGCGAGGTTGAAGGCCAGCGAAGCGCCGGTGTAGCGCACCGCGGTCGGAAACAGCGCCGCAAGCGCTGTGCCGAGGGGGCCGTAGGTCAAGCCCATCAGCGCCAGGCCGAGCGACAAGAACACCAGCACGCCCGCCTGGCTGCCCGAGCCGAACAGCGGCGCCAGCACCAGCCCGAACAAGATGATGGCGAAGGTCGAGCCGATCAGCACCGGCCGGCTGCCGTAGCGATCGGCGAGCATGGCCGAGATCGGGATGGTGATCGCGAAGAACAACACGCCGATCATCTGCATGATCAGGAACTGCGGGCGCGCGAAGCCGAGCGCGCTGGTGCCCCAGCTGAGAGAGAAGACCGTCATCAGGTAGAACAACACGAAGGTGGCGATGGCGCCGAACATGCCCGCGAAGAGCACAGCCGGGTGCTCGGAGAAGATCGTCGCCATCGGCAACCGCACGCGTTCGTTCTTCTCGATCGCGCGCTGAAAGGCCGGCGTCTCCGCCAGGCGCAATCGCACGTACAAACCCACGAACACCAGGAGCGCGCTGGCCAGGAACGGCACACGCCAGCCCCACGCGAAGAATTGCTGATCGTCGAGCGTTCGCGACAAGAGCAGGAACACGCCGGTGGAGCACAGGAAGCCGAGCGGCGCACCGAGCTGCGGGAACATCCCGTACCAGGCGTGCTTGCCCGGCGGCGCGTTCTCGGTCGCGAGCAGCACCGCCCCACCCCACTCGCCGCCCAGGCCCAGACCCTGGCCGAGGCGGCAGAGCGCGAGCAGGATCGGCGCGGCCAAGCCGATCGTGGCGTAGGTCGGCAGGATGCCGATGATCACGGTCGACAGCCCCATCGTCAGCAGCGCCGCTACCAGCGTCGCCTTGCGGCCGATGCGATCGCCGTAGTGGCCGAACAACGCCGAGCCGATCGGGCGCGCGAAGAAGGCCAGCGCGAACGTCGCCAACGATTGCAGCGTTGCCGAAGCCGGGTCGCTGGCCGGGAAGAACAGCTTGGGGAAGACCAGCACCGCGGCGGTGGCGTAGATGTAGAAGTCGAAGAACTCGATGGTGGTGCCGACCAAGCTCGCGAAGAGCACGCGCTGCGGCGAATTGCCGGCGCGCGCAGAATCCACAGTCTGTGCTGCCATACGTCTTCCTTCTTCAGTGCCAAGCGGGGGCGCCGGGGGCGCGGCCGCGCGGAACATAAGCCGGCCTACGGCCACAAAGCTACAGGGGTCGCTGACGGTCCCCACCCAGTGGGGTCAGCCCACACGTTTGGGCCTCGATTCGGGCGGGCTCGGGGGTCAAAACGCGGTACCCTTCGGCTCCGCAAATCACCGGAGGCATGGATGTCGGACGAAGAGATGAAAGCCGAGCTGGAACGGCTGCGCGCCGAGAACTCGCGGCTCAAGCAGCGCGGCTCGCGTGGGGTGTCGATGAAGGTCTCCGAAAAAGGTGGCGTGTCGATCTACGGTCTCGGGCGTTTCCCGGTCACCCTCTACAAAGAGCAATGGGAGAAGCTGCTGGACATGGCCGACGACATCCGCGCCTTCATTCAGGAGAATGCTGGCAAGTTGAAGATCAAGGGCGACGAGTAGTAGCAGTGCGATGAAACTCGCCGGCCGGCCTGCACGCGCTCGAACCCGCCGAGCCGAACTGCGTTTGCAACGCACGAGCAGTGCTCCTGCCGCGGCGGCCCGTGAATCGGCGAGGCCGCCCGTCAAGGAGCGCTCGCTCGTGCCGCCCGCAGCCGAGCGCGGCGAGCTTCCAGACCTGTTGCACGCGCAGCCGCAGATCAGCGTCGACGAGTCGGCATTGCTGCACGCGCTGGCGTTCGCCTTCGTGGCGGGCAGCGCCGGTGGCTCGCTGCGCACGGCCCTGTCGCGCACGGCCATCGCGGCCTCGAATTTCAGCCCCGACACGCTGTCGGACGGCCTGTTCCTGGACGAGCTGATCGGCATCGGCTTCGAGTTTTCGCTGACCGGCAAGCCGGCCCCGCTGGATCGCGCGCAGCTGCGAAAGCTGATCAGCCGGCCGCCGTCCGAGCTCGCCCACGTGCTGCAGCGTCACGAGATCCTGCGCGAGCTGGCCGCCGAGCCCCCGCTGGTGCAGGCGCTCGAGCAGCTGTACGTGGCGGTCGCCGGCTTGCCCGCGCTGCTCGACGACGAGGGCAGCGACGCGCGGCTCGATCCCACGCAGTGGCGGCTGGATGTGCTGGGCGCGGTGCGCGACGCGCTGGTAGCGATGGATCGACGCTTCGCCGGCGCGAAGTCGCAGCTGCGCAGGCTGAGCGCGTACGGCGAGCGCGTGCGTGCAACGCGTGGCTTCGAGCAGCTGCAAGCCTTGCTGGACTACGAAGGCGACGCGGCTCGCGCAGATCTGCAGCTGCGGCTGGGTGCAGACGGCAAGATCCGCTCGCTCGAGATCGTGGCGCTGCGCGAGCGCCGCGACTCGCCGTACCACGTCGGCCCGCTGCGCAGGTTGCTCGCGCGGGTCCTGGCCTGGTTGCAGGGCTATCGCATCGGGCCCACCGAGGTGGTCGATCGCTGGCTGGAGAGCGTGTTCGACGGCGTGCGCGAGCACCTGCCGGTGTTGCTGCAGCTCAAGGGCGATCTCGAGTTCTACCTGTGTGCGCTGCGCTTCAAGCAGCTGGCCGAGGCGCGTTCGCTCGCGGTGTGTTTGCCCGAGCTGGTGCTGGACGCGCCGCGTTCGCGCGCCAAGCAGCTCCAGGCGCTGTGGAACCCGCTCTTGCTCGCCGAGACTCGCCCGCCCGTGCCTACCGACGTGGCGCTGCCCAGCTTCGCGCCGACCTGCATCACCACCGGTCCAAACTCGGGCGGCAAGACGCGCTTCTTGCAGGCGATCTCGCTGTGTCAGCTGCTCGGTCAGGCCGGCATGTTCGTGCCGGCGCGCAGCGCACAGCTGCGGCCGCTGTCCGGCATGTTCGTGTCGCTCGGCGAGGCGCCGCACGCCGACCAGAAGGAAGGTCGCCTCGGCATGGAGCTGGTCCGCATCCGGCGTTTGTTCGAGCAGGCCCACGCCGGTTCACTCGTCGTGCTGGACGAGCTGTGCTCGGGCACCAACCCCTCCGAGGGCGAAGAGATCTTCCGCATGCTGCTCGAGTTGCTGCACGAGCTCACGCACGAAGTTCACATCACCACGCACTTCTTGAACTTCGCGCAGGCGTTGCAGAGCGAGACGGAGGCGCTCGGTCTGACGTTCTTGCAGGTCGAGCTCGACCAGGATCAGCACGCCACGTACCGCTTCGTGCCGGGCGTCGCGACCACGTCGCTCGCGCAGCAGACCGCCGAGCGGCTGGGGGTCACCCGCGATCAGTTGCGGCGGTTGGTGCGGCGCGACGGGCTTTGACCCTGCGGCCCGGCCCGTGCGATAGACGGACGATGATCTCGTCGCTGATCACCGATCTGTACCAGCTCAGCATGGGTCAGGGGTATTTCCGGGCGGGCAAGCTCGACGACCAGGCCGTGTTTCATCTGTACTTTCGCAAGCTGCCGTTCAAGGGCGGCTATGCGGTTGCGGCAGGGCTCGAGTGCGCGCTCGAGCTGATCGAGCGCTTCCGGTTCGAGGCGGCCGAGCTCGACTACTTGAGGTCGCTGCCCGCGGCGGACGGTTCGCCGCTGTTTGCGCCGGACTTCCTCGAGTATCTGGGGCAGCTCGAGCTGCAGGTCGACGTGGATGCGCTGCCCGAAGGCACCCTGGCATTCGCAAACGAGCCGCTGGTGCGCGTGCGGGGCCCGCTGTTGCAGTGCCAGCTGCTCGAGACCGCGCTCCTCAACATGATCAACTTCCAGACGTTGATCGCGACCAAGGCAGCGCGCATCGTCTACGCAGCACGCGGCCGAGACGTGCTGGAGTTCGGCTTGCGGCGCGCGCAGGGCGTCGACGGCGCGCTGGCGGCGAGCCGCGCGGCGTACATCGGCGGCTGCAGCGCCACCAGCCACGTGCTCGCGGGCCAGCGCTACGGGATCCCCGTGCGCGGCACCCACGCGCACAGCTGGGTGATGTCGTTCGACGACGAGCGCGAGGCGTTCGACGTCTACGCCGACGCGATGCCCAAGAACTGCGTGTTCCTGGTCGACACCTACGACACGCTCGAAGGTGTGCGCAACGCGATCGAAGCCGGCAAGCGCCTGCGCGAGCGCGGCGACCGCTTGCTGGGCATCCGCCTCGACTCGGGCGACCTCGCCTGGCTGTCGATCGAGGCGCGCAAGCTGCTCGACGCCGAGGGTTTCAACGATGCGGCGATCATCGCGTCGAACGACCTCGACGAACACCTGATCGAGTCGCTGGTGCAGCAAGGAGCGGCGATCTCCGTCTGGGGCGTGGGCACGAAGCTCGTGACCGCCTACGACGAGCCGGCGATGGGCGGCGTGTACAAGCTCTCGATGATCAGCCACGGCGGCGGCCCGCTCGTGCCGCGCATCAAGCTGAGCGAGCAGGCAGCGAAGATCTCCAACCCAGGCATCCAACAGGTGCGCCGCTACAAGCGGCAAGGCCGGTTGATCGGCGACGTGATCTTCGATGAAGCTCAGGGCTGCAAGGTCCCCTGCACCATGATCGACCCCTTCGATCCCACGCGCCAGCGCGTCATGTCACCCGACCTGCTGCACGAAGACCTGCTCGTCCCCGTGGTCCGCGGAGGCAAGCGCGTCGACCCGGCACCGACCCTGACTACCATCCGCGAGCACGCACGCCGCGAGCTCGATCAACTCGACCCGGCCGTCCAACGCCTGGTCAACCCACACGAATACCCAGTCGGCCTCAGCTCCGAGCTCTACGCCGATCGCGTACGCCTCATCCAACAAGCCCGACGCGTGCGCCAGGAACGCTGGTAGCGCTGGCGGAACGAGACGAGACGCAGAGGGATTGAACAAACTCTTGAAGTCTTTTGGCGCTCCGTGGCGTTCTGCCTGGCGTCCCTTGGCGATTAATCTCGCTTCCTTGGCCCCCACGGCACCGCCGCGAACAAGTTGAGGGCCGGAAAGTTGTCGCTCTGGCCGACTGCCGGAGGTTGCCAGTTGGCGGGGCCGCCCGGTTGCCAGCGGAGCCAGATGCGTTCGGGGTCTTCGAGGGGTGTGTCGAACTGGAAGCGGACTCGTTCGGGCATGCCGGCGGCGTTGCTGGCGAGCACCTTCACGTGCAGGCCGCGCGCGCGGCGTTCTTCGCCCGTACGCGGCATTTCTTCCGGTGCGCAGAAGGTGCGTTCGAAGGCCGAGGAGCCCCAGCCGCGTTCTACGTGGATGTCCAGCGTGCGGTCGTCGACGCGGGTGACGCGCAGCGGCGAGGAGCCTGCGTAGAGGGCGTGGGTGCTGCCGGGGCGTTCGCCGTACGGCGGTAGCGAGCGCACGTTGATCGCGTAGTTGTGGATGACCTCGACCGGTTCGTTGAGCAGCACGACCTGGCGTACCGGCTTCATCTCCGCCGCCAACAGCTGCACGGCGTTTTCAATCGGCTCGAAGGTGCGCTCCGCCGACAGCATGACGAGCAGCATCAAGTAGACGTGGCCGAGCAGGAGGTAGCCTCGGCCAAAGCGCCGGAAGAGCGAGCTGTCGGCCGTGACCTGGCCGATGAAGCAGGCCATCCAGCCGAAGCCGCCGAAGGTCGCGCCGAAGGCCGTGCGGTCCTGCGGCACGGTGAAGAGCACGGGCAGGAGACACAAGAGGCTGGCGGTCGCGAAGAAGCGCGCCGGCCGCGAGCTCGGCAATGTGGGTAGTAGCCAGGTGAGCGGCGGGATACTCAGCGTCAGTCCGATCAGGCGCGAGACCGCCGCTGGCAGCGTCAGCAGCGTCATCGCGATGCTCGGGCCGAACACGGACATGGTCCAGACCGGCAGGTCGAGCAGGCCCTGGCCGAGCGCCGACAACGGCCTCGAGACCTCGCGGTAGTAGCTCGCGCCCGGCACGCCGTGCGGCCCGCTGGCCACATAGTACACCGCCCAGGCGGCCGTCACGCACGCGGCTGGCAGCAGGCTGCGCGTTCGCTCGTGCCACGAGCCTTCGTCCAGCGCCAACGCGTACGCGAACAGCAGCGCGAACGACCAGAGCCCGGCCTCGCTCGATCCCAGCGCGAGCGCCACGCACACCCCCGCCGCCAGCTGCAGCTGCCAGCTGCGGCGCTTGCGAGCTTCCATGTGCACGAGCAGCGCGGCCAGCGAAAACATCCCGGCGAGCAAGGTGTTGCGGCCCGAGATCCAGCCCTCGGTCATCGCATGCGCGTCGTCGATCGCGTACATCAGCCCGGCCAGCGTGGCCGTGCGCGCGTCGGGCAGCACCCGCCGGTACAGCGCCACTGCCAGCGCCACGCAGCCCGCGTACAGCAACGTGTTGATCAGCAGCATCACCCACGGCGAGCTCGGGAACAGCCCGTACTCGAGCCAGTGGTTGAGCGAGGTCAGCGGTCGGATGAAATCCACGCGCAGCCTTGCGCTGCTCCACCACACCCACCAGCCTTGCTCGCGCTGCTCCGCCGCTTCCTCGAGCGTCAGCGTGAACATCTGCCAGGCGGGTGCGCCGCGGACACGCGCCAGGCGATACACGTGATCGTCGGCCTGAAAGCCCAGCCCGAGCACGGGTAGCGAGAGCAGCCACGCCAAAGCGGGTAGTCGGAAGCCGTGCAGACGATCCAGGATGCGCGCGAGCATGAGCTCAGGAACGCAGTACAGTCAGATCAGGCCGGGCTTGTCCATCGCGCAAACGAGCGGTCGACCTGCAGCCGTGCAGGCCGTGTGCTAGCACTGAGAGACCTTCAGCAGAGGGGCTTGATATGCGCCACCTTACGGTGCTCGGCTGGGCGTGCCTGTTCGTGTGTCTCGGTGTCAGTCCGATCGCGCACGCCGACGGAAAGCTCTCGCAGGCGAGGCGTGAGGCGACGTCCGACGATTCCGACGGCAGCTCGGACAGCAGCCATGAGCGGCATCACGAGCACCACCACGAGCACCGCCACCACCATCAGCGCGGCTTCTTCGAGGGTTTGATCTGCGGCCTGTTGTCGTGCGACGACGACGATGACGCAGGGCCGAGCGAGGTGAGCACAGCCGCCTACGGCGATGAAGAGCTGCCCGCGCCGCCGCCGGGGTACGCGCACTATCCGTACGCTTCACCGCTCGCGCCCTACTTGCTCGAACCCGAGCTGCAAGTGGCATCTACCTCCAGCGAGCTCGACCTGCAGCTGCACAGCGAGCGGCCGATCGGCCGACCGTTCGCTGGCCAGCTCGGGCTCGACGCGGGGTACCTCGACGGTGTCGCGCACAGCAGCTTCGAGGCGCGAGTGCTGACGCCGAGCGCGTTCGAATTCGGCGCGCGCAACATGTTCCTGTACGAACCGGTGGAGAACGATTACTCGGTGTTCGGCGCGGCCGAGCTCGGCGTGCGATTTGCCTCGCTGCGCGTGCTGATGATGCGCGTGTTCGCCGGACCGCTCTACTTCGGCAAACCCGGCGAGATGGCGGTCGGCGCGGAGGTGGGCGGAGGCTTCGATCTGTTCCTGGGCCGGCCATGGGTCCTGTCGGCGCGGATCGCCGGCGGCGTGCTGGAAAACAACCTGTTCGTCCCACAAGTGCGCGTACAGCTGGGCTATCTGTTCGGCGGCTACGAAGTGTTCGCCGGTTACGACTACCTCCAAGTGGGCTCGGTGGACCTGGGCGCGCCCATCCTCGGCACGCGCATCTGGCTCTGAGGGGTTGCGTTTGATCGCCGAACGCTGCAGGGATCAGGCATGAAGGCTCTGATCCTCGTCGACATCCAGAACGACTTCTGTCCTGGGGGGGCACTGGCGGTGCCGGACGGCGACGCGGTGGTGGCCGTGGCCAACCGCGTGATGGGCAAGTTCCCGCTGGTCGTCGCCACGCAGGATTTCCACCCGCGATCGCACGAGAGCTTCGCGGCCAACCACCCCGGGCACGACACCTACGACGTGATCGATCTGGAAGGCCTGCCGCAGGTGCTCTGGCCGGTGCACTGCGTGGCGGGCAGTCCGGGCGCCGAGTTTCATCCGCAGCTGGAAGCGGCGAAGCTCGACGCCGTGTTTCCGAAGGGCACCGACCCGTCGATCGACAGCTACAGCGGCTTCTTCGACAACGGTCACCGCAAGTCCACGGGCCTCGGCGACTACCTGCGCGCGAAGCAGGTGGACGAGGTCTTCGTGATGGGCCTGGCCACCGACTATTGCGTGAAGGCCACCGCGCTGGACGCCGTGGAGCTCGGCTTCCGCACCACGCTGATCGAAGACGGCTGCCGCGGCGTGGGCCTCGCACCGGGAGACATCGACGCGGCGAAGCTGGAGCTGCGCGACGCCGGAGTGGCGTTCTGTCAGAGCGGAAGTCTGATCTAGCTGCGGCGACGCCCGCGCGCGCTGCTCTTGCGTGACGCGCGCTTGCGCGACGCCGTGCTCGAGGCCACGCGCCGCGTCGCCACGGGTGCCTTGGCAGCCGCGCCCGCCTTGCGCACGCGCTTCTTCTGCGGGGCTGCCTGCCGCGCCACGTCCCGCGCATGCCGCGCCCAGCCCACCAGCTGCTCGGCGTCTTCGAGCACCTCGCCGGGCACCTGATAGTACGAGACCGAGACCAACTCGGGCTTGCTGCGCACCGGCCGAAACGCGGGCATGCCGCGCGCCACGAACTCGGGTCGGCTCGCGTCGTCGACGCGCAGGTACACGATGTCGTCGTCGATCAGGCCGAAGAACGCGCCACCTGAGTACAGCCCGATGCCTCCGAACATGCGCTTCGCAACGACCTCACCCAGTCCCGACAGTTGGTCGAGCACGTAGGTGAGGTAACTGGAAGTGACCGCCATGCCGCGGGCACAGCATGACCCGCAGCGCCAGCCAGCAGCAAACGAATTGCGCTCGACGCGTCAGTCGACGATCAGTTCGCGACACGAGGAGCCGCACATGTCACCGTCGCGGCGGTTTCCGTCGTCGCAGTCTTCGCCTTCCTGCTTGACGTTGTCGCCGCAGCGCGGCCCGAGCTTGCAGCCGGGATCGCACTCCTCGTAGCCGCCGTCGTTCACGCCGTCGTCGCACTCCTCACCTGCCGTGACGACGCCATCGCCGCAGATCGGGGTGCAGTCGCTGGGCGCCGTGTTGAAGCCCGACAGCGTCAGCTTGAACGACGAGCCTTCCACCTTGCGCTCGGCATGGAACACGCGCACCTCGTAGACGTTGTTCGCCGTCAGGCCGAACATGCCGGCAGTCGCCGCGCTGACCGTCACCGAACCATTGGTCGGAACGTGCGGGCCACCCAGATCGACCGCCAGGCGCCCGTTCACGAACACCCAGACGTCGTCGTCACCGGTGAAGTCGAGTACCGCGCTGGTCTTCGCGTCGTACTTGAACCAGTACACGACCTCGGTCGTGAAGTGAAAGTCGTGCAGGGGCGCGCCGGGGAACACCATGTCTTCCCAGGGCCAGCCGTTGTAGCCGTACTGCTCGGGCACCTTGGCGCGATAGCGCATGTCCTTCAGCGCCTTGGGGCTAGAGTCGATCGGGAAGAACAACGGATTGCCGTCGTAGAACATCTGCATCATGTCGGCGCAGCAAGCGTTGCCGTTGTTCATCCACGGCACGCACGGGTCGTAGCACATGCCGTTCGCCGAAGGCGTGCACATGCCGCAGCCCATGCCCGCGTTGCCTCCGAAGACGATGTTCGAATAGATCTTCGCGCCCGCCCACTGCTCGCCGTTCGGGCCGTAGCGGTTGACGAAGCCACCGCTGCCGTTCTCGTAGAGCGTGAGCTCACCCACGATGGTCGAGTTGTTGGCGTTGGACGTGTACCACTCGGCGAAGCTGTCTGCCGACGAGATGCAGGCCGCACCGCCGTTCGCCAGCACGGGCTTGCCGTCGGCGTTCAAGCGGTTTTGCACGATGCCCTTCACCAGGGTCGCGCAACCCACTCCGAAGTCCGGGTGACTCTCGGCGAAGTCGCGGTAGATCGCCGGCACGCGCAGGATGCACTTGCCATCGCGCATCTCGCACGACGTGTTGGTGGTGCAGTTGAAGCCCGGCTCGATCTTGCAAGTCGACGAACAACCGTCGCCGTCCTTGGTGTTGCCGTCGTCGCAGTCCTCGTTCAACACCAGACCGTCACCGCAGCGTGAGGTGCACGCACCCTCCTTGCACGTGGGCTCGGTCTGACACGTCGCGGAGCAACCATCGAACGGCACGTCGTTGCCGTCGTCGCAGCTCTCGCTGCCTTCGGGTTTGCCGTCACCACACTTCGTCGCGCTGCACTTGCTCGGCATGCCGTCGCACTTGAAGCCCACCTCGACCTTGCAGCGCGAGGAGCAGCCGTCGCCGTCGGCCATGTTGCCGTCGTCGCACACCTCGGAGGGGGCCACGATGCCGTCGCCGCAGCGCGCGACCTTGCGGCACGCCTTCCCGGGTGGGGTACACGCGTAGCCAGTTTCAATACCCAGGCAGTCGGAGCTGCAGCCGTCGCCGCTCACCTTGTTGCCGTCGTCGCAGGCCTCGTCTGGGCTCCGCATGCCATTGCCGCAACCCTTGGGAGTCATGTTGGCGCCGGCGCTGGCGTCCTTGCCTACCAGGCTCTCGGGGTTGTCGGCGCCGCCCTTGATGCCCCCGAGCCCGGGGACCCCCAGCCCGCCGGCTGAGCCACCCGTTCGGCCAGAGCTCCCGGATGGGCTGGTGGTCCGACCCGTGTCGCCGCCCTCGGGGCCGCCGCAGGCCAGGCAAAACCCCAAGCACATCAACCAAAACCGGCTTGCAAGGCGCATGGTCCGCTTCACCTTCATCGTCAAAAGCCCTCGGACGACACCGTGGAGACCCTGGGTCGGGACTGCCGCCGGTAGCCGCATCGGCTGGGATCCCGCGCTTTCACTCCTGCACGGAACGGCTCCGCGAAAGCCGCCTTGTCGACCCACGGGGTAGAGTGGCCGCTCCTGTACACACCGGGTCACGCCATCTGCGCATCCGAGCCGGTGGGTGGATCGGCCCAGATTCGAGCCATCGATCGCGTTCGTCACAGAGCTGGGGCTCGGGCCCGCGCGGTTGAAGCTCGCCGCCGTCAGCTGCGCGAGATGTGCTGAACCCGCGCCCAAGTGGCGCCACGCGCCCCCCTTCTCGACGGCAAAAACCGCTGCGAGAATAGATCCGGAAATCTTCGCAACAACGTTGCCCAGACACGTGAGCCGCAAGCCAGTTCCCCACCTTCGAACGCCCGCATCGACAGCCCTCGCGCTCCTCGGCGGGTTCTTGCTTCCCCTTCCAGCCTTCGCCCTGGATCCGAACGGCATGGTGTACGGCTTCGGTACCGTGCTGATGCTGATGGCCACCGCGCTCTCGAGAATTCATCGCGTGGTGTCGATCATCGTGTTCAGCATCCTGAGCCTACCTTTGGCGCTCGTGGCCTTCGAATCGCTGCGCGCGGTGGGTGGCTCGAACTCCGTCGGCGCGTTGATCTTCCTGATCAGCGTGGCGCTGTACGGCGCCTCGGCGTGCCAGATGTTCTTCAAGGGTGACCAGCCCCAGCGCTCGCAGTCGTAGGTGCTAGAGTGCGGCGAGATGTCCGCACCCACGCAGCACCGCACCGAGCGCAAGACCGTCTGCAACCGCGATTGCCCCGACGTGTGCTCGATCGTGGCCACTGTCGAGGGCGAGCGCGTCGTGGCGCTGCGCGGTGATCGCGAGCACCCGGTGACACGCGGCGCGCTGTGTTACCGGACGAATCACTTCTTGCAGACGCAGTACTCCCCCGAGCGCTTGACGCAGCCGCTCTTGCGCAAGGCCGGCGAGCTCACGACGGTGAGTTGGGAAGAGGCCCTCGACTTCATCGCGGCCGAGCTGCAGCGCATCAAGCGAGACCACGGCGCAGCGGCCATCGTGCACTACCGCAGCGGCGGTTCGCTCGGCCTGCTCAAGGTGCTGACGGACTACTTCTTTTCGCTGTTCGGCCCGGTGACGGTCAAGCGGGGCGACATCTGCTCGGGCGCGGGCGAGGCGGCGCAGCTGCTCGACTTCGGCCTGAGCGACAGCAGCGACCTGTTCACGCTACTCGAGTCGCGACAGATTTTGGTCTGGGGCAAGAACCTCGTCACCTCCAGCCCGCACACCTTGCGCGTGGTGCACGAAGCGCGGCAGCGCGGCGCGCGCGTCACCCTGATCGACCCGATCCACCACGCCACGATCAAGCACTCCGACGCGTTCATCCAGCCGCGCCCCGGCGGCGACTTCGCACTCGCCATGGCAGTCGCACGGCTGTGTTTCGAGCACGGCTGGGTGGACCCCGACGCCGCCTCGTATTGCGACAACCTGGCGGAGTTTCGCGCGCTCTGCGAGCGAGAGAGCTGTGCCGAGTGGTGCCGCCAGGCGGACGTCACGCCCGAGCAGGCGCTGTCGCTCGCGCGCGCGCTGCACGACCGGCCGTGCGCGATCCTGGTCGGCTGGGGCATGGGCCGGCGCAGCAACGGTGGGGCGATCGTCCGCGCGCTGGATGCGCTGAGCGCGATCAGCGGCAACGTCGGCATCGCGGGCGGTGGCGCGTCGTTTTACTTCCGGCGCCGCGGCGCGTTCGATCTGTCGTTCGCCCAACCCAACCCACCGCCGCGCACGGTCAGCGAACCGCTGCTCGGTCGCGAGCTCGCTGCCTTGCGAGATCCTCCCGCCCAGGCGCTGTGGGTGACCGCAGGCAACCCGGTCACGATGTTGCCTGACTCCGAACACACGGCGCGCGTGATCCGCGAGCTGCCGCTGTCGGTCGTGGTCGACTCCTTCCTGACTGACACCGCGCGCGCGGCCAGCGTCGTGCTGCCCACGACGACGCTGCTCGAGGCCGACGATCTCCTCGGCTCTTACGGCCATCACTACCTCGGCGTGGCGCGACCAGTCGTCGCAGCTCCGAGCGGCGTGAAGAGCGACCTCGAGATCATCCAGGCGCTGGCCGAGCGCGTCGGGCTCGGTGCCGAGCTGTCGGGCAGCGCGCGCGACTGGAAAGAGCGGCTCGTGCAAGGTCGGCTGGCCGCCCACGGCACCACGCTCGAGACCATGGAGCGCGGTGCGTACAAGAACCCCATGGCGCAGCGCGTGCTCTTCGAGGGCCGCAAGTTCCCCACGGCTTCGGGCAAGGCCAACCTGGTCATGCAGGCTCCGCCGCCACCAGCTGCAGCGACTGCAGACTTCCCGCTGGCGTTGCTCGCGCTGTCCACGCCAGAGGCGCAGTGCTCGCAGTGGGTCGACAGCCCGCCCAGCCCGCCGCCACTCACCGTCCACCCGAGCGCAGCCACGGGCTTCAGCGACGGCGAAGTCTGCGCGATCGAGTCGCGCCTGGGTCGTATGCCGGTGCGGCTGGTATTCGATCCGAAGCAGCGCACCGACCTGGCGCTCATGCCGAAGGGCGGCACGCGCTCTTCCGGGGCTTGCGCCAACGCCTTGATCGAAGCTCGCCTGACCGACCTGGGAGAAGGCGGCGCGCTGTACGAAGAGTTCGTGCGCCTGGTGCGCAGCTGAGCCGTCAGACCAGGTCGAACGCGTTCAGGTCCGGGGTGCGCATGCGCTCGCGGAAGTGAGACATCGGCCAGGGCCAGGACGCGGGGATGCCGCGGTCGTCCAGGTACCAGCTGCGACAGCCCGTGGCCCACACCGTGTTCTTGGTGGCGGCGCTGCGCTCGGCTTCGAAGCTGGCGGCTGCGGCCTCGCTCGGACAGATCTCGCGACACTGCCCGCTGCGCAGTAGCGTCACGAGCTGCAGGATGTAGCGCATCTGCAGCTCGGCGACCTCGATCAACGAGAAGTTGCCGACCGGGCTGCTCGGCCCGTTGAGCAGGAAGAAGTTGGGGAAGCCGGGCACTGCCACGGACAGGTACGCGCTCGGGTGTTTGCCCCAGATCTCGTCGAGCCGCCGCCGTTGGCTGCCGATGACCTCGGTCGGGCGCACGAATCGATCGGTGCGGAAGCCGGTGGCCAGTACCAGCACGTCCAGCTCGTGCAGCCGCCCGTCGCGAGTGCGGACGCCGGCCGGCTCGACACGTTCGATGGCGTCGGTCACGAGCTCCGCGCTGGAGTGCTGGATCGCACGGTAGAAGTCGGGGGAGATGACCAGGCGCTTGCAGGCCGGCCGGTAGCTCGGCCGCAGCCGCTCGCGCAGCTCGGGATCGCTCACCTGCTGCTCGAGGTTCGTGCGGCAGGTGTCCTCGATCACCTTCAGCTGCGCCGAGTTGACGTCGATCACCGCATCCGAGAAGTTCTCGGCGAAGCGCCGCGCCAGCTCGGCACGCAGGCCCCGCATGCGCTCGGGCTCTTGCCGAAACTTGTCCTTGACCTCGTCGCTGTAGGGCGTGTTGTCCTGCGGCATCACCCACTGGGCGGTGCGCTGGAACAGCATCAGCTTGCTCGCGCGCTCCACCAGCGCAGCCACCAGCTGCACTGCGGTCGAGCCCGTGCCCACCACGCCGACGCGCCGGCCGTCGACGGAGACCGAGTGATCCCAGCGCGCGCTGTGGAAGCTGGCACCGGCGAAGCTCGACAGGCCGGCGATCTCGGGCACGTTCGGGTGGTGCGTGACGCCGGTGGCTGCGATCACCACATCCGCCACGTCGCGCCCCCCGCGCGCGGTCTCGATCTGCCAGCGACCGGCGACGAACTCGCAGCGGGTGACCTCCTCACCGAGCCGCATGCGTCGCTCGACCCCGTAGCGCTGCGCCACGCCCTCGATGTACGCGAGGATCTCGTGGCCCGGCGAGAACAACCGGCTCCACTCCGGGTTCGGGGCGAACGAGTAGCTGTAGAGGTGCGAAGGCACGTCGCAGGCCACGCCCGGATACGTGTTGTCGCGCCAGGTCCCACCCAACTTCTCGGCCTTCTCGTAGATCACCAGATCATCGAAGCCCGCGCGCTCGAGCTCGATCGCGCTCATGATCCCGGACAATCCCGCGCCGATGATCACGAAGCGCAGGGGTCGATTGCCGTCCACTGAAAGAGTCACGCCTGCAGTCCTAGCAGCTTTTGCGCTCGGTTTGAGCCTGGGGCGTACCGGGTGACTCTTTGGCGCAGACGGCGAGATCGGGCTTCCGGCTGCCGGCTTCAGGTTTCAGAGACCCGGAGCCCGGAGCCTGGAGTCTGGAGCCCGTCTACGGTTTGGCGCCCGTGTTCGTCGGGTAGCCCTTGGCCATCCACACGCCCAGGCCTTCGTCGAGCACCGTCACGTGCTGGAAGCCGGCTTCGCGTAGCTTGTTTGCCAGCGCTCCGGACTCGGCGTGCGGGCAGCCGCAGTAGCAGACGAGCCAGGCGTTCTTCGGGAGCTGGCCGAGGTATGGCGTGGGGTCGTAGAACGGTACGCTGACTGCACCTGCGATGTGAGTCTGTATGTAGTCGGAGGGCGCGCGCGCATCCAGCAACGCCATGCGTGCCTTACGTTTGTATTGCGGGCCGATGACGTCGACCGAGGTCATCTCCGGGTAGATCTTGAAGCCCTTGGGCTCGGGGCTCTTGGGGTTCAGCGGCACGGGGCCGAGCGGGATGGGCGGTGGATCGCCGATGCCGACCAGGTCGCTGTCGTCGGGCCATGACGGCAGGCTGCGCAGATACGTGACGACGTCCTCGATGCCCTGGGCGCCGAGCGTCTCTTCGAACGCGAGCATCGGCGTGGGCGGGCGGCCAGTGCGCAGCGCGTGCCGAATGAAGCCGGGCTTGGCGTAAGCGAGCCACTGGCGATTCATGATGCGCACGTTCGGCGCGGTGTCCGAGTGACACTTATCGCAGTGTGTCTTGAAGAGCTCCTTGCCGCGCTTGGCGTCGCCGTGCGGCAACGACTCGTCCAGACTCGCGCGCGGCTGCTTCTGCCAGCTGCGGAGGAACGAGACCACGTCGCCGATCTCCGCCGGGCCGAGTGGACCACCATGACCCTGCGACCAGGCCGACATCGTCGTGCCCTTGCGTCCGACCGCGATCGCGAACGCCAGGAACTCGTCGCTGACCGACGCCAGGAAGTCTTGCTGGCTGAGCGCCGTGGCTTGGTCCGCCTTGTAGCCCTCGCCCGAAGCGCCGTGGCAGATCGCGCACTTGTTCGCATAGTGCTCGGCGCCGCGTTGCGCGGGACTCGGATGCGGCGCGGGCTGCACCGGCGGATGCAGAGCCGGCGGCGGCACCGGTGCAGGCGCGGGTTTCGCGACGGCCACGGGCGCCGCTGGCGGCTGCGGCTGCGAACGGCCACAAGCACTCGCGATCAGGGCCGAGACCAACCAGACCGAGCTCAGTTTCCGCATCCAGGGCGCCTTGTAGCCGATCGCGGCCCCACAGGTTTACTGAACGCGCGCACAGCACGCTACGCCTTCTTCTCGGGGATGAACGTCATCGCGCGCTCCGCGAGCGCGCAGATGGTCAGCGACGGATTGACCCCGACGTTGGCCGAGATCGCCGAGCCGTCGACGATGTACAGGCCGTCGTAGCCGAAGACGCGGTGGCGATGATCGATCACGCCAGTGTCCGCCGAGTCACCCATGCAGCAGCCGCCCAGGATGTGCGCGGTGCTGGGCATGTTGAGGATCTGTTCGTAGAACGGCGAGAGCGCGATGCCGCCCGCCTTGGCCGCGATGCGCTTCGCGAGTGCGGTGGCCTCGGGGATCGACGCACTCGGCCGCTCGCCCTTCTCGAGCTGCGTGCTCATGATGCCGAACATGCCGCGCACGAAGCGCAGCGTGCCCTCGGTCGAGCGCATGTAGAGCAGGATCATCGAGTTGCGCGCCCAGTCGGACACGAACAGCGCGCGCAGCAAGACCCATGGGTGCAGCAACATGGCCACGAGGATGCGGAAGATCATCAGGAAGCCGGTGCGGCCGGCGACGTGGGGCACGGTGATGAGCGTGCGGAAGAAGCCCGAGCCGCGCCCGAAGCGCACCATCTCCAGGTGCGAGTGCTCGTCGGTCTGCAAGAGCGAGTTGATGGCGATGCCGTGTGTGTGGTCGACCGCGCTGTCGGGCACGGTCACGCCGATCAAGCTCTCGGAGTTGGTGCGCACGCGCCGCCCGACCTGATCGGAGAGCTGCGGCAGCCCGCTCGGATCCTCGCGCAGGCGCAGCAAGAGCGAGTTCGTGCCGAGCGCCCCGCCGGCGAAGATCACCTGACGGGCGCGATACTGCTGCTCGCGGCGACCGAACCAGCTGCGACCCTCGAGCACGCGGGCCACGTAGCCGTCGCCATCTTTCGTCACGTGCACGACTTCGCTATCGGGCCGCAACGTCAGGCCTCGCTTGCGCGCGAGATACAGGTAGTTCTTGTCGAGCGTGTTCTTGGCGCCGAAGCGGCAGCCGGTCATGCACGCGCCGCAGCGCAGGCAGCCCGTGCGAGGCGGACCCTCGCCGCCGAAGTACGGGTCGGGCACACTCTGGCCGGGCTCGCCCATGAACACGGCCACGTGCGGCTTCTCGAACGCCTCGGGCATGTTCAGCTCTTGCGCGATGTCCTTCAGCAGCGCGTCGCCCGGCGTCAGGAAGTCGGTGGGAGCGGCGCCCAGCATGCGGCGCGCGGTCTGGTAGTGCGGCGCGAGCTCGGCCGCCCAATCCGCCAGGTGGGCCCAGGCGGGGCTCTCGTAGAAGCCGTGCTTGGGGATCGGCAGCGTGTTGGCGTAGGTCAGTGAACCACCTCCGACCCCCGCGCCGGCGAGCACCTGCACGTGCACGAACGGCCGGATCTGGAACATGCCGCGGAAGCCGAACAGCGGCATCCACAACCAGCGCTTGAGGTCCCAGTTGTTCTCGGGGAAGTCCTCGGCCTTCAGCTCGCTGCCCTTCTCGAGCATGAGCACGTCGTAGCCCTTCTCGACCAGCCGCAACGCCGAGACGCTGCCGCCGAAGCCGGAGCCGATGATCAGGAAGTCGTAGACGTGGGTGTCGGACACGCTGGGGGTGCAAATTGTAACACAGCTGACGGCGGCCTTGACCAGCCCGGCGGGACGGCTTCCGGCGGCGGGCCATCCTGCAGCTGATGGCGGCAATCATCCGACAAAGTGTCAGATCGTGAATGTCGTGTCGCGATCTAACAACCTCTGTCTCGCGCGCTGCACGGCAAAACATGTACACCTCGCGACGCTTGAGTTTCCTGCGGACCATGATAGACGCGCGATCCGCTTCGATAACTAACGGCGACGAGATCACTAACCCTCGGTCGCAGTGTCAGGAGATCGTGATGCAACTCAGGTCTGTCGCCTCAATTTGTTTGCTCTTGGCAGCTTGCAAAAGCGACACCAACAACGCGCCAAGTTCCGCTGCGATGGCTGGTGCATCGGCGCCGAGCGGCACGGGTGGCAGCGCGCCGTCGACCGCAGCAGGCGCGAGCGCTCAGCCGGCCGGTTCGGCAGGCATGACGAGCAGCGCGGCCGGTGCGAGCGGTAGCAAAGCTTCCGCGGGCGCGGGTGGAAGCAAGGCGACCG
>DATEOF010000194.1:0-23964 GCA_035274465.1 Polyangiales bacterium
TCCCCATACACGTGCCTCTGACGTGCCTCGGCCTTGTAGGCCGGGGCACTGGCACGTTTACGGGGTAGGTCGGTTGCATTACCCCCCATGAAGCCGTACTGAACTGCGCATGACTGTTACTCACCCGCGGCGAGGGCCGCAGTCGCTCGCCGTCATGCTGGGCTGTCTGGTGGTCTACGGGGCTGCCGACATCGGCACGAAGGAGTGGGCGCTGGAGAGCCTTTCGCGCGCCCGCAGCGGCGAAGCGCCTCCCGTCTGCGTGCCGGAGGAGAACGGCGGCGTGGTGTATCAACGCATCCCGCTGCCCTCGAAGCCGCTGATCCCGGGTGTGATCCGCCTGACCTACGCGGAGAACTGCGGGGCTGCGTTCAGCATGCTCCGCACGGCGCCCGCCTGGGTGCGCGCGGGCGTGTTCGGTATCGCGACGGTGGCCGCCTCGATCATGCTGATCGTGATGTTCGTGCGAGGATCGGGTGGCAAGTTGTTCGGCGCCGCGGTGCCGTTCATCCTCGCCGGCGCACTGGGTAATTTGAGCGATCGAGTGCGCCACGGCTTCGTCGTGGACTTCCTGCAGGTGGACCCGAAGCTGTTCGTCTATCCGGTATTCAACGTTGCGGACATCGTGATCGTGGTCGGGGTCGGGCTATTGCTGATCGATGGCATGCTGAAACCCCGCCCGGACGACAAGAGCGCCCTGGCGCGGGGTCAATCGGCGACCTGACTCTCGGGGATCTGGTATGGTCCGCGGCCGTGAGTACCCCCGTTTCGGCTATGGAAGCTGCGAGCTCTTCGATCGAAATTCGAGCGATCGATCCTGCGCGTGACAAGGAACAACTCGAGCTGTTCTTGCGCGTGCCGTGGTCGCTCGGCTTGCAGCACGATCCCGTGTGGGTGCCGCCGCTGCTCGACGACTACCGGCGCATCCTCGATCCCAAGCGCAGCGCGTTTCTGAAGCACGCTCGCATGCAATGCTTCCTGGCGCTGCAAGGCGGGCGCCCCGTGGGTCGCATCAGCGCCCAGCTCGACTACGACTTCGATCATCACTGGCCCTCCGAAGCGGGTCTGGGGTTCTTCGGCTTCTTCGAGAGCGCGGACGACCCCGCGGTCGCACGCGCGCTGTTTCGTGCGGCAGAGAACTGGACGCGGGCACAAGGGCGCACGCGCTTGCGCGGACCGTTCACGCCCGACTCCAAGTCGGAAATGGGCGTGTTGATCCACGGCTTCGAACACCCGCCGCGCATCGGCATGGCCTACAACAAGCCCTACGTGCAGGCGTTGGTGGAAGGCGCCGGCTACACCAAGGCCAAGGACCTGTACGCGTGGTGGTACCAGGCCAACAGTCCGATCGATCCACTCACCAAGAAGATCGCGGACCGCACGCGCGCGCTGCCCAACGTTCGCGTGCGCACGATGGACCTGAAGCACATGCGGCGCGAGGCCGAGATCGTGCGCGAGGTGTTCAACGAGGCCTGGGAACGCAACTGGAACTTCGTGCCGCTGACGCTCGAGGAGCTCGAGGTCATCGCCACCGAGTACAAGCAGTTCCTGGATCCAGAGATCGCGCTGGTGGCCGAGGTCGACGGCAAGCCGGCCGCCATCTGCCTGGCCGTGCCCGATATCAACGAGCTGATCAAGGACTTCGACGGCGAGCTGATGAAGCGCCCGCTCAACCTGGTCAAGCTGCTCTGGCGGCTCAAGTTCGCGCGGCCCAAGGCGGCGCGGCTGATCCTGCTGGGCGTGAAGAAGGAATACCGCGCGTCGCGCAAGTACGGCGCGCTGGTGGCGGTGCTCTACGAAGAGGTCGCCGTGCGCGGCAGCAAGCGCGGCTACACCGGCGGTGAGCTGGGCTGGACGCTCGAGGACAACGACCAGATCAACATCGGCATCGCGCGCATGGGTGCGAAGCACTACAAGACGTACCGCGTGTACGAGAAGTCGTTGGTTTAGCTCCGCCCATCGGCGATGCGCATGCTGCCGGTCGCATGCGCGAGCCTCACGCCCGCGCTATCGAACAGATCGGCTTGGGCGTGGGCGAGCTGGCTGCTGCGGTGCAACAGGCTCGCGCGCGCGGTGATCGTGCCAGGCGCGGTCGGTCGAAAGAAGCGCGTGCTCATCTCCACGGTCAGCGCGCTTTGTCCCGGCCCGAGCGCAGCCATCGCCGAGTGAGCGAGCGCGGAGTCGAGCATCGCGGCCAGCATGCCGCCTTGAATCGTTCCGAAGCGGTTGCAGAACCGCGGCGAGCCCTCGAACCGCAGCTCGACCGTTCCGTCAGGCGACGCGCTGACCACCGAGCGGCCGATGAGCCTGGCCATGGGCGGCAGCTCTTCGGCGGTAGCCGGCTCGTCCTCGATCGGCTCGATGGTGATCCGCACCGGGCGCCCATCCAGCTCCGGAAGACCCGCAGTCAAGACGACCGTTTCACCGCGTACCACGCCTTCGACTTCGGTCATGCCTCAACACTAGCTCAGACCGGGAGAGAACTAGCAACTAGGAACAGAAACGCGAACACGGAAAGGAAACGCGAGAGCCGCGATTGCTAGTTCGAGTTCCTGTTCCTGTTCCTAGTTCCTAGTTTTCTGCCGCGAGGGCAATCAGAACCCGAAGCACACGCTCAGGTTGGGCACGATGCGACTCGGCTGACACGTGCCCAGCGCGCCGGCGGCCGTGCAGTCGGCATCGTTTCGGCACAGCGGGACGGCGCTCTCCACCAGCGGGCACGACGCGTCACAGCTCACGCGCGCGTACGTCGTCGTGCCGGGCGTCAAATGCGCGCAGCACAACGTGCCTGCGGCGCAGTCGCTCGCAGACTCGCAAGCGAGGCGTGTCCCCGCTTGTGCCGTGCAGCGTTCAGCGGGCATGCATCCGGCCTGGCTGCCGGTGCCACAGCAGACTTCTCCGCCCGTGCAGTCCGTATCGCTGGTGCAGTGCAGCGCGATCGCGCACTGCGCTGCTGCGCTCTCGCAGCTGAAGTCTCCGGGCTGCGGATCTTCGCCTGCGCCGCGCGCGATCGACACGCAGCAGAACTGGCCGCGCTGACTGTCGCAGCTGCTGCGGCCACAAGGGATTCCGCTCGCGGGTGGCTCTGCGCCGGTGCTCGGTGGAACGCCCGCATCGATCGGCGCGGTCGGGCCCGCATCGACCGGCATCTCGGGCACTGTGGCGGGGGCGCCAGCTGCGCCGCCGGATGGCTGCATCGGTTGGCCGCGCATCGCTTCGCCGGACTGAATGGCCGGCTTGTCGGTCGGCCCGCCCGGCGCCTGGCCGCTGCGCTCGCAGTCGGCCAGCGTTCCAGTCACGCGCAGCTCGCCCAGGGTCATGCGGATCCCGGAGGCGAAGAATTCACTGCGCCCCTCCACGCGGCCGACGCACCACACCTCCAGCGAACCGCCGGCAGCTGCCCCGCGTTGATCCCATTGCAACGGCCCGAGGCTGCCCATCACCAGCGGCGCGTCGGCCGAGAGCACGCGCTCGAAGAGCTGAGCCAGGCGCTCGCTGCGCAGGTCGAACGCGAGTTGCCCGCTCGTCAGCGCGCGCAGTCCGAGCGCGAGCTCTCGGCCCGAGCGCAGAGGTTGGTGTCGCTGCGCCAGCGCCAGCGCGAGCGCGTGCGTGCCGTCGTAGATCGAACCGAGGCCCGACAGGTCGGCGCGCGAATCCGGGAAGCGCCGCTGAAGGTCCACGGCGAATGCCGTGAAGTTGTCGCGCGCTGCAGCCGTCGGCGTCACGCCCACGCCGCGGATGCGCGCGGCCAACGCGGGATCGGCGTCCGCGAGGCTGATCAACTCGGGCACCTTGGCGCGGTCGCTGAGCAGATACTGCGGACGCGGTGCGCCCGGGCGCAGCTCGTTCGAGCGGGCTTCGAGTAGAGGAAGGAACTGGGTGACGGCCTCGCTCGCACCGAGCAGGATCAAGATGTCCGGCGCGAACTGCGCGTAGGTCTCGGCGAGCGCGCGATAATCCGGCTGCCCGGGCGCGTACCCGTCTATACGCACGTGGTCGCCGAGGTTTCCGGGATCGGTCAAAGGCTTTTCGTCGAAGGTCAACCGATTCAAGCTCGCGCGCGCGCTCTGACCTTGGGCGTCGTCACGAAACACGATGCCGAGCCGGAGCTCGCTCCGTCCTGGCTGGGCGCGCAGCGCGTCCTCGAGCGCCTTCACTTGCTGAAACATGAGCGTCGCGCGTTGCGCGTCGCTGGGGGTCATCGACCATGCCAGGTCGTCGTCGAGCAGATCACGAAAGCCATTGGCGCTCGCGAGCGGGTTCAGCAGCAGCGTGTCGCTCGGGATGGTCAGCTCAGCCGCGAGCAGGTTCGCGTCTTCCGTATCGGCTGGCCCGAGCAACGCGCGGATGCCCAGCGTTTGCGTCAGATGCGTGGCAGCCGGCAGGAGCCCGTGCTGCGCATCGCACGCCACCAGTACCAGTGGATGCAACTCCGTGCGCGTGGCGTCGAACGGTACGCCGCCGGCAGCGTTGATGCTCTCCACCGCCAGAACTGCGCTGGCGTGTCGCGCGCGGTCGATCGCGTTCTGAGTGCCGGAACTCGACAGCAACGCGCCGATCCAGATCGCTCGGTCATCCAGCTCGGGCCCGGCGGCCACGCTGCAGTCTTCCGTCCGAGGCGCGCTGCAGCGGTTTTGCAGGCAACGGAACTGCGCGCTCGGGTCCGCGCAGTCTGCGTGCAAGTTGCACACGCGTCCCGCGACTGCTGGAGCAGGCTGCTGCGTGAACTCGTCGAGGCCCAGGAGCGATTCGCAAGCCGACAAACCGAGCAGACAAAGCGCCCCACTCATCCAGCGGGCGCAAGCATCGGAACGGATCGGCATTCGGCACTACTCGTAGGCTGTTACACCTGTGTCTGTCACGTAATCTCGGTGTGATCGGCACTCGATTTCGTGATCCGATGCAGCTAGGCTGGGTTCGTTCGCGATCGATGACCTCGTCAGCTTGCATTCGATCGCATGAGGATGGGCTCAGCACCGTAAGCCGCGTCACACGCGGAGCACGGCAGAGAGGACGTATGCGTAGCTTGCACTGGATCACTTTGTTGACTGGCCTGTTGACAGTCACGAGCGTCTTGAAACCGTCGGCGGTTTCAGCCGAGAGCACCGTCACCGTGCGCGTCTCGGGCATCACCGTGATCGGCGCCAGAGATGGCCGGGCCTGGGCAGCCACGCTCTCCCTGCGCGGTTGCACCTGGGTCAGTCTCGGCGCTTCGCCGCTGAGCGATGACTACGTCGTGCGGGGGACGGATCGGGACGACACGATCCGTGTGCTCGAGACGCCGTTGATCTGGTGCAACCGCGTGCTCCAACCGATCAACCAGAGCGGCCACTCGCTGAAGATCTACGGCGGTGCAGGCAGCGACATCATCTACGGCGGCGGTTCGGCGCCGTTCTCGGGCAATCCGAACTGGGTGTTCGGCGAAGACGGCGACGATGTTCTGTACCTCGGGCCCGGTGGCGCGCACGGGGAGGGCGGTCCGGGTAACGACGTGATCTACGGCGGCGACAGCCCCGGCGATGTCCTGCTGGGCGGCGACGGCGACGACATCCTCTGCGAACGGGCAGACAAGCCACCGCTCACGATCGATGGCGGCGGTGGCGACGACAGTTCGTGCAGCCCCTCGGCCAGCAACGGCTTCGACGGCGTCGAAGATATCCAGTGCTGGCCCTGCGGCTTGGGCTACTGACTCGGCGAGTTGGCCTGAATCTTGATAAACTGCCAGGGCAGGTGCCGAACGCTGCGATCCCCCGCAGCGTTCAGCGCATTGTTGCCACGGTGGGGTCAGGAGGCCGAGTCATGAAGGCGCACAAGACAGAACGCGGACTGATCTGCCTCGGGCTGCTGCTTGCACTCGCGACGGCGGCGGGCTGCAAGCGCGACCGGGTGGAAGAAGACGTGCACGACCTGAAGCGCACCAGCCAGGACGTCCAGCAGAGCGTCAAGGAGGGCGTGGAAAGCGCCAAACAAGGTGCGGAGAAGGTCAAGGAAGAGCTCCCCGCCGCCACCCAACGCGCGCGCGAAGAGCTCGTGGCGGTGGGCAAGCAGGTGAAGGAGACCCTCGACAAGGCAGGCGAGAAGGTGCGGGAAGAGACCAAGCCGATCCGCGACGCCGTTCGCGACGAGGACAAGCGCTAGTCGCTGCCGTCACTCGTCGCGCTTGGAACCGGTATCGGGATACTTCTCGAACATCTCGTGGACGCCGGAGCGGATCCGTTCCTCCAGGTCGCCCTTGCCATCGGCCACGCCCGTGAGCAGGCCGCCGAACACGATGTCTTTCATCTCGGGATCGGCGAGCCCGAGCACCATGCTGCCGGTCGTGTACTTCACGTACTCCGGATCGAGCCAGGCGCACGAATCCCAGTACCAGCCCCAGTAGCCCCACCAGTACCCGGGCACGCATTCCCAGTAGATCGCGTCTTCGGTCTTGGTGGAACCCATGCTCGCGACGACCAGATCCGCTTCGTCTTGATTCTCGACCTCGTCGAGGCCGGCCTTCTCGAGCTCGATGCGCGCCTGATCGTTGGCGGTCTCGATGTTCAAGCGCACGTCTTCGGGGAAGTCGTCGACGTTCACGCCGGCGTCCGCGAGATCATCCTGGGTCAGGTCGTCGTCGATGTGGAACGTCTTGTAGTCGCTGAAGTCGACGCCCCGCTTGATGTGCACGTAGACCTGATCCGGCGGGAGGCTGCTGTCATCGTCGCAGTCGCAGGCGCTCACGGTGCAGAGCGCCACGAAGCACCACAGACCGAATTTCGACTTGTGCGCACGAGCCGTCATGGCGGCGACGATACCTCAAACCACCCGGCAAGACGACTCAGAATCATCCGTAAGGGCCGCCGCAGATGTACTCGCAGACGCCGGTGTTGAAGTCCTGCGTGCAGACGGGGCAAACGCAGGTCGTGCCGACCAGCTCATAGGTCGGCGGGCACATGCACGTGAACGTGTTGTGGCCCTCGATGCACGTGCCGGGTGCACACGGATTGGACGCGGGACAGTCGACGACGTCGACGCAGCTCGGGCCGCTGGGCATGAAGCCGCTGTCGCAGACGCACTTGAAGCCGTTCACTCCATCGACACAGTGGCCGCCGGGCGCGCAGGGGTCCGTCGCCGGGCAGTCGTTCACGTTCACGCAGGTCGTGCCGTCGCTCGCGAAGCCCGAAATGCAGTCGCAGGTGTAGCCGTTCAAGCCGTCGACGCATCGCCCGGGTCCGCAGCTGGCCGCGGCGCAGTCGTCGATGTCGCGACAGCCGCCCTTGCCGTCGTCTTCGTAGCCGCTGTCGCAGGTGCAGTGGGCGCCACCATCCGCATCGCAGTGCATGTTCCGGGGACAGGCGTAGAGATCGTAGCCCAGCAAGTCTGCGTCGCAGCGCTTGCGCTCCCGGCCATCACAGATCACGGCCGCCGGTTTCTTCCGCAGACACAAAGGAGCGATCGGCTGGCAGCTGCCCAGAGCAGGCCCCGGCTTGGTATTACAGCGGTAGTCGCCGTCGCAGACACCGATGATCTGCCAGTGGCCGGACTGACAGACCAGCTTGTCGAAGCTAGCGTGTCCACCACAAGCCTTCGCGCCGGACATGCGGCAGGGTGCATCTGCGGCTGGAGCCGGGTCCGGGCCGGGTTCCGGGGTCGCGCTGTCGGTGCCGGCGTCTTTGCCTGCATCGCTCGGGCTCGGATCTTCGCCGCTGTCAGCAGCAGCATCCTCGCTGCCCGCATCGGTCGCGGCATCGCGCCCGCGATCCGGATCGGTCGCCGGGGAGCCTGTTGGATCGGGGGGGCCATCGAATGGTGCGTAGCAGCGACCATTCGAGCCGCAGGTCCAGTCCGCGGGGCATCCCGAGTCGTCGTCGCAGCGAAACACGCCCGACGGCAGCGTGGCGTTGCAGCCGCTTACCAGGAGCCAGCTGACAACGCATGCGGCGAGGGCTGTTGTGGATGTCGCGCTCAAAATCGATCTAACAGTCTACTAAAGTTCGATCAGCGCCGAGATGTGAGTCGCCTCGCCTGGTGTGGGTGGCGTGGGACGTTAGATCAGGGCGGGTTCGCCTGACTCGCGACGTTGCCGCAGTCGCAGAGCGTGAAGGATCGGCCGTCCTCGGCACAGCGCTGGCCCCCGCGACAACCGCCCGGGCCGTAGCACAGCTGAGTCGAGTTCGGCATGCACGTGCCTGTCGCAGACGCAGCCATCGGCGGCGCCTCCGCGGGGGCTGGTGCAGGCGCTGCGGCCGCTGCGTTGGGCGCCGACCCCGTGTACACCAGGCACGAGCCTCGATACCCCTTGAGCGTGGTCGAGGTCGTATAGTCCTTGCCCCCACTCGTGACCGTCGCATCGTTGCCGGAGAAGATCACCAGCGCGTCGCAGCCACGTTCCCCCGCGAAGTGGCGCATCTTGGCCAGGACCTGTCGCTCGTCATCCAGGCTCGCCCCCTGTTGCTGCGACTCGATCATGCCGATCTCGATGAAGGGGCGGCTGGGCGCCTTGGTCATGAAGATCTCGACCTTGTCGGCGCTCTTCACGTACAGCGGGCGGGGCGGGTCGGTCGTGGGGATGTAGTTCAGCGCGGTTCCGCAGCCCACGCTGTACAGCGCCAAGAAGAAGACTAGGCCGTAGCGCATGGGTCTAAGCTAGCGCGCTCCGGCCCACGATCAATCGGCGTTGGAGCTCGCCAGCGTTATCCGAGTGGCCCAACTGGCCCAGCCGGTTCAGGCCGTGCGAATCAGGTGGTTCGCAAGCCCCGCCGGTAGGCCGCGGGCGTGGTACCGGTCCAGCGCTTGAACGCCCGCACGAAGTTCGGCAGCGTGGCGTAGCCGAGCTGCTCGCAGATCCAGCTCAGCTCGCGTTCGCTCGAGCGCAACAGGAATTGCGCCTGCTTGCGTCGCTCGCCGTCGATCAGGTCGGCGAAGCTGACATTGTACGTCGCGAGCCGCCGGCGCAGCGTCCGCGGCGAGAGGTGCAGGCGCTCTGCAACCTGTTCGAGCGTGCGAAAGCCGCGCGCGTCCACGATCAGGCGCCGCACGCAGTCGACGAAGCTCGCTCCCTGTTGCAGCTCGGTCAGCGCGCGCTCGCATTGATCTCGCGCCAGCCGCAAGGTCGCGTTGTCGGGGGTGACCAGCGGCAGCTCCAGGCTGCTGGCCTCGAACACGATGCGCGTGTCCGGTTGATCGAAGCGCACGTCGAACAGCTGATCGGCGAAGCGCTCGTAGTAGTCCGGCTTGGGCAGCGCCATACAAACGTGGCCGCGCAACTCACGGCCGGTCAGCGTGGCGCCGATGCGCGCCAGGCCCATCACCATCGCGATCAACACCACGTCGCGCACCGGCGCGAGATCGCCATTCTCGATCAGACGCAGCGAGGCGACTTGTCCGTCTTCCTCGAAGCGCAGGCTCACCGCGGTCGAGACGGTGGGCGCGAACTCCACCGCCAGCTCGAGCGCTTGACGCAGCGTGCGCGCGTGCATCGCTGCCAGGCCGAGGAAGCCGTAGCTCGACAGCCGCCGCCGCAGGCCCATGTAGATGCCGATGCCGGGTTCGCCGCTGCGCTCGCGTCCGAGCGCGACCAGCGCGTTCATCTGCTCGAGCGGGACGCGCGTGCCTGGCTCCTCGAGGAGTTGCTCGCGCAGGCCCAGCGCAGCCAGCAGCTGGGATCCGTCCACACCGATCGACCGCATCACGTCCACGAACGCGAGCACGTGGCCGCCAGGGACACTGTGCCGACGCTCCAAGGCATTCGCGTCCCGCCGCTCTGAGCTGCGGACTCCCTGTTCAATTGCGGTCTCCATGCCCCTTGCTTGTCCTGTCTTGCGCTTTGACGCAACTCTACTCGCTCCGCAGACTGCTCCAAGGCGGGGCGTTGCGTTTGCTCCACAACGCCCTCCCCAAATGGAGGAACATGAATACGGCCGCACGCTTCGGTACGGTGATGGCGACGCTTGCCTTGGCGCTTTCGAGTTGTAGCTCGGACTCTGAACCCTCCAAGGGCGACCCGAGTATGGCCGCGGGAGCGAGGGCGGATGGCAGTGCGGGGAAAGCTGCCGCGCCAGCGAAAGAAGTGACCAAGATCGAGTGTCCGATCGAAGTCAAAGACGAGGATTGCGACAAGACCAAGCGTCCGTTCGTGTTCGTGCACGGCACGTATGGCTCGGGTGACAACATCGCCAACGTCGCGCTGTTGTTCGGCAGCAACGGCTACTGTCAGGATCGCTTCGTCGCCGTGGAGTACAACTCGCTCGGCGGCAACCCGCTCGAGGACCTGGACAAGTTGATCGACGAGGTCCGCGCGAAGACCGGAGCCGACCAGGTAGAGCTCGCGGGCCACTCGCAGGGCACGGGCCATTGCGTGAGGTACCTGAACGATCCCGCGCACGCGGCCAAGGTCGCCCACTACATCAACTACTCCGGGCGCGGCATGGTGCCGAACAACGTCAAGACGCTGAGCTTGTCGTCTGACAATGACATCGGTGGGGTGCCCAACCACGCGCCGAACGCCGAGAAGACCGTCACGCTCAAGGACATCGATCACTTCGGTGTCGCGGCGTCGACGCCGGCGTTCGTCGAGACCTGGAAGTATCTCTACGGCGCGGATCCCAGGTACACCAGCGTGCAGTGTGGTACCGAGATGATCACGCTCGAGGGCATCAGCGAGACGTTCGCCGACAACTCGCGCGTGACCAACGGCAAGCTCGAGGTCTACGAGCTCGGCGACACGCCGCGAGCCGGCGACGCGCCGGTGATGACGTTGACGTCCGACGGCACCACCGCGCACGTGGGTCCAGTGCAGCTGAAGCGCGGCGTGCCCTACGAGTTCAAGGGCATCGATGCCTCGGGCAAGGTGCTCGGGCGCATGTACTTCGGTCCGTTCAAGCGCAGCAATCGCCTGGTGCGTTTCCTGAGCCCGTCGCAGAACCCGCTGGTGGTGGCGACGACCACCGGCCTCGTGGCCGTCGGCCCCGACCACTCGGCGCTGGTGTTGCGCTACCTGGCGGGCGCGTTTCGCAGCGATCTCGGCAACAGCTTGAAGATCAATGGTGCGGAGACGCTGTCGGAGCAGAACGCCGGCCGATCCACGTCCACCGTCGGCTTGTTCATGGCGGACCAGAACATGAACAAGCAGAGCGAGCTCGGGGCCGTGTTCTCGGCGCCGTTCATCGTCGGCACGGACGTGTACATCGATGCCTCCAGCCCGGGCTGGATCGTGTTCGACTGGAACGGCCAGGTCACGCGCATCCCCAACTGGCCTTCGTCCGACGGCATGTTGAGCGTGGCGTTTCAGTAGCCAGCGCGCTGCGAGCGTAGCTCGAGCTGGGCGATGGTCTGACGATGCACTTCGTCCGGACCATCGACCAGCCGCAGGCTGCGCTGCCCTGCGTACATGCCCGCGAGCGGGAAGTCGGCCGACAGGCCGCCGCCGCCGTGCGCCTGGATCGCCCAGTCGATCACGCGCAGCGCCATGTTGGGCACGACCACCTTGATCATCGCGATCTCCTTGCGCGCGGCCTTGTTGCCCTCGGCGTCGATGCGCCGTGCGGTGTGGAGCACCAGCTCGCGCGCCTGATCGATCAGGCAGCGTGACTCGGCGATGCGCTCGTGCCAGACCGAGCGTTCCGAGAGGCGCTTGCCGAACGTGACGCGGCTGTCGAGACGCTGGCACATCAGCGCCAGCGCGTGCTCCGCCACGCCTACCCCGCGCATGCAGTGGTGCACGCGGCCCGGCCCGAGTCGGCCCTGGGCGATCTCGAAGCCGCGGCCTTCGCCCAGGAGCAAGTTGCTCACCGGCACGCGCACGTTTTCGAGCTTCACCTCGGCGTGACCCAGGGGCGCGTCGTCGTAGCCGTAGACAGTTAGATCGCGCAGGATGCTGACACCGGGCGCTCGCGCCGGGACCAGCACCATCGACTGTTGACGGTGCTTGTCGGCGTCGGGTGAGGTCTTGCCCATCACGATCAGCAACTCGCAGCGCGCCTGGTGGGCCCCGGTCGACCACCACTTGCGACCGTTGATCACGTACTCGTCGCCTTCACGGCGGATGCTGCACTCGATGTTGGTCGCGTCCGACGAGGCGACGTGCGGCTCGGTCATCAGGAAGGCCGAGCGGATCTCTCCAGCCAGCAGCGGCTCGAGCCAGCGCGCGCGCTGGGCTGCGTCGCCGTACAGCTCGAGTGTCTCCATGTTGCCGGTGTCCGGCGCGGAGCAGTTGAACACCTCGGAGGACCAGTGCACCTGGCCCATCAGCTCGCACAGGGGCGCGTATTCGGCGTTGGACAGCCCGTGAGGGTGGCGCTCCGAGCGCGGCAGGAACAGGTTCCAGAGCCCGGCCTTGCGCGCCAGCGGCTTCAGGCGCTCGACGACGGCGGACGGCGCGAAGGCCGCGCCGCGCGGGCGGACTTCTTCGAGCTCGGCCAGGTACGCCGAGCGGTTGGGTTCGATGTGCTGCGCGAAGAACGCGCGCAGGTCCTGGAGGAGCTTGTCGTGTTGCATGCTGCGAAGCTGTGCCGCGGTGCTGCCCCCGTCGAATGCAATTCCTGCATGTCCGGTCATCGAACCGTTGCATGTGACAGTCGGGCGGGATCGTTCGACAATGCGAGCATGCTGCGCATCGACCTGAACCTGTTCACCGTCTTCGACGCCATCTACCGCGAAGGCGGCATCACCGCCGCGAGCAAGCAACTCCACCTATCGCAGCCGGCGGTGAGCCACGCACTGGCACGCTTGCGCGAGCTGCTGGGCGACCCGCTGTTCGAACGTCAGGGCAACGCGATGGTTCCGACCCCGCGCGCGCGGACGCTCGCCGGCACGATCCGGAGCTCGCTCGGCGGCCTGGAGCAGCTGCTGGCGAGCGAGGTCTCGTTCGATCCGGCCGACGCCCAGCGCAGCTTCGTGATCGCCATGCGCGAGGCCCACGAGAGCTCGTTCCTGCCCGCGCTCGCGAGCACGCTCGCCGAGCGGCCGGGGATCGACGTCGCCGCCGTGCGCATCGAGCGCCGCGATTTGGAGGACGACCTGCAGAGCGGCGAGATCGACCTGGCGCTGGATGTGGGCTTGCCGCTGTCGGCGGAGATCAAGCGCGAGCGAGTGAAGACGTCGCCGCTGGCAGTGCTCGCGCGGCGTGACCACCCGCAGGTGCAGGGCGGCGCGCTGGACCTCGACACCTACCTCGCGCTCGACCACGTGCTGGTCACCGGGCGCCGCAGGGGAGGTGGCTTCGAAGACCTGGCGCTCGCGCGGCTGAACCACACGCGACGCGTGCGCGTGCGTTGCCAGCTGCATGCTGCAGCGAACGAGCTCGTGCGGCGTTCGGATCTGTTGCTGACGTTGCCGCGGAACCACGCCGAGCAGCTGAGTGAAAGCACGGGCAACCAGGTGGTGGCGTTCCCGGTTGAAGTCGCGAGCTTCGAGCTGTTCCTGTACTGGCATGCCAACGTGGACGGCGAGCCGGCCAACCAGTGGTTTCGACAGCGCGTGCGGGAGTGTCTGGGAGCGAAGTGAACTAGGCGGTGGGAGCGTGCCGACTTGCCATTCGCTCGCGCCCTGCGTTCTGCATCTCCGCCAGCACGCCCAGCAGCTGATCGGCATGCACCGGCTTGACCAGGTGCTCGTCGAAACCGGCTTCACGCGACGCGGTGCGGTCGGAGCTGCGCCCATAGCCGGTCAGCGCGATCAGCACCAGCTTCGCGTACCTCGGTTGCTCGCGCAGACGCCGCGCGATCTCGTAGCCGTCCATCTCCGGCAAGCCCACATCCAGGATCGCGATGTCCGGCTGCACCTCGTCGATGAGCTCCAGCGCCGCCGGCCCGCTATCGGCCGTGTGGCAATCGAACCCCGCGCGCTTGAGCAGCTCGCACAGCAGCTCGCGGCTATCCGGGTTGTCCTCGACCACGACGATCTTCGCTCCGGGCCGCAAGCGCGGCTTCACCAGGGCCACGGAGGGTTCGGCCCTGGACGCCGACAGCGGCAGGCGCACGCTGAAGCTGCTGCCCAGGCCCTCGCCCGCGCTGTCCGCCGTGATGCTGCCGCCGTGGAGCTGCACCAGCGCGCGCGCCAGCGTCAGCCCGACTCCGAGACCACCGGAGGCTCGGTCGAGAGTGCGGTTCGATTGCACGAACAGGTCGAATACCGATTCGAGCATCGGCTTGGCGATCCCCGCGCCGTCGTCGCGCACCTCGAGCAGCGCCGCGCCATCCTCGCGGCCGAGCTCGAAGCGGACGTGGCCGCCGCGCGGCGTGTACTTGGCCGCGTTGCTCAGCAGGTTGATCTGGATCTGTTGCAGCCGCGCAGGATCGGCGTCGACGAACAGTGGCTCCTCCGGAATGTGCGTCGAGAAGCTCAGCTGCTGCGATTGCATGGCCTCGCGCACGACGTCCGCCGCCTCGCGCGCAGATGCGCTCAGATCCACCTGTGTCTTGCGTAGCTCGATCTTGTTCTGCGTCACGCGGCTGGCCTCCAGCAGGTCGTCCAACAGGCGCGCCATCTGCGTGGATTGCCGTGAGAGCACGCCGAGCAGGCGCGCGCGCGGTTCTGCTTCGTCGCCTTCACTCTTCAGCAGCGTGGTCGCGCTGACGATCGCACCGAGCGGGTTGCGCAGCTCGTGCGAGAGCATGGCCAGGAACTGATCGCGGCGACGCACTGCCTCCTGGATCTTCTCCTCCGCGCGTTTCTGCTCGCTGACGTCGCGGAACACGCCGATCACGCCGACGACGTTCATGTCGCGATCGCGGAGCACGAGTCGCGACGCCAACGTCCACTCGGTCGTGCCGCCGGGCAGCTCGCGTCGTTCGAGCTTGTAGTAATGCGCATCGCCGGTGCGCATCACCGCCTCATCCGCCTGGTGCAGCGCGACGGCGAGCTCTCGATCGGGCAGATCGAACGGCACCTTGCCGACGACCTCGCGCGGATCGCTCGCGCCCAGGCGCTGCGCCATGGCGTGGTTGCAGCGGATGAAGCGACCGCTCGAGTCCTTGAAGTAGATCGCGTCTGGCACGCTCGAGAGCAGGCTGTTGAGCAGGTAGCGCTCGTGGAACAGCGCGTCCTCCGCGGTCTTGAGCCCGGTCACGTCGATCAGCGTGAGCACCACGCCTGCGACAGTGCCCTTGGTGCGGTAGGGCAGGATGCGCGAGAAGAACGCCTTGCCGTGGATGCCGTCCAGCTCGCGCTCCACGGGCTCCGCTGTGTCGAGCACGCGCTTGAGATCCTCGATCAGCTCCGGATGCTGCAGCTTGTGCGCGAAGGTCTCGATCGAGCGCCCGACGTCCTGCGGTAGCAGGCTGAAGGCTTCGGCGATCTGCGCGGTGTACTTGCGGATCTTGAGCTGCTTGTCGAGGAAGATCGTGCCGATATCGGTGCTGGACAACAGGTTGTCCATGTCGTTGGTCAGCTCGGTGAGCTCGGCGATCTTGCGCTGATACTCGCTGTTCACCGTGTACAGCTCCTCGTTCACGCTCTGCAGCTCTTCATTCGTGCTCTGCAGCTCCTCGTTTGCCGATTGCAGCTCCTCGTTGGATGCCTGCAGCTCCTCGTTCGAGCTCTCGAGCTCTTCGATCGCCGCTTGCAGGTTCTCCTTGGTGTGGTTGAGCTCGAACTCCAGCGCCCGCAGCTGCTCGCCGGAGACGTGGCCCACGTCGATCTCGGTCTCACTCGTTGAAGCCGAGACCGGTACACCGGACTCCATGGCTTCGAACGAGATCAGCACGTGACACAACTCGCTGTTGCGGGCGCGAATGCGTCGCAGGCTCAGCTTGTAGGGGCGCTCGTCTCCAGGCATGCCCAGCCGCACGCCCTTCAGCACGATCGTGCCCGGCGTATTCAGTGCACGTTTCACACTGCCGACGAGCAGCATCTTCAGCTCGGCACTGACCAGGTCGTAGACATGCAGGTCCTGGCGCCCATCACGCATCTGCAGCAGCTGGCTTGCGCCGTTGAAGGTCTGGATCAGCTCGCCGTGGTCGCTTATCAACAGCGCCGGCGGCATCACCTCGTCGAGCAGTGCATCGTAGGTGCCGAGCAGCTGGCTGAGCGAGTGACGCGCCGGCGCCTGCAGCGCCAGGCCCGACGAACGCGTCTCCAGCCGCCGCGCCTCGACCCGCGTGTCGAGCGGCAAGCGCAGATCCTGGTGCTTGGTGTAGATGCGCCAGTGCTTGTCCAGCACCTGGAAGTCGCGCGCCAGCGTACCGGTGCTCTCGCTCGGGCCCAGGAACAACGTGCCGCCGCGGTTCAGCGCGAAATGGAACAGCGCCAGCGCCTTCTGCTGCGCGGCCGGCTGCAAGTAGATCAGAAGGTTGCGGCAGCTGACCAGGTCCACACGCGTGAAGGGCGCGTCCTTGATCACGTCGTGGGCCGCAAACACGATCATCTGCCGCAGCTCGGGCACCGCTTGATAGGCATTACCTGTCTTGAAGAAGTAGCGAGCGAGGCGCTCCGCGGAGACGTTCGCGACGGCTTGCTCGTCGTAGATTCCGCGCGCCGCCTGCTCGAGCGAGCCGCGGTGCACGTCGGTGGCGAAGATCTTGACCTGTCGCTCTAGGTTGAGCTCCTGCATCAAGTCTTGCAGCAGGATCGCGAGCGAATAGGCCTCTTCGCCGGTGGCGCAGCCCGCCACCCAGATGCGCACGGGTTCCCCGGGCTGGGTGCGCCGGAGCAGCTCGGGCAACACGTGCTGCTCGAGCGCGGCGTAGGCTTTTTCGTCGCGGAAGAACCGCGTGACGCCGATCAGTAGATCGCGGTACAGCACGTCCAGCTCTTCGCGATCGTTGCGCAGGTGACGCACGTACTCTTCGATGTTCCGCGAGTGCGCCAGCGCCAGCCGCCGCTGGATGCGACGCGTCACGGTGCTCGGCTTGTAGTGCGTGAAGTCGATGCCGAATTCCTTCTGCAGCATGCTGTAGACGACGTCGACGTCGTCGACCCTGTCCCGCCCAGCCCCCGGCTGCACGCCGGCCAGACGCTCGTGTGCGTGCTCGAGCAGTGCGCGCGGCATCTCCCCCGGTGCCAGCACCCAGTCGGCCACGCCGGCGTCGCGCGCAGTCTTCGGCATGCCGTCGAACTGCGCGCTCTCGACGTCCTGCACGATCACCATGCCGCCGGCATCGTGGATGTCGCGCGCACCGCGCGAACCATCACTGCCGCCGCCCGACAGCACGATGGCGATCGCCCGCGGCCCGCAGTCGCGCGCCAGCGAGCGGAAGAACACGTCGATCGGCAGCGTCAGCTCCTGCGAGCGTTCGCGCTCACTCAGCAACAGGCATCCCGCCGAGATGATCATCTCCTTCTTGGGCGGGATCAGGTAGACGTGGTCGGCCTCCACGGCCATGCCGTCTTCGACCAGCTTGATCGGCAGGCGCGTGTGCCGCGCGAGCAGCTCGTCCATCAAGCTCTTGAAGTCCGGCGACAGGTGTTGAATCACCACGAACGCCATGCCCGTGTCCTCGGGCAACGCGTCGAAGAAGCGCTCGAGCGCATCGAGCCCACCGGCGGAGGCGCCGATGCCCACGACGTAGGCTGGGGCTGCAGGGGTGGAGTGCGGCATCGTTGACCTCGGGCGCTCCATGCCGGTCGGACAGACCGGTCATGGCCGCGCACGAACGCCTCGCAAACACCGTGCCTTTTCGGCAAGGAATGCGAAGGGTCGGGCAATTCCGGCCAGCCGCGTAGGCGGATTGCCGCATCTGGGGCAATTTTGTACAGCGCACTGTGCGCCGCTACTTCGTGGTGCAGTAGCCGGCTTCGACGCCCGACTTGATGTACCGGCCCGAGCCGGACTCGCACGTCTCGTCGCTGTCACAGTCGCGGTCGGTTTGGCACCAGCGGTGACAGGTCCCCTCTTCGCAGCCGCCGCCGAAGCACTCTTCATCCTTCGTGCAGCGCTCACCGGCCGCGCGGTTCAACACCAGGTCCGGCGCCGCGCAGTACGCGAAGTCGTTGTCCATGGGCAACGCCGGTAAACAGGTGGCGCCTTTCGCGCACGGCGCGCAGCCGGTCAGCGGCGAAGTGCAGTCGCGGGGCAACACGGGATCGCATGGGTCGAGGCAGAACTTCAGCCCTTCGACTTCCTTGTCGTCGTAGGTGGCGTCGTTGCACGTGCCGCTGCAGTCGCTATCGGTGCGGCAGTTGTGCCGGCAGACCCGGTTCACGCACAACAGGCCCGCGCCGCAGTCGGCGTTGACCTCGCACACCTCTCCGGTCGTCTTCGGACCGGCCGCCTGGCAGCGCGGCGGCTCCGCACCCGCGAACTGACAGGTCTCGTCCAACTTGCAGCCGCATTGCTGCACGTGGTCGCAGGTCGCTCCGGGCAGCAGCGGACCCTTGCAATTCGCGGCCGCGGTCGCGCCGCCCTTGCCGCCGCTGCCAGCTGCGTCGCTCATCCCGCCCGCGCCGCCGCTACCAGCCTCGTCGCTCATGCCGCCGGCGCCTGCACCGCCGCGCCCCCCACTGCCGCCGCTACCGCCCGAACCCGAACGGCCGCCCGTGCTCGGCACTGCGCTCGCGCGGCCCGCCGGCTTGCCACCCGACCCGCCTCCACCCGCACCGGCCTGATCGTCCGGTTCATCGGCCCCACCCGAGCCGCCCGTGCCGGCCTGGGTGTTGGTCGTGGGCTTGCCGATCACGCCCGAGCCCGACCCGCCTTTGCCGCCTGCAGCCATCGTGCCGCCCGCGCCGCCAGTGCCGCCGCTGCCAGCTGCAGCGTCCTCGAACACGCGCGTCAGCACGATCGTCGAGCGACTGAGCTGCAGCGAGATGCTGTCCGGCGTCGTGATCTTTGCCATGCCCGAGTCCGAGACGCCGATCGTCTCCGGTGATCCCGGGTCTCCGCCGTAGAGCTTGACCGGGAACGACACGGGCAGCTCGCTCGCGAGGATCCGCGCGCGCGGCAGCTTGCCTTCGAAGCTCACGTAGCCTGCGGGCACGCAGTCGTCGCCGGTGATCTTGGTCCCGCTCACGTTCAGGTCGCGCTGATCGACCTGCAACGTCTCGCGCTTCTTCGAGCTGCGACACTCGAAGTCCGTGCTCACCCACGACCCGGTCAGATCGATCCCCAGGTTGCCGCTCGCGCCGCCGCCCGGAGTCATCGTCGAGCCGCCGGCTTTCTCACCCTCGTCGTCGTCTCCGCACGCGAACACCAACAGCAAGCACGAACAGATTGCGGACACGCCGAGCGATCGTGATGACAGCACGCGGAAGCTCCCGAGGTTGAGGCTGCGAGGCGTGCCGATCGATCCCCGGATCGCACGTCTCTCGCGCGGGTTGTAGCTGATTCAGTGTGAGGATCGACTCCAAAAGTTCGCCGCACGAGCAGTCCCGCCACAGATGCGCTAGGGTGAGCGCCAGAACTTATGTCCGGACCGCCAGATCAAGCGGGGGAACGCCGATTTCGCCGGCTCGTCGAGACGCTCGACCACGCCGTCGTCTGGGAATTCGACGACACAGACCAGGTCTACACTTTCGTAAGCCAGCACTCCAAGTTGGTGCTCGGCTACGAGTGCGAGCACTGGCTGCGCGATCGCAAGTTCTTCGAGTCGCGCGTGCACCCCGACGACCTCCCGCGCGTGCTCGAGATGTTCGACAAGCTGCGGCGCGGCGAGCTGAGCGACGTGCGCTGCGAGCATCGCTGCCAGCGCGCCGACGGCCGAGTGATCTGGGTGCACTCGGGCGCGCACCGCGAGGAGGAGCGCGGCCACAGGTTGTTTCGCGGCGTGACCATCGACATCGATCACCTGAAGCAAGCCGAGGAACGCGAGCGCGCGGCTCGCGCAGATGCGGAGCGCGCGGCGGCGGCACGCGACGAAGTGCTGGCCGTGGTCGCTCACGACCTGAGGAATCCCCTGAATACGGTCACGCTGGCCTGCGAGGCTCTCACGGCCGCAAACCTCGAGCACAACCAGCGCTTGATCCGCCGCGCGATCAACCAGATGCAACACTTGATCGAGGACTTGGTCGATGCGGCCAGCATCCGCGCCGCGCGCCTACGCATCGCCAGCGGTGAGCTGGACTCGGCGCGCTTGCTGCGCGATGTCGCGGACGACTTCGGCGCCGACGCCGCCGAGCGCGGCATCGAGCTGGCGATCGAGGGCGAGCAATCCGTCGTCCTCCGCGGCGACGACCGGCGTCTGCGCCAGGCGCTGTCCAACCTGGTCAACAACGCGCTCAAGTTCACGGAGCGCGGTGGCCGCGTCACTCTCCGCCACAGACACGACCCGCTGCACGCGCACTTCGAGGTGGCGGACACCGGGCGCGGCATCGCCCCGCAGGACATCGAGAGGGTGTTCGATCGTGCGTGGCAATCCGACGAGACCGCTCACCTGGGCTCGGGCATGGGCCTGTACATCGCCAAGGGCATCGTCGAAGCCCACGGCGGCGAGATCCGCGTGGTCAGCGTGCTCGGCCAGGGCAGCGTGTTTTCATTCTTCCTGCCCCGCTGAGCGGTCGAGCACCTCGCTCAGCTTGCGCGCGACCGTGTCCGGGCTGAACGGCTTCTGCAGGAACGGGATATCGCTGTCGAGCTCGGCGTAGCGAGCGATCGCCAATCCCGAGTAGCCCGACATCAGCAGTACGCGCATGTCCTTGTGCGTGCTGCGCAGCTGATGCGCGAGCTCGATTCCGCTCATCTCCGGCATCACGATGTCCGAGATCAGCAGGTCGATGCGCTGCTCCGAACGCTCGCACAACTCGAGCGCGGCCCTGGCACGGTGCGCCTCGAGCACTTTGTAGCCGAGCGTGCGCAAGATGCGGCAGAGCATTGCGCGCAGTGCGTCGTTGTCTTCGACCACCAGGATGGTCTCGGACGGCGGGCGCACCACGCGCTTGGGCTGGGCTGCGAGCCCGGGATCGGACGTTCGCCCCTCGATGCGCGGCAAGTAGATGCGGAACGTGGTGCCGAAGTTCGCCTCGCTATTGACCCAGACGTGGCCGCCGCTTTGCTGCACGATGCCGTAGACCGTCGACAGACCGAGCCCGGTGCCCTTGCCGACGGCCTTGGTGGTGAAGAACGGCTCGAAGATGCGCGCCTGGATATGTGGATCCATGCCGAAGCCGGTGTCAGCGACAGTCAACATGACGTAACTTCCCGGGGTCACGTCGGGATGGGCTGCGGCGTACGCGTGATCCAACAGCGCATTCGCGGTCTCGACCGTGAGCTTGCCGCCGTTCGGCATGGCGTCGCGCGCGTTCACTACGAGGTTCATCAAGATCTGCTGCACCTGGTTGGGATCGGCGCGCACGCGACCGAGGCCGGGATCGAGCGAGGTGCAGTAGTCGATGTCCTCGCCGATCAAGCGACGCAGCATGCGTTCGAGCTCGGTGATCGTGGCGTTGACGTCGATCAGCGTGGGCTTGAAGACCTGCTTGCGGCTGAAGGTCAACAACTGACGGGTGAGCGCCGCGCCGGTGTCGACCGCTTGCACGATCTCGTCCAGGTCGCGCCGCTTCGGATCGTCCGGGGGCAGCTCCTGCTGCAACAGTACGGAGTAGCCGGTGATCACCGTCAGCAGGTTGTTGAAGTCGTGCGCCACCCCGCCCGCCAGCTGCCCGATGGCCTCCATCTTCTGCGACTGCTGGAACTGTTGCTCGAGCAACTTGCGCTCGGTCACGTCGTCGTGCTCGACCACCACCAGGTGGGCGCCCCGATCCTGAAAGCGTGTGGCCGAGAGCGCGAACCAGCGCGGATCGGTGTGCGCCCAGGCCGCGTACTCGAACCCGAACTTCTCGCGCGCACCGCTCTGCACCGCCGAGAGGCCTGCGCTGAGCTTGCCGCACTCGTCGGAGTCGATGCCGAACGCCTCGCGGCAGACCGCGACGTAGCTCTGGCCCACGCCCGCCTCTTGCCAGCTCCAGCGCTTGGCCTGCGCCAGCCGCCGCCAGGCCGCGTTGGCCGCGATGATCTTGCCGCCACCGTCCAGGACCGCGATGTGCGAGGACAGCGCGTCGAGCGCCGACTGCAAGAAGCGATGTGACTCGCGCGCCGTCTCCTCGTTGAGCTTGGCCTCGTACTCGCGCTGGCGTGAGCGCATCACTTCCTCGAAGGTCGAGATCAGCAGATCCAGGATCTGCTCGCGCTCCGAGGTGATGGTGAACGTCTTGCCCATCAACAGCACTTCGACGCCCACTTCCAGGCGGCGGCGCGTGCGCAGCGCGACGTTGTCGAGCAGGCGCCGCACCCGGCCCAGCAAGTAGTCGGGCTCGTAGGGTTTGGTGATGAAGTTGTCTGCGCCGCACTCGAGCCCGCGCACGATGTCCATCGGGTCGGCCAGCGAGGTCAGCAGGATCACCGGGATGCCCGCGGTCTTGGGGTCGGCCTTGAGCCGCTTGCACAGCTCGTAGCCATCGATCTCGGGCATGACCACGTCGCTCAGCACCACCTCCACCGGCGAGCGCTGGCAGCGCGCCAGGCCGGTGCCGCCGTCGCGCGCGATCTCCACCTCGTAGCCTTCGGACTCGAGGAGGAACGAGAGCTCGTGCGCCTGCGTGGCGCTATCTTCGACGACCAGGATCTTCGTCATGACGTCACCAGACGCTGGAGTCGCATCGCGATCATCTCCAGCGGAAGCGTTCCATCGGTCACACCCGCTGCGACTGCAGCGCCCGGCATGCCGAACACCACGGATGTCTCTTCGTCTTGCGCCAGCACTTGTCCGCCGCACGCGTGCAGCGATCGCAGCCCGGCCACTCCGTCATCGCCCATGCCGGTCAGCACCAAACCGAGCGCCAAGCTGCCGTACTGGCGAGCCACGGACTCGAACAGGTGCGTGGCCGAGGGCCGAAAGCCGTTGACCGCCGGGGTCTTCGAGATCTCGATCGTGTTCCTGTCGCGCAATCCCAGGTGGCAGTCGTCCGGCGCGAGGTACACCGTGCCCGGGCGCAGTTGTTCCTGGGCTTGGCCGACCTTGACCCTCAACTTCGAGCTGCCGCCCAGCCACGCTGCGAGGCCTTCGATGAAACCCAGCGCGATGTGCTGCACGACCAGCACCGGCACCGGCAGATCACCCGGCAGCTCGGAGAGGATGCGGTAGAGCGCGCCCGGTCCGCCGGTCGAGGCTGCGATCGCGATCAGCGTCGGTATCGTGCGCCCGGTGCGGCTCGGAGTGATCGGCGCCGGCGTCGTCGCTGGTGGCTGCGAGTCCCCGGCGTTCCAGCGTCGCACCACGCGCACGCCTGCCATGGCGCGCACCGAGGCGGTGAAATGGCGGGCCATCTCGTCGAAGTCGGTCACGCCCACCAGCGATGGCTTGGGTAAGAGCGCGAGCGCGCCCAGGCGCAGCGCCTGCATCGACACCGCCACCTGGCGCACGTCCACGCTACCCGAGACGATCACGATCGGCGTGGGCGTCTCGGTCATGATCTGGCGCGTGGCTTCGAAGCCATCCATCACGGGCATGTGGATGTCCATCAACACCACGTCCGGGCGCAGCTGCTTGGTCAGGCTCACGGCCTCGGCGCCGTGGCTGGCCGTCGCCACCAGCTGCAGGTGCGGATCCGAGCCGATGATCTCCACCAGCAGGCTGAGACATGTCGCGGAGTCTTCGGCTACGAGCACGCGGATCATCTGAGTTCCTCACAGCAGCTGGCGAATGGTCTCGAGCAGGTTGCCTTGATCGAATGCGCTCTTGACCAGGTACGCGTCCGCACCGGCTTCCATGCCGCGGCTGCGGTCTTGCTCGCTGTCGAGCGAGGTCAACAGGATCACCGGCACGTCGCGGAAGCGCTTGGAGCTGCGGATGGTCTGGGTGAGCACGAAGCCGTTCATGTTCGGCATCTCGACGTCGCTCACGACCAGGTCGGCGCCGTGCTCCTGCAGCAGCTGCCAGGCGTTGCCACCGTCGATCGCGGTCACCACCTCGAAGCCGGCGGCCTCGAGGATGCTCTTCTCCAGCGTGCGCGTGGTCGCCGAGTCGTCGACCAACAGTAGTCGCTTGCGCGCGGGGGTGGCCGCGGGCTCGAGCGCGATGCTGCTGCGCCGCGCGGGCACGCGACCCTGCGCGCTGCGCA
>DATEOF010000195.1:0-74198 GCA_035274465.1 Polyangiales bacterium
GAGCTGGGGGATGTGCTGTTCGCGCTGGTCAGCGTGGCGCGCAAGGCCGACATCGATCCCGAGGCCGCTCTGCGCGGCACCCTGGATCGTTTCGGCCAGCGCGTGCGCGCGGTCGAGACCCAGGTGACCGCGCGCGGGGAACAATTGTCCGCGTTGAGTCCCGAAGCCTTGGAAGCGCTCTGGCAAGAAGCCAAGGCTGCGGAGCAAGACTCTGAACGGAAAGCGTGAAGCTCGAGGCTTCGCGCTCCGGGCTACAGGCTCCGGGTGAGACTCGGGACAAGACTCTGAACCCGAAGTCTGAAGCCCGCAGCCTGAAGCCCGATCAGCGCTGATCGACCGATCAGGTTTCGGGTTCGAGACAAGCGCGTGACGACCGGTGGGGCTCAGCCGTGCCGCTACGTGCGTAGTCGCGTTGTATGCGCATGCAGGAAACTTGTGTGGCGACTCGGCACTCAGGTAGCGTCCGCGAGCGTGGCGGGGGAGTCCGGAGGTCGCAATGCTCACCACTCGAACCCTAAAACGCGCAGTGCTCCTGGCGAGCGTGATGGTCTGGCTCGCGGGCTGCTTCAAAGACACCGACTCCACCGGCACGCTGGTGGTGCCGTTCGAGCTGGGTAACGGGCGCGACTGCGACGAGTTCAACGTCGTGCGCGTGCGCGGCGAGCTCGACGAGGGCGCGTACACCGACGAGGTGCGTTGCGAGAGCGGCGAGGTGCGCTTCCAGAGCGTGCCTGCCGGCAGCTATTCCGTGCGCCTGTTCGGCCTCGATCGCGAGGACGTCGCCGTCATGGACACGCTCGACGAAGACGACATCAAGATGAACGTGATCGGCGACGACGCGACCGTGATCGCCGGACGACCGGTGCAGCTCACCTCCGCGCCGGCCACGTTGTGGCTGCGCTGGAGCCTCGGCTTCGGCTCGTGCAAGAGCACGGGCATCGACACGTTCCTGGTCGATGTGTGGCGCGGTGATGGCAGCGATCTCCTGCTGAGCGAGGAGCTCGCGTGTGACGAGGTGGGCGACGACGAAGGCAACTACCGGCAGGTCCCCGACAAGCGCCGCGCGCTGTCCGGCGACGAGGTCGGCGAGGTGCTCGTGCAGCCCGTCGACAGCCACCGCGACGACGTCGGCGATCCCGTGTCGTTCGAGTTCGACGCGCCCGGAGCCGGTCGAGAGATCCTGCTCTCCCTGGACTGCAGCGAAATGCCCTGCACGGGCATGATCGACGACGAGCGTGAAGACGGTGGCGGTGGCAAGGGCGGCAGCGGTGGTAGCGGCGCGACCGGTGGAAGTGGTGGTCGTGGCGGCAGCGGCGGTGCGGGTGGTGCCGGTGGCAGCGGTGGCGCGGGTGGCAGCGCTGGCAGCCACCCCACGAAGCCGAAGAGCAGCTAGACCCGCGAGACCGGGAACGCCAACACCTCGTCGATGTGCGACGCACCGACGATCGTCATCACCAGGCGATCGAAGCCGAGCGCATTCCCGCCACTGGGCGGCACGCCATCCTCCAGCGCTGCGATGAAGCGCGCGTCGATCGGGTAGACCGTCCAGCCCAGCTTCTCGCGCGTCTCCTGGTCCTGCTCGAGGCGCTTGCGCTGCTCGACCGGATCGATCAGCTCGCTGAAGCCGTTACACAGCTCGACGCCGTCCACATACGCCTCGAAGCGCTCCGCAAAGCGCGGGTCGTTCGGCGACAGCCGCGCCAGCGAAGCGAAGCGCGCCGGGTAGTGCGTGAGGAAGGTCGGACGCCCGCGGCCCAGCTCGGGCTCGATCTTCTCGACCAGCAGTCGGTAGAAGCGCTCCTCGTCGCCGACCACGCTCTCGAGCGACACTCCGGCGTAGCGCTGCAGCGCAGCTTCGACGCTGATCCGCTCCCAGGGCGGGGCGACGTCGACCGGGCGCGAGACGCCGGGTAGCTGGGTCGATCCCGTCACCACCGTGGCGACGTGCGCGACCAACTCCTCGGTGTCGCGCTGCATGCGCTCGTCGTCCTCGAAGGTGCGGTACCACTCGAGCATGGTGAACTCGGGCTCGTGCAGCTTGCCGCGCTCGCCGCGCCGGAAAGCCTTGCCGATCTGATACACACCCGGCAGCGCGGTCGCGAGCGTGCGCTTCATTTGATACTCGGGGCTGGTGTGCAGCCAGCGCGGCGGCCCGCCCATGCCGAGCACCTCGATCGCGTCGAGGTGCACGTCCAAACCGGGACAGGGCACGATGGCCGGAGTCTCGAGCTCCAGCAGTCCCTGCGCGTCGAAGAAGGCGCGCGCGGCCTGCAGCGCCTTGTGCCGCGTCCGCAGGTTCTGCAGGCGCTTGCCGATCAGGTAGCTGTAGTCGCTGTCGGCCCGCGTGAAGCGCTCGCTGCCGCGGTTCTCCAGCGCGATGCTCGACGCCTCGACCTGGCCGTCGCGCCACAGACCTTCCACCTGCACGATCGCGCCCAGCAACTGGACCTCGCCGCTCGCCACCTGCGCACAGCCGGTGTCGTCCTGCAGCGTGAAGCCGGCAGGGCCCACGGCCACCACGCGGCCGGCGAGCCGCACGGGGGTCTCGGAGCCGAGCGCGGCCAAACTCGAAGCCGCACTGCGCGCGAGCATGGCTTTACTTCTTGTTGACGCGCTCGGAGTAGCCCCCGGTGCGCGTGTCGATCTTGAGGCTTTCGCCTTCGTTGATGAAGAGCGGCACGCTCACCTCGAGCCCGGTCTCCATCGTGGCCGGCTTCATCGCGCCGCCCGAAGTGTCGCCCTTGAAGCCTGGCTCCGTGCGCAGGACCTTCATCACCACGAAGGTCGGCGGCGTCACGCCGATGGGCTTCTCGTTGAAGAACAGCACGTCGACGTTCGTGTTGTCGATCAGGTACCAGCGGTTCTCGCCCAGTTGCTCGGCCGAGAGCTGCAGCTGGTCGTAGCTCGTGGTGTCCATGAACACGAACGCCTCGCCCTCTTTGTAGAGGAACTGCATCTGGCGCTCTTCGAGGTCCGCCGGCTCGAGCTTCTCGTTCGAACGGAAGGTGCGTTCGATCACCGCGCCCGTGAACATGTTGCGGAGCTTGGTGCGCGTGAACGCGTTGCCCTTGCCAGGCTTGACGAACTGAAAGTCCACGACCGTGAAGGGCACGCCTTCGATCTTGATCTTCAGATTCTTCTTGATGTCAGAGGTGTCGTACACGCGGTCTTCTCCTGGCTTGCCCGTCGCTACTTCTCGGGCGCCTCTCGCTACTCGAGCGTGATCTGTTGGCTTATGACGAGGAAGTCGCTCGGCGCCGTCGGCTTATCATTGGCCTCGGCGGTGACCTTGACAACGAATTTCCCAAAGGGACTTCGCGCCTTCAATTCGCCCACGCGCTCGTCTGCCTGGTATTTCAGGCTCCCGCCCCGCTGTGGGGCGCCACTCATGGGCTCGAACCAGACCACGTAGGCGTGCAGCGCGGGGTCGAGCTGGTCGGGGCGCTGGAGCTGCTCGAGGTGGATTGTGACGTCCGCCGACTGTAGATCCGCGTCCGAAATCTCCACCCAGCCGCTGGTGCTGGGCGCCCGAGCGCTGCCGATCACGATGTAGCGCGACGAGGCGCAGGCGGCCAAAACCAGCGTAGCGCCAAGGGAAAACGTAACCAGACGTCGAGCGGCCGCGCGCGCCAACATGGAGACTCCCGGGTGGTCGCGCCTTGTAGGCGTCCTTCCCGGGGACGTCAAGCAGGCGACGATGTACGAACTGGCCGACTTCTTGCTGCGCAGCCGCCGGCGCGATACGTACCTAGGTCGATGCGCGATGCCGACGACGAGATCAGGGAGATCAAGACCGAGATCATCGAGTCTCGCGGTCTGATCATCAAGACCAACAATCTCACGAACTCGCTGGCGTCGGACATCAAGTCGATCGCCAAGCGCCAGGCCGGCTACGAGCGGCGCTTCAACTGGAATAGCGCGGTCGCGTACGTGCTCTTCGCCACGATCTCGTTCGTGGGCCTCAAGCTCTGGTCCGACGTGCGCATCAACGAGATCGACTCCGAGAAGAACGAGCTCACGCGCGAGGTGAAGGAGCTGCGCCACGATCTGACGGAAGAGACCCGCCGGGTCGAGCAGCGCGAGCAAGCCGAGGGCAAGGCCGCGGCGTATTACAACCTGATCCGCCAGAAAGATTTTCAGCGCGTCGTCGACGGCTACGCCGACATCCAGAAAGAAGCGCTGTCCAAGGCGGAAGCCGAGTTCTTTCGCGACACGCAAGAGCGCTATCGGCTCGAGCTGTCCATGCAGGCCTACCAGAACGGTGTGAACCTGATGGGCAATGGGCGCTACGCCGAGGCTGCCGAGGCGTTCCGCGAGTCGATGCGTTACAAGGAAGAAGCGTCGCACATGCCGTCGGTGCGGTTCTATCTCGCCAAGGCGTTGCGCGCGCTCGGCCGGCCGGGTGAGGCAGAAGTGCTCGCGAAGACCGTGCTCGATCAGAACATCGACAAGGATCTGCAGGACGACGCTGCGCTCCTGCTCGGGCTGTGCGCAGAGGATCTCGGGCGCATCGACGACGCACGCAACGAGCTGCGGGCCCTCGTGCGCAAGTGGCCGCGCTCGTTGCTCGTGCCGGACGCGCTCAAGAAACTCAGCGATCTCAACCTACGCGCATGGAAGAAACGCAACGGCGAAACCGCCACGTCTCCTGCGCCAGGCTGAGTGCGGCACTCGTGCCGCACGGACAACCAGAAAAAACTCTACAACGAGTACGACGTGACCTTGAGGTCGCGATCGATCGAGATCAGCTGACCGTTCTCGAGCGCGGCGTAGTCGGGCGGCTGGACGCCTTCCGCCACATTTGCCACGAGCACGTAGCGAACCGGATCGACCGGGCGCGGAGTCTTGCCCTCTTCGTGCTCCGGCACCGAGAGCCGATCGCGCTCGACGTAGATCATCGGTGAGCCGCGGCGCAAGGCGTAGAGCTGCCGCCCGTTGGTCAGCACCAGATCCAGGTTGCTCTTCGGCGCGCCGACTTCGCTGACGAGCCGATCGATCAGTGTGATCGTGCTGCGCAGCGCCGCCAGCACCGACTGATCTGCCACATCCATGCTGTCGAGCTGACCGGCGTCGTGCAGGAAGGAGAGGAACACGTGGAAGACGTGCTCGCTGTCGGTGTCGCCGCGAATGTTGCGGCGCAGGAAGTCGGGCATCGACTCGAGCAGCCGCGCTTGGATGGCTGCGAAACCTTCGACCATGCCGGCGTGGGCGAACAGCCACTGCCGCATGCGGAACGGATGGTTGTTGTCCGCGCGCCGCGGGCCGACCGTCGCGTCACGCACGTGCGCGATCGCCACGTGCGAGCGGATGCCGCCCAGCATGGCGCTCCATTCTGGCTTTTCGGTCGAGGGTTGCGGGTGCTTTTTGTGAAGCACTTCATCGGCCTGATAGAAGCCGACGCCCCAGCCATCGTGCGCCTTCTCGGGTGGCGTCTTCAGTGCGTCTTGCTCGGAACGCACGGCTTCCGCCAGCAGGTCCGCGCGATTGATCATGCACGCAATGATGTGACCCATGTCTTTGCCTCTCGTCGCGCCACCGCCGGAGCGGCTGCGCGGTCAATCACGCGTCATACGACGGCCACCTTGCGAGGCCACCGTATGTTCGGCAGTTGGCATTAAAGCTCTGCACATGCAAGGCGTTGCTCTCTCGGAGTATACACGCGCAATCACTCCGTCGCTCGTGAGTTAGTCGTCTTCTGCAAGTTCTCCGTTCTGTGTTCATCGCTGGTTTCGATCGCGAGGCGTGTCCGATTGCGTGCTCGCGTGTGTGCGAGTCGCGGCGCGACATGCAATGCCAGCATGCTCGCAACGAACATACCCAACACCCATAGGGACGCAGTGAGATCGATGTCCAGGAGCTGGGCGTGCCGCATGGTGAACACTCTCGGCAGGGTGTGCCGGAATCTTGGGTTGGGTCGCCGGCTCGTGATACCCGATGGTCGGTGGGCATGCATGCCGACAGGTGGATCGATGCATACCTGGACCACCTGCGCGTCGAGCGCGGGCTCGGCCCAAAGACCCTCGAGGCCTACGCGAGCGACCTGACGCGTTTCACGCGCCTGCTCGAAGAGCTGGGTGGGACGATCGCCGGCGCCGACGCGCGGGCATTCCATGCGGTGTTATTGAAGCAGGCGGAACGCGGGTTGTCCGCACGATCGCAGGCGCGGTTCCTTTCCAGCCTGCGCGGCTTCTACAAGTATCTGGTCGAGGAGCGGCTCCTACCCAAAAACCCGCTGGAGTTGGTCGAGGCGCCGCGACTGTCTCGCAAGTTGCCGAGCTTGTTGTCCCAGCGCGAAGTGCAGCAACTCTTGCAGACACCAGACCCCACCGACCCGCGTGGCCTGCGCGACACAGCCATGCTGTACACGATGTACGCGGCCGGTCTGCGCGTCTCCGAGGTGGTGACGCTCGGCCTGGGCGATGTGGATCTGCGCACCGGCGTGGTGGCAGCGTTTGGTAAGGGGCGGAAGCGCCGGCTGGTTCCACTGGCCGATCCCGCCCGCGACGCCATCAGCGCGTATCTGGCCCAGGTCAGGGGCCATTGGGCTCGGCCACTCGAGAAGTGCCTGTTCGTGACCCAGCGTGGTGCCGGCATGACGCGTCAGGCCTTCTGGAAGACGCTCAAGCGCTACGGACGTGTGGCGGGAATCACCAAGAACCTCACGCCCCACATGCTCCGCCATTCGTTCGCGACCCACCTGCTCCAGGGCGGGGCGGACCTGCGCGTCGTCCAGACCCTGTTGGGGCACGCCGACATCGCCACCACGCAGATCTATACGCACGTGGGCGCTGATCACCTTCGGGACATGCACCGCCGCTACCATCCCCGGGGCGAATGAGCCCGGAAGGCTCGCGCCTGATGGGCGGGACCCTTCCTCGTGATTATCGGTCGCCGGCGCTGCGCGGCGGCTCCCCAGGGGTACCGGTGTTCAGGGCAACCGTGCACCGGGACTGTTTTTAGCAACCCCAAATGGCGGGCTTCATGTGGTATGTCGTGGGCCCCCTCGACCGTGGGCTCGCCCGAAGAGCTCGGCTCCGGCCGCTCGGGCTGGCCATGGGCCTGGTTGGAGTCCGCCGATTCGACGGCTCTACGGCCCGATGGCGCGATCGGACCCCAAGACCGTGACGTACGATTTCCAACCCGACTGATGGACGGCGCGAGGCTCGTCTAGTGCTCGACCTCGCGGGTGAATGCATTGAGCACTCTCAAGAGGACAACCATGCCCAAGCGTAAAAAGATTTCGTTGATCGGTGCCGGCAACATCGGAGGCGAGCTCGCCATGGAGCTGGCGCGCCGCGAGCTCGGCGACGTCGTCGTGCTCGACATTCCGGACAAGGTGGGCGTGGCCAAGGGCAAAGCGCTCGACATCATGCAGACGCTGGCGCTCGAGGGATATGACACGAACGTCACGGGTACATCGGACTACGGCGACACCGCCGGCTCGGATGTGGTGATCGTGACCGCGGGCGTGCCGCGCAAGCCCGGCATGAGCCGTGACGACCTGCTGTCGATCAACCTGAAGATCATCCGCAACGTCGCGGAGAACCTGAAGAAGAGCTCGCCGAACGCGCTGGTGATCGTGATCTCGAACCCGCTCGACGCGATGGTCTACGAGATGAAGAAGGTCACCGGCTTCCCGCGCAACAAGGTGCTGGGTATGGCCGGCGCCCTGGACTCGGCGCGCTTCCAGTGCTTCCTGGCCGAAGCTGCCGGCGTCAGCACGCGCGACGTGAACGCGCTCGTCCTGGGTGGTCACGGCGACACCATGGTGCCGTGCTTGTCGTACACCACGATCAAGGGCACGCCGGTCACGCAGTTGCTGCCGAAGGACAAGCTGGACGAGATGGTCAAGCGCACGCGCGGTGGCGGCGGCGAGATCGTGCAGCTGATGGGCACGAGCGCCTATTACGCGCCCGCGTCCGGCGCCATCTCGATGGCCGAGTCGTACCTGCGCGCGCAGCGCCGCGTGATCGCCTGTGCGGCGTACCTCGAGGGCGAGTACGGCTACAAGGACCTGTACATGGGCGTGCCCGTGGTGATCGGCGCCGAAGGCATGGAGCGCGTGGTCGAGATCAAGCTCAGCGACGAAGAGAAATCCATGCTCGAGACCAGCGCCAAGGCTGTCAAAGAGCTGATCGAGGCTGCCAACAAGCTCTGAGGCCAACGGCCACGTCCGGAGGACGATCAATGAACATTCACGAGTACCAAGGCAAAGATATCTTCCGAAAGTACGGCATCCCCGTTCCCAAGGGCGTGGCGTTGATGGAGCCGAGCGGCGCCAAAGCGGCGGCGCAGAAGTTGATCGACGAGACCAAGATCCCGGTCGTCGTCGTGAAGGCGCAGATCCACGCGGGTGGGCGCGGCAAGGCCGGCGGCGTCAAGGTCGTCAAGGGGCCGGACGCCGCGCAAGCCGCAGCTGACGAGATCTTCGGCAAGACGCTGGTCACGCCGCAGACCGGGCCCGAAGGCAAGAAGGTGCAGCGGCTGCTGGTCGAGCAAGGTCTCGACATCGGCCGCGAGCTGTACCTGGCCGTGGTGCTCGATCGCGAGAAGCGCCGCGTAACGATCATGGCGTCGACCGAAGGCGGCATGGACATCGAAGAAGTCGCGCACAAGACGCCCGAGAAGATCATCAAGGTCACCGTCGATCCAGCCGTCGGGCTGTCGGGCTACCAGGCGCGCCAGGTCGGCTTCGCGCTCGGTCTGACGGGCGACGCGTTCAAGGAGCTGCCCAAGTTCCTGAGCGCGATGGAAAAGATGTTCATGCAGGAAGACTGTTCGCTGGTGGAGATCAACCCGTTGGTCGTCACCAAGGACAACCACCTGATCGCGCTCGACGCGAAGTTCAACCTCGAAGACAACGCGCTGTTTCGCCACAAGGAGTGGGATCAGTGGCGTGACATGAGCGAGGAGAAGCAGGTCGAGGTCGAGGCCAAGGCTTCCGGGCTCTCGTACATCCAGCTCGACGGCAACATCGGCTGCCTGGTCAACGGCGCCGGCTTGGCGATGGCCACGATGGACATCATCAAGCACTACGGCGGCGAGCCCGCGAACTTCCTCGACGTCGGCGGCGGCGCCACCAAGGAAGCGGTCACCACGGCGTTCAAGATCATCCTGACCTCGCCGAGCGTGAAGGGCATCTTCGTCAACATCTTCGGCGGTATCGCCCAGTGCGACACCATCGCGGCGGGCATCATCGCGGCGACCAAGGAGCTCGGTTTGTCGGTGCCGCTGGCCGTACGGCTCGAGGGCACCAACGTCGAGCTCGGCCGCAAGATGCTGGCCGAGTCCGGCCTCAAGATCACACCGGCAGCCACGATGGGCGAGGGTGCGCAGAAGATCGTCGCAGCGGTGAAGGGAGCTTAGTCGTGGCAATTCTCGTCGACAAGAACACCAAGGTCTTGGTGCAGGGCATCACCGGAGCATACGGCGGTAATCACGCGCGCTGGTGTATGGAGTACGGTACGCAGATCGTCGGTGGCATCACGCCCGGCAAGGGTGGCCAGAAGTTCGAGGACAAGGTCCCGATCTTCGACACCGTGATCGACGCGATGAAGAAGACGAAGGCCGACGCCACGATGATCTTCGTGCCGCCGCCATTCGCTGCAGACGCGATCCTCGAGGCCATCGACGCCGGCGTGAAGCTGATCGTGGCCATCACCGAGGGCATCCCGGCCAACGACATGATCAAGGTGCGGCGCGTGCTGGACGGCCAGTCGTTCTCGCGACTGATCGGCCCCAACTGCCCGGGCGTGATCACGCCGGGCCAGTGCAAGATCGGCATCATGCCGGGTCACATCCACAAGCCGGGCCGCATCGGCGTGGTGTCGCGCAGCGGCACGCTGACCTACGAAGCGGTCGGCCAGCTGACCGCGCTGGGCATCGGCCAGAGCTCGTGCGTGGGCATCGGCGGCGACCCGGTGAACGGCACGGACTTCATCGACGTCCTCGAGCTGTTCAACAAGGACAAGGACACCGACGGCGTGATCATGATCGGTGAAATCGGCGGCAGCGCCGAGGAAGCCGCGGCGGACTACATCAAGCGCGAGTTCAAGAAGCCGGTGACGGGCTTCATCGCGGGCACCACCGCGCCTCCGGGCAAGCGGATGGGCCATGCCGGCGCGATCATCTCGGGAGGCAAGGGCACCGCGAAGGACAAGATCGCGGCGCTCGAGGCGGCGGGTGTGAAGATTGCTCCCACACCGTCGGATCTGGGCACGACCCTGAAATCGATGCTATAGGCGCGGCCGACTGAAACAGGAGCAGGAGAGAGACATGGCTACCGAACGTACCCTGAGCATCATCAAGCCCGATGCGGTCGAGAAGAACTTGATCGGCGGCGTCGTGCAGTTGATCGAAGCTGCGGGCCTCAAAGTGAAGGCGATGAAGATGATTCATCTGTCTCGGCCGCAGGCGCAGGGCTTCTACGCCGTGCACAAGGACCGGCCCTTCTTCGGCGAGCTCGTCGACTTCATGACGCGGAGCCCCGTGGTGATCATGTGCCTCGAAGGCGAGAACGCGATCGCTCGCTACCGCGACGTGATGGGCGCGACCGACCCGAAGAAGGCGGCCGACAACACGATCCGCAAGAAGTACGGCGCGAACATCGGCGAGAACGCCTGCCACGGCTCGGACGCCAAGGAGACTGCGGCGTTCGAGATCGGCTACTTCTTCCCCGGGTTCGAGATCGGCTGAGTCGAGGAGGGGCGCGGATCCTCGCGCCCCTCGATCGGCAGGCTGGGTATATCGCGCAGGTCCGAGCTCAGTGAGATCGCGTGGGGCTGCAGCACGGGCCCATCGGCCCACACGCGCGTGAACAACGCGCCCAGCAACAGCACGTGGGACGTGTAGTAGGCCCACAGCATCAGGACGGCGATCGAGCCGATCGCGCCTGCGAGCTGCGTCGCGCCGAACGTCGACACGTACAAGCTGAAGCCGCCCATACCCAGTACGAGCAAGATCGACGTCAGCGTCGCGCCCACCCAGACGTCGCGCCAGGCGATCCGCACATCGGGCAGCACGCGGAACATCCCGGCTACCAGGCTCGTCATCAAGAGAAACGAGACCAGCGTCTCCTCCGCCTGAACCATGCCGGGTGAAAGCAGGCGTTCGCTGTGGAACACCCAGCGCAGCGGCGTCTGCATCAGCGCGATCATCGCCTTGATCAGCAACGACACCAGCAGCGCCGTGCCGCTGCCCAGCACCATCAGGAACGAGATCACTCGCTTCCGAACCATCAGCCGCAGCGCCTCGCGCGTGCGGATCTGCGGGTCCGCGCGCACACCCCAGGTCAAGTTCAGCGCCGCCTGCAACCGATGGAACAAGCGGCTCGCCGCCACCAACAACAACACGCCGCTGAGCAGGGTGATCCCACCGCTCTGGTGCTCCTGCTGCGTCTCCATCAGCTCGGCCAGCAAGGTGGAGACCTGGTGGCCGGTGGCCCGGCCGAGGTCCTCCACCAGTGCCTGCCGCACCACCACCGGGTCGAACACTGCGGCGGCCACCTGGATGGCCACGACCCCGAGGGGGGCGATCGACAGCAGCATGTAGTACGCCAGCCCAGCCGCGGCGAGGTCGCGCTCGTCGTCCGCGAAACGCGCCACGATTTCGCGCAGCGTGCGTGCGAAGCGCTGGCCGAAGGGCAGCTGGTTCATGGCAGTCGGCACCACCCTTGGTCGCATGCTCGTGCCGGCACGGCAACGGGTGACGAGCGCGGGTGCCTTTGCTATGACGCCGCCATGACGTCACAGACCCAATCGCTGGTCGAAGCCGCCTACGCCGATCGCAGCCTGCTCAAGGACCCTGCCCACGTACAGGCAGTGCTGGATACGCTGGAGCAGCTGGACAAGGGCAAGTTGCGCGTCGCCAGCCCGCCGGACGATGCGGATGGCGAGTGGACCACGCACGCCTGGATCAAGCAGGCCGTCCTGCTCTATTTCGCCGTGCGCGGGATGGAGAAGATGGAGGTCGGTCCGTTCGAGTTCTACGACAAGATCCCGCTCAAGCGAGACCTGGACAAGGCCAACGTGCGCGTCGTGCCACCCGGCACCGCGCGCTACGGCTCGTTCCTGGAGCCGAGCGCGATCTTGATGCCGGGCTACGTGAACATCGGCGCCTACGTCGGCGCGGGCAGCATGGTCGACACCTGGGCGACCGTCGGTTCGTGCGCGCAGATCGGGCGCGACGTGCACCTGGCGGGCGGCGTGGGGATCGGCGGCGTGCTCGAGCCGCCCAACGCGACGCCGGTGATCATCGAGGACGGCGCCTTCATCGGCTCGCGCTGCGTGGTGGTGGACGGCGTACGCGTGGGCCGCGAAGCGGTGCTGGGTGCGCTGACCGTGCTGACTGCGACCATGCCGATCATCGACGTGACCGGGCCCGAGCCGCGCGAGTTTCGCGGCTATGTCCCACCGCGCTCGGTGGTGGTACCGGGCGTTCGGCCGCGCAAATTCCCCGCGGGCGAATACGGCATGACCTGCGCCTTGATCATCGGCCAGCGCTCGAGCTCCACCGATCGCAAGGTGTCGCTCAACAGCGCGCTGCGCGACTTCGGAGTCTCGGTGTGAGCGCTGCAGCCATCAGCAGCAGCCTGCGCGACACTCTGCTCGAGATCACTCGGATCGACAGCCCGATCGGCGAAGAAAAAGCGCTGTGCGATCACGTAGAGCAGAGGCTCGGCCAGCGCCTGGGCGCCGCGCGCATCACGCGTTTTCACGACAGCCTGGTGGTGCGCGTGAATGAGCGCGCGTCCGGCCCGCGCATCGCACTGGTCGGGCACCTCGATACCGTGCGCACGGTGCACGATGGGCCTGCGCGCATCGAGGGCGACTTGCTCTACGGCGCCGGCGCGGCCGACATGAAGTCGGGCCTGGCCGTGATGCTGGAGCTGGCGGAGCGCATGCCCGCCAGCGCGCTGCCCGATCTGACGCTGGTGTTCTACGAGCGCGAGGAAGGGCCCTTTGCCGAGAATCGCCTCGGCCCGATGCTCGAGCACTTCGAGCTCTTGAGGAAGCTCGATCTGGCGATCTGCCTCGAGCCCAGCAACAACTTCCTGCAACTCGGTTGCATGGGCTCGCTGCATGCGACCGTGCGCTTCCGCGGCAAGACCTCGCACAGCGCGCGGCCCTGGCAGGGCGAGAACGCCATCTACAAGTCGATCGAGTTCCTGCGCCTGCTCTCGGTGCGCGAGCCGCACGACGTGCTGGTCGACGGGTATTTGTTTCGGGAAGTCGCCTCGGCCACCATCGCCCAGACCACCGGGCGCGGCCGTAACGTCATCCCGGACGAGTTCGACCTGAATGTGAACTATCGCTTCGCTCCCGGGCGCACGCCCGAGCAGGCCCTGGCGGACGTGGTGGTGTGGGTAGGGGGCGCGGCCAGCGTGGACGCGACCGATCTCTCCCCGGCCGGCCGGCCGCACGCCGATCACCCGCTGGTGCGCTGCCTGGCCGAGAGCGGTGTGGCCGGCGTACAGGTCAAACAGGCGTGGACCGACGTCGCGCGCTTCGACGCGCTGGGCGTTCCGGCCGTGAACTTCGGGCCGGGGACCCAGAGCCAGGCCCACCAGAGGAACGAGTACACCGAGTTGCCGCTGCTGGGCACCGGCTACCAGATCCTGGAGAAGTTTCTGACCAATGCGCCCACGGCCGTGTGACGCGGGCAGCGAAGCAGTCTGGTTTGTGCCATCCTTGGCCGCGCATGGCCCCGAGCCTTCCATCTCCCGCAAACCTTGCCGAGCAGTTGCCCGACGAGTGGGAGACGACACTGAAGGCCTGGGGCGAGCCACGGTACCGCGCGCTGCAGATCTTTCGCTGGATCCACCAGCGCGGCGTCTGCAACCCGGCGCAGATGACCGACCTGCCCAAGCGGCTGCGCGATCGCTTGGCCCAGGAAGGCCTGTCGCCAGCAGCTGCAGTGGCCGAGACGCACAACTCGGGCGACGGCACCAAGAAGCTGTTGATCGAGCTCGGGGACGGCAAGCGCATCGAGACCGTGCTCATCCCGCGCGCCTCGGTCGCCGCCGAGGACGTCTACGCCGGCGAGGATGACAACGAGCCCGGCGAAGCCCCCAGCGTGAGCTCGCACGACATCACGCAGTGCGTGTCCTCTCAGGTCGGCTGCGCGATGGGCTGTGCGTTCTGCGCGTCGGGCATCGCCGGCTTGAAGCGCAACATGAGCGCGGCCGAGATCGTGGCCCAGGTGCTGCTCGGGCGCGCCGCGCTCGACGAACACTCCCGGCTCGCCGGCCTGGTGTTCATGGGCATGGGTGAGCCGCTACACAATTACGGCGCGCTCAGCCGCGCCATCGCGCTGTTCTCGCACCCCGAAGGCATGGGCATGTCGCTGCGGCGCATGACGGTCTCGACGAGTGGACTGGTGCCCGAGATCGATCGCCTGGGACGAGACTTCTCGGGCCAAATCCAGCTGGCCATCTCGGTGCACGCGTCCGACGTCGACACGCGCAGCCGCTTGATGCCGATCAACAAGAAGCACCCGCTGCCGGAGCTGCTCGACGCCATTCGGCGCTATCCGCTGCCGCGGCGCCGGCGCCTGACCATCGAGTACACGCTGGTGCGCGGCATGAACGACTCGCCCGAAGCTGCCCGCAAGCTCGCCCACTTGCTGCACGGGCTGCGCTGCAAGGTGAACTTGATCCCGATGAATCCCGTACCGGATGCGGGACTGTCCGCGCCCGCGGACGACGTGGTCGAGAACTTCCAGCGCGTGCTGCGCGATGAGGGCGTCGATACGTTCCTGCGGCGTCGCCGCGGCGATGACATCGCTGCTGCTTGCGGTCAGCTCGCCTTGCACGGTGAAGCTCGCAAGGTCCGTTCGTTCATCGCTGCTGACTGACTGACTGACTGACTGAAATGTCATGTCCACTGTCCCTGGCGGCGTGCGTTGCCGGGTGTAGAACTGTGCGCAGAAGTTGGCGCTTGTTCATGAAACAGAGGGACTGACTATGGATCGCACGACGACGTTAACTTGGTGGCTCGCGCTCGCAATGGGCTGTGCGCTCATCGCTTGCGGCGATGATGACGACAACCCGCCGAAGGATGCAGGCGGCGACGCGAATCACGGCGACCACGACGATTCGGGCGCGAACGACAGCGGCGCGGACGACGACGACGCGGGCAAGCTCGACGTCGAGAAGATGAGCTTCTTCGTCGCCAGCGACACGAGCAAGACGGCGGACCTCGGAGGCTTGAAGGGCGCCGACGAACGCTGCAATCGCCTGGCAAAGGCGGCCGGCGTCAAGAACCGCACGTTCGCCGCGTACCTGAGCGCCGAGAAGAAGGGCGGCGGCGACGACTCGCCCGTGCATGCGCGTGATCGCATCGGCAAGGGGCCCTGGTACAACGCGCACGGCGTGATGTTGGCCAAGGATGTCGACTCGCTCCACAAGCTGCCCGGCGGCAACGCGAACCTGTTCCTGACCGAGAAGGGCGGCAAGATCAACGGCCAGTGGGAAGGCTCACCCACGCCGAACGAACACGACATCCTGACCGGCTCCGACGCGGATGGGAAAGTCATGGTGGGCTTCACGTGCGCGGACTGGACCTCGAGCGAGTCCGGCAAGACTGCCCGCGTCGGCCACAGCGACGGGCTCGGACCGAACCGGAATCCCGCCCCGCCGTACAACTCGTGGAACTCGTCGCACGAGAGCGAGGGTTGCAACGACACCGCGCCGAGGGGTGGCGCGGGACACATCTACTGCTTCGCGAACTAGCGTCAGAGTTTCGGGCACGGGTTCACAGCCCGTGCCCGGTTCTCAGCGCCCGCACTCGCTCGCGCAGTTCGCCTCGACGCAATCCCCCAGCGCGTTCGCACGCCCCAGCGGATAGTTGGTGTCGGCCTTGCGCGAGTCGATCGTGAGCAAGTCACCGCTCTTCGCCGCCGCGGTCACCTCGGCCTTGCACTGGCCGTCGGCGAGACCACCCAGGCAGCTGAACAGGCTGTAGCGCCCGCAGAAGCAGTCCGGGTTGCCGCAGTTTTTGTCCCGTGCGCACTGCACCATGTTCTTGCAGAGCGTGACTTCGTTGGGATCCTTGTTGCCGTAGCAGCCCAACGCCTGGTTCGCGCACTTGTTGCAGGTGCACTGCGTGCACGCGTCGTCGAGTCCGAGCGTGCCCATGCAACGCTGCGCCGGCGTCTCGGTCTTGCACTCGAAGCAGCCGTCGCCCTTCGTGGTGTTGCCGTCGTCGCATGTCTCGCTGCCCTCGACGACCTTGTTGCCGCACGTCGCCATGCAATCGCCATCGTTGTTGGCGCTGGCGCCGTCCGGGCAACAACCGTCGCCGGTCATGGCCTGCGTGATCGGCGTGTGCGTGCAGCTGATGTTGCAGTTCTGCGCGCTACCGGTCGTGCGGTCCGCGGTGCACGGGTTGTTGTCCTCGCAGTTCGCAGGGCAGGGCTTGTCCGTGCCGTTCTCGCAGGTCTCGCCCTGGTCGATCACCTTGTTGCCGCACATCGACGAGCAGTCGCGATCGTTGTTCGAGTTACAGCCCGCAGGGCAGCAGCGGTCGCTGCTGCGGCACTGCGTGATCGGCACCATGTCGCAGCGCAGGTTGCAGCTGGTGGCGCTGCCCGTGCCGCGCGGCGACAGACACGTGTTGCTCGTGGTGCAGGCCTTGCACGACTCGGGCGGATCGCAGGTCTCGCCCGGCTCGACCACGCCGTTTCCGCACTTGGGTGCGCAATCGACGTCGCTCGCTGCGGTGGCGCCCGACGGGCAGCAGCCATCTTTCGCACCGGCCATGCTGATCGGCATGGGCGTGCACTCCGCGTTGCACGCGTCGCCCTTCACGACTTGCGGCGTGCAGCTGTCGGTCGGTTTGCAGCTGGTCGGGCACGCGCCCGGTTGGCCCGCGGCGATCGCCGTGTCGCACTTCTCCTCGCCGCTGAGCTTGCCGTCACCGCACTTCGCGGTGCAGTCCTCGACCGACTTGCCGGGCGCGCAGCACTCGAGGCGATCCTGGAAGTCGACGCCCATGCCGGGCAGCAGCTGCTCGGCTTCGAAGCCCACGGCGAAGCTCATGGCGTCGCACGGCGTGTTCGGATCGACCTTGCCATCGGCCAGCACGTCGGCGTTCTCGTTCACGTAGTCGACCATGGTCTTGTAGAACGTGTCGAGCTCACCGCCGGCGCAGAAGCCGATCTCGCGCATCGCTTTCACCAGATCGTCCTTCTTGATGCGTCCCCCGCTCAACCCGTCGCGCATCCCCCACGTGCCGTCGCGCTGCTTGGACAGGCGACCAACGTACAGGCCCTGCTGCAAGCTGAACACGAAGCCGCGGTAAGGGTTGCCGTCACCCACGAACCCGAAGCGCGCGCCGTCGGGCATGCGCGCGACGAGGTAGCCGTGCTTCACGTACGCGTCGGCGTCGAAGTACTTCGAGTCGGGCAATACACCCTGCCCGAAGACCGGGCCGCTGAGCATGCTCTTGTCGACGCTCCAGTGCATCGAGCTGCGCCAGCGCGGATAGTCGCGGAACTTGTCGTTCGGGCACTCCCAGGGCACGTCTTCTTCGATGCCGTTCGAGATGTAGAAGTCCACGCGTACGTGCGCGTCGGTGTCCTCGCCGTTGTAGTTCGAGATGCGGGCGATCACGTTGTACTCGCCGCGGTGTAGCGCGCAGTTGAACGTGTCCTGGTCCAGGCCGAAGCGCTTGCCCAGCTCGGGCACCGCGGCGATCACGGGTTGCAGGCGAGCGAACGTGTTGTCGCGGCACAGCTGGCCGTCGAACGGCACGGCGGGCACTGCGGACTTGCAGCTGACGGCGACAGCGTTGTCGCATGTCTTCGAGTTGGTGCAGGTGCCGTCGAGATCGAAGCCGAAGTCTTCCCAGGCGTCTTCGGTCATCTTGCCGTCGCGGTTCGTGCTGCCGACCCGGATCTCCGAGAAGCCGAGGTAGAAGGGCGGAACCGTGGCCGGGTTGTCCGCACCGGTCGGGCGATCGGCCGGTGTCGGAACACCGGCGGTGTTACAGTCGTCGACGTTCTTCTTCGACCACCAGCAATCGCCCCACAGGCACTTGTCGGGGTCGAAGGTGTCGCCACCTCCGCCCTCCGAACCTGCACCGCCGCCGTCAGGGGCCGGTGCAGACCCTCCTGCGTCAGATTTCCTGCCAGCAGCAGGCCCCTTGGGCTGCGCTTGCTGGTCTTCCAGGCGATCCCCTTTGTACACACTGCAACTGGCGCATAAGACGCCGAGTGCGAGGGAGATCGCCAACTGAGCGATTACCGGCCGACTCCGCATGGCCTTCTCCTATAGCGCAGATGAAGTACACGATCACGCCAACGCACTTTCATGTGGGATAACCGAACCCTGGCAGCCGTCGGCGGCGCCCCTACGCTCGCCGCGGACAGCGGCAAGCCCCCCGGATCTAGAAAACCGGCTGGCCTGTGATCTGCGTCACACGCGCCCGCGGGCACTACGGATAGACCGGAGGGTGCCTGGTCGGAGCCCGAAACGGCCCAGGCTAGAGACAGTGGTTCGGGCCAGTAACGCGTTGCCAAAAGGTTGAACGTTGCTGCGGGAGTACGAGTGCAGGTCGGGAGGGGACATGCGTTCGTACACCCGACGCATCGCGCGTCGGCGAGGGGCGGGGGCGGCGTCTGGAAGGGGGAGGTCCAGATTCCGCTACGAGCACAGGTCAGGGGGGGCCTGCGCTCGGATCTGCCTTTCTGCTGCCTGTGAGACATATCCAAGTCGATAGTGCGCACGAGTGCGTCCTACGGCTCGAATGCATACACGCCGCGCATTCAGAACTGCGAAAGCCAATCCGGGGCCAACAACTTTTCGGCCCACGAGTTCACCGCGCTGTTAGGTCATCCGACAAGATTGGAACAAGCCGCGGTCCGACCCGGGAATATTGGCGCAGCTGAGCGTCGACGCCCCAGAGGGACACGAGCTTGAGCTGGCCGCGCACCAGATATCCTGGTTGCGCGCTTCTGGGGACCTGCAGCTCGTCAACGAGCGGAGGCTTGTGATGCAGTCGAATGATCAGGCACGGGAGCTGCTGAGTCGCATCTGGCTCTTCTCCGAGATGGGGGAGGCGGAAATCGGTCTGCTGGCCCAAATCGCCCAGCGGCGGCGCTACGAGGCGCGCCGGGTGATCGTGCGCCAGGGGGATGCGGACGGCGATCTGTACGCGGTGCTGCGCGGACACCTGAAGGTCTCCGCCTGCGATCGTCACGGGCACGAAATCGTGATGAGTCTGATGCAGCCGGGCGAAGTGTTCGGCGAGATCGGGTTGCTCGACGGCGAAGGCCGATCGGCCACCGTCACCTCGCTCGACGCGTGCGAGCTGCTGGTGATCCGCCGAGCCGACTTCTTGCTCGTGCTGCGGCGCTCGCCCAACATCACGACCACGCTGCTGACCGTGCTCGCGCGTCGAGTCCGCAGGCTGACCGACCGCGCCCAGGACAGCGCATTCCTCGACGTCAAATCGCGGCTGGCCAAGCGGTTGGTCGATCTGGCCGACCAGTTCGGCACGCCACTCGGCCCGCGTCAGGTAGCCCTGCGCGTGCGATTGTCGCAGCAGGAACTGGGCGACATGGTGCAGGCGACACGCGAGAGCGTGAACAAATGCCTGCGCGAGTGGGCGAAGGAAGGGATCATCCAGCGAAACGGTCGGCAGCTGGTGATCGAGGATCGCCAGCGGCTGGGCGCGCTCGCGGCTGGTTAGGCACTTCGACGCAAGCATACCCACACTCCACTCCACGTGAAGCTGGTCGTGGTGGCAGGGGTTGTCGATATACTTGCGTCGTGACTCGTCTGCTGATCGCTTCGTTGCTGGTCCTGCTTCCCGCTGCTGTCGCCGCGCAATCGTCGCTGCCGGTCTCGTCCGCGAGCGCCGGGCAGATCAGGATCGACGGCGACATCGGCGAATGGCGCGGCGCCCGCTTCACTGCCGTCGGGCAAGACCCGGATGGCTCCGCCGAAGTCGCGCTCGCATACGACGCTCGAGGTCTCTACGTGGGCGCCCGCGTGCACGACCAGAAGTTCCTGCGCAGCTCCCGGCCCAAGACGGACGAGGATGCGCTGATCGTGCGCCTGGCCTTTCCGCAGCGCGGTCAGTTCGTCGACAACGACCTCTGGCTGTTCGCGGGGAAGATCGGCGAGACGGCGGCGAGTGCGCAGCTCGACACGAGCGGGGTGCTGAGCCCGCTACGCGAGGGGGTGCAGATCGTGGAGGGCCCGCTCTCCGGAAGGCTCGCGCCTGATGGGCGCGACCCTTCCGGTGATAATCGGTCGCCGGCGCTGCGCGGCGGCTCCGGCGGCTACGTGCTCGAGGCGTTCGTGCCCTGGACGAGCTTCCAGGGCGGAGCAGACTACGCGTACGCCCGCGGCTCGTTGCGCTTGCACGACGTCGACGAGCCGGGCACCGGGCGCAACAAGACGCGCGACCCGAGCACGGCGGCCTGGACGCTGCCGCCGGCGCAGCTGCCGTGGCTGCAGCTGGATGGCGGGCCGGTGCAGGCGATCTCGACGCTGCTGCGCAGCAAGAACCTGGAGCAGACCGCGAGCAAGCTGGACTTCATCGGTGACGTGCGCGGCGATGCCCGCGCCGAACGCGTGGTGGTGATCGGCACCTTCGTCGCCGTCAGCGGCAACGGCGCACAGTTCGACTTCGCCGACCTCGGCGTGTCGTCGGCCGGTGACGTGCTGAGCGCGGAGGCGCGTGATCTCACCGGCGACGGCAAACCCGAGCTCGTGCTGCGCGTGCGCGAGCAAAACTCGCTCGGCCGCCGCGAGCTGCTGAAGGTGTTTCGGCTGAACGCGGCGCCGGTCAGCGTGCTGTTCGGCGCCGAGCTGCGCAAGCAGAACGAGCAGGGGTCGATCACCGCGCAGTCGCGCATCGAGCAGAAGGGGCGCGGACCCGCCCAGATCGTGCTCAGCATCGGCTACGCGCAGGGCTTCTCCGCCGACAACTACCGCGAGACACCGGACAGCGAAGTGGTGCCCATCGCGCTGCCCTGGGGCAGCTGGATCGAGCGCCGCTACCAGTGGGACGGCAAGCGCTTCGCGATGCGCTCCGAGGTGCCAGTGGAGCAGACGGACGCCAAGCCGGCTGAGCCGCCGACAGCAGCGAGCACGCCGCCGCTAGCCGAAGTGCCGGAGAGCCCGCAGCAAGGCGATCCGCTCGAGGCGTACAAGCGCGAGCGCAACGTCTCCCCGAGCCTGAACGGGCGCTTTGTCCAGAACAGCAACGTCAGCGGCGATGCGCGGCCCGAGCAGCTGGCGGTGTACGGCCGCGAGCTCGTGATCACCGGCGAGAGCCTGGGCGGAGCCGGCTACTTCTACCTCGGGCTGCCGGTCAATGATGCGGCCGACGTGCTGGGTCTTCAGACCGGCGACCTCACCGGAGATGGCCGGCGCGAGCTCCTCGTGCGCGTGCGCCAGCGCATCGGCGACGTCGAGCGCGAGCTGGTGTACTGCTACTCGCTCGGCCAGCAGCGGGCCGACCAGTTGTTGGTGGTCGAGGTCTCGCGCGCGCGCGGCGCACAGCGCATCGACAACAAGGTGGCCATCGTGGCTGACAAGCAGCGCTCCGTGCTTACGATCGAGCCGGGTGTGGCTCGCGGTTGGTCTGCCTCGGACTACCCGTTCGTGGCTGATTCAGCCGACGGAGTCGCGCCCCTGTTGCTGCCCTGGAAGGACCGGCCTACCAGCTACATCTTCGAGCGCGATCGCCTCGTGCCGAAGGCAACAACAAGCAATTGACCGATGAACGCTTTTGAGAACAAGCTGGGCGCCATGCCGTTCTCCCTGGATCTGGATCCCGACACTCGAGCGCTGCTCGAGCGCTATGGCTTCGAACCGCAGGTCTTCGCTTCGTTACGAGAACGTTTCACGAGTGGCGCACTGGGCGTGGACGCCAATCGCCTGGGCGGCCGAGTCGAACCGCCGCGCGAAGGCGACGTGCAGCGGCTGCCCGCGCCCGAGACGGAGGCGCGCAAGCAGCTGAGCGCGCGCGGCCTCGAAGCCTTGCGCCGCGGCGAGGTCGGCTGCGTGGTGCTCGCGGGAGGCATGGCCACGCGCTTCGGCGGCGTGGTCAAGGCGGCAGTGCCCGCCCTCGCGGGTCGCACGTTCTTGAACCTGAAGCTGGGCGGCATCCGGCGTACGGCCGAGCGCGCGCAGGCGCGCGTGCCGGTGTACGTGATGACGAGCTTCGCGACCGACGCCGAGATCCGCAGGCTGCTGCCGGCCGAAGACGGTCCGTTCACGCCTGCCACGGCCTTCGCGCAATTCGTGTCCTTGCGCCTGCGGCCCGACGGCGAGTTGCTGCAGGTCGACGGCGCGCCGTCAGCGTACGCGCCCGGCCACGGCGATCTCACGTTCGCGCTGCGCCGCTCGGGCATCCTGGAGCGCTTTCTCTCCGAGGGCGGCAAGCTGTTGTACATGTCGAACGTCGACAACCTCGCGGCCACGCTCGATCCGGCCGTGATCGGCGCACACCTCGAGAGCGGCAAGCAAGTCACAGCCGAGGTCGTGAGCAAGGATCCGGGCGACGCGGGCGGCGCACCGGCGCGCGTCGACGACGTGTTGCAGATCGTGGAGTCCTTCCGGTTCCCGCGCGACTTCGATGAGGCGCGGATCCCGGTGTTCAACGTCAACTCGTTCGTGCTGGACGCGCGCGCGATGGATCGGGACTTCCCGTTGACATGGTTCGTGGTGCGCAAGAAGGTCGCCGGCCAGGAGGCGATCCAGTTCGAGCACCTGGTCGGCGAGCTGACTGCGTTCGTCCCCACCTTGTGTCTGCACGTGGATCGGGACGGCCTGGATGGTCGGTTTCAGCCCGCCAAAGATCCCGAAGAGCTGGCGCGCCGCTCGCGCGCGATCGAAGCCATGCTCCGAGCGCGTGAGGTGCTTTAGCGCTGTGACCGAGGGGTTTTGACCCGTTCTCGCTCGTTCCGAACGCGCAGGGCTGCGTTGCTCCTCCTCAAAATAGTGCCGCTATTCCTCGTCGTCGCGCCTTGCCCTGCGCGCCCGGCCCTTCGCGATAACGGGCCAAAACCCCTCGGTCACAGCGCTACCACGCTGATCGGCCTGTTGTTGCTCGCCGCCGCCAGCTGCGAGCGCAGCGCGCCGGTCTGCCGCTTCGGCGCGGAGTACCGGCTGTTCCAGAGCGGTGCGCAGGTGTTTCACGATCTGCGCACGCTGAGCCTCGGCCAGGGCATGCTGGCGCTGTTCTCGGACACGAGCGGCGTGCACGTCATGCCGCTCGACGGTCAGGGCGCGCCCCAGGGCCCCGCGCGCCGCCTGTTCGACGCCTGCGACGGCGGCCTGGACGCCGACAACGGCGCGAGCGTGGTGCACGTGGCGTGTGTACGGCGCGGGGAGCCGCCGCGCAGCGCCGGCGACCGATTGTCATCGGAAGGGTCGCGCCCATCAGGCGCGAGCGCTCCGGGCGAGGTGGTGCTCTACGCGCTCGACCCGAAGCTCGCGGTGCGCGAGCTCGCGCGCTTCGGCCACGCCGGCCGCATCAGCACGGGCATCGCGCTGGCGCGGTCCGACGGAGGCTCGCTGGCGCTGGCCTGGCACGATGCAGCCGTCAGCGGCAGCCGCATCTGGTTCGTCGAGCCCGATCGCATGCGCGACCCGCGCCAGCTCTCGGACGACGGCTGGGAGGCCAGCGCGCCCAGCCTCGCGCGCCACGCGGGCCGCCTGTACGCCTGCTGGGCGGAGACGCGCTTCAACGGGGAGCGCGCCGAGAGCCGCATCCGGGTCGTCGCTGTCGGCAGCAACGAGGCGGGCAGGGTGGTCTTGAGCTCGCGCGACCCCGCGCCCAGCCCGCGCCTGGCGGCGGCGCCGGACGGGCTAATCCTGTCATTTCGAGACAAGCGCGAAAGCCTGCGCAAGACCGGCCTGTACTTGGCCCGCGTCGACGCCACCGGACGGCTCAAGGGCCAGGTCGTGCGGGCGGGTAGGGCGGATGGCCAGGCCTCGCCCGTGCTCGAGCCGTGCCTGGGTGGCGTGGTGAGCGCCACTCCTCGGACGTTTGCGGGCGATTACTTTGTGGGTGTCACGCGCGCAGATACAGAGCTCCGGCGACTCAGCCGGGAGCAGCAATTTTACGAGGACAGTCGCGAGTTCGACCGCGTGGCGGTGCATTGCGAGCGCGACCAGGCGGTGCTGTTGATCGGGGAGCGTGGCCGGCTGCTCCGTGGCAGCGCTGCGCTCCGCAGCACGACCTTTCGTTGCGACTGATTGGCACTTATGTATCGCGGGAGCGCCACCTCGGGCGGTTCTGAAGGCCTTGTGATAGCCTAACAACCGGAGAACAGCGTGCGTCTGGTGCGGCCGTCCTTACTCGTGTTCGCTGTCGCGGTGCTGGCGTCGCTGTCGATTCACCTGCCTGTCTACAAGGCCCTCGGTGATCTGGCAGACGTGCTGCTGCACTCGCCAGCGTCCAAGGCGTCGCCGCGCCCCGTCCAGTTCGAGATCCTCGACAATCCGGACCCGACCAAGAAGGACGAGCCGAAGCCCGAGGAGCCGGCCAAGCCCCCGGAACAACTGGCAAAGGCGGAGCTGAAGCCCAAGCCCAAGGAAGAGCACAAGGAGCTGGTCAAGCCCAAGCCCAAGCCGGAGCCGCCCAAGATCGAGGTGCCCGTGCAGCAGGTCCCGGTGGAGCCGATCCCGCAGCCCCAGGACAGCCAGCAGCCCAAGCACGCGATCACGCAGAAGAGCGACGACCCCAACGTCGCGCCGCCCGACAATCCGCGCTTCATCGCCGAGGAAAACCGGCGCGTCGAAGAGGAGAGTGTCGCCAACCAACGCACGACGGCCGAGGTCGACGAACAGCCGGCCGCGCAGGCCAGGGCGCGCGATCAGGAGATGATCGGCAACGCCGACCAGGAAGACGTCGCCGACCTGCAGGACGTGCACGGCGAAGACTCGCGCAATCCCACGGCGAAGGAAGCGCGCGAGAAGCCGCCCAGCCCTTCGAAGCTCGGCCAGGGCGAGAAGCAGGACCCTGCCGTCGCGCAGGCGCCCAAGCAGGGCGGCAGCGAGGCGCGCGAGGAGCAGAAGCGTGAGGTGGCCGCCGGCAGCGAGCACGTCGGCGGTGAAGAAGAAGCGCTGGTGATCAACGACGGCTCGGGTAGCATCCGCATCCGTCGCGCGCCGCAAGGTCGCGGGGCGGGTGACGGCGGCGGCGAACCTCAGCGCGGTTCGCGCGGCGCGGCCTCGCGCGATCAGGGCGCGGTCGCGGGCGCTTCGACGAACTTGAAGCTCTCGTGGTCGCAGTTCGAGTCGACGTTCGGCTCCGAAGAGCTGAAGAAGCAGCGCGACGCGTACCTCGAGCAGCGCCGCACGCAGGCCAAGGGTGGGCGCAACGAGGAGCAGTGGAAGAAGTTCCGCGCGGCGGTCGAGAACTACGTCGATCAGGTCAAGCCCGGCAACCAGACCGCGCTCAACGCTGCGGCGTCACCGTTCGCAGCGTACCTGGCGGCGATCCACCGCAACATCCATCGCGAGTTCGCGATGAAGTTCCTGCGCAGTTTGCCGCTGTTGGGCGGACCGTTCGCCGATCCCAACCTGCGCACGCGCCTGGCCATCGTGATCAACCAGGATGGAACGCTGCATCAAGTCGGCGTGATCCAGACCAGCGGCTTCACGCCCTACGACTTCGGCGCGTGGAACGCGGTCACCAAGGCTGCGCCGTTCCCCGAGGCGCCGAAGAAGATCCTCTCGGGTGATGGCCGCGTCTACGTGCACTGGGACTTCTACAACAACGAACGCCAGTGCGGCACGTTCAACGCCGAGCCGTACATCTTGCCCATGCCCGATCGCAAGACGCCGCCCTCGCCCGGACCGCTGCACGACAACTACGACTCGCCGGGCAAGGGCAAGCTGGGTCGGGCTCCCGAACCCGTGCCACCCGAGCAACGCCTCTCTCGATTCCCGTGACCTCCGAAGCTCTCAGCGCCGAGCTCAAAGCGCTGGCACTGGGGCTCGGCTTCGCACGCGTCGGCATCGCTGCGGCCACGGCGCTGCACGAGGACGCCTCGCGCTTGCGCGCCTGGGTCGCAGCTGGACGCCACGGCCAGATGCAATACATGGCCGATACGGCCGAAGTACGCGCCGATCCGCGTCACCCGGACATGATGCCGAGCGCGCGCAGCGTGATCGTGCTGGCGACGGCCTACGCGCGAAGCCCGGGCCTGCCCAGGCTCTCCGGCAGCGGCGGACGCATCGCGCGTTACGCGCAAGGCCGCGACTACCACCCAGTGCTCTACGACAGGCTGCGCGCCGTCAAACGCCGGCTGCGCGAAGCCGGTGCCACGGCGCGTGCCTGCGTCGACAGTATGCCGGTGCTCGAGCGCGCCTGGGCAGTGCGCGCGGGCCTCGGCTTCATCGGCAAGAATGCCTGCCTGATCATCCCCGGTCTCGGCTCGCACGTGCTGCTCAGCATCGTGCTGACCAGCGCAGAGCTCGTACCGGACAGCCCGATGCCCGAGCGCTGCGGCAGCTGCCGTTTGTGCCTCGATGCCTGCCCGACGCAAGCCTTCCTCGGCCCGCGCGAGCTGGATGCGAGGCGCTGCATCTCGTACCTCACGATCGAGCACGAAGGCTCGATCGCGGCCGAGCTGCGCAGCGGCATGGGCGAGTGGCTGTTCGGCTGTGACGTGTGTCAGGATGTCTGCCCGTACAACAAGCGTGAACAGGTGCAGCCGACGGCGGCGGACGTGCATGCGCCGCGCGAGCGCATCCGCGAGCTCGGCGCGGAAGACTTTCTACGCATGGACGAGCACGTGTTCGACCGCTACACGCGCAGCACCGCGCTGCGCAGGGCGGGCAGGGCAGGCATGGCGCGCAACGCGGCTATCGCGCTCGGCAACCTCGGCGACAAGCGGCACTTGCCTCTGATCGTGAAGACGGCGGAGGCGGATCCGGCGGAAGAGGTGCGGGAAGCGGCGCTGTGGTCGCATGAGAAGCTGCGCGGCTGAGACGCAGAGACCTAGCAACTAGAACCATGAACAGGAACTCGAACTAGCAATCGCGCGTTTCCCCTCTTCTGTATTCGCTTTCTGTTCCTAGTTGCTAGTTCTTCACCACAGCCCTGCCCATTGACCGGCCAGTGCCCGCCGCGACGCCTCGATCGCCAGCTCGGCCCGCTCCGGGATCGCGCCTAGCGGCAACTCGAGCCGCGTTCCCTGCAGCGCCGCCGCTACCTGCGCCACGCTCGCCTCGATCGCTTGCAGATCGTATCCACCCTCGAGCACGAAGCCGATGCGCCCGTGTCCGATCGTATCCACGAGATCGATCAACGCGCCGGCCATCGCGCAGTAGGTCGCGCTCGACAGCTGCATCTGCGCCAGGGGATCGCGCGCGTGCGCGTCGAACCCCGCCGACACCAGCACCAGCTCCGGCGCATACGCGCGCAAGACGGGCATCACCACCTGGCGAAACGCTGCGCCGTAGGCCTCGTCGCCGCTGCCTCCGGGCAGCGCCAGGTTCGCGGTGAATCCTGCGCCTGCGCCCGTGCCGATCTCGTGCGGCGCGCCGGTGCCCGGGTAGAACGGATACTGGTGCAGCGACACGAACAAGACGCGCGGATCGCGGTAGAACATGTCCTGCGTGCCGTTTCCGTGGTGGACGTCCCAATCCACGATGGCCACCCGGGTCAGCCCCTGCGCCAGCGCTTCGCTCGCGGCCAGCGCCACGTTGTTGAACACGCAAAAGCCCATGCTGGTGTCCGGCATCGCGTGGTGGCCCGGAGGGCGCAGCAGCGCGACGCCGCGCTTCGCAGCGCCGCCGAGCAGCTGCTTGGTCAGGTCGATCGCACCACCGGCCGCCAGCCAGGCTGCCTCGCGCGTCCCCGGTGAAAAATACGTGTCGCCGTCCAGATCGCCATGCCCCTCGCGCAGACGCACGTTCAGGCTCGCCAGATACTCCGGAGAATGCATGCGAGCGAGCTCCACGGGCGTGGCCGGGCGCACCGTGAGTTTTTCGCGCTCGGTCTCGGGCAGCCGCCCGTACAGCCCGGACCGGGCCGCGAGCAGGCGCTCGGGACACTCCGGGTGCTGGCCGGAACTGTCCGCGTGCGCATCGAATCGGGTGTCATCGACGATGGCGATGGGTGCGGTCGGCATGCGCGTACCTTAGCAAAGCGCGTCCGCGAGCGCGTTGTGCAGTCCATACACGCTCGGGAACCGCTTGTGCCGGCGGCCTGCGTCAGCTACGGACCGTCACTCATGCCGAGAACGCTCTCCTGCGCGGCCCTGCTCTGGGCGGCAGCCGCCCTCGCCGGTTGTTCGGACTTCGTCGAGCGTACCCGGGTCGAGGTGTCGATCGACGCCGAAAAGTCGCTGCGCGAGCGCATCCGCGAAGTCGATGTCGAAGTGTGGAGCGGCCTGTTGAACGAGAACGCCTGGGAACTGGTGCTCAAGCGCCAGCTCTTGCCGCGCGGGGCGACGGGCTGGCCGCTGTCGTTCACGTTGCCGCGGCCGAAGCTCGAGGAAAACAGCGGCTATCTGATCACGGCCGCGGCCCAGGACGCGAACGGCAAGACGCTGACCGTGGTGCGCGCGATCAGCGCCTACGTCTCTGAAAAGACCATCGAGCTGAAGCTGGAGTTCGACGCGGCTTGCGTCATGCGCGAGATGCCCTGTCCTGCCACGTTCACCTGCCAGGACGGCCAGTGCATGTCATCGGTCGTTCCGCCCGGGGAACAGCCGGGTGCGAAACCATCCGAGATGCCGGCAGCGGGGTCGGGTGACGCGGGCGCTGCCGGCGCTCCCGCGCCGGGCTGCCAGGCTGGCTCGGGTTGCGACAAGAAGCCGACCGGGCCCGCGTCGGCTTGCCCCACGCGCGATGATCAGGGCGTGTGTCAGACCTGTCCTGCCGGCTTCCTCACCGGCCCTGCCGACGAGTGCCGCCCGGCGCTGCGTGCGCTCGCAGCTGACGGCGGCAAGCTCGAGCCCGCTTTCGATCCGGCAGAGTCGAGCTACGTCGTGCACGTGCCGCTGCTTCAGGAGCGCGTCCGGCTCGATCTGCAGCTGCCCGACGCGGTCGAGGCCACGATCAACGGCGCGGCGCTGGCCGCAGGGGGCAGCTGGACCAGCCCGAACCTGCCGCTCGGTGATACCCGCGTGGCGATCGCGCTCAGCGCGCCCGGACGCAGCAACCGCAGCCACGACGTGGTGTTGCGCCGCGAAGGCGCGCAGCGCGCGCAGCTGATGGCGGCGGAGGCAGGCCCCGGAGACGAGCTCGGGCGCAGCGTGGCGCTGTCGGGGGATCGGTTGGTGGTCGGTGCACCCTTCGAGGACGGCGGCGCGGGCTCACGCGCCGGCATGCCCAACGAGAGCGCAGCTGCCAGCGGCGCGGCTTACGTCTACGTGCGCGACGGCGATAGCTGGGTACAGAAGGACTACCTCAAGCCAGACAACCCCCGCGCCGGAGCGCACTTCGGCTTGAACGTGGCGCTCGACGGCGACTACCTGGCGATCGCGGCGCCCGAGGACTCGGGCGGCGGAGCCATCTACATGTTCGAGTGGGACGGCAGCGGCTTCCGCAGCAAGGCCACGCTTCGCGGGGACAAGGACGGCTTGCTGCTCGGCCGGGCGGTCGCCTTGCAAGGGCAGCGCGTGGTCGCAGGTGCGCCGGGCGACAGCACCGGAGCGAGCGGCGCCGGCAGCGTGTTCGTGTTCGAGCGCACGGGCGGCGAGTGGAAGCTCGACAAGACCCTGCGCGTCGGTTCGCCGGGCGTGTGGGATTACCTCGGTTCGTCGGTGGCGCTGGATGGCGACACGATCGCCAGCGGCGCGACCGGGCGCACGGTCGAAGGCAGCACGTTCCCCGGCGGCGGTGTCTACGTGTTCGTGCGCGGCGACCAGGGCTGGAAGGAGCAGCAGATGCTGCGGCCGGCCGCGAGCGAGCCCCTGGCGTTCTTCGGCGAGAGCGTGTCGATCTCGGGCGACTCGATCGCCGTCGGCGCGTTCCAGTCGAGTCCGGGCGGCTCCGCCTGCGTATTCGAACGCGGCAGCGACGGCAAGTTCGGGCCGCCTCAGCTGTTGGTACCGTCGAACTCGCGCCCGGCGGACAACTTCGGCCGCCGCGTGTTGATCCGCGGCGACACGCTCCTGGTCGGAGCTCCACACGAGCCCAGCGCCAACGGCGGCATTGCAGCCGATGGCGGCGGGATGGCTACGGCCAGCGGCGCGGTGTACCTGTTCTCGCGCCAGCGCGACGGCTGGCGGCAGGTGACGCAGATCAAGGCACAGGCGCCGGTGGCGAACGAAGAGTTCGGCCACGCGCTCGCGCTCAGCGGCGACACCTTCGTGGTCGGCGCGCCGAGTGATCCGAAGCTCGACGGCACCGGTAGCGGCAGCGGTGCGTTCTACGTATTTCGCTGAGCCAGCCCCAGGCGCACGCTTCCGAACAACAGCCAGATCAGGCACACGTTGCGCAGATCGAGCAGCAGCACCGCCAGCGGGTGGAAGGCCTTGAGCACCGGGTAGCCCTGCGGATAGATCAGCTGGCTCAGCAGCGCGACGAACGACAAGAGCCGCACGCCCGCGCGCCAGAGCCCGCCCGGCTCGTCGAGCGCGCCTGCAGCCAGGAGCGGCGCGGCGATCCAGATCAAGTACTGCGGCGAGAACACGCGGCTGGTCAGCATGTAGCCCAGCAACAACGCGGTCGCGCACAGCGCGAGCGACCTCGGCTCGGCCCGCCAGCGCCGCGTACAGATCCACGCGCAGCAGGCGACGAACAGCAGCGGCGACAGCAGCTTGATCGCCGGCGTGAGGCTGGTCTCGAGGTTGGCCGAGCCGAAGGACTCCTCGACCCGCGCCGGCAGGCCGAGCGCGTGGAAGAGCATCAACACTCCGGCATACAGCGATTCGATCTGCACGCCGCGCAGCGTGTGGTAGCGAAAGCTCTCGAGGTAGCGCGCTCCGGCGAAGGCGACCACGGGCAAGTTCAGCGCGAGCAGCAAGAGGCCCGCCGCGCCACAGCCGATAGCCGCGAGCCGCAGGCGATCGGGGGCGTTCGAGCGCGCATAGCCCACCAGCACGGCCAGAAAGCCGACGCCCGGCACCAGCTTCACCATCACACCGAGCGCGCCGAGGAGCCCTCCCAGCGCCGCCCAGTTCAGCCGTTCGCGTGCGCCGTCTCGCGAGAGCGCGCGCGTGCCCGCCCAGACGCAGACCAGCGTCAGAGTCACGACCAGGTGATCCATGCGCGTCGCGACCACGCGCCCGAGCAGCGCGCAAAACACCAGCGACGCCCAGCCGAGTCGCGGCACCGCGAGCAGCGCCGCTCCGGGCTTCAGCAGCCGCACGGCCAGCCACAAGTTGAACAGGTGCAGGATCAGCATCCAGGCGGCGAACAGGTGCCGGTAGACGGCGTAGTCTGTGCTGAACAACGCAGGCGGCACGAACGCCAGGAAGGCCAGCGGCGGATACTCGACGGTCACGTCGCGATACGGCCAGGCGCGCGAGGGGAGCTCTGCTTCAGCCGCGCTGCGGTGCTGGATCTTCTCCACGTGCGAGAGGTCGAGCTCGCCCTGGAGCAGCAAGCGCGCGTACTCGAGGTACAAGCGCTCGTCGCCCTCGCCGAAGAAGTACACGCGCACGGGGCCCCACGGCCCGTAGCGCTCGGCCGCCCGCAGGTACGGCTCGACCAGCTTGTACGGCCCGGGCTTCACGAGCGCGCGCACCTCGTCGCGCGTGAAGCCCGACTGATAGAGCCCCACGAACAGCAGCGCGTGCAACAGCACGATCGCCGACCACTGGAGCCACTCGCCGCGGCGAGGCATTACAACACTTCGTACACGTCGAGGTGCACACGCAGGCCGCTGCCAACGACCAGCATCTTGAAGAAGGCGACGGCCAGTAGATCGTTCCAGCTTGCGAGCCGCGGCGCTGCGCTGCGAAAGCGCAGCGCGGTGCGCCAGTAGTAGTCTTCTAGAGGTGGGTGCTCGCCGCGAGCCAGGCGCTCGCGCACGGCGGCGGTCGGCGCCAGCAGGCCGTTGCTGCGCACCTCGATCAGCTCGGCCTGATCGCTCCGGAGCAGGTAGCGCGCGCTGATCTCGAGCGCGCGGTCGCTGCGTACGTCTTGCCAGTCTGCACCGCCGCTCAGCAGCTCACCGCGCACGTCGTCGCCCTGGAACGTACCGCCCAGCAGCGGCACCAGCACGAGCTCGCCGCTCGGCGTCGCGCCGCTGGGTGTCATCGGGCCGAGGTCGGCGTCGATCTGCAAGAACGGGCGGAGGGCGGCGTTCGGCATGGTGAGCCGGCAAGCTGTACGACAGACTGAGCCGCCGCGTAAACCCCTGTCACCCCGCAGCCCGTCCGACACGCCGCGACAGCACTTGCTCGATGGTGGTCGCCCAGCGCTCGAGCTGCAGCGTTCGGTTGAACTCGGTCACGTAGCGGCTGCGCGCCGCGCGGGCCAGCGTCTTGCGACGTACCGGATCGTCCGCGACCAGCCGCAGACAGGCGGACAGGGCGTTGGCGTCCTCGCAGGGGAAGAGCAGCCCGCTCTCGTCGTGCACCACTTGCTCGGCGATGCCGTCGACGTCCGAGGCCACCACGCACGTCGCCAGCGACATGGCTTCGAGCACCGAGAGCGGGAAGGCTTCGGCGCGCGAGGCCAGCACCATCGCGTCGGCGGCGTAGATGCGTTCATAGACGTCGTTGACGCTGCCCAGGAAGCGCGCGCGCCCACCCAGCTCTCGCGAGCGAGACAGGCGAGCCTTGAGCGCTTCGGCCCAGCCGCCGCTCAGCGGGCCCAGGAAGTCCACGCGCAGCTGGGGGTGGCTGGCTGCCAGCTTCGACAGCGCATCCAGCACGATGTCCTGGCCCTTGCGCTGGATCACCGCGCCCACGCAGACGAGCTGGACCACGTCGGTGCTGTAGCCGAGCGTGCGCCTCACGTCCTTGCGATCGCGCGCCAGCAAGCGGTGCGTCTCTTGCTCGCGCACGCAATTCGGGATGTAGAACGAGTGCGCCGGATCGAGCGAGCCGAGCGCGTTCCACTCGGCGCGCCCGCGCTCGGACACGAACACGCGGTGGTCGTAGCTCTGGACGATCTCGAGCGCGCGCTCCACCGACGTCCCTCGCACGCCGCGGGCGAAGTGCCGCGGCGACTCGTGGACCACCAGCAGGCTCGGCGTGTGCAACGCCGCCCTGGCACGCGCCCGCGCCGCCAGAAACACGCCGTGTGCGCCGAGGCCGTTCACCACCTCGAGCACCGCGCGCGCGTTGCGCCGCCGCCCGTGGGTGCGGACGATCGGCAAGCGATCTCGCACGGCCAGGCGCAGCTGTTCGGGCAAGCTGCGCGGTGGTGCGTCGCCCGAGAGCACGCTGCGCGCCACCGCGTAGGGCAGCAGGCTCTCGAAGTGGCACGGACCCAGGGCGACGCCGTCGATCGCGTTCGGCAGCTCGTGCGGCACCCAGGCGCGCACGCACACCTCGTGGCCCGAGCGCGACAGCGCCAGGAGCACGTCGAGCGCCGCAGCCGAGACGCCGGTGTGGCGGCCGAGCGTGCGCGTGGAGAGCGCGATCATGGGTTTGGCCTGGGTCATCGAGCGCCGCTGATCAGTCGCCGAAAGAGTTTGTCATGTTCCTGGACCCAGTAGTCGACCGAAAACTGCTCGACAGTACCGCGCAAACGGTTGCGTTCGGCCAGCTTTTGCTCGAGCAGCTGCATGAGCTCGCGCTGATCCGCGAAGATGTGCACGCCGGGCGCGTCGCGAAACTCGGATACCATCCCGACATCCGTGGAAAGGATGGGCTTGCCGCTAGCCAGCCCCTCCTGAAAACACAGCGGCCCGCCCTCGATGCTGGAAGTGATCAGCACGTAGTCGATGTCCTGGTAGAACGCGGGGATCTCGTGATCGGCGAGCTTGCCGTCGGTACAGCGGAGCTCCACGTAGGGCAACCTGGACACGGCCTTGAGCAGCTCGTCGCCCTTGCGCCCGGTGCCGTAGCGCCGGCCGATGAAGCCGAGGCGCAGCTTGGGTGTGAAGCGGTCGAGCTCGATGCCGTGGTAGATCAGGTGCGAGTTGGGGTTGCAGTGCTCGCGCAGGTAGTTCGCGTAGCGCGCGCTCGGTGCGACGCAGAAGTCCAGCTCGCGCGCGACCTCGTCGAAGTCGGGGCCTTCGCGGTGCGGAAACAGCGCGCCCGTGAGCCTCGAGCGCGGCCTGCGCCAGAGCACGGCGCGCCGCAACGGTCGCCGCGGGCGGCGGCACAGCTGATAGTTCACGTAGTACGTCAGATCGAATTCGCGCACTGCCGAGGGCCGCCAGGCGGCGCCGTGGACGTACGGCAAGTGCTCGACGAGGTAGCGCGCCAGCCGCCTGAGGATCCATGCGTTGCCCGAGTGCACCACCTGAACGCGCATCGCGCACGTCTATGCGCCGTCGCGCGCGCCGCTGTCAAGCTAGTGCTGTGACCGAGGGGTTTTGACCCATTCTCGCTCTTTCCGAACGCGCATGGCTGCGTTGCTCCTCCTCAAAATAGTCGCCGCTATTCCTCGTCGTCGCGCCTTGCCCTGCACGCTCGGCCCTTCGCGATAACAGGTCAAAACCCCTCGGTCACAGCACTAGGTCCCGCGCCCGCGGCGCAGCGCTTTCCATGCCTGCTCGAGCTCCTGGCGGAAGCCGCCGCCACCCAGGCGATCGAGCGCGACCACTGCACCCAGCATGACGGCGGTCGCGGTCGCGCCCGCGGCCAGCAGCGCGGCCAGAGGCCAGCGCGCGAGGCCCAGCTTTATGAGCCAGCCCGCGACCGTTGCGAGCACCGAGGCCGCGCCGATCTGTGCAGCTGGCAGCAGCAGGCGCGAGAGCGGCACCGCGCACAGCTGAAAGCACAACACGGCCGCGTACAGGCTTAGCAGCTGGTACAGGCTCACTGCCCACGCCACGCCCAGTACCCCGTACTGCAGGTACAGCGGGTAGATCGCGGCCCCCAGCAGCGCCAGCTGTCCCAGCTGGAGCTTGGTGCGCAGATCGGGTCGGCCGATGGCCAGAAACAGCGCGCCAGCACTGGCGCCGAACGCGCGCATCACGCCGAAGATCGACAGGGCATAGGTCAGCGGGACGATCGGCAGCCAGCGTTCGCCGAGCAGCGCGCGCGCGAATGGCTCCGCGAGCAGCACGATCAGCGCCGCGCTGGGCAACGTGAGCAGGAGCGTGATGCGCATGCTGCGCAGCCACAGCTCGCCCAGGCGCGCGGCGTCGTCGCGCACCGCGGCGAAGGCCGGAAACATCACGCTCGACAGCACCTGGGTGATGAACAGCGCCGGCAGGTTCGCGAGCTGGTACGCCCAGGCGTAGAAGGCCAGGGCCTCGGCGCCGGCCAGCTTGCCCAGGAACAGGTTGTCGCCCTGGACCAGCGCGAAGAGCAGGACGCTCGAGGCTCCGACCCAGCGCCCGTAGCCGATCAGCTCGCGCGCTCGCGCGCCCGACAGCCGCAGCCGTGGGCGGCGGCCGACCAGGACGTGCGAGCTGATCACGCGCGCCAGCGCGCCGGCGAGCTGACCGATCACGATCGCCCAGACGTCATGCAGCCAGAGCGCCGCGGCGATGGTCGCGGCGAGGCCCACGATCTGGCCGCTGGCGTGGAAGAAGAAGTAGCGACGGAAGTCCAGATCGCGCAGGAAGACTGCCAGGCCGTTGTTGATGAAGCCCTCGAGGAACAGGCCCAGGGCCAGCACGCGCAGCAGCTCCGCCACGCGCGGCTCGCCGAAGAACCCCGCGAAGTACAGCGCGCCGCCGGCCACGACGGACGCCACCAGCAGCGCGCGCACCAGCACGATCGTGAAGCCCACGTCGAGCGTCTCTTCGTCGAGCTCGGCCCGCTGGACCAGCGCTTGCTCGAAGCCGGTCTCGGTCAGGGCGCGCGTGATGTTCAGCACCAGCGTGGCCATCGCGAACAGGCCTACCTCTGCCGGCGGTAGCAGCCGCGCGACCACCACGAGTTGCGTGAGTGCGCACACCTGCTGCACGGCCTGACGCGCCGCCGTCCATGCGCTGCCGCGCACGATACGCGCGCCCAGTTGCTTGCGTGCCGCCGTCACGGCGCCATCCTGCCCGACCGAACATGGCGCGCGCAAATCGAACCTGAGAGACTTCGGGGATGCTTATCGCGTTTCGGGGCTGGCATCGGGGACTGGCGGTGGGCGTCTTGCTGCTGACGGCGGCGCGGGCAGTCGCGCAGGAGAGTGTGCCTGCGCCGCTCGCGCCCTGGGTGCCCTGGGTGCGCGCGCAAGACGAGGACGCGGCCTGCCCGGTGCGCGACGGCCAGGCGCTGTGCTTCTGGCCCGGGCCGCTGTCGCTCGCGTTGCGCGGGCAGGAAGGCAGCTTCCGCTTCGACGTGCGGCTCGATCGGCGCCTCCTGGTGCGGCTGCCCGGCGGGAGCGGGACCTGGCCGCAGGCGGTGCGCGTGGCAGGCAAGCCGGCGGCGGTGGTGTCCAAGGATGGCGTGCCGGCGCTGGATCTGCTCGCGGGCGATCACACGGTCGACGGGCGCTTCGCCTGGTCGCGGTCGCCCGAGCAATTGCCGGTGCCCCCCGAGTTCGGGCAGCTCTCGGTGTCGCTGGACAACAAGCCGGTCCCGCACCCGCGGCGCGACGAGTCCGGCAGCTTGTGGTTGCGCAGTGCAGCTGGTGGCGGCGAGCCGGAGCAGCTCGAGCTGACCGTGCAGCGCAAGCTGGAAGACGCGGTACCGCTGCGTATCGAGACCCGCATCCGTATCCGGGCGGCGGGCGAGCCGCGCGAGATCAGCCTGGGCAATGTCATGGTCGCAGGCAGCGTGCCGCTGGCGATTCAGGCCCAGCTGCCCGTGCGGCTGGATCCGAACGGCGAGCTGCGACTGCAGGTGCGGGCCGGGACCTACGACGTCGTGGTGCGCGCGCGCACGCGCGGCCCCCGAAGTGAACTGGCGAGTACGCCGCGGCCGGCGCCCTGGCCCGAGCAGGAAGCCTGGGTGTTCCAGCCCGATACCGCGCTGCGCCAGGTGCGCGTGGCAGGAGCACCGGCGGTGGACCCGGCGCGGCTCGAGCTGGACGCCGATCTGCGCGGCCTGCCCACCTTCCTGCTCGGCCCGTCCGACAAGCTCACGCTCGAAGAGCTGCGGCGCGGTGAGCCCGAGCCGCCACCCAACCAGCTGTCGCTCGAGCGTACGCTCTGGCTCGATCAGGACGGTCACGGCTACACCGTACACGACCGGCTGAGCGGCGAGCTCCACTCGGGCTTTCGGCTGGAGCTGCGCGAAGGGCAGCTGGGACGCGCGGCGCAGGGTGATCAGGATCAGCTGATCACGCAGCGCACCGCGTCGGGTCCGCTGGGCGTGGAGCTGCGCGCGGTGAACGTGGCGCTGGCGGCCGACTCGCGCCTCGAGAAGCACACGACCTCGCTGCCCGCGGTGGGCTGGTCGGAGGACGTGCGGCAGCTCGGCGTCACGCTGCACTTGCCGCCGGGCTACGCGCTGTGGGCGGTGCGCGGTGTGGACGAGGTGGATCGCAGCTGGCTCGGCGACTGGGATCTGCTCGGCTTCTTCTTCGTGCTGGTGGTGGCGTTCGGCACCGCGGGCGTCGCTGGGCGCTGGGCAGGCGTGCTGGCGTTCGTCGCGCTCGGCCTGACCTACCAGGAGTCCGATGCGCCGAGCACGGTCTGGTTATGGTTGCTCGCGGCGGCGGCTTTGTTGCGCGTGCTGCCGCGCGGCCGCCTGTGGCAAGTCACGCGCGCGGTGTTCGTGATCGCGCTGATCTCGCTGGCGGTCACCGGGCTGCCGTTCGCGGCGCGCAGCGTGCGCGAGGCGATCTACCCGCAGCTGGCAGCGGCGCGCGGCGGGCTCGAGTTCGCGCCCTCGATGAGCTTCGGCATCGGCATGCGCGGCGCGCCGCCCGAGCTGGAGCCGCAGGCGGCCAGCGCTCCGCTGCAGGTGCAGTCGCCGCCCGGCGAAGCAGGTGGTGCGGTTCCGGTGGAGGAGAAGGCGGAGGAGGCGGCGGACGAGTCGCTGGCCGGTGCATCGAGCAAGTCCGCGAAGATGGACGACGCAAGGCCCCGGCGTCGCCTGGACAGCTACGCTGCGGACAGGAAGAAGCCGCGTGCCGAGCAGGATCCCGACGCGGTGGTGCAGACGGGTCCGGGTCTGCCGGACTGGCAATTCCAGAGCTGGCAGCTGCGCTGGTCGGGCCCGGTCGCGCACGATCACCACTTCGAGCTGATCATGCTCCCGCCGTGGTTGAACAGCGGCCTTCACGTGCTGAGCGTCGTTTTGTGCGGGCTGTTGGCCTGGCTGATCGTCGCGGCCGCGGGTGCGTTTCGGGAGCAGGCGCCGGTCCCGCCGCCAGTAGCTGCAGCCCTCGCCGCGCTGCTGCTGCTCGGCGCGGCGGGTGGGGCGCGCGCGCAGTTCCCCGACGCGCAGCTGCTCGAGCAACTCAAAGCGCGGGTCAGCCGGCCGCCCGACTGCCGGCCCAACTGCGTGAGCGTGTCCGAGCTCGAGCTTTCGGTCGATCCGAAGGGCCTGTCGCTCCGCGCCGAGGTGCACGCCCAGGATCGCACGAGCGTCCGCGTGCCCGGGCCGCTCGCGTTGTGGGCGCCCGAGCGCGTGCGACTGAACGGCGCCGAAGCACACCTGATCGCGCACCCGGACGGCTTCCTGCACGTGCGCGTCACGCCCGGGGTGCAGCAGCTCGAGGTCTCGGGGCCGCTGCCGCCCGAGGACACGTTGACGCTGCGCCTCGGCGATCCGCCGGCGCACGTGCGCGTGCGCGCCGACGGCTACGAGGTCAGCGGCGTGCGCGAGGACGGCACCAGCGAAGAAGCCATCGAGCTGCGGCGCTTGCTGCGCGAGGCCGAGGCCGCCGCGGTGAGCCTGCCGCCCTGGTTCAGCGTCACGCGCAGCTTCGAGTTCGCAAACGAGTTTCGCGTGCACACGAGCGTGGAGCGCGAGACGCCGCTCGGCACGCCTGCGCTCTTGCACCTGCCATTGCTACCGAGTGAATCGGTGCACGACGCGCGCGTGCAGGTGAAAGACCGCCAGGCGCTGGTCTCGCTCGGGCCGGACGATCAGGGCTTCAGCTTCGACTCGACGCTGGCGCAGAGCGCGCAACTCGAGCTGCAGGCCAATGCGCGCGACGCCTACTCGGAGCGCTGGGAGCTGAGCTGCGGCAGCATGTGGCAGTGCGACGCGACGGGGCTGACGCCGGTGCGGCACGAGGCCGAGCAACGCTGGCAGCCGCTGTTTCGGCCCTGGCCCGGCGAGCGCCTGAAGATCGCGCTGAAGAAGCCGCCAGCGGCAGCCGGACAGTCGAGCACGCTCGACGGCGTGAAGCTCGTGGTCAAGCCGGGCGTGCGCGCCACCGACGGCGAGCTCTCGCTGGCGCTGCGGACGAGCCGCGGCGGTGATCACAAGCTGTGGTTGCCCGAGCAGGCGCGGCTGCGCAGCCTGAGCGTGGGGGGCGAGCGGCGCTCGACGCAGCGCGATGGCTCCGCGTACGGCTTCAGCGTGTTGCCCGGGGGCTCGCAGGTGGTCGTGCAGTTCGAGCTGCCGAGCGGGATCGAAGGGGTGTACACGGTGCCGCAGGTGAAGCTCGACGCGCGCGCGCGCAATGCGCGGGTGGTCGTCGAGCAGCCGGCGGATCGCTGGCTACTCTGGGTGCGCGGTCCGGCCTGGGGTCCGGCGATCCTGTTCTGGGGCTATCTGCTCCTCGCGCTCGGCGTGGCCGCGCTGCTGGGTCGGTTGCGTGGCACGCCGCTCGGCACGCTGCAGTGGCTCTTGCTCGCGGCCGGGCTCACGCAAGTCGACGCGGTCGAGGCGCTGTGCGTGGTGGGCTTCTTCTTCATCGTCGGCTGGCGCGGGCGCACGCTCGAGTTGTCGCCGTGGCGCCACAACCTGCTGCAGATCGCGCTCTGCATCTGGCTCCTGGCGTTCGCCTCGACGCTGTTCGATGCCGTGCGCTCCGGCTTGCTCGTGCAGCCCGACATGCAGGTGATGGGCGCGGGCAGCTACGCGAACATGCTGCAGTGGTACGTCGACGACAGTCAGCCCGCGCTGCCGACGCCGACCCTGATCTCGCTGCCGATCTGGGTGTACCGCGTGTTGATGCTCGCCTGGTCGCTGTGGCTTGCGCGGCAGCTGCTGCGCTGGGCGCCCTGGGCGTTTCGCGCGTTCGCCGCGGGTGGCCTGTGGAAGAAGCGGATCAAGGCGAAGCCGCCGGTGGCTGCACCGCCTCCGCCGGCCGAGGCGACTCCTGCGCCGTGACCTGCGCCAGGCTGGCCAGCGCGGCGCGCACGCTCGCATCGTTCGGATGGCGCTCGAGCGCGCGTTCGAGCCAGCTCTTGGCTTCGTCGAAGCGGCCGAGCCTGCCCAGGAGCATGCCCTTGTTCTTGGCGAACAACTCGTCGCCGAATTGCTTCACGCACAGCTCGGTGGCCGACAAGCCCTGCGCAGGACCGTCGCGCTTGACCACGCCGTTGGCCCACTGACGACACAGCCGCGGGTTGTACGGGTAGCGACGCAGCGCGTGCACCCAGAGCGCGCGATCGTCGCGGAAGCGGGCCTGCGAGCGTGCGAAGGCGGGCAGGCAAGCGAACAGCACGAGCGCAGGCAATGCCACGCGAAACAGCGGCAGGAGCCGCGGCACCCGTGCGACCAGGCCGTCGGCCAGCGCGCCCGTGTACAGCGCGCAGCCGATCAGCGGCAGGTACACGTAGCTGTCGGCGACGTAGCGCACCAGCGGGATCAGGTTCGAATTGGGCAGGTAGGTCAGCACCGCCCAGAGCAGGCCGAAGCCCGCCGCTCTGCGCTGCGGAGCGGCGAGCCAGCGAAGACCCAGCGCTGCGCCCGCCGCTGCTGCGAGCGGCAGGAGATCCACGGTCGCGGTGAAGGGGGGCGGCCAGGGCAGCGGCAGGTACTTGGCCGTCGGCTCCTCGAGCCCGAGGATCAGCCGCAGGTGCATGCCGAGCGCGTACCAGGCCCCGCGCGCGTAACCTGCTCCGGCGTGCTCGGTCTCGCCGATCGCGCCTGCCGCGCGCTGGCCGATCACGCCCAGCACGATCACCGGCACGAGCACGAGCAGGTACGGTGCGAGCGTGCGCGCCGCGTGTAGCGCGCGAGCCCGCAGCTCCTGGCTGCGGGAGCGATCCTCGAGCAGCCCGAGCAAGAGGACCAGCGGCGCGATCGTGGGCTTGGACAGCAGGCCGAGCGCGTAGCAGAGCAGGGCGGCCGCGCGGCGAGGTTGATTTGATGGAGGGTGTGCCAGCCAGAGCATGAGCAGACCGAAGCTCGTAGCCAGTACGTCCTTGCGCCCGGTCACCCAGCTCACGGGCTCGGCCACCACGGGGTGCAGGCCGAACAACAACACCGCGCAGGTGGCGCCGATCCAGTGCAAGCCGAGCCGCCGCGCCAGGCCGAGCAAGAGAACGCAGTTGAGCGCGTGCAACACCACGTTGATCAGGTGGAAGTGCCAGGGCGCGGGGCCCAGCAGCTGCAGCTCGAGGCCGTAGCTGGCCACGCTGATCGGGATCGGATAGCCGAGCGCCGGCGTGGTCAGGTGATCGCGCAACGGCACCGCCGCCGGCGTGAGCACGCTCGGGTTCTTGGTGACGTGTATGGGATCATCCCAGTCGAGGAAGCCGAAGCCCACGCTCGGCAGATGGATCAACGCGATCAGGCCGAGCGCAGCTCCGCTCGACCAGGCATGTGTCCGACGGCCAGCTGGCGTCGCTCCGCTCGACATGCTGCGTCAGCGCGCGATGATAGCTCGTTCACTCGTCCGGGTCTGCAGCTGTCGGCGGCGCGTGCGGGCGGTCGGCTCGTGTGGGCAAAGGCTTGGCTCGGGGCTTGTGTGGGAGCGGGTGCTGATCGAGCAACGCCTCCACACGGTCGAGCAGCTCCTCCAGACCTTCGCGCGTGGCCGCGCAGAAGGCGTGCGTCTCAACGCCCTGCGCCGAGATCGCGGCCTGGAAGTCCGGCAGCGCCTCGCGCACCTCGGGCAGGTCCAGCTTGGAGACGGCGATCAGCGTCGGGCGCGCGGCCAGCTCGGGATCGAAGCGCTCGAGCTCGCGCTGCAGCGCGGCCAGGTCGTACGTCATTGAACGGCCGGGTGTGGGATCGACGCTGACCAGGATCAGCAGCACGCGCGTGCGCTCGATGTGCTTCAGGAAGCGGTGTCCGAGCCCGGCGCCATCGGCCGCGCCTTCGATCAAGCCCGGGATGTCGGCGACCACGAACGAGCGCTGCTCACCGCGCGAAACTACGCCGAGATTCGGCACCAGCGTCGTGAACGGGTAGTCCGCGACCTTGGGACGGGCGCGCGAGATGGCTGAAATCAGGGTGCTCTTGCCGACGTTCGGAAACCCGACGATGCCCACGTCCGCCAGCAGCTTGAGCTCCATGCGCAGCTTGCGCTGTGCGCCGGGCTCCCCCGGTTCGGCGCGCATGGGGGCGCGATCGGTGGGGGTCGCGAAGTGCATGTTGCCGCGTCCGCCGCGGCCACCGGCGGCCGCCGTGAAGCGCTGCTCGGGCTCGTCCAGGTCGGCGAGCAGCTCGCCCGACTCGGCGTCGAAGACCTGCGCCCCGACGGGTACGCGCACGATCAAGGCTTCCCCGCCCTTGCCGTACTGGTCTTTGCCGCGCCCGTGCTCACCGTCCTGGGCTCGAAAGACGCGCTTGTACTTGAGGTCGAACAGCGTCGTCAGGCGCGTGTCCGCCTCGAAGACTACATCGCCGCCATCGCCACCATCGCCGCCCGCGGGGCCCCCTAGCGGCTTGTATTTCTCGCGGCGCATGGCGACCGAGCCGTCGCCACCGCGACCGCCCTGGACCTCCAGCGTGATTTCATCGACGAAGCGCACGGCGGCTGACTTACTTGGCCCAGGGCCCTCGCGCAAGCAGAGCCACACGTCCCGGCCGCTCGGTGTACAATCCTCCACCATGGCTCAGGCTGCGAATTCGGCGCTGTTCAGCGCGCGGTTGCGCTTCGTGGAGGGTCTGCCGGCTCGGGCCCACGAGCTCTCGAGCACGGCGGAACGGCTGGCCCGGGACCCCCACGATCCCGAGGCGGCCAACGTCTTGCGGCGGCGGCTGCACGCGCTCCTGGCCAGCGCACAGGTGTTCGAGGAGCCCGCTCTGTCGCTCGCCGTCCAGGACTTGATCGCGCGCCTGGACCTCGCCCAGCAATCCCAGCGCCCGTTCACCAGCGAGGAGATCGACGCGGTGATCGTGGTGGTGGCGTCGTTACCCACCTACGTGCGTCCCACCAGCCTGCCGCCGCCAGCTGCGTACTCGGACGTGCGCGAGCTACGCAAGGAAGAGGAAGCCGTCGTGCACGAGCTGCCGTTGCCGCCGGCAGCGGCAGCAGAGAACGACCCGATCCTGATCGATCTGCCTGCGGGGCAGCCGGACGACTACACACCACCCGTGCTGGCCCTCGGCGTGCCGCGTTCTTCGGCCGCGGATCTGCGTCCGCCGCCGGTGGAGCTCTCGATCGACGTCGAGCTGCCACCCTCCGACGCCGAGCGCCTGGCGATCGCCGAGCTCGATCGCGCGCTCGGCATCGAGCCGGAGGACGGCGATCGACCGACGCTTGCTGGAGACCCACAGCTGTTGCGTTCGCTGATGGAGCAGAGCAGGCCGCCGCGGTCCGGCGACTCGCGCCCGCTGCTCCAGACCGATCGCCCACTGCTCGGCGATTCGCACGCGCCCCTCGAGTTGCCCGAGGACGAGGTCGACGTGCTGATCGACTGGACGGCGCTCAGTCAGGGCACGGCCGAGTCGCTGCCCCCGATCGAGCCGCAGTCGTTCGAGTCCGGCGTGCACAGCGCGACGTACGAGACCACCGACCGGCCAGCGGATCGCGTCGCGCTCCTGCCGGCGCTCGAGCCGCGGTCCCTCTCGTTGCCGGAAGGCGTCGAGGAAGACACGACCGATCCGGGGCTCGGCCCGCCCGTGCTGTTGGAGCAGACCGTGTCGGGCCTCTTGCCCACGCCGCAGCCGGCGCTGGTGCTGTTGTGCGGCGCCCTGGAGCAAGCGCCCTTCGGGCGCGCCGCGGAGGAAGTACCCTTGGGGTGCGATGCGGAGCTGGGCGCGGGCCTCTCGCCAGCTGCGGCCGGCATCGAGCTGCTGCACGCGGCGAGCCCGGATGAAGCCGTGCGCGTGTTGCACGAGCGCTCCCCTGACCTGGTGTTGATCTCGGCCGAGCTCGCCAACCAGCCCGGAGCGGATCTGGTGCGCCGGCTCAAGAGCGATCCGCTGACGCCCGCGGCCAGCGTGCACCTGCTACTGCCGGAGACTGCGAGCGACGAGCAGCCGGTCATCGATCAGCTCGGCGCCGACGGTGTGCTGCGCCTGCCGCTCACGGCGGCTGCACTCGAGCCACTGCTCGAGCGTGCGGGGGAGCGCAGGCGCTTCGGTCTGCGCGAGGGCTCGGTCGACGATATCGCCGCCCAGATCGCCGAGGAGATCCGGCGCGGCATCGCCGAGTCGCTGCGCGAGGGCAAGCAGGAGCGCATGCGTGTGGGCGACGGCTCGGAGCTGATGGCAGCGGCCTGGTCGGCGATCGGGCGCGTGCGCTCGCACCTGGCAGAGCAACAGCGCGAGCGCGTACGCCTGCGCAGCGACGAGCGCTCGTCCTTGCAGCCGTCGGCTGCAGCGGCTGCGCATCCGGCGCAACTGCTCGCGGGTTGTCGCGTGCTGGTGGCCGATGACGATCCGGCGGTGCTCTGGTTCTTCGTCGGCTTGTTGCGCGAGGCTTCGGCCACGGTCTTTCAGGCCCACAACGGCCGCGAAGCCCTGGAGCTGGCGCGCCGCAAGCAGCCGCACGTGATCGTCAGCGACATCCTGATGCCGAAGCTCGACGGCTTCGGCCTGTGTCGCGAGCTCAAGCGCGACGCGCTGCTCGCGCGCGTGCCGGTGGTGCTGCTGTCGTGGAAGGACGACCTGCTGCAGCGCATGCGCGAGCTGGACGCCGGTGCCGCGGGCTACCTGCGCAAGGAAGCCGGTAGCCCGCAGATCCTGAACGTGGTGCAAGAGGTGCTCGAGCCGCGTACCCGGCTCGCCGCGCAGCTGCGCGCGCCCGGGGAGGTGCGCGGCACGCTCGAGGATTTCAATGCCTGGGTCCTGCTCGAGCTGATCGCGGCGTTCCGACCGGACGCACACCTGGTGGTGCGCGATGCCTGGAGCATCTTCGAGGTGGAAGTGCGCTCCGGCCGCCGGCTGGCGGTGACGCGCACGGCGGCGGACGGCAGCTTCACGCGGGGCGACAAGGCGTTGATGCAGCTGCTCGGCCTGGGCATGGCCGAGTTCGAGGTCAGCACCTCCAGCGCGTCGTTGCGCACCGCGCTGAGCGAGCCGCTGGATCGCGCGCTCGTCGCCGCGGGTCGGCGCCTGTCGGCGTTGATCGACGCGGTGTCGGACGCGCGGTTGCTGCGCGTGTCCTTGATAGCGTTCGACGACGAGGTGCTGCAATCGCTCTCGCAGGGCGCGAGCGAGCAGATGAACGAGATCGTGGCGTTGTTCCGCACGGGCAATGCCACGGCCGAGAGCGTGCTGCGCGACGGCAAGTTCGCGGCCGAGGAGTTGGAGCGGGATCTGCGGCAGTTGGCCCGCGTGCTCGCGATCACCGGCGTGTGGAGCGCGGATGGCGAGGACCTGGTGGCTGCGGCCCAGAAGGAGCGCGAGACGCCGCAGTTGACGTTGCTCACGTCGTCGGTGCCGCCGCGGCGCGAGGTCGGCGATCGGGACACGCCGGTTGTCCCGATCGTGCCGGTGAAGTTCGAGCGCGCTGATGCCACGCTGGTCGGGATCGGTCGCTCGACCGAGGATTCTTCACCGACACCCGAGCCCGAGCCAGCGCCCGTTGCAGTGAGCGTCGAGGTAGACGATCAAGCTCGCAAGTCGGAGGTTGTGGTCGCGCGAGGAGCACTGCTGAACGCTGACAGCACTGCCGCCGTCGGCGACGACGAGCAACTTGCCACTCGCCCGGTGGGCTCGAAGACCGTGCGCGGTTTGGGACCGCCGAGCGTCCCGCCCGCGGAACCCGAGGCTGATCTCGATGCGGTCGGTAGTGACGAGGGCGAGGCGTTTTCGCGACCTTTGCCGAGTCGACTCGATCGCTCCGAGGGCTTGCGGTTGACCGCGACGTTGTTCGTGCTGGCGGCAGTCGGGTATTTCGGCTGGCAGCAGCTGACGTTGCGCAAGCCGAACGAGCTGCGGCCCGCGCCATTGCAGACCACGATCGAGGCGGCGACCGCACCGGTCGAAAAGGTTTCGAGCCCGACCCCAGCCCCAGCCGAGCCGGCGCTACCGAATACGCAGCTCGGTCGCATCTTGCCCTTCGTGGACAACAGTCGCGGCGTCGAGGTGGCCGAGGATCAGGGGCTCCTGGTGCTCGAGTACCACGGGACCGATCCGGCACCGACCGTGCGCGTGGGCGAGCGTGAGCTCGGCAAACCACCTCTGGCGGTGGCCCTGCCCGTGGGCAGGCACGAGCTGGTGGTGCGCGCCGGCAAGAGCACCAGTTTTCGCTACTTGATCGTGCGCGCCGGCGAGACGCGCATCGTGAGCTTACCGCTGGCAGAGCTTTGAATTCGCGCACCGGCGATCGCTAGTGATTCCGCGCCTGCGCGCTCCGCGCCGCCGCCATGAGCTGCATACGCCGGCAAAACACCGCGAGATCTTCCTGTCCCAGGTTTTGAAGCGGGCCAGGTCTGCCGCGTGGGCTATACTCGCGGCCGCGCGGCGACACGAGAGAGCTGGATACGGAGGACGTATGGGTCGATACCTGGTTTGCGCTTGGGTGTGTGCGGGTTTGCTGGTCCTGGGCTGTTCCAAGACCGAGCCACAAAAGAACCTGGAGCAGAACGTGGCGACCGCCGTCGCTCCTGCCACGGCCGCCCAACCCGCCGCCCCAGCCGATGCTCCAGCGGCAGAGACGCCGCAGGCAGCGCCGGATCCCAGGAACGCGCACCTCAACCTCCAGAACCTGGTGCACCTGGCCGACTTCGAGCGCGGCGGCCTGTTCATCGACTTCGGTACACCCGCGCGCGCCAAGTACACCGTCGGCCAGTGGAAGACGGGCTGGGGCAAGGACAGCAAGGCCGGCGAGACCACGTTCACCAACGCCGCTTCTGCGAGCACGCGCGTGTATCTGCCGCTGCGGGGCAACGAGGCCGTCGCGCTTCGTCTCCGGCTCAAGCCGATCGGCACCGGCATGCTGCAGATCTACGCCAACAACACCGCGTTGCCGGCGATCAAGCTCGACAAGGGCCCCGACTGGGCGGAGTACGAAGTGAAGGTGCCCGCGGAAGCGACGCGCGCGGGCGAGAACAACCTCAACATGCGCTGGGGCGGCGTGAAGCAGGTCGACGGCGAGGACGTCGCTGCGGCCGTCGACTGGATGCGCGTGTTGCCCGCTGCGGCGACCGAGGCGCCCGCGCCGGTGCCGTATTCGGCGCTGGTCGCCGACGCCACGGTCGGAGGTCAGAAGCGTGCGGCGATCAGCCTGCCGGCGGGCTCGAGCCTGAGCTACTACCTCGAGATCCCGAAGGGCGCGAAGCTCAGCCTGCGCGCAGGTGCGACCGAGACCAGCGGGAATGCGACGGTGCGCATCACGCCGGAAGGCGGCAAGAGCAAGGAGCTCTGGAAGGCTGCGCTCGGCGCGAAGTGGCAAGATCAAGTCTTGCCGCTCGAAGCGTACGCAGGTTCGGTCGTCAAGCTCGACCTGGTGGCCGACGGAGGCAACGTCGCCTTCAGCTCGCCGACGATCATGATCGCGCAGCCCAACACCGTCGAGGTCAAGACGCAGGCCAAGAGCGTGGTCGTGCTGCTCATCGACACGCTGCGCGCCGATCGCCTACGCGCGTATGACAAGAGTAGTCGTGTGACGACGCCGGTGCTCGACGCGTTCGCGGCCGAAGCCGCGGTGCTCGAGAACGCTCAGTCGCCCGAGAACTGGACCAAGCCCTCGGTGGCCTCGGTGCTGACCGGCCTGTATCCGATGTCGCACGGTACCAAGGAGAGCGAGGCGGTGCTGGCGGACAAGGCGCTGATGGTCAGCGAGGTGTTCAAGCAGAACGGCTTTGCCACTGCCTCGTTCATCGCCAACGGCTACGTCTCGGACAAGTTCGGCTTCAACCAGGGCTGGGACTTCTACACCAACTACATCCGCGAGAACAAATCGACCAAGGCGGAGCTGGTGTTCAAGGACGCTGCGGACTGGGTCGCGAAGAACAAGGACAAGCGCTTCTTCCTGTACGTGCACACGATCGATCCGCACGTGCCGTACGATCCGCCGTCCGAGTTCTTGAAGATGTACGAGACCGAAGCCTACAGCGGCAAGGTCACGCCGCGCGCGACGCCTGACATGCTGGAGAAGGCCAAGCGCGTGCCGCCGAAGGTCACGTTCGACGACGCCGACCGCGCGCACCTCGCGGCGCTGTACGACGGCGAGATCAGCTACCACGACCACTATCTGGGCGTGTTCATCGATCGGCTGAAGAAGCTGGGCATCTACGACCAGCTGGTGTTCGTGGTCACCGCGGATCACGGCGAAGAGTTCTACGACCACGGCAGCTACGGTCACGGCCACTCGGTGTACCAGGAGCTGCTGCACGTCCCGTTCATCGTGCGCTGGCCCGGCACGGTGGGTCCGCAGCGCGTGTCCAACACGGTCAGCACGGTCGACGTCTCGCCCACCATCCTCTCGGCCAGCGGCATCCCGGTGCCCGAGGTCATGGAAGGCACGGATCGAATCCCGCAGCTGATAGGCGCGCTGCCCGGTGCGCCCGCCGCGGCGTTCAGTGATTTTCTCGACGACCGCCGCGTGGTCAGGGCAGGGCGCTGGAAGTTGATCCTGCGCGGACTGATCCCCACGTTCTTCGACCTCAAGACCGACCCCGGCGAGAAGACCGAGCTCGAGCTGAAGTCGCACCCCATCGCCCTGCGCTACTGCCGGATCCTGCTCGGCCAGTTCCTGGGTACCCGGGACCGGGGCGACTGGGTATCTGCCGTGCCGAAAGGCAAGTCTGTGGAGCTGAAGAGCGAAGCTGCCGACATGGACGATGCCACGAAGGCCGGTCTGAAGGCCCTGGGCTACGCCAATTAGTGCCGACCAGGAGTGGGCGGGTGTGGTGTCCCCACCCGCTCGACCGTCTTTTGCGCCCCGGCCGCACGCTCGCGTAACATGGTTTGCATGTTGCGCGCATCAGCAGGTTGGAGTTGGGCGTTCGGGATACTCGCGGCGGCCAGCGTAGTTCGAGCAGAAGAAGGGGACGGGCCTGACGCCGTCAACACCACGGAGAGCATCAGCGCCGGAGCGGATTACGACATCCGCCAGGCGGCGCGCGGCAGCATCGTGCGCGATGAACCGCTGGCAGTGCCAACCGACGGGCACCCGCTGGGTTCCTACGCCGGCGTCGTCCCGGGCAACTCGAGCGCCCCCCCCGTCCAGGCCCCAAAGACGGAGACCAAGCCGCTGATCACCTGGCCGGGCTTCCAGATGCGCCAGGACGGAACCTCACGCGTCTTCATCCAATCCACCGGCGCGCTCACCCCGCAGCCATCAGCTGCACCGGCCAAATTCAGCGTGTATCTGCCCGGCGCCAAGGTCGCCGGCAATACCAACCGTTTGCCGCTCGAGACGCGCTTCTTCAACACACCCGTCGCGCGCGTGAACATCGACGTGCAGAAAGAGGGCGTAACGCTCGTGCTCGACATGCGAGCGGACATCTCGCCGGTGGTGTCGAGCGAACGCGGCCCGACGGGCTACTACTTCCTCTATATCGATCTGCCCAAGGGCCAGTACGTGCAGACCCCGCCGCCAGCGGCCGATGCGCCGCCGTCGCCGGGCGCCCAGCCGAAGCACCTGGATTCGGCGCCTGCGAAGGCGAGCGTGGAGGGCTCCGCGTCGGTGCAGACCAAGGCATCGGCGAGCTCGTCGCAGAATCAAGTGAAGGCCTCGGGCAAGGCCGACGCGAAGGGCGGCATCAAGCTCGGCCTGTAGGCTTGGTTACTTCCGGATGTTCCGACCGCGGCTGAGCTGCTGCATGGACTGCGTCAGCCCCTCGAGCGTGAGCGGGTACATGTCGAAGACCTGCCGCACGGCCTGGATGGTGTTGCCGTCCCAGTAGGTCGGCGGCTCCGGGTTGAGCCAGATGCTGCTCTTGAAGTGTTGTTGCAGCAGCGTCAGCCAGGCGATGCCGGGAAGCGCGTTGCTGTCGTTGATGCCGATCGCTCCGCCCTGGCGCATCAGCTCGTACGGCGCCATCAGCGCGTCGCCGACCATGATCAGCTTGTAGTGGCGCCCGCACTCGTGCAGCAGGTCCTGCACCCAGACCGGGTCGTCGAAGCGTTCGGTCTTGTACACGCGGCCGTACACGCAATTGTGGAAGTAGTACGTGCGTAGCTCTTTCCAGTGCGTGGCCTTCTTGGTCGCGCTGAACAGGCGGTTCATCAGATCGACGTACGGATCCATCGATCCGCCGACGTCCATCATCAGGATCACGCGGGTGTTGGGCCGGATCGGGGGCCGCACCACGACCTCGAGCTCGCCCGCGTTGTTCGCGGTCTTGTCGATCGTACCGTCGAGATCCAGTTCTTCGTCGCCGCCTTCGCGGTGCCACATGCGCAGCCGGCGCAGCGCCATCTCCATCTGTCGCACGTCGAGCGCGAGATCCGAGCGGTACGGGCGGTACTTGCGTGCATCGGCGACCTGCACGGCTGACTTGTTGCCGCCGGCGCCGCCCACGCGCACACCTTCCTTGCCTTCGCCCTGGCGGCCGAACGGGGACGTGCCCGCCGTGCCGACCCAGCGGTTGCCGCGATCATGCCGCTCGCGCTGCTCGTTCATGCGCTCTTCGAACAGGCGCTTGAGCTCTTCGATGTCGAGCTCCTCGAGCAGCTTGCGCTCCTCGGGCGTCAGATCTTCGGGCCGCAGCTTGGCGTCTTTCAACCACTGCATCAGCTCTTCCTTGAGCTGCAGGTGCTTGCCCTCCACGCCGCGGAATTCGGCGAGGAACGCCTGATCGAACGCGTCGAGGTGGCCTTCGTTGTGAACGCAGAGCGCGCGCGCGGTGTAGTAGAAGCCGTCGAGCGACGAGTCGTGCAGCCCGATGACCATCGCCTTGGCCAGCGCGAGCGCCTCCTGCGTGCCCACCGGCACTCCGTGCTGTCGCAAGCGGTAGAGGAATGGAACGAACATGGCTCAGATCATGAGCGCCAGCGCGAGCCGCCGGCAAGCTGATCGGCGTAGGCCACGAGATCCTGCTCCTTCTTGAGCAGCGTGCCCAGGAACGGCAGGTTCTTGTCGAGCTTGATGTCCTTCACGCCCATGGTCTTGAGCATGTGGATCCAGTCCACCAATTCACTGGTGCTGGGACGCTTGCGCAGGCGCTGCATGTTGCGGATCTTGTAGAACGCGTCCATCGCCTGAGCGGCCACGTTCTCGTCCAGGCGCGGGTGATGCACCTCGACGATGCGCCCCATCAGATCCTTGTCCGGGAAGTCGATGAAGTGGAACACGCAGCGTCGCAAGAACGCATCCGGCAGTTCCTTCTCCGCGTTGCTGGTGATGATCACCACGGGGCGCTGCTTGGCGACGACCTCTTCGTTGGTCTCGACGATGCGGAAGCGCATCTTGTCGAGCTCGTGGAGCAGGTCGTTCGGGAACTCGATGTCGGCCTTGTCGACCTCGTCGATCAACAGCACCACCCGCTTCTCCGAAGCAAACGACCGGCCGAGCGGCCCGAGCTTGATGTAGCGCTTGATGTCACGCACGTCGCCATCGCCGAAGCGCGAATCGTAGAGGCGCTGTACCGTGTCGTACGTGTACAAGCCTTCTTGCGCCCGCGTCGTGCTCTTCACGTGCCAGGTCAACAGCTCGAGCCCGAGTGCCTCGGAAACAGCCTCCGCGAGCAGCGTCTTACCGGTGCCCGGCTCGCCGCGGACCAACAAGGGCTTCTGCAGCGCCAACGCACAATCTACTGCGGCTTCCAGGGCTTCGTTGGTTAGGTAGGATGCGGTTCCCTTGAAACGAGTCGGCATATCCATGGGCGATGACTGTCCTTTAGAACGCTTCGAGCGCTGTCGCCCATTCGAGCGGGGAATGCGCCGATCGAAGTCCATCTACAATGGGCGCGTCAGGGGCGCTACTGCGCACGGGTCGAATTCCCCCTGCATCCGCGCATGTTACGCCTGTGGCGCCGCGGGTGTATGGGCCAAGGTACTCGGCGGTTTGTCGTTGGTTACTTGTTTGTATGTTGTTGGTTGTTCCGCAGAATCCAAGCTCCGCAAAGCGGGCAAGACTCCCTACGTGCGCTGCGTGGCTGGTCCGGTACCTGAAGCGCGCACGCTGCGGGCGGGTCCGTGGACGTTCGTGATCGAGCAGCGAATTTTGCGAGTGGAGGGGCCCGCGCGGCCGATGCGCGTGGCCGCGTTGTCGGCGCCGGGCTTCAGCGGCGCGCCGGGTTCGGACGCGTTGGCCCGAGTGCGCGCGGCGGAGGCAGACCTGCTGATCTTGCTCGGCGGGGTGGGCGAAGGTGCGACCGCGGCCACGGCCACGATCCAGGCGCTCGCCAGCCTGTCGACCCCCAGCTTGATCGTGCTCGGGGGCCGCGACACCTGGGCGGCCCATGAAAAGGCGTTCGAGGACTTGCCGGCCGCGGCTCGCATCATCGATGGTACGGTTCTGCGCGGCATCCGTATCGGCTCGAATACCTTCGTGCCCCTGCCGGGCGCCGAGCTGGGCAGGTACGCGGTCCAGGACGCGGCCTGTGGCTTCGACCGAGAGGACCTCGAGGCCGCAGCGCAGGAGCTCGGCCCGGCACGACCGGGCGAAACGCGTTGGCTTTTGAGCTGGCAGGCGCCCGCCAAGCTAGGCGGAGCGGAGGGCCCCCAGAGCGCTACAGGCATTCCCCTGGGCAGCGCGCTGGTCGCCAGCTTCGGCGAGAAAGTCGGCGCCCGCGGCGGCCTCTACGCCTGGCCCAACGACGAGGTGGCGCTTCCGGCCGGCGGCAACCTGGGGCTGACGGCTGTCCCCCGCCTGTTCGGCCCTCGCCGAGAGACCACGAGCGGCGCGCTCGCGAGCAACGCCCTGCTCCTGCTCGAAGTCGGTGCAAATGGCGTAAATGTCGTCATGTGACGGCCAACCGGGAGCCGCCGCGCAGCGCCGGCGACCGATAGTCATAGGAAGGGTCGCGCCCGTGGGCGCGAGCCTTGCGGGTGCGTTGACTTCGCCGGGGGCGCATACCATAGTCCGCACCCCTTTTAGGGGCGGGTTTCGCGCGCTTGTGCGAAGCCGCCGCGGGCCATGTCCGAGTTTTCGCTGCTGATCCACGACATCGATGAGAGCGGCAAGAGTTACGAGTTCGAGCTGACGCCGAGTTGGCTCGAGACCACTCTGGCCGATGCTCAGCTGCGTCCGGATCCGAATGCGCCGCAGGGCTCGTTGCGCGTGCACGCGCAAAAGAATGACCCAGACGAGTATCTGGTGGACGGCCACGTGCAGGCCGCGCTGGTCACGGAGTGCGGACGCTGCCTCGGTGTCGCGACCGTGCCGGTCGATACGCGCTTCACGTCATTGTTCAGCCGCGGCGCAGGCCAAGCCGGGTCCGAGGGCTCGGGCGCGGAGCACGAGCTCGACGACGAAGATGACGACGAGCTGTCGCGCGAGACGTTCAGCGGCAACGCCATCGTGCTGGACCCGCTGATCCGCGAGTACCTCGTGCTCGAGGTCCCCATGCAACCACTTTGCTCGCCGGACTGTAAGGGCATCGCCGTGCCCAAGCACGTGCGTCCGCCCGAAGATGTCTTCGGTCCGAGCGATGCCAAGGTCGATCCCAGGCTTGCGCCTTTGCTACGACTGCGAGACAAAATCCCGCCCAACAAGGAGTGACACGGTGGCCGTTCCCAAGCGTCGAAAGAGCCGATCCGAGCGCGACAAGCGTCGCGCGAACCACGATAAAGTGACTGCACCCAACGTCGTGCCCTGCCCGAAATGTGGCGAGGTCATGCTGCCGCACCGCGTGTGCGGGAGCTGCGGGCATTACAAGGGTCGCAAGGTCGTCGACAAGGGCGACGAAGCGCAGGCGTAAGGCGCAAGCGTTGTGACCCGAACCGATCGACAACCCGCCGCGCGCATCCTGGGCACCGGTCACTATCTTCCCGCGACGGTTCGCACGAACCGCGATCTCGAGAAGATAATCGACACGTCCGACGAGTGGATCGCCTCGCGCACCGGCATCCGCCAGCGCCACGTCGCGGCGGAGAGCGAAGCGTCGAGCGACATGGCCACGCACGCCTCACGGCGCGCGCTCGAGGCGGCGGGTATCTCGGCCAAGGATCTGGATCTGATCGTGGTCGGCACGATCAGTCCCGACATGCCGATGCCGTCGACGGCGATGTTCGTGCAGCGAAACCTCGGTGCACGGCGCGATTGTCCCGGGTTCGATCTCTCGGCCGCGTGCGCCGGCTTCATCTATGGCCTGAGTATCGCGGATAACTTCGTGCGCAGTGGTCAAGCGCGCTACGTGCTCGTGGTCGGCGTGGAACTGCTCAGTCGGCTCGTGGACTGGAGCGATCGATCGACGTGCGTATTGTTCGGTGACGGCGCCGGTGCTGCGGTCATCGGCCCGGCCAGCGGCGATGGCCGTGGCTTGTTCTCGACGCACATCTATGCCGACGGCTCGAAGATCGAGTCCCTCTACATCCCCGGAGGTGGCTCACGCACGCCACCCAGTGAAGAAATGCTGCGCGCAAAACAGCATTTGGTGCACATGACGGGGAAAGATGTCTTTCGCTACGCCGTGCGTGGCCTTAGTTCCTCCGTACGAACTGCGCTGGAGGCCAACGGCCTGCCACCGGAGGAAGTCGACTGGGTCATTCCGCACCAGGCCAACATTCGCATCCTGGAAGCCGTCCAGAAACGAACCGGCATTCCGATGGAACGCTTCTTCATCAACATCGATCAAACCGCGAACACCTCGAGTGCGTCCGTCCCGATTGCGCTCGACCAGGCCGCGCGCGCAGGCAAGCTGCAAGCCGGACAATCGTTGGTGTTTTGTGCGCTGGGCGGGGGGATCGCCTGGGGCAGCGCGCTCGTTCGATGGTAGACGGGTAGCAACAAGGAGAGGGGACGATGTTTAGACTCGATGGAAAGGTAGCGGTCATCACAGGGGGATTCCGCGGCCTGGGCCGCTCCATGGCGCAGGCGCTCGGCAATGCCGGCGCGTACGTGGTCGCCGCGGATGTGCTGCCCGAGGACGTGGGTCAGGAGACGCTGCGCCTGCTGTCCGAAAGCGGGGGTAAGGGCGAGCTCAAGCGCCTGGATGTGACCCATGGCGAGCAGGTGGACGAGGCGCTGAAGGAGCTGCACAAGCGCCTGGGCAGGCTGGACATCGTCGTCAACAACGCCGGCATCGCGCGCGACAACCTATTGTTGCGTGTGTCGGATGAAGACATACAGAAGACATTTGCCGTTAACGTCACCGGCGCTATCAACTGTGCGCGCTCCGCGGTGCGTCTCATGATGCGTGCAAAGACCGGTCGCATCATCAATCTCGCGAGCGTCGTCGCGGAGCTCGGCAATCCGGGTCAAACGGTTTACTCCGCATCCAAGGCTGCTTTGATCGGCTTGACGAAGACGCTGGCTCGGGAGTACGCCTCGCGCGGCATCACGGTCAACGCCGTGGCGCCCGGCTTCATCGACACCGACATGACCAAGAATCTGCCGGAGGATGCGAAGAAGTACATGATCGAGCAAATCCCGCTGGCGCGCATCGGTAAGCCGGAAGATGTCGCAGCAGCGGTGCTATTCCTGTGCACCGACGAGGCGTCGTACATCACAGGCCAAGTGCTGCGCGTGAACGGGGGGATGTACGTGTAGTTCGAAGTTTCTGAAGTTGGTCGTCAGCTTACGAGTACCAAGTTGCACCCTTTTGGAGGGGTTGGATGGATATCGCGCAGAAGGTTAAGGAAATCGTCGCACAACAGCTGGATGTCGACATCGCGGAAGTGAAGGACGAAGCTCAGTTCATCGAAGATCTGGGAGCCGATTCGCTGGCGATCGTGGAACTGGTGTTGGCGTTCGAGGAGCAGTTCGAGATCGACATCCCCGACGAGGACACCGAGAAAATCGGCACCGTAGGCGACGCGATTAAGTACATCCAAGAACACGTCAAATAGAGACTTGAGCTTGGGCGGGGCGCTGTCGCTGGCCGGTGGGGCCTCTCAGTTATCAACTCTGACGTGAGGTTTGGGGCGGGCTTTTCGTCGTCCCTGCAAGGGTGACATGCGAAGGGTAGTCATCACGGGTGTTGGAACGGTTAGTCCCTGCGGCAGCGATACGGGAAGTACGTGGCGAGCGCTTCGCGAGGGTAAGAGCGGCATCGGTCCCATTACGGCATTCGACGCGACTGGTTACGCGACGACCATCGCGGGCGAATGCCGGACGTTCGATCCCGAGAAGTACATCGAGAAAAAGCGGCTGCGCGAAGGTGACCGCTTCATCCACCTCGCCATCGCGGCCAGTCAATTGGCCGTCGATGACGCTGGGATCGCGAATCTGAGCGACGAATCGAAGGAGGTCACGGGCACCTTCATCGGCGTCGGTATGTGCGGCCTGATGATGATCGAGGCTCAGGCGCGCGTGTTGTTCGAGAAGGGCCCGCGGCGCATGACGCCGTACTTCATCCCTGCGTCGATCACGAATCTGGCTCCCGGCAACGTCTCGATCCGTTTTGGCTTCCAGGGCCCGAGTTACACGACCACCAGTGCGTGCAGCTCGGGTGCCCACGCCATCGGTGAAGCCTTTCGTTGGATCTCGCGCGGCGACCTCGAGTTCGCCGTCGCGGGCGGATCCGAGGCCGCGATCACCGGCCTCGGCATCGGCGGCTTCAACGCCATGCGCGCGCTCTCCAAGCGCAACGACGAGCCCGAGAAGGCCAGTCGACCCTACGATCGCGACCGCGATGGCTTCGTGATGGCCGAGGGCGCCGGGATCCTGATCCTGGAAGAGCGCGAGGCCGCGATCAAACGCGGCGCGAAGATCTACGCCGAGATCCTCGGCTACGGCGCCACCGCCGACGCCTTCCACCTGACGCAACCGTCGCCCGAAGGCGAGGGCGCGCAGCGCGCGATGCGCGCGGCCTTGAAGGATGCCAAGCTCAACGCGAGCGACGTGGACTACCTGAACGCGCATGGCACCTCGACCGACGCGGGCGACATCACCGAGCTCGTCGCGATCGAAAAAGTCTTCGGCGCCCACGCCAAGTCTGGGCTGCTGATCTCGAGCACCAAGTCGATGACCGGCCACTTGCTGGGAGCCGCGGGCGGGCTCGAGGCGGCGATCTCGGTGCTCGCGCTCCACGACGGCATCGTGCCGCCGACGATCAACCTGGATAATCCGGACGAGGCGGCTGCGGGCTACGACCTCGTGCCGCATCACGCGCGGCAAAAGAAGATCAAAGTCGCTCTCTCCAACTCCTTCGGTTTTGGTGGCACCAACGTCGCGTTGGTGTTCAAGCGCCATGAGTGATACCTCCGGCAAATCGCTCGCGCTCGGCTCGGATCACGCGGGCTACGGGCTCAAGGAATCACTCAAGAAGGCCCTGCAGTCGTGGGGTGTCGCGTTCGAGGACCTCGGTACCTTCGACGAGACGTCCACGGACTACCCCGACTACGCGCACAAGGTCGCGGCGGGTATCGCGGCCGGTAAGTACCCGCTGGGCGTGCTGGTTTGCGGCACGGGCCTGGGCGTAGCGATGACGGCGAACCGGCACGCCGGCGTCCGCGCCGCGCCCTGCACCGACCCCTACGCGGCGCGCATGACGCGCGCGCACAACGACGCCAACGTGCTCTGCCTCGGCTCGCGCATCGTCGGCCCGGGCTTGGCCGAGGACATCTTGCGGGCGTTTCTCGACGGCAAGTTCGAAGGCGGCCGCCACGCGAAGCGCGTCGAGAAGATCGAGAAGCCGTGAAGATCGAACAGGACGCAACGTTTCGGGAGCAACGCGAACGCTACCGTTTGCGTTTCAACTGCGAGCACTGCGCCCTGTTCGACGACGAGCACGAACGCTGCGCGCACGGCTACCCCACGACCGAGCATCGCGAGCAGCACTACCGCGACCCGAACGCACGCGTCGTGTTCTGCAAGCACTTCGAGCTCAGCTGAAGAAGCGCTCCAGCACACGCGCCAGATGGCCGACGTCCTTGGTGCCGGTCATCTCGCGGATCGAGTGCATCGACAGCAGCGGGTTTCCGACGTCGACCGTGGCAAGCCCGATCTGCCCGGCGGTGATCGGCCCGATGGTGCTGCCGCAGGGCAGGTCGCTGCGCACGACGTAGTGCTGTAGCGGCACTTCGGCCTGCTGGCACAGCTGCACGAAGCGCGCGGCGCTCAGGCCGTCGGTCGCGTACGACTGGTTGACGTTGCTCTTCAGCACCGGGCCTCCGCCCAACACCGGCGCGTGGTTGGGCTCGTGCCGATCCGCGTAGTTCGGGTGAATCGCGTGCGCCATGTCGGCCGAGATCAAGAACGACCGCGCGATCGCGCGCGCGAAGGCTTCGGGATCGCGGTCATCGTCGGCGGAGCCGCCGCGCAGCGCCGGCGACCGATTGTCATCGGAAGGGTCGCGCGCATCAGGCGCGAGCCTTCTGGCGTAGGTGATGCGCTCGAGCAGCTGGCGCAAGAAAGGCGAGGCGGCGCCGTGCGCGCTGCGGCTGCCGACTTCTTCGTGGTCGTAGAGGGCGATCACGCGCGTCGCGGCGACCCCGCGCGGCGACTTCGCCAATGCGGTGACGGCGGCGAAACAACTCGCGAGGTTGTCGAGGCGCGCGGACTGGATGAACTCGCCGTTGACCCCCGAGACCGTCGCCCCCTGCACGTCGTAGAGCGAGAGGTCCCAGCCGAGGATGGCTTCAGGCGCGGTCGGCGTGCCGCGCGCCGCCAGCTCACGCGCGAGGAGCTCACGAAGAGACTCGCCGTCTTCGCTGGCGAGGCCGATGATTGGCGCGAGATGAGCCTGCGCGTTCAGCACCAAGCCCTCGCTGTTGACGTTGCGGTTGAGGTGGATCGCGAGGTTCGGAATGCGCAAAAGCGGGCGCCCCAGGTCGATCAGCAGCGTGCGCGGCGCACCGCGCCCATCGTTCACGCTGACACGGCCGGCCAACGAGAGGTCCCGATCCAACCACGTCGTCAGCAGTACGCCGCCGTAAGCTTCCACGGCCAACTGCCGGTAGCCGTGACGACTTACGTCAGGGCTTGGCTTGATGCGCAAGTTGGGTGAATCGGTATGCGCGCCGATCAGCAGGAAGCCTGCTTCCGAGGGTTGCTTTTCGCCACACACGAAGGCGACCAAGCTCGAGTCTGCGCGTATTACGTAGGCCCGCGTGCCGGGTGCGAGCTGCCAGGGCTCGTGCTCCGCGAGCGCGACGAAGCCGGCGTCACGCAACAGACGCGCGCTCTCGGCGGCGGCATGGAATGGTGTGGGAGAAGCATCCAGGTACGAGATGAGGGAAGCGGCGGGTTCGGTCATGGGCGCTGCGCCTAGTTTCGCCATGAGCCACGATGCTGTACAAGGCGAAGCCACTCGGACACCGCCGGCCACGGCTCCTTCGGAGGAACGACATGGGAAGTATTACCGCGCTGCTCTTGGCCACACCGATCTTCGGTTTGACCTTGCACGCTCCGCTCGTGTTCCCGGACGCCGAGCTCAGCTCGAGTCCGAGGAGTGGCTACGAAGCCGATCTGTCTGCCAAGGCAGTCGCGTTCGAAGCCTACGCCGCCAAAGACGACGACGACGAGGACAAGGCCGACGCTGACGCCGACGCGGCCACCGCCACCGAGCAGACCGCCAAGCCCGCCAAGGCCAAGAAGGCGAAGAGCGCGGCCGACGAGGAGTACACGCAGGAGATCAAACGCCGCAACAGCATCGCGGGCATCCACCGGGTGTTCGGTGTAGCGACCTGGGCGGCGATGACGCTCACGCTGGCCGCGGGTATGATCGACTACTACAACTTGTACGGCTTCGGCGCCGGCATCGGGGACAACCCGTGCGTCCAAGGCTCGGCGGCGTTCGGCGACGACTTCGGATGCCGCGGTGGGATCCGTACGATCAAATCCGCGTTGGCGTACACGACCACCGCGCTCTACGCGACCACGTTTACCCTGTCTTTGATGATGCCGGATCCGGACGACCTGGCTTCCGGCAAAGGCGAGTTCGCCAGCACATTGCGGCTGCACAAGACGCTGCGCTGGGTTCACTTCGGCGGCATGGTCGCGCAGATCGCGCTCGGCTTGTTGGTCGCCAGCCGCGTCGGTGGGCTGGATCGAGCCAACGATTACGGCACCCTGCAAGCGCTCGCGACCGTCCACATGGGTCTGGGCTTGGTCACCTGGGGAGCCCTAACTTGGGCTGGTGCGCTGATGACGTTTTGAGCGCACGCGGCTGCGGGCTTCGCGCAATTGCCTAACGATTCTAGGCTTGCACCGAAGCCTGCCGGATCAGTACCATCGCTTGCAGCCGGTCCGCGGGATGGCGTGCAGCCCACGCGGTGTGGGTGCTTTGCGTGGCGCAGACTCGAACCGACATGGTCGCACCGGGGCCGATGCCCATTGCTCCGCCCAAGGAGCTGTTACGCCTTGGCAACTACCTAGCCACGCTCGAGCACGACCCCGATGATGTCGAGGCGCTCGCGGGGCTGAAGCGCCTCGCGCAAGAGCGCGACGCCGAGCGCCTGGGATCCGAGCCGGTCCGCACGCTCGAGAGCGCGCGTCAGGCGCACGAGCTGCGCGGCGAGTACGCGACGGTGGCGCGCCTGATCGAGATCGAGGTCGAGCTCGTAGAGAACGACAAGGGCTTCGCCGCTTCACTCTGGAAAGAGCTGGGCCGGCTGCGCAGCGAGTTCCTGCTGGACGGCGCGGGTGCGACGGCCGCGTACACGCGTGCGCTCGAGCTGAAGCCGGACGACAACGAGGTGCAAGAAGCGCTGAAGCGCCTGGAGCAGGCCGAGTCGAGCTGGAAGAAGTTCGCCAAGCGCTTCGTCGAAGAGGCCGAGTCCGCGGCCGATCTGTCGCTCAAGACGTCGCTGCTGCTGCGAGCGGCGGGCCTGGCCTGGGAGCACCGGCGCAAGGCGAAGGCCAAGGACGCCGATCGGCTGTTCCACGAGGTGCTCGAGATCGACAAGGGCAACCTGCGCGCGATCATGCTGTACGAGCACACGCTGCGCGAGCGCGAGGAATGGAAGGACCTCGCCCAGCACCTGCTCGACAGCGCGGAAGCCGTGCACGACAAGCAGGACAGCCACCACCTGTACCTGCGCGCGGCGCGCGTGCTGTCGCGCAAGCTTCACGACAAGAGTCGCGCCGTCGCGTGTTACGAGCGCGTGCTGGATCACGAGCCGGGCAACAGCGAAGCGCTGCTGTTCCTGACCGATCGCTTCACCGAGAGCGAGCGCTGGGACGACCTGGTCCAGCTCTACGAGAGCGCATTGCGCGTACCGCACAAGCTGGATGTCGAGCAGGGCATCCTGGTGCAGCTCGGCATGGTGCACTACCGCATGCGCAACAAGCCTGCGGACGCCGAGCCGTACTTCGCGCGCTTGCGCAAGCTCGACCCCACGCACCCGGCGATGCTCGACTTCTACCGGCAGCACCTGCCGGCGGCCGGCGAGCTCGAGCGCTTGCTGAAGATCCTGTCGGATGCGCAGCGCATCGTGAGCGATCCGACGCGGCGCCTCGCGCTCGCGGTCGAGACCGCGCAGCTCGCACAGAAGACCGGCGGCATGGGCGAGCGCGCGATCGATGCCTGGAAGAACGTGCAGCGGCTCGACCCGCAGCACCGCGAAGCCGCGCGCGTGCTCAAGGAGCTCTACGCCAAGTCGGAGAAGTGGAACGCGCTGTGCGAAGTGCTCAAGGCACAGATCGACGCCACACCCGACGAGAGCCAGGAACAAAAGATCGAGCTGCTCCGCGAGCTGTCGCTGGTCTACCGCGACAAGCTGCGCTTGGACGGCATGTTGATCAACGTCTACAACACGATCCTGCGGCTGTCCCCGCACGATCGCGCGACGCTCTCCGCGCTGGCCGATAAGTACCGCGAGCTCGGGCGCTGGAACGATCTGATCAACGTGCTTGTCGCCGACGCCGACGCCAGCTCGGACAGCGCGCACCGCATCGAGACGTACCTGAAGGTCGCGAAGCTGTGGGTCGAGCACTTCTCGAACTACAACCAGGCCTCGGCACCGCTCGAGAAGGTGCTCGAGCTCGATCCCAAGAACCGCGCCGCGCTGTCGATGCTGCGCGAGATCTACGAGAAGAAGCGCGCCTGGAAGCAGCTGTTCGAGGTGCTGAAGAAAGAGCGCGACATCGCCACCGACCCCGAGCAGCGCGCCGGCTTGACCATGCAGCTGGCCTCGCTCGCCGCCGAGCGCCTGCACCGCTACGACGACGCAGTCGCGCTCTGGCGCGAGGTGGCCGAGTCGACCAGCGCGGGATCGATCCCGGCGCCGGAAGAGTTGAGCACCGCGCCGTACGCCGCGACATCGGCGTCTTCCAGCGCAGGCTACGCGGCCCTCGAGGCGATCGAGAAGCTCGCCGAGCGCGAGAAAGACTGGAAGACGCTGGCCGGCGTGCTCGATCAACAGGTCGCGCGCCAGAAGCACAAGGACGACAAGATCCGCGTGCTGCTCAAGCTCGGCGGCGTGTTCGCGGATCGCCTGGCCGATCCGGCCGGCGCGAGCGAGGTGTACCGGCGCGTGCTCGAGCTCGATCCGAAGCAAGGTCGCGCGCTGCGAAGCCTGCGCGATAGCTTGGTCGCCGCCGGCGACTGGGCCGCGCTCGAGACGTTGTACGAGCGCGCGGCGGACTTCGAAGGCCTGGTGGACGTGCTGTCGGGCGAAGCCGATCGCGTGAGCGCGAAGGAGCTCAAGATCGCGCTCAGCTTGCGAGTTGCGCGCCTGCTCGAGCAGAAGATCAATGAGCCCCTGCGCGCGCAGCGCAGCTACGAGCGTGTGCTGTCGGTCTCGCCCGAGCACCTGCAGGCGGCCGAAGCATTGGCGCCGATCTACGAGCACGAAGAGAAGTGGTCTCGCCTGTACGCGATGCTGGAGATCGTGCTGCGTCAGCTGCCCGCGGGCGATCAGGCGCTGCCCAAGCGTCTCGAGGTCGTGCAACGCCTGCGCGTGCTGGCCCAGGACAAGCTGCGAGACTCCGCGCTCTCGCTCTCGCACGCGCTCCACGCCTATCGCCTCGCGCCCGGCGATCAGGAGGTGCGCGAAGCGCTCGAGCGCAGCGCCGAGCTGGCGCAGGCGTTCGACAAGGTGGTCGAGGCCTACAGCGCGCGCGCCACTGCGGCCGACGTGCCGCCCGAAGAAGCGCTCGAGCTGCGCCGGCGCATCGCGCTGATCGCCAGCGTGCGCCTGGGCAAGCCCGACCTGGCTGCCGAGCAGTGGGAGCTGGTGCTCGTGGCCGTGCCGGACGAGCAAGCGGCGCTGGCCGCGCTCGATCGCATCTACCGCGGGGGTGAGCGGCACGCTGACGTGCGCAAGCTGCTCTCGCACAAGCTGCGCTTCGCACCCGACGTCGCCGCCAAGAAGCCGCTGCTGAAAGAGCTGGCGGAGCTCGAAGAGGGTGAGCTCGCGAATCCCGACGCGGCCGCCGAGCACTACCGCGCGCTGGCGGAGCTCGAGTCGGACAACTCCGAGGTCTGGGCCGCGCTGGATCGGCTGGCGCTCGCCGCGGGTCGCCACGACGAGCTCGCGAACGTGCTCGAGTGGCGCCTGTCGCTGGCTGCTGACAAGGCCGCCAAGGTGGAGCTCGGCGCGCGGCTGGGCAGCGTGTTCATGGAGCGCCTCTCGCAGCCCGAGCGCGCGCGCGCCACGTTCGCCGAGGTGGTCGATCTCGACCCCGCGCATGGCGCCAGCATCACCGCGCTCGAACAGCTCGCGAGCCAAGAGCCGGCGTCGGCCGCGCAGATCCACACGATCCTGGAGCGCGCCTTCGAGCGCGCCGGGCGCTTCGACAAGCTTGCCAAGCTGCTGTCCGAGCGCGTGGCCACCACCAAAGACGAGGCCGAGCTGCGCCGCTTACGGCTGCGGCTGGCGGAGATCAGCAGCGGTCAGCTGGGCGACGCGCTGGGCGCCTACGCGTCGCTCGAAGCGGCGTTCCTCCAGGAACCCGAGGACGCCTCTCTCTGGGAGCGCCTGGCCGAGGCCGCGGAGCACGCCGGCCAGCAACGCGCGCTGGCCAGCGCGTACGCGCAGGCGGTCGACCGCGAGTCGCTGCCCATGGCGGATCGCACCGAGCTGTCCGCGCGGATCGCCCGCATCTACGACGAAGAGCTGGGCGAGCCGCTCGAGGCCGAGCCGTTCCACCGCCGTGTGCTGGCGCAGGATCCGCTGTCGGATCGCGCCTTCACCGCGCTCAAGGACCTCTACACCAACGAGGAGCGCTGGGAGGACCTGCAGCAGCTGTATCGGCGCAGGCTCGAAGATACGGTCGACGCCGCGATCAAGCTCGACCTGCTGCTGCAGGTCTGCTTCCTGTTCGAGGAGATCCTCGAGCAGCCGGACAAGGCCGTCGAGGCCTACCGCGCCGTGCTCGAGCTGATCCCCGATCACGGTCCGTCGCGGCGCACGCTCGAGAAGCTCTACGAGAAGCTCGAGCGCTATCGCGATCTGGCGGCGCTGCTGCGCAGCAACCTCGAGGATCTGTCGGGCTACGATCAGGTCGACACGCTGTATCGCCTGGCGGAGCTGCACGAGACCAAGCTCGGCGAGCCGGCGCTGGCAGTCGACTACTACGAGCAAGTGCTGCAGGTGCAGCCGCATCACCTGCGCACGCAAGCCGCGCTCGGCCGCCTGCTGGCGGTCGAGGCCCTGCGCCAGCGCATCGCGAACATCCTCGAGCCTCACTACGAGAGCCAGGGCGCGTATGCGGATCTGGTGCGCGTGCTCGAGATCCAGCTGGCCGATCGCAGCGACGTCGCCGACAAGGCCGAGCTCCTGTTCCGTATCGGTCAATTGAACGAATCGCGGCTGCGCGACGCGGAGGGCGCCTTCTCGGCGTTCGCGCGCGCGGTCGAAGCCCAGCCGAGCTTGCTGGTCGCGCGCGAGGCGCTGGCGCGTGCCGCGGCTCCGCGCGAGGTGTTCCGCAAGAAGCGCGCGCAGGTGCTGGAGCAGGCGAGCGAGCACGTCAGCGATGCCGAAGCGCGCATCGACATCCTGCAAGAGCTGGCCAAGCTCCTGATCGACGATCTCGACGACAAGCCTGCCGCCGAACGCTGCTACACGCGCCTGCTCGAGCTCACCCCCGACCGCGACGACCTGCAGCTGGAAGCGGCACGCCAGCTCGAGCGCATTCACCTGCACACCGGTGACCATGCGGGGTTGGCGCGCGATCTGTCACGGCAGGTCGATCTGGAGTTCGACGCGCGCGTGCGCGAGCAGCTGCTCCTGCGCCTGGCCGAGCTGTACGATCACAAGCTCGACAAGCCGGCGAAGGCCATCGAGACCCAGCGCAAGCGGCTCGAGCTGGACAACGAGAACGCCGACGCGCTGATCGCGCTCGAGCGTCTGTACGCTGCGACCGGCGCCTGGGAAGAGCTGGTCGAGGTATTGCAGCGCCGCCTGCCGACCGAGTCGAACGACGAGGAGCGCCGGGCGATCGCGCGGCGCGGCGCGCTGGTGCTCGAGGAGAAGATCGGTGATCTGACGCGTGCCATCGAGGCGCACCGCGAGATCGCGCAGAGCTTCGGCCCGGATCGCGAGACGCTCAGCTCGCTGGCTCGCCTGTACGAGACCACGGGGCGCCACGGCGATCTACTCGAGACGCTCGAGGCACACGCCGACTTCGCCGAGAACAACACCGAGCGCGCAACGCTGCGCTTCCGCATCGCCGAGTTGTTGAAGGACAAGCTGGCGGAGCCGGAGCGCGCGATCGGGTCCTACGAGGCCGCGCTCGAAGACGAGCCGGAGCACGCCGGCAGCCTGGCCGCGCTCGACGCGATCATGCACGACGAGGCCTCGGAATGGCGGATGCACGCGGCTCGCGCGCTGGCCCCGCGCTACGAGGTGCTGCGGCGCTACGACAAGCTGCTGGCCGTGCTCGAGCTATCGGCGCAGACCGACGATCCCCACGACAAGCTGCTGGCGCTGCAGAAGGCCGGGCAGGTCGCCGAGGGTGGCCTGCGCGACCTGGACCTGGCGCTGCGCTACGCGGGCCGGGCGCTCGCTGCGGGTGCGTCGCACGGCGACCTGACCGACTTGCTCGGTGAGTTTGCGCGCCTGGCCGAGATGAGCGGCCGCTACGCGGACTACGTCGTGGGCTTGCAAGCCATCGTGCCCGAGCTGACGGACGCCCAGTCGCGCATCATCGTCTATCGCGAGATCGCCGGGGCCGCGCAGGACAAGCTGCAAGACGCCACGCTGGCGCGCACCTGGTATCGCAAGGTGCTCGAGGAAGACGGCGAGGATCTGGGGGCGCTCGATGCGCTGCTGCCTCTCGACGAGGAGGCCAAGGACTACCCCGCGCTGATCGACGTGCTCGGGCGCAAGACCGCGCTGAGCGTCGATCTGAAGCAGCGGCTGCAGCTGCTCGAGAAACAGGCCGACGTCTACGAGCGCGGCCTGGACGATCCGGAGCGCGCGATCGGCGCGCTGGAAGAGGTGCTGGTCGAAGAGCCCCGGCCCTCGGCGTACGCCTCGCTCGAGCGCCTGTACCAGCGCACGCACAAGTTCACCGAGCTCGCTGCACTCTACGACCAGCAGCTGGAGCGCAACGTCGGTAACCCCGTCGATCTGCGCTACCGGCTGGCCAAGACCTACCGCCAGTCGCTCAACGACACCGGCACGGCGCTCGCGCACCTGCGCGACGCGCTGACCGACGATCCGGATCACGCGGACTCGATCGGTCTCGCCGAAGCCATCATGAGCGAGCACGGCGAGCACCGCACGCAGGCCGCCGAGATCCTCGAGCCGGGCTACCTGGCGCGGATGGATTGGGAGAAGCTGACGGCTGCATTGCGCGCGCGTGCGGACGCCGAGACGGACAGCGCGGAGCGCATGCGCTTGTTGGTCCGGCTGGCGCGCATCTACGAGGAGCAGCTCGAGGACTTCGACGAGACGCTCGAGATCTACTCGCGCCTGTACCGCGAGGACTTCCGCGACGAAGAGGTCTGGGAGACGTTGACCCGCCTGGCCAAGGTGGGAGGCCACTGGAACCGCCTGGCCAAGATCCTGTCCGAGCCGCTGCTCGAGCAGCCGGTCGAAGACGACCAGATGGCGAAGCTCGCGCGCTACGTGGGCGCGCTGTACGACGAGAAGGTCAACAACCTCGTCAAGGCGGCCGAGTTCTACGGCAAGGCACTCGCGTTCGCGATCGACGACGCGTACGCGTTTCGCGCGCTCGAGTCGGCGTACCTGCGCAGCGGCAACCATGCGGCGCTGCTCGAGCTGTACACGGAGCAGGCTAGCGTCGCGGTCGACGACGCCGAGCGCGTGGCGCTGCTGCACAAGCGCGCGCGGCTGTACAAGGGCGAGCTGCGCGAGCTGCCCTTGGCCATCGCGACCTACCGCGAGATCCTCGAGGTCGCGGCGAACGACCACACGGCGGTGGCGTCGCTCGAGGCGCTGCTTGCCGAGACCAAGGACTGGAGCGGCCTCGCCGAGCACCTGCGCTGGCGCATCGAGCATGCGAGCGCGGTCAAGGAAGAGCTCGAGCTCAAGCACCGCCTGGGTGAGCTCCTGTTGAAGGAGCTCTCGGACGAGGAGGGCGCGATCGAGCTCTTCGACCAGATCGTCCAGGCCGAGCCGCGCCACGTGCCCACGCTCTCCGCGCTCGAGCGCATCGTGCAGGGCGAGAAACATCGGCTGCGCGTGACCGAGATCCTGGAGCCGGTGTACCGGCAGCTCGACCAGTGGAAGAAGCTGGTGGCGATCCACGAAGCGCGCTTGCTGCTGTTGACCGATCACGCGGAGATCGCGCGACTGCTGAGCGAGGTCGGCGAGCTGCACGAGCGTCGCGGCCAGGATCTCGGCCGTGCGTTCCACGCCTACGCGCGCGCCTTCGTCCACGAGCCGGACAATGAAGCCGTGCGCGGCAACATCGATCGGCTGGCCGAGAAGACCGGCGCCTGGGCCGATCACGTCGGCGCGTACGAAGCCGCGCTGGCGAGCGCGACTGAGCCCGGCGTCAAGCTGATGCTGCTGCAGACGATCGCGCGCGTGCACGACGACAAGCGCGGCGATCCGCGCGCGGCCATCCTTGCCTACGAGCGCATGCTGGAGGTCGACGCCAGCGACGTGAGCACGCTCGACGCGCTCGAAGCGCTGCACACCATGGTCGCCGACTGGCGCGGCCTGGTGAAGGTGCTCGAGCGCAAGGTCGCGCTGGCGTACAACAGCGAGGATCGCGCGAGCCTCTTGCGGCGCATCGGCTCGGTGTACGAGGAGTTCGTCGGCGACCGGCAAGCAGCCGTGGACGCTTACCAGCGTGCAGCGACCGAGCTGGACACGGACGAGCTGGCGCTCGAGGCGCTCGATCGCCTGTACGCAGTGACGGGTCAAGCGGTGCAGCTGTTCGAGACGCTCAAGCGGCGCGTGGATCTGGCGACCGATCCGGCGCTGCGCGTCGAGCTCGGGTTGCGCCTGGGCTTCCTGGCAGACACGCGCCTGCACTACGCCGAGGAAGCCATCGCTGCCTACCGGCGCGTGCTGGACGACGACGACGCGAACTCCACCGCCATCTCGCACCTGAGCACGCTCTTCCAACGCCTCGGCATGTGGAACGAGTTGCTCGACAACTTGCGGCTGCAGGTGGCGCTGGCCTCCGCGCCGGCCACGCGCGTGGCGCTGCACTGCCGCGCCGGCGAGATCCTGCTCGACAAGTTGCTCGATCCCGCCGAGGCGATCGAGGCCTTCAAGCGGGCGATCGACGAGGACGCGCAGTGCGTGCCGGCGATCGACGCGCTGTTGACGCTGACCGTGCGCGAGGAGCACCGGGCCGAGGCCGCAGCCGTGGTCGAGCCGCTCTTGCGCGAGCAGGGCCGCTTCGACGATCTGGTGAAGCTGATCGGCCGCAAGATCGACAGCATGATGGATCCCGGCGAGAAGCGCGCCGAGTTGATCCGCCTGGCCGAGGTCGAAGAGCACGGGCGACGCGACAAGTTCGCGGCCTTCGAGGCGCTGTCCAAGGCGCTGGTCGGCGACACGCCCGACGAGTTCGTACAGGAAGAGCTCGAGCGCCTCGCGCGTGAACTGGCCTCGTGGTCGAAGTTCTTCGCGGTGTTGATCGATCGCGCGGCCAGGTTGCCGGACGCCAACGATGCGTCGGCGATGTTCCGGCGCGCCGGCCGCGTGGCCGAGGAAGAGATGGGCGACGACGCGCGCGCCATCGAAGCCTTCCGCAGCGCGTCCGTACACGACGACGACGCCGACGAGACCCTCAGCGCGCTCGATCGTTTGTACGAGAAGACGCAGCAGTGGGAGGCGCTGGTCGACGTGCTCGAGCGGCGCGTGGCCGGTGGGTTGTCCGACGCGGAGCGCGCCGAGTTGCTGACTCGCCTCGGCTTCTTGCGCGCGCAGCGCCTGGGCGATCCGCGCGGCGCGTTCGCGGCGTACAAAGAGGTGCTCGACAACGATCCCGGCGATGCCAGCGCGCTGGCCGGCATGCAGCTCCTCGGCGAGCGCGACGACCTGGTCTCGGACGTGCTCGAGGTGCTGGAGCGCTGCTACCGCGAGATCAACGCGGTGGAGAAGGTCGTGCAGCTGTTCGAGCTGCGCAGCCGCCTGGCTTCCACCGACGCCGAGAAGGCGCGCCTGCTGCGCGAGGCGGCGATGCTCTGGGAGCGCGATCTGAACGAGCCGGGCCGCGCGTTCCTGTGCCTGCGCCAGGCGTTCGAGCTGGACAGCCAGGACCTGTCGCAGCTCGATGAGCTGGAGCGCATCGCCGGCGTGTGCAGCGCGTTCGGTGAGCTGTGCGCGCTGGCCGAGCGTGTGCTCGCCAACTCGACGCTGGACGCCTCGTCGAAGCGCGAGCTGTCGCTGCGAGCGGCGGCCTGGAACCGCGACTTCGCGGGCGACGCCCAGGGTGAGCTGCGTTGCTTGCGCATCGCGCTGACGCTCGATCGCGAGGATGAAGACGTGCACGCGCGCGTGTGCGAGGTGCTGCGCGAGGAGGGCGATCGCCGCGCCCTGCTGGCGGCGCTGCGCGCCTTCGCCGAGATCGACCGCGACGACTTCCGCGCGCGCGCCAGCCTGCACGAGGCCGGGGCGATCGCGCTCGAGCTGTCGGATTTCGATGCCGCTTCGGCCTGCTTCGAGCGCGTGCTCGAGCTGGACGCCGAAGATGCCGCGGCGTTGTCGGCGCTGGCCGAGCTGCGGACCAACCAGGGTCGCTACGCCGAGGCCACGCAACTCCTTTCGCGCTGGCTGGTGGTCGAATCCGATGCGGAGCGCCGGCGCGTCTTGCACCACGGGATCGCCGAGGCCTACGCCGGGCTGCTGCAGGATCCAGAGCAAGCGGCGCAGGCGTACCGCGCGTTGCTCGAGGAGTTCCCGGATGACGAGCGTGCGGTGAGCGCGCTCGAGGACCTGTACGAGAAGCTGGGGCGCTGGGCCGAGCTCGAGCGCTCGCTGCGGGAGCGCCTGCCGGATGCATCGCCCGAGCAGCGCACCGATATCCGGCTGCGGCTGGCGCGCGTGTCCGAGGTGAAGTTGGGTCGCCCGGAGCTGGCTCTCGAGCAGCTGCGCGAGGTGCTGGCGGACACACCCGGACACGAGGCCGCGGCGCGCGAGTTCGAGCGGCTGTTGCGCGCGGCGGGCATGCACGAGGAGCTGGCGAGCTGGCTCGAGCAACGCGCAGACGATGCGCGCGCGGCGGCGGATCCGGCGCACGCCTCGCAGGTGCTCGCGTCGTTGGCCACGCTCTACGAGAAGCAGCTCGGCGACCCGACGCGCGCGATCGAGGCCTTGCTGCGCATCCTGGAGTATGGGCAGGAGCTGCCTGTCGTGCGCGAGTTGGTGCGTCTGTACGACGCGACCAGCCAGCCGGAGCAGGTCGCCGAGTTCATGGAGCTGCAGATGGGCATCGAGCCCGCGGCGCAAGCCCTCCCCACCGCGCACGCCCTGGCAGAGCTGGCCACGACGCGGCTGAGTGACCCCGCGCTGGCGCAACGCGCGCTCTTGCACGCGCACAAGCTCGCGCCGCGCGACCCGCAGACATCCCAGAAGTTGCGCGCGCACTTCGAAGCGAACGCGCAGTGGGAGCCGCTGGCTCAGCTGCTGCAAGAGGAAGTCGCGCTGCGCGAGCAGCCGAGCGAGCAGATCGCGGTGCTGCGCGAGATCTCCGCGCTCTACGCCAAGCGCATCGGCGACAACCAACGCGCCGGCTCGTACCTCGAGCGCGCGCTCTCGCTCGTACCCGGCGACCGCGAGACCTTGCTCGCGCTGTGCGATCTGTACATCGCCTCCGGGCGCGAGAGCTCGGCCATCCCGCTGCTCGAGCAGCTGATCGCGTCGTTCGGCGGCAGGCGCGCCAAGGAAGTCGCGACCTACGAGCATCGCCTGGGCCGGGCCTATGAGGGTGCGGGCAAGCCCGAGGAAGCCTACAAGCACTACGACGCGGCCTTCCGCATCGACCTGACCAGTGTGCCCGTGCTGCGCGACCTCGGCCGGCTGTGCCTGGAGCGCGGGGACCTCGACCGCGCGCAGAAGACCTACCGGGCCCTGTTGCTGCAGAAGCTCGGCGACGACGCCGGAATCCACAAGGCCGACGTCTACTACTACCTGGGCGAGATCTCGGCCAAGCAGGGCGACAAGCCCAAGGCCAAGGCCATGCTCGAGCGCGCGATCTCGGAAGGCGGCCAGCACGCCAAGGCCAGCGCGCTGCTCGGCACGCTCTGACCAGCTAGACTGGTCCCGTGCCAAACACTCCCGACGGCTGGGTCTCGATCGACGGCGTGCTCTCTCCTGCGAGTGAAGCGCGCGTGTCGGTGTTCGATCGCGGTTTCTTGTACGGCGACAGTGCCTTCGAGGTCATGCGCACGTACGGGCGACGCCCGTTTCGCGAGCTCGACCACCTCGAGCGCCTGCGCGGGTCGTGCCAGCGCCTGCTGCTGCCGGTCGCCTCGGGGCCGGCGGACTGGTCGCGCGAGGTGCGGCGTACGATCGAAGCTTCGCGGCTGCCCGAGTGCAACGTGCGGGTGATGATCACGCGCGGCGTCGGCCCGATGGGCCTGGATCTGAGCGAGGCCAGGCAACCGAGCGTGATCTGCTTCGCGCTGCCGCTGCAGACGTACCCCGACAGCTACTACGAGAGCGGCGTGGCCGTGGGCCTGTCGCTCGCCGCGCGCGCGACCGACGGCACGCGCGCAGTCGGGGCGAAGACCAGCAACTACCTCGGCTCGGTGCTGGCCCTGCACGAGGTCAAGGCGCGCGGCTGCCACGAAGCGATCATCGTCGGCCCGCTCGGCGAAATCGTCGAGGGCGCCACGAGCAACGTGTTCCTGGTGCACGGTGGAGAGCTGCAGACGCCGCCCATCGAGGCCGGAATCCTGGCCGGCATCACGCGCAAGACCGTGCTCGAGCTGGCGCACGAGCTACAACTGCGCGTGCACGAGACCCAGATGCACCCGGGCGATCTCTACCGGGCGGACGAAGTGTTCATCACCAGCACAGTGCGCGAGATCATCCCGGTCGTACGCGTCGACGACGTCACGATCGCCGGCGGCATCCCGGGGCCGTATGCGAAGCGCCTGCTCGCGGCGTATCGCGCCAAGGCTGCCGGTCAGGTCACGGGTGGAAGCTGACGTTGGCCGCGTTCATCGTGCAGCCGGCGCCCCACAGAAACGTGTTCAGGACCGCGTAGCCGAACACGAACATGACTCGGGAACTGGCCATGCGCGCCTCGACATACTTGCCCCCGAGCACGATCAGATAGCCGAGTCCGACGGGTGGCACCAGCAGCATCAGCCACTGAGGATCGCGCTGAACGCTTCCGAATCCACGACCAGCGAGAGCACCCCGAGCGCGTCACAGACGAGGCCCGGAGCGATCGCGAGCAGTATCCAGCGCGAGAGCGAGGCTTCGGACTTCGGGTACTGGTACATGACGCCCCCCGCAAGGCGTAGCACGGGACGGCCGACTTTAGGTTTCTTCACAATCGGCGGGCGGTTCGCTTCACACGCGCCCCCCACAGTCTCCATCTACCGAACAGGAGATCCGACGTGAGGAACCAAGAAGACGATGAAGTCGCACGCGTTCGGGCCGAGGTCGCGCGGGCTCTGAGCGTCCAGCCTCCCGATGTGGCCTTGTTGAGCGCGTCGCTGGAGCGGGTGGATGCCCTGCTGGCGAAGGCGCGCGCGGAGCTGTCGGCGGCCGTGCGGGAGATGCAGCTGTTGCCGGAGGTCGAGGCGGGTAGGGGGCGTTCGGAGGCGGCCGCGGAGTCGTTTCCGATCGGCTGGCACGGGTCGTTTCCCTGGTGATCAGTACTGGCTGACGTTGGCCGACGGGATGTCGCGGAAGACCCGGTCCGATTTGTCGCCGGAGCCGGTGAACTGGTACTTCAGGTCGTGGTAGCGGACGAAGCACTGGGGGCTGTCGCTCTGCACCACGGCCGAGATCACGCCGCTGACGTCGACCGTGTTCAGATCGACGTCGAGCTTGAACTCCGTGCCGCCGTTTTGGCGGACGAGCTTGCCCATGTCGCTGCCGCGGAAGTTCTCGATGCGCACCGAACACGGGGCATTGAACTGAAACATCTTGTCGGCCGCCTTGTGGCCCTCGCTGTCCTTGATGGTGATCTTGCCGCCCGGGAAGTAGCTGCGCACCGAGGCCGCGTCTTCGCCGGCGTCTTCCCAGGTGATGTGCTCGAGCGTGTTGTCGCCGAGCATGTGCACGCCCTCGCAGCCGGGGTAGGTGATCGTCACGTTCTTCAGGCTGGCGCCGGGCGCGAGCACGAAGTAGGGACGCTGATCCTCGGCTTGTTCGCCCTCGGTGGTATCGCAGCGCATGGCGGCGGCGTCCGCCGTCAGGCGCTCGCCCTTGCCGTCGTAGGCGGTGCCGCGCGGGACGAAGATCGTCTCGCGGATCGTGCGCGTCCCGCCGCTGCCCTGGGTGGCGCAGGTGACCTTGCCGAGCTCGCCCTCGAGGTACTTCAGATAGTCCTTGCGCGCGTCCTCGTCGCTCGGCGCGAGGGCACGCAGCATCTCGAGCGGGTCGCCCTCGCAGCCCACGGCCGCGGTTGGCGC
>DATEOF010000196.1:0-16700 GCA_035274465.1 Polyangiales bacterium
GGCGCCGGCGGCATGGGCGGCGCCGGCGGCATGGGCGGCGCCGGCGGTGGCGGCGCGCCCACGTTCACGGAGATCTACGGGCTCATCAAGTCGAGCTGCAATGGTTGCCACGCCACGGGCGAGGGCGGCCTGAACACCAGCACGCAGGACATGGCGTACATGAACCTGGTCGGAGCGGACTCGCGTAGCTGCTCGGGCAAGAAGCGCGTCGTCGCCAGGGACGTTCAGAACAGCGTGATGTTCCTGGCGGTCGACCGCACTGCAGCCAATGGCTGCGACCCGCCGGACATGCCGCGCGGTGGCACGAAGTGGGAGCAAGCGAACATCGACAAGGTCAAGGCCTGGATCGAAGCCGGCGCACCCAAGTGACGCTGACTATTCCTTCTTGCCCATGCGTGCGTAGCCCGGGTGTACGCCGGGCGTGAGGCCCTGCTGGCGCGCGATGCGCTCGAGCAAAACCGACAACTGATCCTTCTCCTTGGCGTCCAGCCCTGCGCACAGCTCATCCTGGTGCTTGGCAGCCAGGCGCATGATGTCCGCCAGCGTTTGTTTGCCGAGCTCGGTCACTTGCAGCGCATGGCTGCGGCGGTCGTCGGGGCTCTCGCGGCGCTCGGCCATGCCTCGGGTCTCCAGGTCGTCCACCAGCGCGACCAGCCGGCTCGCGTGCAGACCCAGCAGGGTTGCCAGCTGTTGCTGGCTGATGCCCGAGGCGTCGTGCAGCGCGCGCAGGATGCCGACGTGAGGCGGCGAGAGGCCCAGCGGTCCGAGCTTCTGCGCGAAGCGCATGGCCGCGTGCGCGCCGACCTGGGCGAGCAAAAACGCCAGTGACGCGGAGCGGGGCGGTTGACGCGGTTTCACTCGGCCATATAACAGCAGTAAATCATTCACTAGATGAATGATTGATTCAAAAAATCATCTGCAGCGAGCGAGCCATGGCCCTATACCGAATCTACGTTTACTTGCACGTACTTGGCGCATTCGGCGCGTTCGCCGCGCTGGCCGTGGAGGCGCTGGCCCTAGGGCTGCTGTGCCGCGCCGCAGACGCCGAGCAGCAGAGGCAGGCGCTGGCGCTCTTGCGCGCTGACCGAGTGCTCGGGCCGCTGTCGACCCTGGTCTTGCTCGGGTCGGGCCTGTACCTGGCCTTCGCGGTCTGGTCGCCAGCCCCGCCGTGGGTGGCCGCATCTTTCGCGGCATTCCTCGCGATCGTGATGCTCGGTGCAGCCGTCACGGGCAGGCTGGTTGCGAAGCTCGAGCGCTCGCTGCAAGGCGCCGAGACTCATCGGCAACCTCTGGCAACGGGAGCGCTGCGCAGCTCGTTCGGCGCGCGTCTCGGGCTCATGTTGGGGATCGCGTTCGCGATGGTCGTGAAGCCGCAGCTGGTAGGTTGCCTGGCAGCGCTGGGCACGGGACTCGCTCTGGGTTTGCTCGGCGCACGCTCGATCCCTGCAGCTGAGGGCGGCCGCCAAAGCTCGGACAAACAAACGACTGGGGCGTGAGGCTGACCAAACGCGCAGCCCCTCGCTGCGATCGGTGCGTGCACGCTCGGGCAGATCGCGGTATGCACGACTGTCATGGCGCACGAGCCGCAGCGCATCCCCGCCACGCTCTCGAACCCACAGCTGCTCGCTGACGTGCGCGCGCAGCTCTCGGAGCGGCTCGCACAGGGAGACGTCGGCCTCGGCAGCCTGGCGCGCGCGCTACACATGAGCCAGCGCACCCTGCGTAGACGGCTCTCCGAGCACGGTACGAGCTATCAAACGTTGCTCGACGAGGTGCGCGCCGGCGTGGCCCGTAAGCTGGTCGAGCAAGCTGCACAACCTTTCGAGCTGATTGCGCACCAGACCGGCTTCGCGGACACGAGCAGCTTCTTCCACGCGTTCAAGCGCTGGACCGGCAAGACCCCCGCGCAATTTCGCCGCGAGCGGCGCGAGGAGTAGACGGGTTAGACTGCGCGGCGATGTCTCGCGCGAGTGTCGTGATCCAGATCTCCGATCCCCACTTCGGCACCGAGGTGGCGGCGGTGGTGGCCGCATTGACGCAGCTGGTGCACAGCGTCGAACCCGCGCTGGTCGTCGTCTCCGGTGACATCACGCAGCGTGCGCGCCGCTCGCAGTTCAGCCGGGCGCGCGACTTCGTTGCGCAGCTGAGAGCTGCGAACGTGTTGGTCGTGCCGGGCAACCACGACATCCCGCTGTTCAACTTGCCCGCGAGGCTCCTCGACCCGTACGCCAACTACGAGCGCGCCTTCGGGCGGCAGCTGGAGCCCGAGTTCGAGTGCGAGCGCCTGCTGGTGTTGGGCGTGAAGACCACGCGCAGGTTGCGACACAAGGACGGCGAAGTCTCGGCCGTCCAGGTCGAACGCGTCGCGCGGCGCCTGCGAGCGGCGCGACCCGAGCAGCTGCGCATCGTGGTCACCCACCAACCGCTGCACGTGATCCGCGCCAAGGACCTGACCAACCTCGTGCACGGCCACGAGCAAGCGGCGCGCAGCTGGGCCGAAGCCGGCGCCGACGTGCTGATGGGTGGCCACATCCATCTGCCCTACGTGCGACCGCTCGCCGAGGCCGTGCCGAACCTGTCGCGCGCGGTCTGGGTCGTACAGGCAGGCACCGCGGTATCGCGCCGCGTGCGCGACGGTGCGCCGAACTCGATCAACCTGATCCGCTACCCGCTCGAGAGCCCGGGCGCGTACCTCGTAGAGCGCTGGGACTACTCGGCTGCTTCCGCGCGCTTCGAGCGGATAGAGCAACATCGCCTCTCGCTCGACCGCACAGCCGGCGCCCAAACGGTCGCTCCTTCGCGCACGCGATGAAGTTGAACGCGAGGAACGGGTACTCGTGGGCCTCGAGGAACTCGTCCTCGTCGAGCGCGCGGCCGAAGCAGATGAAGGCGCGAGGCAAGTAGACCTCGTAGCCGTTCTGCTCGAGGAACTGAAACATGTCCTCGGGCGCGACTCCGTGCGCCCCCAGCGCCGAACGCGTCGACTCGAACACCAGCGTCGGGCGGCAGCGCGCCAACAGCTGCACGGCGCCTCGCAGCACGGAGAGCTCGGCACCCTCGACGTCGATCTTGATCAGGTCCACTCGGTGGTCGAGCGGAACTACCGAGTCGAGTGTGGATGGCTCGATCGCGAACTCCTGCACCACGTCGCCGTCGAACGCGTGTGGACGCAGGCCGCTGTAGCCGGGGTTCGTGACGTTGACGTAGAAGTTGCGCTTGTGCGTCGACTCGCACAGTGCTGTCTGGCGCACGTCGACCTGAAGAAACTTGCGGCGTAGCCAGCGCGCCTTGTGCGGGACGGGCTCGAAGGCCATGTGCTTGCCCTGGGCGGCGAGGCGCAGGAACAGCGCGAGCTGTGACCCGAGGTGCGCGCCGACGTCGATCGTGTTCGACTCGGGTGTCAACAAGAGGCGACACGCACGCTCGACGTAGCTGCCTTCATTGTGAATCGCATCGAGCTCCGGACGGCCGAGCAGCCGCGCGCGATTCACGGCCTGGCGCGCCTGCTTCAACACGGTCTCGACCGGCGTGCGCATCACCAGGTGTTTCAGGTATTGAGTCAGCATTCCACCCCTTTGCCCTCTGCGCAGGCTAGCGCGGGCTGCGGCGGTCGGTGGTGTGCTGCTTCACTCGCGTGCGTACTTCTTCCGCACGGAGGAACATCATGCTGGCAAGTCCTCACTCTGCACACGCGCCGAGGCCCGGATTCGCCGAGACCTCGATACGCTTCATGGCGATCGCATTCACGGCACTGGCGCTGGTGCCGGGCGGAGCGCACCTGCTCGAGCTGCCGAACAAACTCGGACTGACCGCCGACCAGTACTTGGTCGTGCAACGCCTCTACCGCGGCTGGGCGCTGGTTGGCGTGCTCGTGGTCGGGGCGCTGATCTCGACTGCTGCGCTGGCCTTCACGCTGCGCGGCAAGTCGGGCTTCTTCCCCGCGCTCGGAGCGCTGAGCTGCATCATTGCCACACAGCTCGTGTTCTGGAGCGCGACGTATCCGGTGAACGTCGCGACCGAGAACTGGTCGATCCTCCCCGCCAACTGGCATGTCCTGCGCCTGCGCTGGGAGTACTCGCACGCTGCGAACGCGCTGCTCGGTCTCGCGGCGCTGTTCGCGGCGAGCACCGCCGTGGTGCGCTCGTTGTCGACCCGGCTCGTCCGCTGATCCAGACCGCGGTGTGCGCCCGCAGGCACCGCTGTGACCTGTACCATTTTTTTTCAACGCGGCAGGCCATCCGTTCGTCTCTAGAGAGCCGAACGAGGAGAACGCCCCATGGAGCTGCGTCGTAACCTGTGGACTCTATTGACGATCATCGCCGCCGTTGGCTGCTATGACCGCATCCCCCGCGGAGCAAACCCCGACGGCACGGCGGCGCCAGTGCAGTCCGAAGCGGCGAAGTCGAAGCCCAAGCCAGATCAGGCGGACGAGGCGGCGCAGGTGGACGAGTCCGACGACAGTGTCGAGGTTGCCGCTGACGGCGGCAGGCCTTTAGACACGGGGTTGACCTGCGAGAAGGGCGGCTCGGTCGCCGCGCTGCGCGTCGAGTTCACCTGCCGCAGCGTCACGGTCTTCACCTGCAAGGACCTCTCGAACCTGGTGATCGAGTTCGAGGACGGTACGCGCCAGAAGTTCGACGGTCAGAGCGGCCACGTGAACGACTTTTCCGGCACGGGCGCGAATGCCGGCAAACGAATCGTGCGCGTCTGGGTCAAGGCCGGTGCGAACCATAGCGGTGACGGGCCCGGCTACGGCCAGCGCGTCGAGACGACCGTCAGCGAATGCCCCCCGCCACCAGTCGGTGGCTCCGGCGGTACCGGTGGCTGCGTCGCGGGTCCGGACGCTCCGTGCGGCGAAGTGCCGGGCGGGAGCGGAGGTGCGGGCGGCTGCGTCGCAGGCCCTGACATGCCTTGCGGCGACCTACCGTCGGCAGGCATCGGCGGCAATGGGGGACGTGGCGGCACCGGCGGCAGTGGCGACGGCGACCCGATGGGTCCGGAGTGACGCGCGCTCCACAGCGCCTCGACCGCAACCTCTAACTCTCACCTGTAGGTAGTCAGTCCATGAGTGCCACGCTAGGCAGAGGCACGGCCGTCTTGCGCCGTGAGGAAGGCATCGACACGGGGTCGATGCCGCTCTCGACCACCGATGTCGCGGTTCGCCCGAGCATCCGCGGCAAATTCCTGTTTGTCGGCGAACAGAAGTTCTTCGTGCGCGGCGTGACGTACGGCGCGTTCCGGCCGGACGAAGCCAAGCGCGAGTACCACGACCTCGCGCAGATCGAGCGTGACTTCGCGCGCATGGCCGCTTGCGGGATCAACACGGTCCGCATCCCGCATACCATGCCGCCGCGCGCGCTGCTCGACATCGCGCACAAGCACGGCTTGAAGGTGATGGTCGGCCTGTCTGCCGAGCAATACGCCGGGTATCTGATCGACAAAGCGCGAGCGCCGGACGTCGCCGCCGCGATCCGCGAGCAGGTGGCGAGCTGCGCGGGCCACCCGGCGCTCTTGTGCTACGCACTGGGCAACGAGATCTCCGCACAGCTCGTGCGCTGGATCGGCCCGAGGCGCATCGAGCGCTACTTGCGCGATCTGTACCACGCGGTGAAGGCCGAAGATCCGGGCGGTCTCGTCACGTACGTCAACTACCCGACGACCGAGTACCTGCGTCTGCCGTTCCTCGATCTGGTCTGCTTCAACGTCTACCTCGAAGCTCAGGAGACGCTCGAGGCGTACCTCGCGCGCCTGCAGAACATCGCAGACGAGCGCCCGTTGATCTTGAGCGAGCTCGGCCTCGACAGCTTGCGCAACGGTCCGGAGAAGCAAGCGAGCACACTGGAGTGGCAGATCCGCTCGACGTTCGCGGCCGGCGCTGCGGGCACGTTCGTGTTCGCCTGGACCGACGAGTGGCACCGCGGTGGCGAAGATGTCGAGGACTGGCTGTTTGGGATCACCGACCGCGAGCGCCACCCCAAGCCGGCGCTGCAAGCCGTGCAGCGCGCCTACGCCGAAGCGCCGTTCGCGGGCGGCGACTGGCCGCGTGTGTCGGTCGTCGTGTGCACGTACAATGGGAGCCGTACGATCCGTGACTGCCTCGACGGCCTCGCCAAGCTCCAGTACCCGAACTACGAGGTGATCGTCGTCGACGACGGCTCGACCGACGAGACAGCCGAGCTCGTGCGTGGCTACGACGTGCGCCTCGTGCAGACCGAAAACCGTGGGCTGAGTTGCGCGCGCAACCTGGGCCTCGAGCTCGCGACGGGCGAGATCGTCGCCTACACCGACGACGACGCCTGGCCGGATCCGCACTGGCTGCACTACCTCGCGCACACGTTTCGCACGTCGAGCTTCGCCGCTGTCGGCGGCCCGAACCTGCCGCCGCCGACTGACGGGTTCGTCGCGGAGGCGGTCGCCAATGCACCGGGCGGCCCGACCCACGTGCTGCTGTCGGATCGCGTGGCCGAGCACATACCGGGCTGCAACATGGCGTTTCGCCGCGAGCTGTTGCGTTCGATCGGCGGCTTCGACCCGCAGTTCCGCAGCGCAGGCGACGACGTCGACGTGTGCTGGCGCATCCAGCAGGCGGGCTGGGAGATCGGCTTTCACCCGGCGGCGCTGGTCTGGCACCACCGGCGCGCGAGCGTGCGCACGTTTTGGAACCAGCAGAAGGGCTACGGCAAGGCCGAAGCCATGCTGCAAGTGAAGTGGCCCGAGAAGTACAACGTAGCCGGGCACGTGGTGTGGGGCGGCCGGGTCTACGGGCGCGGCCTGCAGCAGATGCTGGGACGCGTTCAGCGTGTCTACCACGGCGTGTGGGGGCTCGCGCCCTTTCAATCCGTGAGCGAGCCGCCACCGGGCATCTTGCAGTCGCTTCCTCTCATGCCCGAGTGGTACTTGGTGCTGGTAGGGCTCCTGGGATTGACCGCGCTCGGCAGCATCTGGGCACCGCTGCTGTGGACCGCGCCGCTCTTCCTGCTCGCGCTAGGCGCGTCGCTCGCGCAAGCCGTGCTCGGTGCGGGGCGGGCGGCGTACCGCGACCCACCGGCCGGGTTCTTTCGCCGCCAACAGCTGCGCGCGACGACCGCGCTCTTGCACGTCGCGCAACCGCTCGCGCGCCTTGCCGGCCGCTTGCGGCATGGCCTGACGCCGTTTCGCGCGCGTGAGTTGGTCCACGCGCGCTGGCCGCGCAGGCTGCAGATGGCCACGCTGATCTCCGGGCCGTGGGAGTCGCCGCAGAACAAGCTGACCTGGCTCGAGGATTCGCTGCGCAAGGCAGGCGCTGCAGTGAAGCGCGGCGGGGAGTTCGCGCGCTGGGATCTCGAGCTCTCCGGCGGCCTCTTGGGCGGAGCGCGCCTCTTGTTGTCGGTCGAGGATCTATGTCCGGGCATGCAGCTCGTGCGCTCGCGTTCGTGGCCGCGGCTCGCGGGGTGGGGACTCGGTACGACGCTGCTGCTCTCGCTGCTGTCGGCTGCTGCAGCTGCTGACAGTAGCTGGCCCGTCGCTGCCGTGCTCGCGCTCGCCAGCGCCGCAGTGCTGTGGCGCGCGGTGCGCGAGGCGGCGTACTCGCAATCCACGCTGCTGGACGTGCTCGGCAGAGCGGAAGAGCAGCTGGAGTCTGGTGATGCGTGAGCCGGCGTCCGACACCCGGCTGTACCTGCACCTCTTGCGCGAGGCGCGGCCGTACTGGCGCGAGCTGGTGCTGATCGTCGCCCTCAGCCTGTGCTCGATGCCGATCGCGCTGCTCTTGCCGTTGCCGATCAAGCTGGTCGTGGACTCGGTGCTCGGTGACCAGCCGTTCCCCCCGCTCTTCGCCTGGCTGCTGCCGGAGGCGGCGCTCGACTCTCCACGCAGCATGCTGCTGTCGGCCGCGGGCCTGCTCGTGCTGGTGAGCCTGCTGCAGCAGCTGGAAGGCTTCGCGAGCTGGCTCCTGCAGTCGTACACCGGCGAGCAGCTCGTGCTGCAGGCCCGCGCGCGTTTGTTCCACCACGCGCAGCGCCTGTCGCTCGCCTACCACGATCGCGTCGGCAGCGTGGACGCGCTGTACCGTATCCACGACGACGCCGTGCCCGCGCACTACGTCGCGGTCTCGGGTCTCACGTCGCTCCTGACCGCGAGTTGCGTGCTCGTGGCGTTGCTCGGCGTGACCGCCTGGCTCGACTGGCAGTTGGCGTCGATCGCCCTCCTGGTGGTGCCCGTGCTCGCGGTGCTCACCGAGTACTACCGCCGCCGCGTGCGCGAGGGTTGGGCCGCGGTGCGCACGCAAGACGCTGCGGCGCTCGGTGTCCTGCAGGAGGCGCTCGGCGCACTGCGCGTGGTCAAAGCCTTCGGCCAGGAGGCCTGGGAGCACGAGCGCTACGTGGCCCGGGCGACGAGCGCGTCTCGCACGCAACTGCGCGTGATCCTCGGCGAGGCCACGTTCGGGCTGCTCGTCGCGCTCACGCTCGCGCTGGGCACCGCGCTCGTCCTCTACACGGGTGTCTCGCACGTGCGAACCGGAGCGCTGAGCCTCGGCGACCTGCTGCTCGTGATGGGCTACCTCGCGCAGCTCTACAAACCCGTGGAGACCATCAGCAAGCAGGTCACCGGTCTGCAGGCCTCGCTCGCCAGCGCCGATCGCACGTTGTCGCTGCTCGAGGCGCCCGTCGAGGTCTCGGAGTCCCAGGCGCCGCGGCGCCTGCCGCACGCGCACGGCGCGATCGAGTTTCGCAACGTCTCGTTTCGTTACGAGGACGGGCCGCAGGTGTTGCGCGACGTGTCGTTGTCCATCGCCCCGGGCACGCGCGTGGGCATCGCTGGAGAAACCGGCGCCGGCAAGACGACGCTGCTCAGCTTGCTGTTCCGCTTCTTCGATCCCAGTGCGGGCCAGATCCTGCTCGACGGCGTGGATCTGCGCGAGTACTCGCTCGCCGACTTGCGCAAGCAGTACGGGCTGGTGTTGCAAGAGCCGACGCTGTTCTCGACGACCATCGAACAGAACATCGCGTACGGCCGGCCCGACGCCGGGCACGAGCAGATCGTCGCGGCCGCGCGCGCCGCGCATGCCCATGACTTCATCGTCGCGCTGCCCGACGGCTACGAGACGCGCGTCGGTGAGCGCGGCATGACGTTGTCGGGCGGAGAGCGACAGCGCATCGCCCTGGCGCGCACGTTCTTGAAGGACGCGCCGATCTTGATCCTCGACGAGCCGACCAGCTCGGTCGACTGGAAGAGTGAGCAGCTGATCATGGAAGCGCTCGAGCAGCTCATGCGCGGTCGGACCACGTTCATCATCGCGCACCGCTTGAACACGCTCGCGGGGTGCGATCTCAGGCTCGACGTGACGGGCGGGCGCGTCACGTCGCGCGCGGAGAGCGTGCCGATCGCAGCCCGCCCAGTCGCGGAGGAGACATGAGCGAGCTTCGACTACCCAGGAACGTGCGCATCGGAGCCGGCAGTCAGATCACCGGCGACCACTGGACCCGCGACCAGGTATTTCGCAAGTTCAAGAGCAACCTGGATCCGGGTCTGACCATCGGCCGCGGTTGCCTGCTCGACGGCGTGCTGTTCAACGTGGGCGAGCGCGGCTGCGTGAGCATCGGCGACGAGTGCCGGCTCGAGGAAGTATTCCTGATCAGCGAGCTTCTGATCCGCATCGGCAGCGGCGTCGTGATCGGCTGGCGCGCCACGATCGTGGACTCGGACTTTCACCCGGTCGCACCGCGCGAGCGCGCGATCGACGTCGTGGCGATCTCGCCGCTGCACCGCGGGACGGCGCGACCGCCCGCGACGTGCAAGTCGGTGATCATCGAGGACGACGCGTGGATCGGCCCGAACGTGACGATCCTGAAGGGGGTGACGATCGGTGCAGGGGCGTTCATCGAGCCCGGTGCCGTGGTGGTGCGCGACGTCCCCGCGCGCTGTCGAGTGCTCGGCAATCCCGCGCAAGTCATCGGTCAGGTGTGAGATGACGATCACGCGCTTCCTCGCCGTGGACGGGCGGCTCATCATCGATGGCGACTGGTACCCGGGCACACTCCCGCAAGACGTGGAGATAGACCACACGGCCTACGTCGGCAGCAGTCAGAGTTTTACGCGCTACCGCAGCCGCAAGCGGCCGGGACTGATCGTGGGGCGCGCGGCGTCCCTGTGCGACGCGACCTCGCTCGACATCGGCCCGCGCGGCGTCGTGCGCCTGGGCGCGTACGCGCTCGTGACGGCGGCTCGGATCATTTGCGACGCCGAGATCATCATCGGACCCGCCGCGCTGGTGTCGTGGGACGTCGTGCTGATGGACAGCTACCGAGCGCCGCTCGACCCCGTGGCTCGTCGCTCCGCGCTGCGGACGGGCAGGCTGGCGACGTCCGCCGAGCCGCGTCCGATTCGTCTCGGCGCGAACAGCTGGGTCGGCTTCGGAGCCTGCGTGTTGCCCGGTGTGACCATCGGCGAGGGCTCGATCGTCGCCGCGCGCTCGGTCGTCGCGTCCGACGTACCACCGTACGTCGTGGTCGCCGGCAACCCGGCGCGCGTGGTGCGCGAGCTGCAGCGGGATGAGCTCCCGCGCTGAGCTCATCTTCGCGAGTGCGCTCCTGGCCGCCTGGAGCAGCGCGCTCCCGGCTGCCGCGCAGAGCCTGCGCGCCGCACGCGTCGCGGACCCGCCACACATCGATGGTCAACTGGACGAGATGGCCTGGCGAGACGCCGCGCCTGCAGACGCGTTCACGCAAAAGGTCCCGCTCACGGGTCAGGCACCCAGCGGGCGCACCGTGTTGCGCGTGCTCTACGACGACGAAGCCCTGTACGTCGCGTTCGACTGCGAGCAGCCCGGCCATGCCGTCACGGCGTTACTGGCACGGCGCGATCGGCCGACCGAGTCGGACTGGGTGGCGGTGGGCATCGACGCCCGTGGCGAGGGTCGCAGCGCATTCGAGTTCTCGGTGAGCGCTGCGGGTGTGCTCGTCGACGGCGTGCGCTTCGACGACGGCAAGATCGCGCGTGAGTGGGACGGAGTGTGGGACGCCGCGAGCGTGCGGCGCGAAGGCGGCTGGAGCGCGGAGCTACGGATTCCACTGCGCGTGTTGCAGGTCAGCTCGGAACGCAAGAGCTGGCTCTTTCAAGCGCGTCGCTACGTGTCGGCGGCGCAGGAGCTCGACGAGTGGGCGTACTCTTCGCGCGCCGGCGGCGGCGAGGTCTCGCGCTATGGGCACCTCGAGCTGCCGCAGCCGCCAGCAGCCGGCGGCGCACTCGAGCTGCGGCCGTTCGTCGTGGCGCGCGCCGAGTACCAGACCCCCAACCCGGCGCTCGCGCACCACGGCTGGGATTTCGCGCCGTCCGCGGGCCTCGACTTTCAGTGGCAACCCGGCGCCAGCTGGGTGCTCGACGGAACGCTGAACCCGGACTTCGCGCAGGTCGAGGCGGATCGCTTGATCCTGAACCTGAGCAGCACCGAGCTCGTGTTCCCCGAGAAGCGACCGTTCTTCCTCGCGGGCCTCCCGGACTTTGCGACGCCGGTGCCGATCTTCTACAGCCGGCGCATCGGCCACGCCGGCAAGGCCCCGCCGCTATGGGCAGCAGCCGGCGAGCGGCTCTACCAACCTCCGGAGCCCGCACCGATCTACGGCGCGCTCAAGCTGGCCGGCGATCCCGCGAGCTCGCTGCGCATCGCTGCGCTCTCGGCGCTCACCGGGGCGAATGACGTCGAGATCGTGACGCTGGATGGCTCGCGCACACCGCGCCTGGTCGAGCCGCTCACCTCGTACAACGCGTTGCGCGTGCGCAGTCAGCTTGCCGCCGGGCTCGATCTCGGCGCGACGGTCACGGCGACGTTGCGCAACGAACCGGGGTTCGGCTGGCCGGAGTGGCTGACCTCGGATGCCGAAAACCTCGTGCTGCGCGACGGACAACACTGCCCCTCGGGTCTGGTCACGACCATGGAGGATCGCTGCTTCCACGACGCGTTCGTGGGCAGCCTGGACCTCACCTGGCGCTCGCCGTCCGGGGACTACGCGATCCGCAGCCAGGGGTATGCCAGCACGATGGCGCGCGGACCGGTGCGCCCGCTGCCGGACGGCACGCTGATCGGCCCGGGCGACGGCGGGGCAGGCGGGCTGTTGCGGCTCTCGAAGCAGGGCGGAGACCACTGGATCCTGGACGGAACCGTGGCCGCTCACAGCCGCAAGCTCGACTTCAACGACCTCGGCTACATGGATCGACAGAACTTCGTGCGCGGCGGCGCGTACGTGGAGTATCGCACGCTCGAGCCCTGGGCATTTCTACTCGAGACGCACAGCTCGCTGCTCGCGTACGCAGAGAACAACCTGGATGGCCTGTCGCTCGGCCGCGGCTTCATGTTCCTCGAGCACGTGGTGCTCGACGGCTACTGGACGGTCACACTCGGCGCCTACGGCAGCGCGGCGCGCTTCGACGATCGCGAGGTCGGTGACGGCACCGCGCTCGAGCGCGCCAGCATGCTCGGTGCGGTGCAGTCGATCTCGACCGATCCGCGAGCGGCCCTCGTGCTCTCGGCCGAGGTCGCGGAGGAGCGGCTAGACAACGGCGCCAACGTGTACGCCGAGCTCGCGCTGCTCTGGCACCCGGCTTCGATGCTCGAGCTCCAGGGCGTCGCCTCGTACACGTACAACTATGGTGAGCCACGCTTTACGGGCCCGGGCGTCTCGCCCGAGGACCTGCTGTTCGGGCGTCTCTACGCGCAGAGCGCCGGCTTGCTCGTGCGCGCTGCGTACACGTTCATGCCTGCACTCACGCTCCAGGCATTCGCGCAGGCGTTCCTCGCGTCTGGCGAGTACTTCGACTACGCGCGCTACAGCCGCGTCCCGGGCACGCCGCCGCCGGTCATTCACCTCTCCGAGCTGCAGCCGGCCGAGCCGCCTGCAGTGCTCCCGGATTTCGAGCACGCCTCGCTCGCGGTCAACGTGGTGTTGCGCTGGGAGTACGCGCTCGGCTCCACGTTGTACTTCGTCTATCTGCGCTCGCAGGTGCCGGACATCGTGGTGGATCCGGCTTATCTGCCGCGCCTGAACCTCGGCGCGCTGCGCAGTGCGCCGGCGACCGATGTGTTCTTGATCAAGCTCGCGTACTGGATCGGCTAGCGAGCGCTCAAGCTGGGAGCGCGCGTGGAACAGGGTTCTGCGCCGCCAGCGCTTCGTAGCGGCGCTGGATCAGCCGCGGCGTGTACTTGCGCTCGAGGCGGCGCACCGTGAAGTGCGCCCATGCCATGTCCTGAAAGTGCCGCATGAACAGGGCATTGACCGTGGCGCCGCTGGCCGCGCCGATCACGGGCACTGCCTTGGCCAGCATGCTCTCGGTGACGGTCACCGAGAAGCGCGCTGCCACGCGCGAGATGAATGCGGCGAGTGGACTGGCCATCTTGCGCGCGAAGCCGTGGCTGCTGATGTAGTTCGCCGCCGACGTGATCGAGCGTGCGAGGCCGATGCGCGTGGCGTAGTAGCCGGCCTCGGCGGCGTCGTCCGCGCGCGATCGACCGCCCAGCGCCAGGACCTCGAGGCATGCGAGCTGCGCCTCGGCTCGCGCTAGATCCTCGCCCTGGCTGCGCGCGATCTCGGCGATCGAGCGCAGCATCATCAGCGTGGTCAGCGGTAGCTCGACCGGCAGCGCCACGATGCCGAAGAAGCCGCTGGCTGCGCCGCTGAGCACGCTCGCGAAGCTGTACGTCTGCGTGTCCGCGGGCCTGCCGGGCTCGGGGTCCATGGTGGCGATCATCGCCGAGAGGCCCGCGCGCAGCGAGCGCTGGGTCACGCTCACGATCAGCTCCTGAACCGAATACGGCAGGCTGCGGATGCCGGCTTCGATCGGAGTGCCGATCAGGTTGCTGAGCCGTGCTGCGAGGCCCGGATTCTCGAGGATCCGCCGTGCGCGCAGCAGTGTGATGAGATCATCTTCGGACAGTTCCACGCGGGCTCCTGTCGCTGCTGATGCAATGCTAGCAGATTGCAGCGCAAGCGAAGCCCGAACGCCAGTTTCCAGGCGATGTGCGGGGCTGTCAGTGTGCGCCTTCTTTGAAGGCCGCGACGAGCTCGGTCATCACCTTCTTGGCGTCACCGAAGACCAGCATGGTCTTGTCCAAGTAGAAGAGTTCGTTGTCAACGCCGGCAAAACCGGGGTTCATGCTGCGCTTGATGAAGATCACCGTGCGCGCCTTGTCGACGTCCAAGATCGGCATGCCGTACAGGGGCGACTGCTTGTTGGTGCGCGCAGCAGGATTCGTCACGTCGTTGGCGCCGACCACGATCGCCACGTCCGCCTCGGGGAAGCTGGAATTCACGCGCTCCATCTCCCACAGCTGGTCGTACGGCACGTCGGCTTCGGACAGCAGCACGTTCATGTGACCGGGCATGCGGCCGGCGACCGGGTGGATGGCGAACTTGACGTCGGTGCCCTGGGCAGCGAGCACGTTGGCCAGCTCTTTGACCGCGTGCTGGGCCTGCGCGACTGCCATGCCATAGCCGGGCACCACGATCACCAGGCGCGTGTCTTCGAGCACGGCCTTGGCGTCGTCGATCGTGTAGCCAGTGATGATCTTGCCGCCCGGCGCCTTGCCGCCAGTGCCGGGGGCCGGCGCCGCGCCCACGCCACCGAACAGCACGTTCAGGAACGAGCGGTTCATGGCCTTGCACATCAGGATCGACAGGATCAGGCCCGAGGTGCCATCGAGCGAGCCGGCGATGATCAACAGCTTGTTGTTCATCACGAAGCCCATCGCGGCGGCCGACAGGCCGGCGTAGGCGTTCAAGATCGCGATCACGGTCGGCATGTCCGCGCCGCCGATCGGGATGATCAACAGCACGCCGAACAGCAAGCTGGAGCCGATCAGCACCGCGAAGGCGGGGGTCGACTCGGGGTTGAGCGTCAGGAAGATTCCCGACAGCACAGCCAGCGCGAGCGTGCCCACGCTGACGATGTTGCGGCCCGGGTACACGACCGCGCGCGTGGTGATGATCTCTTGCAGCTTGCCGAAGGCGAACAAGCTGCCGGTGAAGGTCAGGAAGCCGAGCAGCATCTCCGCCGCCAGCGCGCCGGTGGTGAAGGTGGACAGCCCGCCCGCGCGATTTTCGAGGTACTCCGCGACGCCGACCAGCGCCGCGGCGAGGCCGCCGAACGCGTGCGAGAGTGCGGTTCGCTGCGGCACGGCGGTCATCGGCATGACCAGCGCCATCGGCATGCCGATCACGGTGCCGACGAAGATCGCCGCGGCGATCCACAGGAAGCCCTGGCTGCTGATCCCGCCGCCGATCAGGGTGCCGAGGACGGCCAGCAACATGGCGGCGGTGCCCGCCCAGTTGCCGCGACGGGCGGTCTTGACCTGGCCCATCCACTTGAGTGACAGGATGAACAACGCCGCGGACGCGAGGTACACGTACTGCACGGCGGAGGACATGGCACTTGTCTCGTGCATGGGTGCTACTCGCTCCCCCGCTTCTTGAACATCTTCAAGATGCGCTCGGTGATCAGGAAGCCGCCGACCGCGTTGATGGTCGAGCAGGCGATGGCGATCACGCCCAGCACGGTGATCACGGGGTCTTCGTGCTCACGGCCCGTGATGAGTAGCGAGCCGACGATGGCGATCGATGCGATCGCGTTCGTCAGCGACATCAGCGGCGTATGCAACAGGCGCGACACGCCGCGGATCAGCTCGAGCCCGAGAAAGCTCGCGAGCACGAACACGAATAGGTTTTCGATGAGACCCGATGGCTCCATGACGGACCGTCCAAGGATTAGGCGGCGCAGCAATAACAGAGCCGGGTGGGGTGCGCAACGAGCTATACCCGAGCGGTGAGCGTGATCTCCTCGCGGTCGTGGTAGAGCTGGCGCGTGCGTAGCTGCTGGTAGCCGCTGGCCTCCAGCACTTCGCGCAGGCGTGCGACCATCTCGGCCTTGCGCTTCATGGGCAGCTTGAAATTCGCGACAAGCATGCGCGTTTGGCGCCGTCGCGCCCAGCGCCCGAGCATCTGGGCGACCTCGAGCGGGCGCCAGGCCATATCACAGAACAACCAGTCGACGGGGTTCTCAGGCTGCCACTCGAAGGCACTCGCCTGGACGTGGCGCAGGCGTTTTTGGCTGAGCAGCGAGGGCTCGAGCCGAGCGGGATCGACGGCGATCACGCTGGCTCGGCGCTGCAAGAGCAACCAGCTCCAGCCGCCGGGAGCGGCACCCAGATCGACGCAGCTTTCGCCGGCTCCCGGGCCAGTCCCGAGCCAGGCCAGCGCCTCTTCCAGCTTGCGCGCGGCGCGCGACGGGCGCTCGGCAGACAGCCGCATGCGGGCGCGGCCGCCGGGCCAGATGGACAGCGCCTGGTCCGAAGGCAGGATGCCCAGCGCGGCGCTATCCGGCGACGTGAGGCAGACCTGCACCAGGTCACTGCTTTGGCGGCGCAACCCCGCGGAATCCACGCATTCGACGCCCGGGAGCGCCGCCGCCAGCTGCTGGGACATGCGCTCGGCCACGCGCTCGGCGCGCTGGGCCAGGCGATTGCCGGCGGTGCTGTCCGGCACGAACACCTGCAGCGCGTAGCGCCCGTGAATGTCCACGGCGGCGGCGCGGGCCAGGGTGTCGGCGAGCTCGACGTCGTCCTGTTGACGCGCGAGCGCGGTCAACGGGAAGCCCTGCCGTGCGAATGTGAGCTCGAGCCGGCCTTCGGAGTCGCGCGGAGCGCGCGTGCTGATGACCAGGGAGGGGGCGTAGCC
>DATEOF010000197.1:0-22110 GCA_035274465.1 Polyangiales bacterium
GGAACGTACGCGCCCGAGCCATCGCGCCGCGTGATCACGGGCGAAGCATGGGCGCCGGAGCCTTCGCGGCGCGAGATCAACGGTGACGCGTGCGCGCCCGAGCCGTCTCGACGTCCGCTCGATGGCGCACTGCCGGGCTCGACGCGCGGATCGAAGGTCGCGCCGGAGCCGCCAGGCGGCGCGAGCCTTCCCGAATCCGGTCGCAGCGGAGCCTGCACGGCGGGCACGCCCGAACGCGACATGCCGCGCGGCTCGAACACTTCCTCGCGCACGGCGGGCATGGCCGCGCGCGACAGGTTGCGTACAGAGTCCGGCCGCGTCGCGGCGGTGCGCACGCCCGAACGCTCGGCATCGGGCGGCGCGAACGCGCTGTTGCTGAACTCGCACATGCGGCCGATCAACAACAACGCCAGCAGCTGCAGCGCGTGGCCCTGTTCGAGGTCACTCTGCGCGAACCAGGTGTGCGCGCGCGCCTGCGGATCCACCGCGTTGAGCAGCGCGACCTCCTCGTAGTCCAGCTCGAAGAAGCGCGCGATCTCGGCGGACGTCTTGAGCAAGCGCATGTAGCTGCGCTTCAGATCGGGCACGTAGCCGCGCAGCAGCTCTTCCTCGTAGAACGTGCGCACGCCCATGTAGACCGCCGCTCCCAGCTTCTGCGGGTACTCGGCGATCAAGGTCGACAGCGAGTCTGGATCTTCATCGAGCTCGAACTGGCAGTCGACCAGGGACAACGACTGGATCAGCTTCGAGCGCACGCGCTCCGAGAGCTCGGTCTGCACTTGCTCCTCGGTCAGGAAGCCGAGGCTCACCGCATGCTGGCAGAAGGCGACCTCCTCGTTGTCGACCAGCTCCTCGGTGACCTTCGCGATCACCTCGGCGTAGTCGTCGCGCGACAACAGCCCGCGCTCGACCAGATCCTCGGCGAGGGAGGACTCGGCCGAGGGTTCCTCGATCAGGACAACTGTGCCCTCGCGAAACGCGAACGTGAGGGTGCGCGCGTCCGCGCTTACGTAGGCCAGCCCACTAAAGCGTCGCGCGTGCAGACGGAGAAATAGGCCCGCCAAGCGGCCCTGGTCGACGCACGGCGCGTCGTCCTCCGCTTCAGGGAATCCTACGGAATCCCCGCAATTATCCAACATCAACGTAATGTTGTGCGATGGAGCCTGGGGTGTCAACGGCGGCGCTTACGCATGGTCCTACGCCTGCGGCGCTGTACGCTCTGCCCCCCGATGCAGGCTCGCCGTCGTGCTCCGAAATCCTCTGCACTCGCGCTGCGCTGCGTGTGCGTGTGCGTGGTCGCTTTGGTGCTGTTGGCGGTGGCGCCATTGCAGCGCGCGGCGCGGTCACTGGTCTTGCTCTCGGACCTGACGCACGGCCCGAAGCTCGGACCGCTCACGCCGGCCCTGCTCCACGACGTGAGCGAGGCCGGCATGACCGCCCGGATCAAGAGCGGCGTCGTGCGCGTGCGGCGCTACGTACCGGTCGGCGTCGCGGATGCGCCGGGCATCGTGCTGCTCCACGGCGTGCACCCGCAGGGCATGGACGAGGCGCGTCTGCGCGGCTTCGCGCACACGCTGGCTGCGGGCGGCATGGACGTGCTGACCCCCGAGCTCTCCGAGCTGCTCAGCTATCGCATCGAGGCCGCGACCGTGGACAAGATCCGCGACCTCGCGGCGTTCCACGCGCGCATGACTGGGCGTCAGTCAGCCGGCGTGTTCGGCATCAGTTTCGCAGGCGGGCTGGCGCTGATGGCGGCGGCCAAGCAGCCTGATCATGGACCGATCGGCTTCGTGGTCAGCGTCGGCGCGCACCACGATCTGATGCGCCTGTGTCACTACTACGCGGGCGAGAAGGTGCTGGGACCGAATGGTGAGCCAGCAGACGTGGCGCCCCACCCGTACGGCGCACGCGTGATGATCCGCGAGCACCTGGATCGCTTCTTCTCGCCGAGCGACCTGCCGATGGCCCGGCGCTCGCTGGATCTGTACCTGCACGATCAGGGCAAGCCGGCGCGGCGCGTGGCCGAGACGCTGTCACCCGAAGGCCGGTCGATCATGAACACGCTGCTGCAGCCGGGCAACGGAGGTCAACTCGCACAGCTGCTGCTGACGGCGGCGAACGCGGTCAGCGACAAGCTCGCACTGGCTTCCCCCAAGGGGCAGCTCGCTGGGCTGCGCGTACCGGTGTTCCTGGTGCACGGCGCAGCGGATCCGATCATCCCCAGCATCGAGACACGCTGGCTCGCGCACGAGGTGCCGAAGGGAACGTTGCGAATGATGGTCATCACCGATCTCTTGCGGCACGCGGAGTTCCCGCGGCCGCCCAGCGTTGCCGAGACCTGGGAGCTGGTGCGCCTGATGCGCGATATTCTGCAGCAGGCCGGCAGCGCTCAGCGCTTGCCCTCGGAGGGCGACACCAGGCCGCGGATGCCGAACTCGAACAGGGCCTCGGCGAGCTCGGAGCGACCGCGCGGCTGAGCCGGACCGTCGAGGTTGCGCAGGAACGTCTCCTTGAAGGCGCCGATCAGCGCGGTGGCGATCACCTCCGCGCGCACGCTGCGGATCAAGCCGGTGCGCGCGCCATTGACCAGCGCGCCCTCGACCATCTCCGCCAGGAAGCCGTAGAGCCGATCCAGCTTCTCGTCGATGTCGCTGTTCAGGCCGCGGCTCTCGCGCAGTACCACGCGCGTGAGCTCCGGATGATCGAACGCCACGTCGACCACGCGCTGGACGTTCTCGAGGATGCGCCGCGCGGGATCGGGGCCCTGCGGATCGACCACCTGCAACGCGCCGGTGACCAGGCCGATGAAGCGCTCGATCAGCTCCAGGAACAGGGCGTCTTTGCCGTCGAAGTACAGGTAGAAGGTGCCGCGCGAGATGCCGGCCGCGTCGATCACCTCGCTGATCGACGCCGCGTGGTAGCCGAGCCTGCCGAACACGCGCTCGGCCGAGCGCACGATGGCGTCGCGGCGCTCGCTGCGCTTCTGCTCGGCGCGCAGGACGCGCCCGTCGGGCTCGGCAATCTTCATCGTCATACCAGCACGTCGATCACCTGGGGGAGCACGTCGATGCGCGTCGGCTCGTGGCGCATGACCTCGCCGTCGATCATGAGGTCGATCGGCGCCGCCTCGAAGAATTCGACACTGCGTCCGCGGCCGGAGCTGATCATTCGGTGGTGCACGTGGCGGCCGCTGAAGATCTTGGGGAACGTGGTGAGCAAGGTGCGGCGATCCATGGGGCCGCAGACCACGATGTCCAGCTCACCGTCCCCGGTATCCGCATACGGCGCCATGATCATGCTGCCCCCCGTGTAGCGGCTGTTGCAGATCGAGACGAACACCACGTCTTGTTCCCAAAGCTGTGCCTGATCCACGCGCATGCGCAAGGGCCGCGAGTGCAGCTTCGCCAGAGCAGTTAGCACGCCGAGCCCATAGCCGCCTGCGCCGAGCGCTTTGAAGTGCGCGTTGGTGATCGTGCAGATGTCTGCCACGAAGCCGAAGCTCAGCAGATTCAACGAGTGGATGACACCCTCGGTATGTGTGAGTCGCATGACGTCACACGTGCGCCGTCGCTTCGACACGATGGCTTCGGCGCCGTGCTCGACGTCGCCCTTGCCGAAGTCGCGCAAGAACGAGTTGCCGGTGCCCAGCGGCAAGAAGCCGAGCTGAATTCGCTCCGCATGACCGTTGCTGCCGAGGCCGCCTTCGAGCCCATTCAGGATCTCGAACGCCGTGCCGTCGCCGCCGACCGCGACGAACCTTCGCTTGCCACGCGACAGGGCCTCGCGCGCCAGGCGCACGGCATCGCCGGGGCCGCTGGTCTCTCTGACCTCGAGCTCGCAGCCGGCCGCACGCAGCCGATCGAGCGCCGCTCCGGCCAGCTTGCCGCAGCGACCGCTGCCGGCCGCAGGATTGACGATGGCGACGAAGCTGTTCGTACACACCTCCGGCTCAAGCGAGCGGTTCGGGTTTCATGTGCTGTGCGCGCAGCGCCGCTGCCAGCTGCTCGCGCTTGATCTTGAGCGACGCGGTCTTCGGGAACTCGGCCGAGGCCACGAGGTACGAGCGCACTCGCTTCCAGTCGGCGAGCTTGTGGTTGGCCGCGCGCGCGGACGCCAGTGCCGCCGGCAGCTGCTGGTCCGGCTTGAGCCGCAGCACCAGGCACAGGCCTTCACCGCGCAGCTCCAGCTTCGGCCACAGGTAGCGCTCTGCGAACACGCACAGGTCCTCGCACGGCACGCCGTCGAACGCCGCCTCGATGTCCTCGGGGTACACGTTCTTGCCGCCCTCGGTCACGATCATGTTCCTGGCGCGGCCGAGCAGCTTGAGGTGCCCGGAAGCGTCGATCGAGCCCAGGTCGCCGGTACGCAACCAACCGCGCGAGAGCACCTCGGCAGTCAGCGCTTCGGCCTGGTAGTAGCCGCGCATGACCATCCGCGAGCGCACCCGCACCTCGCCGACGCCGTGCTCGTCGGGTTCGTGGACTTGCAGCTCGACGCCCGCGACCGGCCGGCCCACCGTGTCGGGACGGAACGGCTTGAGGTCGTTGCAAGTCAGCACCGTGACGGCTTCGGTCATCCCGTAACCGATCACGACCGGCAGGCCGAGCTTGTAGAAGTAGCTTGCGAGCTCCGGATCGACGAACGCGCCGCCGGCGAAGATCAAGCGCAGCTTGCCGCCGAAGCGGTCGTGGATCGGCTTGAGCAAGCTGCGCGAGAGCCACGGCTTGGGCTCGCGCAACGTCGCGAGGTCGTTGACCTGGGTCAACGCGCGGATGGCCGTGTGCTGCCACTCGGGCAGCTCGGCGAGTTGCTCCTCGATGCGCTCGCGCAGCGTCTTCAGGATGCGCGGCACGAGCGCGGTGTGCGTCACGCCGAAGCGCTTCATGGTCGGGGCGAGGAACTCGGGACGCAGCGTGCGCTGGTGAGCGACCGCGGCGCCGAACAGGAAGGGCACGATCACGCCGCACATGAAGTCGATGGCGTGGTTGGTGGGCAGCACGGAGAAGTACACGTCGCTCTCGTGCATCGGGAACATGCAGCCCAGCACCTCGGCCTGCTGCAGGTAGCTGTCATGCGTGAGCATGCAGCCCTTGGGCGTGCCGCCCGTGCCCGAGGAGTAGACGATGGCCGCCAGGTCGTCGCGCTGGCGCGGCACGTAGCGAAACGGAGCGCGCGCGGTGGTCTCCCAGGCACTCGCAGCCGTCAGCTGCGTGCCCGCCGGGATCTCGGTGAGCAGGACGCGCAGGTTTTCGGGGCGCTTGCTCTCGAGCGAACGCCAGATGCCGTACTCGCTGATCAACGCCTTGGGCTGGGCGTGCTTGAGCAGCTCGAGCTGCTCGGACGCCGTGAGCTTGTAGTCGATCGGTACCAGTACCGCGCCCGCCCACATGGCACCGAAGGCGCTGATCACCCAGCGCGATTGGTTGGACAGCAGGATCGCGCAGCGATCGCCGGGCTCGAAGCCCGACTCCTGCAGCAGCGCCGCCACGCGCTCGGCCTCGGCCGCCAACTCGCGGTACGAAAAGCGCGCGCTCTCGCGCAGGCGCTGGGCCTCGAGCAAGGCCGGGTTGGTCTTGTACTTGATCACCGCGTCGCGCAGGGCGGCGCCCAGGCAATCGATGCGCGAGAGGTCGAGCATCAGGCGCGCTCCTGCGGCAGGTAGGGCTGCGGATCGGTGCGCGTCACGAAGTCGGCCAGCGCGCGGCGCAGCGTGGGCTCTGCGGCCATGCTCAAGAACAGCTCCTTCTCGTGCTCGAGCTCGGCGTCGAGGCGCGGCTTGATGAAGCGCTTGGCGCGGCGGCTGACCGAGGGATCGAACAACACCACCTGACGCGCGGTTGCCCGCGCCACTTCCAGCGCAGCGCCCGGGGCCACGAGCTGCGACACCAGGCCGAGCTCGTGGGCACGCGCGGCGCTGAGCGTGCGGCCGGTCAACACCAGATCGCGCACGAGGCCGTTCGGCAGCTCGCGGCGCAAGCGCGGGATACCGCCGAAGCACGGGATGATGCCGAGCCGCAGCTCCGGGAAACCAAAGCGCGTCGTGCGATCGGCGATCAGCACGTCGCAGGCCAGCGCCAGCTCGAAGCCCCCACCGAAGCACACGCCGTGCAGCGCGGCGATCGTCGTCTGGCCCATGCGATCCAGCCGCGCCATCAGCGCGTGGATGCGATCGATGAACTCGCGCAGCTCGGGCAGATAGTCGTCGGGCTCCCGGTCTCGCATTCCCGCGTACAGGCCCCGCAGATCGGCGCCGGCGCAGAACCCGGAAGGCAACGCGCTGTGGACGATCACCGCGCGCGCGTCCGAACGCTCGAGCTCGGCCGCGAAGCGCTCGAAGCTCTCCAGCATCTCGCGGCCGATCTCGTTGCACGGCGGCTGCGAGAGCTCGAGCTCGTACACCAGCCCGTTCAGCTGCCAGCGCGCGCTCACTTGTACATCTCCTCGATCGCGTCGCGGTAGCGCGCCTCGATCTGCGCGCGGCGCAACTTCTGGTTGGCGGTCAACAGCCCGTTCTCGGGCGTGAAGGGCTCCGGCGCCCGATAGGCTTTGCGCAGCCGCTGGTAGTGCGGCAGCGTGGCGTTCACCTGCTCGCAGATCTGGTCCAACACGGGCTGCTCGATGTCGCCGGTCACCAGCGCGGTCAGGAACGGTCGGCCGTGACCGAGTACGACCGCCTGCTGGATGCCCGCCGCCGCCCGCTGCAACTTGTCTTCGATCGGCGCCGGCGCGACGTTGTGGCCGGAGGCCGGCACGATCACGTCCTTGAGGCGACCGATGATCTTCAAGCTGCCGCGTGCGTCGAGCTCGGCCTGATCGCCGGTGTGCAGCCAGCCGTCGCGCAGCACCTGCGCGCTCGCCTCGGGGCGGTTCCAGTAGCCGGAGAACACGTTCGGTCCGCGGCACAGGAGCTCGCCCTCCTCGCTCACCCGCAGCTCGCAGCCCGGCACCGCGTAGCCCACGCGGCCGTTCTGCACGTTGCTGGTGTCGTCGATGGTCACGATGCCCGTGGTCTCGGTCAGGCCGTACACCTGGTAGACCGGCATGCCGATCATCGTGAACCAGCGCTGCACCTCGTCGCTGAGCCGCGCCGAGCCGCACACCAGGAACTCGAGGTTCTCGCCCAGCATGTGGCGGATGCGCGGGAACAACAGGCGCTCGGCCATCATCAGCCACATGCGTTCGCGCATGCCGAGGCTCGATCGATCGGGCACCGCGTAGGCTGCGGCCGCGCGCGTGTACAGGCCGTGGATCGGGCCGCCCATGCCGGCCAGGCGCTGCTCCACGCCGCGCTGGATGCGCTCGAGCAACACCGGCACGTTCAGGAAGTAGTGCGGCTTGGCGTTGCGCATCTCCTCCTGCAAGTTGTTCAGGTCGGTCGAGATCCAGAGCGGGTTGCCGCGCCAGAGCTGGCTCCACAGCATGATGCGAGAGCCGGCGAAGCAAAACGGCAGGTAGTGGAACACGCGGTCTTCGGCGCGCTCCGCCTTGGCCATGGCGCGGATGCGCGACACGGTCACCTGCAGCATGAAGTCGACGTTGGCGCGCGACAGCACCACGCCCTTGGGCTCACCGCTCGTGCCCGAGGTGTAGATGATCGTGCAGGGCGCGCCTGGATCTGCTGGGGCCGGCTCGCCGCTTTCAGCTGCAGGCTCGGCCAACGCGTCGGCGAACGTCAGGCAGGCGAAGCCGCCGGGCAACGCCGCCGCGAGCTGCGCGTCCGAGGCGACCACCAGGCTCGCGCCCGCGTCGCGCAGCATGCCCGCGAGTTGGGTTGGATCCTGGCGCGCGTAGAGCGGGACGACCACCGCGCCGTGAGCGAGCAGCGCCACGTCCAGCGCAGCCCAGTCGCTCGAATTGGGCCCGAGCAGGCCCACGCGCTCTCCGGGCTTCACGCCGCGCTTCGCCAGCGCGGCACGCGCGCGCTCCACGCGCTGCAGGAACTCGGAGCCGGTGGTCGGTACGAGGCGCGAGCCCTGGACCTCGACCAACAACGGTTCACTGCCACGGCGAGCGGCAGAGCTCAAGATCTCGCCGATGAAGCTCATGCGTGTGCCTCCAGGAGCGAAAGCAGCCCCGGCGAGAGCTGCGGCAAGTAGTGCTCGGGCGTACGCGGCACGTTGCGCCGCGGGAAGTTGGGGTAGATGCGCAACAACTCGGCCTCGAACTCGATGCCCATCTGGCCGAGCATCCGCAGCTGCCCGGGCACGAAGGCCCGGATCTCCGCGCGCAGGCGGTCGCGCTCGGCGTACGCCAGGCGCATCGCCGACAGCAGGCGCTCGCCCAGACCGGCCTCGTCCACGCGCAGCAGCAGCTGCGGGTGCCCGCGATCGTTCAGCAGGTTCGTGATGCGCTCGTCCATGGTCACACCGACCGAAGGCACGCCCGCGGGCATGCTGGTGACCATGGCGTGGAAGCGCGAGGTGACCAGGAGCGACGCGTGCCGCAGCACGCTGACCAGCGTGAACATGTCGTGCTCGTCGCTGACCAGCATCGGCGCAGGCTTCGGCAGGCGCGCGATCAGATCCGCGCAGGCCAAGCGATCCAGCGCCTCCATGCCGACACAGACCAGGAACGCATCGGTCTGGCTGACGAACTCGCGCGTGGCGCGTGCCAGGCCGTCGAGGTACGCGTTGTACCTGCGCTCGGAGGTCTCCGACCAGGTATGAAAGTACGCTGCGTCGTAGTGGTCCTCGCCGAACTGGCCCGCCAGCTTGAGCGCGGCCGTCTTGATCAAGTCGGGCTTGGCCGGCCAGAAGAACGGATTGATCGGGCACACGATCAACAGCGGCCGCACACCGTCCCAACCCACCTCGCGCAGGCGCGCGAGGCCGACTTCGGCGCGCGCCGGCTCGAACGTCCAGGCGGTGTCGGTGCCCCGGCTCGTGCGCACGCCGAGCGCGCCCAGCACTTGCCGGGAGGGCTCGTTGCGGCAGATGACCAGCGATTGCTGGCAGTGCTTGCGCACGAAGCGCGCCAGGCTGTCGTCCATCGCGCCCGCTTCGCCGCCGTAGCCCACGCCGAGCTTGCCTTCGTTCGCGGCCAGACCGAGCGCGCCCGCCATCATGATCGACAGCGCGTTCGAGAACTTGGACTTGAACATCGAGCCTTCGCAGGCGATCACGCCGTGGTGGCGCGGCACTTCTTCGGCCAGGAAGGTCGGGAAGAAACGCGGCAAGCGCACCTGGCGCACCGCGCGGAAGTAGTTCGCGGTCTTGCTCGGGTCGAAGGTGAGCGTGGTCAGCTGCAGGTTGTCGTCGCCGAGGATGGCGCGCAGCTGCCGGATGATCTCCTCGACGCGCACGTCCGAGCCGGTGTTGCGGCTGCCCACGTAGTTGGCGAGAAACAGCTTGAGCGGCTGGCCCTCGGTGTAGCGCTCGCAGCGTGTATCGAGCGCGTAGCGCACGGCGGCAGCCTCGATGCACGAGTTCATGGCGAAGCACAGCGCCTGGTCGGGATCGGTCAGCTTGTTCAACCAGCCGCGGATCATGGCGCGTACGACTCCACGCCCGAGCTCGGCGATGCTTCGCCTCCCCAGGGCCGGTAGGGATAGCTGAAGTCGTGATCGACCGCGAAGTCGAGCAGCGCGGAAGCGTAGCTGCTGAAGGGCGCCGGCCGGTCGCCGAGTGCCGCGACCACGCGCGAGTTGTCGAACACCGTGTCGAAGCACAGGTACGGCATGAACACCTTGAGCAGCGAGGCGGCGCCTGCAGCGCCCCAGTTGCGCGGCGTGGCGGCCAGCGCCTGCACGCTGCGCTCGAACGCGCGGTTCCAGCCGGGCACGAAGCGCGGCCGCAGCGCCTTGCCACGCAGGCGCAGGCTGTCGACGATCTGCTGGTAGGTCAGCGAGGCCGCACCCGAGCTCAGGTGGAAGCAGCCGTGCGCGGGTCGCTCGCTCTGGTGCAGCGTGACGATGGCGCGGCCCACGTAGTCGGCCGGCACGATGTCCAGCCGCCAGGTGGGATCGAACGGCAGCACGGGCAAGCGCGCCAGCAGCGCGAACGCGCGCACCATGTCGAACTGCGTGGTGTCCGCGAAGCGGCTGTCGCCGAGCACGATGCTCGGGCGAAACACCAGCTGCGAGACGCCGGGCAACAGCTCGTGCAGCATGTGCTCGGCGAACTTCTTCGTACGCGCGTACGGATCGTAGTCGCTGCGGTCCCAGTCGATCGACGCGTCTTCGTGGACGGTCTCGCTCGAGCGCGTGCCGGCCACCGCGGTGGTCGACACGTCGCTGAAGCGGCGCAGCCCGTGAGCGGCGTGCGCGGCCTGGGCCAGCTTCAACACCGCGAGCGATCCGCGCAGGTTGACGTTCAGGCAGGTCTTGGCCGACTTGCGGTTGAGCGAGGCCGCGATGTGGATGACCGACTGCGTGTCGCGCACCAGGCGCCCGTACTCGGCGTCGGACAACCCGAGCTGCGGCGCGGTGATGTCTCCCAGGTAGACGTCGATGCGCGGCGCGGCGTCGCGCTGGAACTCGGACCAACCCATGTGCAGCTGCAGCGCGTTCCACAGCCGGCGCATGGCCTGCGACTTGTCCGGCGCCCGCACCAGGAGGGCCAGGCGCTCGTCGGACTTTTGCAAGAGCCCGCTGGCGACGTACGAGCCGAGGTAGCCGGTCGCACCGGTGACGAAGATCGACATCTCAGACCTCCGACGCGCTGGCCAGGGCTTCGGTGGCCGGGTGCGGCACTGCTTCACCCGCAGCCGTTAGCTGCAGCGCGGACAAGCGCACGACGTGCTCGGCGCGGTAGCGCTCGGGCCGGCGACCTTCGATCAGCGGGAATGCCCAGCGCCGCAGGCCGGGCATGTGCACGTCCAGCCAGTAGCGCCGCCAGTCGAACGCCTCGGGCGCGTAGGTGAACTCGGGCTCGAGCGGCTGGTGCTTGTCGACCGCGCGGCTCTCGAACACGTACAGGCTCTCGTACATGAACGGAAGGTAGAGCTCGACGAGGCGCTCGATCTGCGAGAGGTCCGAGTCCATCTCGCGCAAGCGCCGCTCCAGGCGGCCGGTCTTCTTGCGCAGCTTGTCGGGCAAGAGGTCGATCAGCTCTTCGACGCCGTGCAAGACCGCGCGCGAAGCGCGCACGCCCAGCGGGTTGTCCGGCTCGCGCAGCACCGCGTCCCAGCGAGACTTCAGCACGCGCTCGCCGCGGGTTTGATTGCGCTGGCGGTAGTGACGCCGGTGCGAGAGCACGATCAGCTCGGCCGCCCGGCCCACCGAGCAGCGATGCCGGTGCGAGGTGCCGACGTGGTAGACCGGCTCCGCCCTGCCCACCGCCAGCGCTGCGGTGGCGAGCACCATCGCCTTGCACACCAGATCGACGGGGATCACGTCGAACGGTGCGTCGGGCCGCGCGGGCACCATGCGGAACCAGCTGCCCATGATGTACGCCAGGGGCGCGGTGCCGTTGAAGCTCTCGTTCCAGCCGGGGAACGGGAACTCGAGCGCGCTCTCGACGATCGATGGCCGGAGCACCGACAGCCGCAGCTTCGGCCGCCGCGACAGGAGCGACTCGGCCATGCTCTTGCTGTACGTGTACGTGTTGGGCCAGCCGAGCGCGCGTGCTCGCTCCATGCCCTCGTCGACCAGCGCGTCTTTCAGACGCTGGCGCTGCAGCTTGCGCGTCAGCGTCTCGAGCGTGCGCTCGGCCGGCACGGCTCGCCCCTCGGCTTGCAGATCGAGCAGCACCTGCTCGCGCGCGCGATGCGCGGCGGCCAAGCTCTCGTGCTCGCTGACCAGCTCGGCGACCTTGGCGCGCGCGGCCTGGAGCTCGGTGGCGGCGCAGTAGTTCTCGGCGACCGGCGCGAAGTCGGGGACGATCTTCTCCGGGATCTCGCCGTACCTGCGACCTGCCACGTAGCAGGTCGAGATGTGCAGCATGCTGGCGTGATCGCAGCGCTCGACGAATTCGGCGACGCGCAGCGAAGCATCCACGTTGGAGTCGAGCGCCTTGCGCAGATCCGGGTTGAAGTCGACCAGGCCCGCGCAGTGCACGAACACGTCGAGGTCACGACGCAAGCGCCGGACCAGGTCGGGTGCGAGGCCGAGATCCGGCGCGCACAGATCGCCCTCGACGACCTCCACGCGCTCCGCGAGGTACTCGCTCAATCGAGCCCCGAAGCGATCGTGCAGCGGCTTGAAGCCGGCCGAGGTGTTGAGCATCTTCTCGAAGCGCTGGCGTGCCGGCACCAACGCCTTGGGGCGCAGGAACACGTAGACGCGTTCGATCTCCGGCAGCTGCGCCAGCACCATCGACAACCAGACCTTGCCGACGAAGCCGGATCCACCGGTCAAGAACACGTGACGGCCAGCGAGCGCCTGGCGAACCGAGAGCGTGGAAGGAGCGGAATCAAACATGGTAGTCCAGCACGGGCCAGCGCGCCTGTTGGGCGGCGCGACGCAAGGTGAAGTCGGGATTGACCGCGCACGGGCGGCCCACTGCGGACAACATCAGCAGGTCGGGACCGTGTGAGGCGTAGGCGGTGGAGGCTGAAAGACCCAGCCGATGTTCGTTGGCGTACTGGGTCAGCCACACGCCGGAGTCGTGGCCGCCGATCACCGGCTCGAGCAGCCTTCCCGTGGCGAGGCCGGTGCGAAACTCGAGCCTATTACAGACGTAGTCGTCGACGCAGCCGATCTCCGCCGCCAATGGCTGCAGGATTTGCTCCAGGCTGTCGGCGATCAACACCACTCGCTGACCCTCGCGCGCGGCGCGTCGCAAGAGCTCCACACCGTCGTTCAGGATCTGCTTGCGCAGGATGGTGTCGAAGTACTCGTCGGACAGCTCGGCGATGCGGTCCTCGCTCAAGTTGCGCAGGGACAGATATGCGAGCCGATTGGCGAGCACGCGATCGGTCTGGCCCAGGAACTCGTAGACCGGCGCCGTGAAGGCCAGGTGTCCCAGGCGCAGCGCCCGCTCCCGCAACCCGGGCGCGTTGGCCGCGAAATAGGCGGCTGCGGAGCGCACTCCCCGGGCCAACAACACGCCCTCGACCCGAGCAAACACCGCAGGCTTCGTGTCCGCCATCACCCCTCGTCTCCTACGTTGGGCGCGGATACTAGACTGACGCGTCAGTCTAGTCTATCGGCCTGTGGGGTACGGCCTACGGGGCCTCCACGACAGTGGGAGCCGCCGCGAAGCGCCGGCGACCGATAATCACAGGAAGGGGCACGCCCATTGGGCGTGGCCCTTCCGATATGAATCTCGCTTTGCGGTGTACGTCGCTTGCTCACGCCGAGGATAGTCTCGTATCGTGTTTGGCCGTTCTATGAGCTCTCGCTCAACAATTTGGAGTGGAACGATGCGTCGCAAGAAGCTGGTGTGGATCGTGGGTGTCGGAGCGTGGCTCGCGCTCTGGTCGCTGGTCGCCGTCGTGCGGCCCGCCGAAGCGAGCAGCATGAAGGCTCAGGTGTTCATCACGCAGGCGAAGCTCCCCGCCAACCTGACCGAGAAGGGGTTGATCGGTTTCGCCAAGACGAACCATCAGAAGTTGCTCTACGAGACGAAGACCGATCCGGTGAAGGAGCGCCAGTGGTTGGCGACGATGGTGATCGCCTTCTCGCGCCCCGTCGACGACATGGAGTTCAGCGTCCTCTTCTACGATGTCCAGGACGGCCCGCGCCGCTTCGTCGACGACATGAGCACGATGGTCAACAAGCGGAACGAGAAGACCTTCGTGCAGAAGCTCAAGCTCGACCGCCCCAAGTTCAAGCCGAACCGCAACATGGAGCTGGTCGTGACGGTCAAGCGCGAGGAAGTCGGGCGCTTGAAGTTCGGCGTGCTGGGCGAGGAGATCAAGCGCAGCGGTCAGGTGTCGTTCTCGGACGAAGAGACCGGCGCGAAGAAGAAGTAGCGGTACGGAAATGCAAACGCCGCGCACGCCCTGCAGCTGTGCGCGGCGTCGTGCGTTCAGGCGTCAGTTCGCGATCGGCTTGGTCCGGAAGCTCGCCTTGTACTTGTCGCGGAACGCCTTGTGGCAGCTCTTGCACTGCGCCTTGGCGGCGGCCAGGTCACCCTTCGCGGCCGCATCGGCACCCGCCTTGGAGATCGTCGCCCAGCTCGGGTCGCCGGAGTTCCAGGCCGGATCGGGGACGAACTTCGCGGCCTGCGCGAAGGCGGTCGCGAGCGCCTTCACGTCGCCCTTGTCCGTGGGTCCCTGCATGTTCTTTTCCATCCAGCCCTGCAGGGGACAGGGCGTCTGGCCCTTGCCGCCGCAGGTCGCTGCACCTTCCGCGTGCGCGCTCGGCATGCTGGCGTACCCCAACGCCAGAAACCCCGCACTCAACACCATTGCCCACACTGTCTGCTTCATTGGTTTGCCCTCTTTACGGATAAACAATCGGCCACGGACATGATGAGACGCCCGTCTGCTAGCTGGATTCATGCCAGCCGCGGCCCGGCTCACTTCACGGCGTTCACGGATGCCAACCAAGCGAGAAGCGCCTCCATGTCCTCGGGGGGCAGTCGCTTCTCGGAGAACGGACGCATCTTGCCGGAGCCCTCGCGGACCTGCTGGCGGATGCGAGCCGGCGTGTGCGCGTGCTCGATCAGGCTCGGCCCGACGTCAGCGCCTCCGTCTGGGTGACAGTCATCGCAGAAGTTCGCGAACACTTCCTTGCCGTGCGCCGCATCGGTCGACGCGATCGGACCTTCGTACGCTGCAGCAGCTTCACCGCCGGAGCTCTTCTCACCTTCAGGCGACGCAGCGCCTCCGCCGCAGCCGACGGCCACAAGCGCTCCCATGCCCAAACACCAATTCGTCCACTGGATTCGCACGATCGCTCGACCTCCTAGCGCAGGCAGTAACCCACGAGGGCGCAATAAATCCGCTTTGCCGGCGGATTGCAACCGCCGGAATGGCCATCGTGTGTGACCATGGACGAGGCCGAGTCGGTGAAGTCGCTTGTATGAAACGCAAGCGTGTCGCGTCGTTGCGTGTTGCAACTGTCTCTGTCCTACCCCTTGTCCATGGCTGCCGTGCCGCCTATAACGCACAGGCTTAACAGCTCGAGGAAATGATGAACACTTCGAAAAGCAAGCTCGCGACCTGCGTGATCGTGTGCGCCGCATTGCTGACCGCGGCCTGTGCCGGCGGAACGAAAGCCGTGCGCGGCGATGACGAACCCGGCCTCGACTATCACGCGATGAGCACGGGCCTGGATAAGCGCGATCTGCAGAAGATGCTCAACGAGAACATGGAGACGATGCGCCATTCGGCCGTCGTCCAGCGCTGGCTCGCGGAAGATCGCCCGCCGGTCGCCGTCATGCCGATCCGCAACGAGACCTCCGAGCACATCGACGGCCCGCTGCAGGCCCTGATCAGCGACATCGAGACCAAGCTGATCGAGTGGGGCGCGGTGCGCGTGATCAGCCTCGAGAACCAGCAGGCGCTGCTCGAAGAGATCCGGAAGCAGTCCGGCGCGGGCTTCGACCAGGCCCAGGTGGCCTCGTTCGGGCGCCAGGTGGGCGCCAAGTACCTGGTCACGGGCAAGGTCTACACGACCGACGAGCGCGTGGGCGATCAGCGCCGCGTCCAGTACTACATGTTCATCCAGGTGATCGGTGTGGAGACCGGCGAAGTCTTCTTCCAGAACAAGAACTCCGTCACCAAGGCCATCGTCCACGACTGATACACTGGCCCCTCTTACCAGGAGGCTGCGGTTCATGACGAGCTGGCTCTGGGGTGACGCGCGCGCGTCGCTGGCAGCGGCAGGCCTGCTGCTACTAGCGGCGGGCTGCGCCAGCTACTCCGACCATACCAAGGCTGCGCGGACGGCGCTCGACGCCGGGAACGCGCGCGCCGCGGCCAACGCGTACAACCAGTTGCTCGAGGTGAAGAGCGACTCCGAGCTGCCGCCCGACCTCAAGGGCGACAAGGTCGTGCAGGTGCTCGAGCGCTCGACGATCCTGCAGCAGCTGGACGAGTACCCGATGTCCAGCCGCGATCTCGAAGCGAGCGACAAGAACATCGAGATGCTCGACTTCTCGCGCAGCACGATGGACGACATCTCCAAGTTCATCTTCACGGACGATGCCGGCCCCTATCAGGCGCCGCCGTACGAGAAGTTGATGATCAACACGATGAACATGCTGAACTACCTGGTGCGCGGCGACCTGAACGGTGCGCGCATCGAGGCTCGGCGCTACGCGGTGATGAACCAGTACCTCAGCGAGCACGTCGAGGAGGGCAAGACGATGACCGGGCCCGGCAGCTACCTCGCCGGGTTCGTGTTCGAGAAGAGCCGGCAGCCGGGCGAAGCGCTGCGCTACTACGACGAGGCGCTGGCCTACGGGAAATACCCGAGCCTGGCGGATCCGGTGCGGCGACTGGGCAAGCAAGAGGCGTATCGCACGCCGCGCTTGACCGAGCTGATCAAGGGCGGCGAGCCGTCCACCGACGAAAACCCCGAGATCCTGATCGTGGTCAACTTCGGGCGCGTGCCGGCGAAGATCGCCAAACGCGTGCCGATCGGCCTGGCGCTCACCATCGCCTCGGCGTGGATGACCGCGGCGAGCGCCGCGCAAGCCAACCGACTGGCGGCGCAGGGGCTCGTCACCTGGATCAACTTCCCGAGCATCGAGAAGCCGACGATCAATTTCGGCATCCCGAACGGTAGCCTGGACCAAAAGCCGCTGCCGCTGGAAGGTCTCGTGGCCGTCGACATGGAGACGTACAAGGCCTGGGCGAAGAACCAGGGCGTCATCGTGGCCTCGGCGATCACCCGCATGATCACGCGCATCATCGCCGGCGAAGCAGCGCGCCGAGCCAGCGGCGGAGGCACCGCCGGTATGCTGCTCAGCCTGGGCACGCAAGCCACGATGACGGCGATGGATACGCCCGACACGCGCGGCTGGTCGACGCTGCCCGCGCGCATCGCCATCGCGCGTGTGCGCGTACCGCCGGGTAAACACGTGATCGAGCTCGAGGCGCGCGGCATCCGCAAGCGACAGGAAATCGACCTCAAGCCCGGCGGCTGGGCGGTGGTCAACTTGACCGCCCTGCGCTGACGTTTGCCAGGGCGGGGCCATGCGATATGGTGCCCGTCCCGAGCCATGTCCAAGCCTGTCGTCACTCCGCCCAAGGGCAGTCGCGATTTCCTGCCGCGCGACATTCGCCAGCGCAACTACGTCACGAACATCATCCGCGAGGTCTACCAGGCGCACGGCTTCGAGCCGCTCGAGACGCCGGCGTTCGAGCGCCTGGATACGCTGCTCGGCAAGTACGGGGACGAAGGCGATCAGCTGCTGTTCAAGATCCTGCTGCGCGGTGAACCGCTGGTGGCAGGCATCCGGAAGGCTGCGGCGTTCCTGAGTGAGCCTGGAGGCGTGGTGCAGGGCCGCAGCGGCGAGACTGCGCCGGGCGCCGAACCGCTCCTGGCCGATCTCGGCCTGCGCTACGATCTCACCGTTCCGTTCGCACGCGTCTACGCGGCCAATCAAGGCAAGCTGCCGCCCGTCTTCAAGCGCTATCAGATCCAACCGGTCTGGCGCGCCGACACGCCGGGCAAGGGGCGCTTCCGAGAGTTCTATCAGTGCGATGTGGACGTCGTCGGCGCGAGCTCGCACCTGGTGGAGGCCGAGGTGTTGGGCGCGGCGGCGCAGTGCCTGCAACGCCTGGGCTTCAACGACTTCAAGCTGCGCATCAACCACCGCGGCCTCTTGCGCGCGATCGTCGAGCACAGCGGGATCGCGCCCGAGCTCGAGACCGAGGCGATCGTGGCCGTCGACAAGCTGGACAAGATCGGCCGCGACGGCGTGGCGACGGAGCTCATGGGGCGCGGTGTGAGTGCGGACGCCGCCGGGCGGTTGCTCGAGCTGATGGCCGATGCTGGTTCACTGGTGGCGATCAAGCGCGCGCTTGCGAACAGCGAACGCGGCCAGCGCGCGCTGGGTGAGCTCGAACAGGTCCTGGAGCTGGCGAGCGTGACTACCGCTGCGTCGCACATGGCATTCGACGTGTCGCTGGCGCGCGGGCTCGGCTACTACACGGGCTGCATCTTCGAGATCAACGTGGCGGATCTCGCGGGTTCGCTCGGCGGCGGCGGCCGCTACGACGGGTTGATCGGCATGTTCCTCGGTCGCGATGTGCCGGCGTGCGGGTTGTCGCTCGGGCTCGAGCGCATCCTGGTCGTGATGGAAGAGCGCAAGATGTACCCGGAGGCGCTCGAGCGCACCGACGCGTTGTTGGCTGCGGTGGACGACGGTGGTCTGCGGTCGGCGCTCGAGCTGGCACAGCTGTTACGCCGCGCGGGCCTGCGCATCGACCTGGTGCCGCGCGCGCTCGCCCCCGGCAAGCTACGCAAGCAGGCCGACGATCAAGGCATCGGCGCCGCGATCTGGATCGAGCCTGGTGCCACCGAGCGCGCGAGCGTCTGGCGCAAGCGCGATGGATCGCAACAGAAGGACTTGAACGCGGACGAGCTCGCCGCGTTTCTCGCGCGAAAGGACTAGCATGGCGGAAGGATTCCTCGACGAGCTCCGCTGGCGCGGGCTCTTGCACCAGGCGACCGCGACCGATCCACTCGTCGCGCACCTGAGCACGCCGGGCCGCATCGCCTACTGCGGCTTCGATCCCACGATGCCGAGCCTGACCATCGGCAACATGCTGCCGATCCTGCTGCTGCGGCGCTGGCAGGAAGCCGGACACGCGCCGATCTTCCTGATGGGCGGCGGCACGGGCAAGATCGGCGATCCCTCGGGCAAAGACGCCGAACGCACGCTGCAGGACTCGTCGGTGATCGAGGCCAACGTCGCCGCGCAGCGCAAGATCATGGAGCAGCTGGTCGACCTCGATCCCAAGCGGCCGAACGCCGGCCGCATCATGAACAACGCGGACTGGCTCGACAAGCTCGGCTACATCGAAGTGTTGCGCGACATCGGCAAGCACTTCTCGATCAACGCGATGATCCAGCGCGACTCGGTCCGCGAGCGCCTGCACAACCGCGAGCAGGGCATCAGCTACACCGAGTTCAGCTACATGTTGCTGCAGGCGTACGACTTCCTGCACCTGCACCGCGCGTTCGGTTGCACGGTCCAAATGGCCGGCTCCGACCAGTACGGCAACATCGTCTCGGGCATCGATCTGATCCACCGCGTGCTCGGCAACGAGCGCGAGGCGTACGGAGTCACGCAGCCGCTGCTGATGAAGGCGGACGGCAAGAAGCTGGGCAAGAGCGAGAAAGGCGCGATCTGGCTGTCGAAGGATCGCACGAGCCCGTACGCCTTCTACCAGTACTGGATCAACAGCGACGACGCCGACGTGGTCTCGCTGCTCAAGTGGTTCACGTTCCTGCGGCAAGAGGAGATCGAGCGGATCGCCGCCGAGCACACCACTGCGCCGCAGCTGCGAGCGGCACAGCGCGAGCTAGCGCGGCACGTCACGCGCATGGTGCACGGCGAGGACGAGGTGAAGAAGGTCGAGGCGGCGTCGCAGGCGTTGTTCTCCGGCGACGTGCGCAGCTTGCCCGAAGACATGCTGAGCGAAGTGTTCGCAGACGTGCCGCACTCGCAGCACGACAAGAACACGTTGTCGGGCGAGGGAGCGTCGCTCGTGGACGTGCTGGCCGAGACCACGCTGGCGAGCTCGAAGCGCGAGGCGCGTCAGTTCCTGCAGGCAGGCGCCGTGCTGGTGAACGGGGAGAAGGCGGAGCTCGAGATGCGGCTCACGAGCGAGAGCCTGATGTATGGACACACGATCTTGCTGAAGCGAGGCAAGAAGCTCTGGCATGCGACGCGGTGGCACTGAGCTACCGCGAGGTCCACGTACGCGTGCCCGTACACGATCTTCTTTCGGCTGTGGCTGGCCGGGCGGCTCCCGCCTTCCCCTGATCCCAACTCTCAGAGGGAAGATGAGAACGGGCACGGGCACGGGCACGCGTACGTAAGAAGATCGAACGTCAGCCTCCGTGCGTCTCCTCTTCAGCGCCCGAGGAGGCGCAGCAATGTCCCGAATCACCTGGTCCGCTTGGCTGGTTTTTTCCGTTTTTACCCTTCTGCTGGCTCCGGGCTGTCCGGCCCACGCCCACGGCGTGTATTCGGTGTCGGTCGAGGACGAGTGGGGCGGGCCGCTGCGTACCTTCGAGCAGGGCGGCTCGCTGTACGTGCTCGCCAGCTATGGGCAGCGCTACGTGATCGTGCTGCGTAACAACAGCGGTCGGCGGGTGGAGGCCGTGGTGAGCGTGGATGGCCGGGACGTGGTGAGTGGCCGGGTCGGCGACTTCATGCGCGAACGTGGGTACGTGCTCGCGCCCTACTCCACGCTGCGCATCGACGGCTTCCGCAAGAGCTACCAGGAAGTGGCGGCGTTCCGCTTCAGCGCTCCCGAAGCCAGCTACTCCGCGCGCATGGGGACGCCCGAGAACGTGGGCGTGATCGGTGCCGCGTTCTTCCCCGAACGCGTGCGGCCGGTGCCCCCGCCGCCGCGTCCGGTCGTGCCGGTGCCGCAGCGCGACGACTACGGCAGCTCGTACGAGCGCGAGCGCCGCGAAGCGCCCGCCAAGAGCAGCGCGGGTTCGCAGCCGTCAGCTGCACCTGCGGCAGCCGCCGATTCCTATGCCGGCAGTGGCAGCGCGCGCGGCGCGGCGCCGGCGTCCGAGAGCGTCAACAACCTCGGGACCGAGTACGGCGAGGCGCGCGAGAGCCGCGTCGAAGAGGTCCGCTTCGTGCGCGCGTCGAGCTCGCCCGCCCATGTCGCCGTCTTGCACTACGACGACGCGCAAGGCCTGCTCGCGCGCGGCATCGAGCTCGAACCGCGCCGCGTGAGCTACCGCGAACCGCAAGCGTTCCCGCGCAACCGCTTCGCGCCGCCGCCTCCGTGAAGCTTGCTCCGCGACGGGTCCTTTGTTACAGCGCTGAGTTCCGTGCGCTGCTCAGAAATCGCGACGCTGATGGCTGCAGGATGCATGTGTGCATGGGCCGGCGCATGTGGGCCGACGGGAAGTGACGCGCACGGCGGCGCGAGCGCCCGGCCGGTCCCGACGCAGGACGGAGTTCAAGCCGAGACGCGCGACAAGAAGCGCAAGTGGTCGAACACGCCGGTCCTCGACGGCACGCGCTGCGCGGCCTTCGTCCCCTTCGTGCCCAACACGTTCGAGGGCTACCGCGCCAAGGACGCGGCGGAGGGCAAGGACATCGACCTCGGAGAAGGCAGCTCCCTCGCGCTCATCCGCCGCGGCTACTACAAGACCGGGACGGCGCTCGACATCGAAGTGGTAGATACGGTCCAGGCCAAGCCCCTACGCGACCTCTTCGAGCGCACGCGCGAGGAAGAACGGAACGGCACCTCCGCAGTCATCAAGGCCATCAAGGTGCAAGGCTACAAGGCGCTCGCGCAGTGGAACGACACCTCGCGCAACGCGCGGATCAGCGTGCTGGTCGAGAGCCGCTACCTGGTCAATCTCAGCCTGCGGCCCGCGGACAGCATCGCGACGACCGTAGCGCTAGCCGAGAAGCTGAACCTCGCCGGTCTCGCGCAGCTGCCCGTTACGGATCAAATCGCTGCTCACTAGCTACCGGCGGACCAGCGCTGCCCGAGTGCGTGGACCCGCTCGGGGATCTCAGACAAGCCGCCGTAGTGGAAGAAGTGGTCCGCGCCGGGGATCACTTCGAGGCTCGCGCTGCGGCCGTTGAGCTTCTTCTCGAGCTCGGAAATCGGCGCGAACTCGTCGTCGTCTCCGACCATCAGCGAGACGGGCGCGGTCACGCTCGCCAGGTCTTCGGCCCGCAACATGCCCGCCGGTGGCGCGAGCATGATCACGCCCTTGATGCGCGCGTCCTCGCACGCCGCGAGCAGTGCGACGGCGGCCCCGAACGAGTAGCCTGCGGCGTACAGCGGCTTGCCATCGGCGATAGTCTCAATAGCCGCCAGATAGTCGGCCACCGCCGCCTCGAGGCTGTCGGTGCGCGCACCTTCGCTGCCGTCGATGCCGCGCCAGTTGAACGAGAGCGACGGGATCCCCGCCCGCAGCAACCCCTCCGCGATGCCGACCACGACTGGATTCTGCAGCGTGCCGCCGTAGAGGGGATGCGGCGGCGCGACGACCGCGATCGCGCTTGCGCCGTCGACGCGGAGCCGTCGCGCTTCGAGCTTGAGCGCGGAGCGCGGCGGATC
>DATEOF010000198.1:0-22087 GCA_035274465.1 Polyangiales bacterium
GCTGGAATTGAACCAGCGACTTCCTCCGTGTGAAGAAGGCACTCTACCTCTGAGTTAATCGCCCTACTGGCCGCGGTTTGTAGCAGCCGCGCCCACGAATCGCAACGGTCGCGTGTCAGGACTTGGTCTGCGCTTCACCCAGCTTGGCGCGCAGCAAATCACCGAACGTGCCGAAGCCCTGCTTCGCAGCCTCGCGGCGGTAGTTCTTGACCGCCTGACGCTCCTCGTCGATCTGCATGGCTTTCACCGAGCACTTCAACGAGCCATCGCGATCGATGCCGATGATCTTGGCTTCGATCTCCGAGCCGATCGGAAAGCGCTTGCGAAGATCGGTGCCGCGGTCGGTGCCGGTCTCGCTGCTCGGGATGAACGCGCGGCCGCGCCGCCCGACCGTTCCGATGACGCGCGCGAGCAACACGCGCGGCTCGATGCGCTCGATCTTGAGCTTGACGTTGCTGCCCTGGCGCAGGTTGCGCGCCGCGGCCTCGTCCTTGGTAAAGCTGCCCGATTCGAACTCGGCCACCTCGGCCGGCGACAGCTTGGAGAGCGAGATGCGGCGCGAGCGACGATCGACGCGGTCCACGACCACGTAGATCTCCTCGCCTTCTTGCACGGCCTGGCTGCCGTGCTTGAGGTCGCGGCCGAGCTCGGTGATGTGCAACAGGCCTTCGATCTCGGGCACGATCTCGATGAACGCGCCGAACTCGGTCGCGCGCACGACCTTGCCCTTGTGCACGTTGCCTTCGCTCAGCGCGTCGGCGTGCGCGTCCCACGGATCAGGCAAGAGCGCCTTGACCGAGAGGCTCACGCGGGTGAGCCGCTCCTTCTTGCCGGAGTCGCGCTTGGCGTCGCCGCCCACGCGGAGCACCTGCACGTCGATCTCGTCGCCGACTCTGGCCACGCTGCTCGGCTTCACGCCGAACGCGTACGAGAGCTCGCTCTGGTGCACGAGGCCCTCGACGCCGCCGATGTCGACGAACAAGCCGAAGTCGCGCACGGCTGTCACGCGGCCCTTGAACTTCTGGCCGGGGGTGAGCGAACGCAGGAACTCTTTGGTCTTGCGGCGCTGCAGCCGCTCGAGGATCGAGCGCCGGCTGACGATCAGGTCCTTGCTGCCCGCACGCGACGCCGGCAGCAGGAACTCGAGCTTGCGGCCCACGTAGTCCAGCGGGTCGCCGATGTCTTCCAGCGCCATCGCGCTGGCCGGGCAGAACGCGCGCAGGCCTTCGACCAGCACGTCGAAGCCGCCGCGGTTGAAGCCGTAGACCACGCCGTGCACACGCTTGTGCTCCTGGCGCTGTGTCTCGAGCCGCTCGCGAACGCTGCGACCGTCGATGATGCGGTTCAGGATCGCGACGTGGCCGCTCTCCGAGACTGCGCCGACGCGGCCTTTGAAGACCTGGCCAATCTTGGGGGGCTCGGGCTTTTCGTGCGGCGGCGGTGCGAGCGCCGCTTCGTGATCATCCTCGTGATCGTCGTCGAGCTCGTCTTCGGCCGGAGCGAAGAGCTCGCCGCTGGCGGAGCTGGCTTGCTCCGCATGCAGCTCGCCGACCGACGTGGCCTCGAGCGGTGCTGCGGGCTCGGGCTCGGCCTCGGGGGCGGCCTCGATGGCTGGGGCTGGCTCCGCGGGCGCGGGCTCTGCAGCCATCAGCGGCGCGGGGGCCTCGGCCGGGGCAGCTTCCTCCGTCGCTTCGGTCGCGGGTGCTGGCTCGCCGACCGAGGTCTCGGTCGCGGCGGCTTCCGCCGGAACCTGACCCGGGCTGGTCGCCTGCTCGCGGACCTCCGGCATCGGTGGAACTTCGCGCGGCTCGTACTCGTCGGCGATGGCCGTGGCCTTGCCGAAGAGGTCCACCACGATCACGCCGTGATCGACGCGCTGCACGCGACCGGCCACGACTTCGCCGACCGCGAACGCGTGACGCTTGCCTTGTGCGCCGGAAAACATATGCGCGAAGGGCGCATGTGATTCCTTCTTCTTGCCCTCGGGCGCACGCGGCGCCGAGCCGGGCTCAGCGCCCTCGCCTGCCGCAGCTACGTCGCCGGCGGACGTGCCGTCCTTGCGCTTGCGACGACGGCGACGCTTGCGCTTCTTGGTCGGGTCGCCGGGCGTACCAGCGGCCTCTTCACCAGCGCTCGTGGCGTGCTCTTGCTCGCCCTCGTCCTCACCTTCGGCGTCGTGCCCGGACTCCTCGCCCGCTTCTGCAGCAGCAGCTGGTGCCTCGGGTTGCCCCGGTTCGGAAGGCGACGCATGCTCCGTTGGCGCTACGGCCTCGGTGTGTGCGACATTCGGCACTTCAGGGACTGCCGCGAGTTGCGCGGGTGCCTGCGCCGCTTCGGGCTCGGTTCGCTCGGAGGATTCTGCCATGACCTAACGCTGCGCACGCGGCGGAAGAGTGCGGCAGCCTAGGTCGGCAGCAAGCCCGGGTCAAGCCGCTCGAAACAAACGAGTTTTGGTCGAGCGCGAAAACCAGCCGGGCAGCTGGTCAGCGTGTGTACGGCGCGCCGGTATGGGGATGGCCGGCGCGCCGTACGTCCACGCGCGTTGCAACGCTCAAGCCTCAGAACGCGAAGGGATATCGGACGCGCAGCTGCGTCGACGTGAAGGGGGGAAACTGTGCGGCGCGCAGCGCGCGCGCCATGCACGAACCCTGGGGTGTGCCGGCGAACGCCCCTTCAATGGATGCGTACGTCACGCGACCGGCACCGGAGATAGTGACGTTCGCCATCGTTCGGCCATGGCCACCGGCCGCGCAGGCCTGCAGCGCCGTGCGGGTGCTCTCGAGCCCAATCTGCACCTGGTCACGGCTGAGCGTCGCGCCCGCGGCCGGGGGCGTGGGGCTGGCGCTCACCGACGGTGTCGCGGGCGCGGGCTTCGCCAGTTCAGGCGTAGGCGCCGCTACTGCTGCCACGGGGACCGGACGGGTCGCCCGGGGGCGTGGCGCGGCAGTGGGCGCGGCCGGCGCGGGCACTTGCAGCTGCGCTGGGGTTTTCGGCTGTGGCAGCGCGGCCAGAGGCTGCGCGGCGACGGCTACAGGCTGCGCGACTACCGGCACACTTGGCTCGGCCTGCGCGGGGGGTTCTGCTGCGGGCGCAACGACATGCTGCGCGAGGGGAACGGCGGCCGCTTCGGGTGCTGCAGCCGTCAGCTGCGAGCCGGGCTCCGCGGCCCGCACCTCTGCAGCCGTCGGCTGCGAGCCCGGGGTGTTCAGGAGCGCGCCCACGTAGCCGGCGCCGATGAACAGGCCGGCCGCCGCGGTGAACAACACCGGCTTCAGCCAGGGCCGCTTCTTGGGCGCCGGAGGAAGCAAAGACGAACCCACGAACGGGTTCGTGAAGTCCAAGCTCAAGTCTTCGATCTGGATCTCGGCGCGCTCCGACGGTTGCGGGAGCCTGTCGTAGAACGCCTTGAGCGCAGGCCGCGGGGGCTCTTCGGCGATCGCGCGCTGCGGCAGCGGCGGCGGCAGCGAGACCGGCTTGCGCAGCACGCTCCAGTCGACGCCGCCCTTGTCGAACGCACCGCTCGACAGGCCGCGCGCGGCAGGATCCGAGATGCTGGTCACTTCCTCGAGCTCGTCGGCGGTCAGCGCTCCGATGTGCTCGACGGATACGTTCTGCGCCGCCGGTGCCGCGTTCGTCTGCTGCGGCTCGACGCGCGGGGCGATCGTCAGCGGTCCGCTGTCCTCGTCGCGCTCGATCTTACGCGCGCTGCCGCCGTCAGCTTCACTGCCCGCCGTCCTGCTCATGCCGCACTCCCGCCCGTACTGGCTTTCCTCATGACTTTGTTCGACCTCGAAGGTGGGCACCCGCGCCCACGCCGTGTTCCCAGCCTAGGATGCATCTGACATGCCACGTTCGATACTGAGCAGTTTCGCAAGTATGCGGCTGTGTGCACTGCGCACCCACAGGAGGCGCGCGACGCAGCGCACAGCTTGTGCAAAGACCTGCGCCCACAGCTGAAGCAGAGGGTTCTCTAGTGACCACCTAGACGCTCTCGGGGCGGAGCCCCATGATCAGGGGAGTGTCAGAGCGTGACGACCGGCGCGACGGGGGCCGTACTCCCATCGAGCTCAAGGTGGAGTACAAACGGCTGAACTCGTTCTTCGCGGACTACACCAAGAACATCAGCCGCGGAGGCACCTTCATCCGTACCGAACGGCCGCTCGAGATCGGTACGGACTTCGTCTTCAAGCTCGGCATCCCGACCTTGCAGGAGCCACTGGTGCTCACCGGCAAGGTGCAGTGGGTCATCACGCCCGAGCAAGCCACCGCTGATCAAGATCCCGGCATGGGCATCGGCTTCATCTTCGAGAGCGAAGCGCAACGCCAGCGGGTGCTCGGTGTGGTCGAACGCCTGATGCTCGATCAGCTCGGGCCGGTCTTGTACGACAAGCTGATGGCGCACCGCCCACGCTAGCGCGGCAACGCTCCGTCAGAATCCCAGCGCACCCGCCGCGTTTCATTGACAGCGCGAAGGGGGCGGGCTACCAGACCCCCCGGTCCATGGAACGCCCCGTCTCCGAGATCCGCGACATCCTCTCTGACCTCGCACAGCGCCTCGAAGCGCTGGGGAGGTATCTTTGACGTCGACGGCATGCGCCGCAAGCTCGACGGTCTGAACCACCGCTCGCAGCGAGAAGGCTTCTGGGACGATCCTGACAAGGCCACGGCGCTGATGAGCGAGCGCGCCGAGCTCGAGCAGAGCTTGAACCGCTTCGACAAGCTCAGCCGCGAAGTGCAGGACCAGAGCGAGCTGCTGGAGCTGGCGCTCAGCGAGAACGATCAGAGCGTCGTCAAGGACGTCTCCAATCAGCTGAACGTTTTGGAAAAGCGCACACGCGAGGTCGAGCTCGCGCGCATGCTCTCCGGCCCGCAAGATCGCGCCGACGCGATCGTCTCGATCAACCCCGGCGCGGGTGGCATCGACGCGCAGGACTGGGCCGAGATGCTGATGCGCATGTACCTCCGCTGGTGCGAGCGCAAGGGCTTCAAGACCGAGATCGTCAACCACCAGCCCGGCGACGACGCGGGCATCAAGGACGTCGCGTTCACGGTCTCGGGCGCGTACGCCTACGGCTTTCTCCGCGCGGAGAACGGTGTGCACCGGCTGATCCGCATCAGCCCGTTCGACTCCAACGCCCGCCGACACACCGGCTTTGCCGCGGTGTTGGTCGTGCCCGACCTGGGCGAGGCGTCCGATGCGGTCGAGATCAAGCCCGAAGACTTGAAGGTCGACACCTACCGCTCGGGCGGCGCGGGCGGCCAGCACATCAACAAGACAGAGTCCGCGGTGCGCATCACGCACATCCCGAGCGGCATCATCGTCGCCTGTCAGAGCGAGCGCTCGCAGCACAAGAACCGCTCGACCGCGATGAAGATGCTCGCCGGACGCCTGTTCGAGAAGCAGCGCCAGGAGCGCGAGGCCGAGTTCGCCAAGAACTACACCAGCAGCCAGCTGGCCATCGGCTTCGGTTCGCAGGTCCGCAGCTACACGCTGCAGCCGTACACCCTGGTCAAGGACGAGCGCACCGAGCACAAGACCAGCAACGCGCAGGGCGTACTGGACGGCGATCTCGACGAGTTCATCGAGGCCTATCTGCTCAAGGCAGCGGATGACCGCAAACAACAAGCCAAGCAGGAGTCGAGCTAGTGGCCAGCGAAGAAGAGCTGATCGCCGCGCGCAGGAAGCACGCGGGCGAGCTCGGCGCGGCGCAGACGCAGCCGTTCCCGAGCATCGCCCTGGGCGCTGCCGAGGCCGAGCGCCGGCGCGAAGTCGTGGCGATCGCGAACGATCCGGCGCGCTGCGCGCTCTTGCCGGGTGAAGGCGAGCTGCCCGCGGACGCCGCGGTCTATCCACTCTACGGCCGGGTGATCGCCAAGCGCGGTCCGTTTCTGGTCGTCCAGACGCCGCACGGCAGCGCGCAGGCGCTGGTGCGCCCGGAGAACCTGCCGCAAGAAGACGCCGCACAATACGACGTGATCGATCTGGCCGATCACGTCTGGGTCGAGGGGCCGCTCCTGCGCACGCGCACCGGCGCGCTGACCGTCAAGGCGCAGCGCTACCGGCACGTGGGCAAGGCGCTGCTGCCGCCGCCCGCCAAGTGGCACGGCCTGACCGACGTCGAGAAGCGCTACCGCGAGCGCTACGTCGACCTGTTCGCGAACCCCGAGGTGGCCGAGGTGTTTCGCGCGCGCAGCCTGATCACCTCGGCGCTGCGCCAGTTCCTGATCGGCCAGAGCTTCCTCGAGGTCGAGACGCCGATCCTGCATCCGCTGGCGGGCGGCGCCACCGCGCGGCCGTTCGAGACGCACCACAATGCGCTGGATATCTCGCTGTTCTTGCGCGTAGCGCCCGAGCTGTACCTGAAGCGTCTGCTGGTCGGCGGCCTCGACCGCGTGTTCGAACTCGGGCGCATCTTCCGCAACGAAGGCGTGAGCACCCGCCACAACCCCGAGTTCACGATGCTCGAGGCCTACATGGCCTACGCCAACTGGGAGAGCTGGATCGAGCTGATCCAGGCGCTCGTGCGCCACATCGACGCGCAGCTGTCGGCGGCATTGCCGCGCTTCGACTCCGCGCGCACCAGCGACTTCCAGGGGCCCTGGGCGCGGGTCACGCTGCGCGAGGGGCTCGCCGATCGCATCGAGCGCGCGGGTCAGGGTGACGTACCCAAGACGCGCTGGACCGAGGTGTTGACGCGTGAAGTCGTGTTCGACGCCGGCCGGCTCGCGCAGGCCGTCGAGAGCATGCTGCCCAAGCTCGAGCCCGCTGCGCGCGAGGCGCTCGGTGAGCAGCGCAGCTACGGCGCGCAGATCTACGCGCTGTTCGAGCTGCTGGTCGAGCCCGAGCTGACCCGGCTCTATCGCACGCCCGACGGCGCGCGCGCGCAGCCCGTATTCATCACCGAGTTCCCGCTGGAGAACTCGCCGCTGGCTCGCAAGAACGACCGCGATCCGCGCTGGGTCGATCGCTTCGAGCTCTACGTCGACGGCCGCGAGCTCGCCAACGCCTTCAGCGAGCTGAACGATCCCGACGATCAGGCCGAGCGCTTCCGCGAGCAGCTCGCGCGGCGCGAGCGCGGCGACGAAGAGGCCATGGCGTTCGACCACGACTACATCCGCGCGCTGTGTCACGGCCTGCCGCCTGCGGCCGGCCTGGGCATGGGCCTCGATCGCCTGGTGATGTCGCTGTGCGGCCAGGCGTCGATCCGCGACGTCCTGCTCTTCCCGCTCCTGAAGCCGGAGCCGCGATGAGCGAGCCCACAGAGCCTGCCGCCGTCAGCGGCGAGGCCCCGCCGGCTTTGTTGCGGCAGGGCGCTTCGGCCAACCTCGGCTTCGGCCTGTCGTTCGCCTACGCGGCGTTCGGCTGGCTGGTGCTCGGCGTCACGATCTTCTACGCCGTGCGCCACGAGCCCGTGCTGGTGCGCTCGGCCATCGATCGCGCCTTCGCGCAGCGTTCACTCGCCATCCTGCTGGCGCCGCTGCTGATCGAGCTCGCACTCGGGCCGCTGGTCTTCGCCAAGCACCTGCGCCGACAGCGCCACAGCCTGGGGCGGGCGCGCTTCCTGTGGCTCGGTCTGGGCGGCATCCTGCACTCGCTCGGTGCGTTGGTGGCGATCGGCCTCTTGGCCACGCAGACCAAGCACGACGAGCTGATCTCGGGCTACGGCGTGTCACTCCCGCGCACGCAGCAGATCGCGGTCGGCGTCGGGCTGTTGGTGGCGCTGCTCGGCCGATCGTTCTGTATCGTGACCTCGCTCGCGGCCTGGGCGCTGCTCCAGCCGCGCACGCGCCAGCGGATCTGGATCGGCATCGACTTGCTGCTGCTGGGCGCGACGGCCGCCGCCATGGTGCTCTTGCCTGCGCAGCCCCCCGCCGATGCGCCTCGCGCGCTGGCGCTACCGATCTTGCGCCACGCCATCACCACCGTCTGCGTGGTGCGGCTGGCAACGCGCATCGTGCCCTTGATCATGGTCGCGATCGAGCAGAGCGGCTTCCGCGCGCTCGTCGCCGCACGCCACCTGCGCTCGAAGAAGAGCGGCTTCCTGACGGCGATCTCGATGCTGTCGATCCTCGCGGTCACGCTGTCGTCGTGCGCGCTGGTCACGACCATGTCGGTGATGGGCGGCTTCCGCAACGACCTGAAGCGGAAGATCCTGGGAAGCAACGCGCACATCGTGATCGACAAGGAGCACGGCACGCTGGAAGGCTGGGCGCCGCTGGTGAAGACTGCCGGCGAGACGCGCGGCGTGATCGGCGCATCGCCCTACGTCAGCGGCGAGGTCATGCTCTCGAGCGCCTCGAACCTCGCGACCGCCGTGCTGCGCGGCGTCGAGCCCGAGTCGGTGGGCAAGGTCAACGACCTGCCGAAGAACCTCAAGACCGGCAAGCTCGAGTACCTCGAGCACCCGGAGCAATTGCTGGATCTGCCGCCCGAGGCCTTCGGGGGGCTCGTGCAGATGACGGGGCCGGTGTTCAAGCCCAAGAAGAAAGAGGCGCGCGCTGCGCCCGACAGCAAGACCGCGGTCGTGGAAGACATTGCCGCGCCGAGCCCGGAGTTCAAGGCGCAGAAAGAAGAGCTCGACAAGAAGCTGAAGGAGCTCGACGCGTACCTGCGCAAGGACGACGAGAAGGCCGCCAACAAGCAACGCGACGTGCTGCCAGGCATCATCATCGGCCAGGAGCTGGCGCGCGCGCTGCGCCTGTACCTGGGCGACGAGGTCAACGTGGTCGCGCCCCTCGGAGCGCTCGGGCCGTCCGGGCCGATGCCCAAGGCGCGCGCATTCCGTGTGGCCGGCATCTTCTACAGCGGCATGTACGAGTACGACATGAAGTTCACGTACGTCTCGCTCGGCACCGGCCAGCGCTTCCTGAACCTCGGTCACGCGATCAGCGGCATCGAGATCAAGGTGGGGAACGTCGACGGCGCGCCTGCGATCGCGCGCCAGCTGCTACAGAGCCTGGCGCGGCCGGAGCTGCGCGTGCGCGACTGGCAGGAGCTGAACAGCCGCCTGTTCGGTGCGCTGGCGCTCGAAAAGCTGGCGATGTTCATCGCCCTGGGCATCGCCATCCTGGTCGCGAGCTTCTGTATCGCGGCCACGCTCACGCTGATGGTCCAAGAGAAAGGACGCGAGGTCGCGATCCTGAAGGCCATGGGTGCGAGCGATGGTTCGGTGATCGGCGTATTCATCATCGAAGGCGGCTTGATCGGCGTGCTGGGCGCGGCCTTCGGGCTGTTTTTGGGCTACATGGTCTGCTTCGCCGCGGAGCACTTCGGAATACGCATGAACCCCGAGGTGTACTATATGGATCGGCTGCCAGTTCACATCGATCCGACCGAGGTGACGCTCACCGGGTTGGCGGCGGTGGTGGTCTGCTTGCTGGTGACGATCTACCCTGCGCTGCTCGCGAGTCGCCTGCGACCCGTCGACGCTCTGCGCTACGAATGACATGACCACTCCGCTCGTCGTTGTCGACAAAGTCAAGAAGAGCTTCGTTCACGAAGGTCGCGAGGTGCCGATCCTGAAGGGCATCGACCTGGTGATCGAGGAAGGCGAGATGTTGTGCATCGTCGGCCCGTCGGGCGCCGGCAAGAGCACGCTCTTGCACATGCTGGGAACGCTCGATCTGCCGAGCGAAGGCACGATCCATTTTCAGGGCGACAACATCACGGGCTACTCGAGCGCGCGCCTGGCCGAGTTCCGCAACCAGCGCATCGGCTTCGTGTTCCAGTTCCACCACCTGCTGCCCGAGTTCACGGCGCTCGAGAACGTCACCATGCCCGGCCGCATCCGCGGCGCGCGGCAGAGCGAGATCGACGCGCGGGCGCGCGCGCTCCTGGAAGAGGTCGGGCTGCGCGAGCGCCTGACGCACCGGCCGGGCGAATTGTCCGGCGGCGAACAGCAGCGCGTCGCGCTGGCACGCGCGTTGATCATGAATCCCAAGCTCGTGCTCGCGGATGAGCCGACCGGCAACCTGGACACGCACACAGGCACGGCCATGCACGAGTTGTTGTTCCGGCTGAACAAGGAACATGGCACGACATTCCTGGTGGTCACGCACAGCCAAGACCTCGCCTCGAAGATGCCCCGCGTCGTCAACATGCGCGACGGGCGCATCCACAGCGACGAGCGGAATGGCCGAGGCGCTTGACCCTGGGAATGGCCAAAGCTATAGGGCGCAAGGCTTTTTGGGCCCACCCCTTCGATTGTCGCATGCAGCGTCACATGGCCGCGCGAGAGCCCTATCCTTCGAGACCGAGCGCGGCGCGTGTGTGCAGCAGACGGGGGAGCTATGCGCAGGCGGCGGTGCTGGCGGGAATCTGCGCGTTCGGCGCGCGTGCCGCCGCGCAGAGCCGCGAACCGGCCACATCCCCGGACGCCGGCGCGCCTGCAGCTGACAGCGGACAGTCGGCCGCCGAGGCCGAGGCGGCCGCCAGCAGTGAGCCACCCGCCCGGAGCGAGCCGCCTCCGGAACAGACTGGCCCGCGCGTGCCCGAGACCATCTGTCAGGGCAAGCGCATCGTCCGCATCGACATAGCCGGCCAGGGCCGCGTCTCGGCCGACGACATCCGCGCCACACTCAAGCTCCGCGAGGGCCTGCCCTGTCAGGACGGCGAGGTCACGCGCGACGCGCAGGCGCTCTGGGACCTCGGCTACTTCCGCGACGTGCGCGTGATCGCCGACCCCGAGGGCGACGGCGTGGTCGTGCGCTTCGAAGTGCTGGAGCGGCCGGCGATCTCCAACATCGTCTACGTGGGTCAGGACCACGTCGAGCTGAGCGACATCGAGGAGAAGGTCACGCTCAAGCCCGGCGGCATCCTGTCGGTGCCCGACGTGCGCGGGCAGATCGACAAGATCCGCGACGTGTACGCGGACAAGGGCTACTTCCTGGCCAAGGTCAAGTACGAGCTCGCCGAGCGGCCCAACAACGAGGTCGAGGTCCGCTTCGTCATCGAAGAAGGTGAGCAGGTCAAGGTTCGCCGCATCCGCTTCGTCGGCAACCAGAAGCTGAAGGCGAGCGAGCTCAAGGCGGTGATGCAGACGAGCGAGTCGAACGTCTTCTCGTTCATCTCCAACAGCGACAAGTACAAGCGCGAGCCGTTCGACGAAGATCTCAACCGCATCCACGCGCTGTACTACGACTACGGCTACCTGACCGTGGAGCTCGCCGAGCCACGCACCGAGCTCTCGCCCGATCGGCGCTACATCGACATCACCGTCCCGGTCAAGGAAGGCCCGCGCTTCCGCGTCGGTCGCGTGAAGGTCGGCGAGATCGACGACAACGGCCAGGAGATCGAGCCCCTGCCGGGCCGCAAGCAGCTGCGCGCGAGCGTCGATCAGAACCCGGGCGACTGGTTCAGCCGCTCGTCGATCGCCAAGAACCTGCAGGACATCACGCGCTTCTATCGCGATCGCGGCTACGCCAAGGCCGAGGTGAATCCCGAGACGCAGATGCACATGGACAAGCGGCTCGTCGACATCTCGATGACCATCCGCCGCGGTCCACTGGTGTACGTCGAGCGCATCAACATCAAGGGCAACACCAAGACGCGCGACGCCGTGCTGCGGCGCGAGGCGCGCATCATCGAAGGCGATCTGTACAGCCAAACGCTGGTCGAGCGCTCGAAGGAGCGCATGACCGCGCTCGGGTACTTCGAGTCGGTGACGGTCTCCGAGGAGGCCGGCTCCGGGCCCGACAAGATCGTGATCAACTACGAGGTCGCGGAGAAGCCGACCGGCACGTTCCAGCTCGGCGCGGGCTTCTCGTCGCAAGAGGTCTTCCTGCTGAACGGCCAGATCCAGCAGGACAACTTGTTCGGCCGCGGCCAGTCGCTGGCGTTGACCATGCAGTTCTCCGGCATCCGCCAGCTCGCCCAGCTGCGCTTCTTCGAGCCGTACCTGTTCGAGAGCGACTGGAGCACCTCGGTCGAGCTGTTCAAGGTCCTGCAGCAGCGGCGCGACTTCGACCGCGACTCGACCGGCGCCAGCCTCACCATGGGCCACCCGCTCGACTTCATCTCGGAGAACCTGCGCATCTACGCGACGTATCGGCTCGAGTACATCGACATCAAGCCGTCGACCGGCGGCGTGTTCGGTCGCGCCGGGGCGGGCCTGAACTACGAGATGTTCTCGTTCTTGCCGCTGCGCAACCTGTTCAACAGCGGCCGCACCAGCGCGTTCCGCCTCGCGCTCAGCTGGGACACGCGCAACAACCGCCTGTTCCCGACCGAAGGCATGTACGCGATGGTCTCGACCGAGATCTCGGATGAGATCATCGCGTCGGAGAACAACTTCATCCGCAACGAGATCAACTTGCGCTTCTACCGGCCGATCTGGGGCCCGTTCGTTGCGAAGCTCAACACGCAGTGGGGTCTGATCACGTCGCGCGACGGCAGCGGCGTGCCGATCTACGAGCGCTACTTCCTCGGCGGCATCACCGACATCCGCGGCTTCGAGATCCAGAGCCTGGGTCCCCGCCTCGGTATCCCGAGGACCTTCAGCGACCCGACCTATCAAACCGTCGACCAGCGCGGCCAGGCGTTCGGCGGCAACATGGAGTTCTATTACAACTTCGAGATCGAGTTCCCGCTGATCGAGAGCGTCGGGATCAAGGGCGTGGTCTTCCAGGATGGAGGTAATGCCTGGAACCTGGAGCAGTCGCTGTGCGGCCCGTCCCCGATCGACCGCGACCCGGCCATCCAGCCCTGCAGCCAGGACTACACGCGCTTGCGCATGTCGTGGGGCTTCGGTATCCGCTGGTTCTCGCCGCTCGGCCCGCTGCGCTTCGAGTGGGGTTTCCCGTTCAACCCACGGCGACCGTACGAGGACACGTACGAGTTCCAGTTCAACGTAGGCAACTCGTTCTGATCTCCCTACCCCTGAAGAAAGGCCCGGATGGGCCGTCCAAGGGCGCGTCCTTGACTTGCGTGCACAAGTTGATAAGAGCGGTGCGCCACCAGAGGCATGACATGAAACTGTCCACAAGGTTCCTGCTACTCACGCTGTTGGTCGCCGCCGGGTCTTCCCAGGTCGCGAAAGCCCAGCAGACGAAAATCGCGGTCGTCGACATGCAGCGGGCGATGAACGAGACCGAGGATGGGCGCAAAGCCAAAGAGCGCTTGAAGAAAATCTTCGAAGAGCGCCAGAAGACCTTGGACAAGCAGCAGAACGATCTCAAGGCGATGAAAGAGAGCCTCGAGAAGCAGCGCGACGTGCTGTCGCGCGAAGTGCTCGCCAAGAAGTTCGAGGAGTATCAGAAAGCCTTCGGAGAGCTCCAGCAAACCTACATGGAGTTCCAGCGCGAGCTGCAGTCGAAGGAAGGTGAGCTGACCAAAGAGATCATCGAGCGCATGCAGCGCATCATGCGCCGCGTAGGTCAGACCGATGGTTACACGCTCATCCTCGAACGCAGCGAAGGCGGCGTGGTCTTCGTGCCGAGCAACTACGATCTTACGGACCTTCTGATCCAACGCTACAATGCTGGGGAAGGTCGCAGTGAAACGAGCCCCGAGCCTAAGCCCAAGGCGAAGCAGTAGCCTGCCACCTCCACAGTGGATGCGCGGCGCGAGCCTCGACGTCAACAAGCTGCTCCGCATCCTCCCGCAGCGCCCGCCGATGCTCTTGCTCGATCGCGTGATCGACCTCGAGCCTCGCAAGTCGGCGCGCGGGATCAAGGCGGTCAGCGCGAATGAACCGCACGTCCGCGGGCACTTTCCGACCGCACCGGTCTTCCCGTCCGTGCTGTGTCTGGAAGCGCTCTCGCAGCTGATGTGCGTGTTGATCTACGCGTCCGACGCGCTCGATCCCGGCTGCCAGCAGTTCGCGCTCGCCGGCGTCGAGAAAGCCAAGTTCCGCCAGACCGTCGTCCCTGGCGACCGCATGGAGCTCTCGATCCGCGTGCTCAACCACCGCTCGAACATCTGGAAGTGCTCGGGCACGGTGAGCGTGGACGACGTGCTCTGCATAGAAGCCGAGCTCCTCGCAGCGATTCAAGACTGCGAGGACCTCGAGTGATTTCCGGCGGCTTTTGCGCCCAGCGCGGCTTTCGTCCTCGGAACGGACGCTGCGCAATACAGGAGTATTGCTCGGTCCGTTCCTCCGGGCGCGCTCGCGCTGGACGCAAAATCCTTGGAAATCGCGTCTAGCTTCGATCCTGTACGGTGTGTTGGAGCGCGTCTAGGTCGCGCACCACGATGCGACGGTGATCGAAGAGCACGAGGTTCTTGCGACGCAGCTCGCCCAGCGTGAGCGTGACGGTTTCGCGCGTCGAACCGACGTAGTCGGCGATCTCTTGGTGTGTGTACTTCACGCCGATCAGCAGGCCGCGACTATCGGGGATGCCGTGGCGCTGCGCTGCGTCGAACAAGAACTCGGCGACGCGGGACTCGACCGTCCGCGACAACAAGCTCTCGATGCGACGCTCCGTATCGAGCCGTCGCTCGACCATCAACTGCAACAACCGTTTCGCCAGATCCGGGTCGCGCGCCAGCAAGTGATGCACCTGGCGTACGGGGATCTGGACGATCTCCACTGGCTCCGTGGCGCTCGCCGTATCCTCGTGCGCCAAGCGATCCGTGATGGCGATCTCCCCTATGACTTCTCCTGGACCGCGATAAGCGACGGTCAATGCGCGCGCTTCCCCTGCTCCGCGCACCACCCGCGCCCGCCCGTGGGCGATGACGTACAACCCTGCAACCGGCTCCCCCTGGCCGTAGATCCGTCGCCGCCGCGCTACGCGGAGCAGTGCGGCGCCCTCTGATAGGTCATTTAGCTCACTACGTTCACAAGACGAAAAAACGTCACTCCGTGACAATGCCAACAGAACGCGCTCCCGCACCTCGTACAAGGTGCGCTCGTTACGCGCTCCACTAGCCCTGCCCACCTCAGCTGGGTGGTCCATCGCAGCCCCCCTTTCTCGCCCATACCCCTTTGGACGAACGTGCTCCTGCATACACCCACCACCGAACCGTGACAATATTTACCGAACGGCGATGGTCGATGTTTCTAAGCGGTGACAAGGCACACTAGTCACCAGCCAGCGTTGACCCATAGCCCTTCTGGCAGTACGGTCCGTGCCCTCTCAGCACGCACTGAACAACGCGAAAACTACGGAATTTGCACCACTATGCGGCTCTACCGGGGAAAAGTTGAAGTGATCGCGGAGGACACGATCCGCTCCCTTCGCGAGGCAGGGATGATCGAGCTCGAAAACGAGTCCGAGGCTCGACTCGACATCGAGGCTGTCCTGAAGGAGTACCTGCGCCTCGACCGCGAAATCGTCGATGACGCGAAAAATCGCATGGAAGTGCGCGGCCTTGGGTACAGCCAGCTGGGCAAAGTCAAGAGCCAGGTCAGCAAGGAGCGCGGGGCGCCCGGCCAGGACGAGATCCTGCCGTACCTGCTCGACCAAATCATGAACATCCTGTTCCACAGCGCGAATGTGGCGGAGATCTTCGCCGAGGACGTCGAGCTGCGGAAGGCGCTCACGCCGATCCTGCGCAAGCACATGGAAGTCGACTCGGATCTCGATCGCGAAGTGCGCTCGAAGATCAAGAACCTGCAGGAAGGCAGCACCGACTTCGACGTCGAGTACGCGCGCGTGATGGAGCAGATCAAGCACAAGCGCGGGCTGACCTGAGTCTTCGCGCGGTCTTCGCGCGGGGGGCTGCATGCTGAGCATGACTGGATACGGCCGCGGACAAGCAGCGTTGGGCGCTGCGACGTACGTGGTCGAGCTGCGCGCGGTCAACCATCGCTACCTCGATCTGCGCGTGCGCACCGATCCCGAGCTGAGCGGCGAGAGCCACGTGCTCGAGTCGCACGTGCGCAAGCTCTGCGTGCGCGGGCGCATCGACGTGTCGGCGCGCCTCGAAGGCAAGCTGAGCGCCGCGCCTCGGATCGATCGCGATCGCGCGCGCGCCGCCTTCGCCGAGCTGCGCGCGCTGCGCGATGAGCTCGCGCCCGACGAACCGTTGCCGCTCTCGCTCCTGTCGGGGCTGCCGTCGCTGTTCAGCGACGGTGGTGCGCCGAGCGCGGAGCTGCGGCTGGCAGCGGCGGAGCAAGCCGTGCGAGCGGCCTGCGACGATCTGCACCAGATGCGCGGGATCGAGGGTCTGGCGTTGATGCGTGATCTGGATCGCCGGGCTGCGCACGCGCTGGACGAGGTCGAGCAGATCGCCGTCACCACCGCGGACCAAACCGCGCTGATCCGCGCCAAGCTACTGACCCGCATCCACAAGCTGCTCGAGGGCACCACCGATGTCCCCCTCGATCCCGGCCGGCTGGAGCTGGAGGTCGCGCTCGCGGCCGATCGCGCCGATGTGACCGAGGAACTCACACGCATGCGCTCGCACCTGGGACAGCTCCGGTCGCTGCTGGCCGGGGCCGGGGACGAGCCGATCGGGCGCAAACTCGAGTTTCTGCTTCAAGAACTGGGGCGAGAGAGCAACACTGCCGGCGCCAAGATCGCCGAGGTCCGAGCCGCCGCGCACGTGCTCGAGGTCAAGGCAGAGCTCGAACGGATGCGCGAGCAGGTACAGAACGTGCTGTGAAACGTGTAGGATTTCCCATGGTCGACGATCTCTTGTTGCTGATCATCGCCTCGCCGTCCGGAGCGGGGAAGACCACGCTGACGCTCGATCTGCTGACGTACTTTCCGGATTTCACGTTCTCGGTGTCGCACACCACCCGCCGCCCGCGGGCGAAAGAGCTCGACGGCAAGGACTACCACTTCGTCGATCGCGCGGGCTTCGAGGAGATGGTGCGCCAGGGCGCCTTCATCGAGTGGGCGGAGGTGCACGGGAATTTGTACGGCACCGCGCTGGCCGAGATCGAACGCGCGCGCACCGAGCGCAGGCAAGGCGTGGTGTTCGACGTCGACTACCAGGGCGCGCGCCAGATCCGTGCGATCTGCCCCGACGCCGTGAGCGTGTACGTGCTGCCACCGTCGATGGAAGAGCTCCGCCGCCGCCTGCGCGGCCGCGCCTCGGACGACGAGGCGACCATCGAACGCCGCTTCAACAACGCGCGCGCCGAGCTCGAGCACTACGGCATGTTCGACTACATGGTGGTGAACGACGACCTCGAGCAGACCAAGCTCAGCATGCGCAGCATCGTCACGGCCGAACGCGCGCGGCGGTGGCGGATGGCGCGGGCGGCCGAAGAATTGTTGCGTGAAGCTCGCAGCATGAAGCCGCGCTGATCGCCGGGCATAGGCGTTCTCGATGACTGGTTGGTTCCGCGCTCGGGGAGGCGTCGCGCGCGCATGCCCGCGCGGGCTAGCGCGCCTGCGTCGCGCGTTGGCGAGTGGCGTGGCGCACGCGAGGAATGGAGATGAAGATGGGGATGGAGATGAAGATGGGGATGGGGATCAAGACGAGGACCCTGCCTGAGTCGTTGTCCTCATCCTCATCTTCATCTCCATCTTCATCCTCATCCTCATCCCCATCCTCGACCACTCCAACGCGAGTGCGCGCGATGCAGGCGCCTTCACATCGCGTAGGCGCGGGTGCGCGCGACGCCTCCCCCGAGCGGCAAGCGCCTCTAGGAGCGCCAGAACGGGCCTTCTCCCCCTGCCCGATCTACACTCCCCTGACATGCCTGCAGCTCGCAGCAGCACCTGGGTCTGGTTCGGCGTCGTGTTGTGCTGGGCCGCCGGGGCCGCGGCGCAGGAGCCGGGGGTGCGCTTGCTCGACTCGCGCAACCAGCCGATCGATGCCGAGCGCGGTGCGCTGTCGATCTCGCAGCTCGTCACCAACGGCGACACCTGGCCGGAGCGTGGCTACGAGGCGATGAGCCCGGGCGGGAGCGACGTGCGCATCGAGATCGCGGATGTGCCCGGCGACGAGCGCAAACTCCCGGTGGTGATCGAGAGCGTAGATGCCGCTGATGGCGTCGTGCGCAACATGCTCGCGCTGGAGGCCGAGCGGCCCGGGCCGGGCAAGCCCTTTCGGACGGACTTCGTGCGCTTCGTGGGCGATGAAACGGATCTCGAGGCACGCGGTGTTCGCGGCCGCGCGCTGCGGGTCGAGCTGCGCGACAAGGTGGTGGTGCGCGAGGCCGATCAAACTCGCAGCTATCGCGTCGCTCGTCCCGGCAGCGAGGGCAGCCCCAACGCGGCGCGCCAGGCGCGCTTGACCGTGCACGTGCTGCGGCGCGAGGCGGGCCAACCGGCGGTGATCGGCAAGGACGATCACGAGGCGCTACAGCTGCTGCGCCAGCAAGTCCGCACGGCCAACGAGATCTGGCTGCAGTGCCAGCTGACGTTCGGCGACCCCGCGCAGATCGCCATGGACATCGTCGATCCGCCCGGCCCCACCCTGCTCTCGATCGGCGATCGCGACGGCCTGCCGGCCAAGGGCGGCGGCGAGATCGTGTTCAGCGTCGACGGCAAGGTGGTCGGGCCGATCCTCACGCGGCCGGGCGCGACGCCAATCGAGACCGCCCGCGAAGTCGCGCGCGCGGTGCAGGCCCAGGGCTTCTCGGCCGAGCTCAGCGAAAACCTCAAGACGCGCTACGGCGCGGGGACGAGCGCAGACATCCTGGTGCGGCACCGCGACAGCAGCTTCGTGACGCTGGCCGCCAAGCAGGGCACGCCGCTGTCGAGCGATGCGCGCCAGAAGCTGAGCATCGGCAGCGTCGATCTGGGCGACGGCCTGCGCGAGTTCGACAACGCGACCGCGCAGGTCGGCACCCTGGAAGAGCGCACGCTGATCAAGGCGCTGGCCGACGACGACCCACAGACCATCGATCTGTTCGTGGTCAATCGCTTCGAGTTCGCCACCCGCCAGGGCGAAGCGTTCATCGCCGCCGGCCAGGGCCCGATCGCCAACGCCGTGGTCATCGACCGCAACGGCCTGCGCCAGGCACCGCTGGCGTGGACGCTGGCCCACGAGCTCGGCCACGTGCTGCTCGACGACCCGATGCACCCGGACAACGTCGGACCAGACCGACCCTGGCTGCTGATGGACGCGGACAACGGCCGCGGCACGGTCAACGGACCGAAGCGCCTGCGCCCCGAGGAGTGTACGCGCGTGCGCCAGGTCTCGACCGCTGCGCGCGCCCCGCTGCTCCTGCCCTACGACGTGGGTCCGCAGCCGTCAGCTGCGGAGCTCAATCGAACAGCGCCGCGAGCGCGCTCTGCAAGTCGCTGACGGGCGTCAGCTCGAGCACGTCTCGCTCCTCGTCCGCCAGCTGCGCGAGGCAGGCCTTGGGCAGGACTGCCCGTTTGAAGCCGAGCTTCTGCGCCTCGGCCAGGCGCGAGCCCGGCCGGCCCACCCCCCGCAGCTCGCCGGTCAGCCCGACTTCGCCGAAGACCACGGTGTCGGCGGGCACCGGCCGGTCGCGCTGGCTGGATGCGACCGCAGCGCACAGGGCGAGGTCGACCGCCGGTTCGTCCACCCGGGCACCGCCGGCCGCGCTGGCGAACACGTCGAGATCGAGCACGGCGAGGCCCGCTCGGCGCTGCAGGACGGCCAGCAGCACCGCCAGCCTGGTGGCGTCGAGTCCGGTGGCCACGCGGCGTGGCGCGCCGTACAGGGCGGGCGCGACCAGGGCCTGGACCTCGACCAACAGTGGCCGGCTACCCTGGGCGACCGGCACCACCACCGAGCCGGCCGCGCGGACCGGCCGCTCGGCGATGAACAGCGCGCTGGCGTTCGGCACCTCGCGCAGCCCGTCGCGGGCCATCTCGAACACCCCGAGCTCGTGCGCCGCCCCGAAGCGGTTCTTGGTGGTGCGCACGATCCGGTAGGCGTGGCTCGGATCGCCTTCGAACGAGAGCACCGTATCGACCAGGTGCTCGAGCACCTTCGGCCCGGCCAGCGAGCCATCCTTCGTGACGTGGCCGATCAGGAACAGCGCGATGTCGCGCTGCTTGGCGATCTCGGTCAGCCGCGCCGCGACCTCGCGCAGCTGCGCCACGCTGCCGGGCGCCGACTCCAGCTCGGCCGCGCGCATGGTCTGGATCGAGTCGATCACCGCGAGCGCGGGCGGGTTGCCGCTGAGAGCGGCGAGCGCGTCGTCCAGCTCGGTGCTGGCGAGGATCGCGAAGTCTTCCTGCATGCGCAGGCGCCGCGCGCGCAGCGCCACCTGCGCCGCGCTCTCCTCGCCGGTCACGTACAGCACCTGCCGGCCCTCGCCGGCCATGCCGGCCAGCGCCTGCATCAGCAACGTCGACTTGCCGATGCCCGGGTCGCCGCCGAGCAGCGTGACCCCGCCGCGCACCACGCCGCCGCCGAGCACCCGATCCAGCTCGCCGAGCCCGGTCGACATGCGCGGCGCTTCCTCGAGCTGGATCTCGGCCAACGGCACCGGCCGACCGCCACCGCCGCTCTTGGCTGCGACGCCCGACGGCGCGCGCGCGGACACCCGCGTCTCTTCGAGCGTGTTCCAACCACCACAGCCGCTGCAGCGCCCCAGCCACTTGGGACTGGTCGCGCCGCAGGCCTGGCACTCGTACAGGGTCTTGGCTGCTTTCGGCACGAAGACTCGCTTCGGCCGCAGCGTCGGGCCGGTTGCCTGGTTATCAGTAAACTACACCGAGGATCAGCCGCAAACACTGGGCTGTGTCGAGATCGGTCGCACGGTGGTAGTAGCCGAGGCCGTCCATCGGGAACAGCACCGAGTACTCCAGGATGGCGTGGTAGCCGTCGTCGATGTCCGGGCCGTCGTCGCTGCGCCAGTACAGCTGGGCGTTGAGCTCCACGCCGAGGTTCGAGTTGTTGCCGGGCGTCTGCAGGAAGTTCATCGCTCGGCTCCAGATCACGTCCAGGCGCGCGCCGAACAGCTGGCCGAAGTCGTCCTTGACGAAGTCGTAGCTGATGCCGGGCTTGAAGTAATACGCACCGGTCACCTGGCGCATGATGTTACGCCACAAGATCTGGTCGACGCGGTACGACGGGTGGAAGCGGAACGTGGTGATCTTGCCGTCGTTCTCGTTCAGCTGATCGACGTAGTCCGTGAGCGCGCTCAGCCCCTCCACGTCCGAGTCGCCGGTCGCGAGGCCCGAGTAGAAGTAGATGCCCAGCTTGTTGTCGATCAGGCGCAGCTCGCTCTCGAACGCCAAGCCCCACTCGATCACGTCGTACTTCTCGCCGTTGTGGCGCAGCGAGCCGAACACGCCGGCGCCCTCGATCTCGAGCCGCAGGCCCTGGTAGCGGAGCTGGCCCCAGATGTCGGGCGTGTAGAGCTCGGCGTTGAGCGGCTCGAGCGTCTCCATCGTCGCGGGCATGGCGCCCATCGCCGCCATCGCCGGCACGTAGCGCTCGGTCTGGTTCTTCAGCTGGAAGTGGATGCCACCGTTCAGCAGCATGTCGCCGCGTTCCAGCACCGCGTGCTCGTCCTCGTCGGGCACCTGCCGCACCACCGAGAACGACCACTGGTCCACGTCGTCGAGCTGCGAATGATCGTAGCCGGGCCGGAACACGCCCAGGGTATCCGTGGTCACGCCGTCGGCGATGAAGTCGTAGCTCGCCGACAGGTAAAAGCCGGCGATCTTGGTGACCGCCATCACGCGACCCCAATCGGTCGAGTAGTCGTCGTCCAGCTTGTTGCCCGAGTTGTAGACCATGCCCAGGCCCCAGTGCTCGGGCATGATGCCGAAGCGCAGCTCGCCCAGATCGCGGTTGCGCACCTCGGCCCAGGCCCGGCGCGCGACGATCGTCTGGCCGGTCGGCAGATCGGTGCCAGTGAAGATCGGGTCGCCGGCTGCACCGGAGCCGTAGTAGCTGTAGTGGCCGTTGCCGAGCACGAAGTTGTCGACCACGTCGAAGGTGGCCTTCACCCGCACGTCCTCGCTGATGTTCAGCTGAGGCGAGAGCCGGAAGCGGACGTTGCCGCCTTGCAGCGTGTCGATGTCGCAGACCGGCGCGCCGCCGAGGCCCGCGTCGGTGGTGATGTCCTCGCCGGCACAGGGAATGTTGCCCCGCGAACGCTCCAGCGGACGAAACAACGAGAAGGGGTCGGGGCCTAGGCCGTCCTTGCGCAGCGACTGATAGCGACTGCGCTCGGAGTCGTACAGGAAGTCGTTCGGGGCACGGCCGAGCCAGAACGTGTCGAGCAACTCGGCGCGCACGCGCAGGTACCCGTGC
>DATEOF010000199.1:0-10011 GCA_035274465.1 Polyangiales bacterium
GGCACGCTTACGGCTCGGGCGGGGAGATGCCCCTACGAGACCTCGGCGCGCGTTTGCGCCGGTTTGAGAAACGCCGGGGTGTCTTTAGCCTGACCCGGCGCGAACGCGCGCCGAGGTCTCGTAGGGACATCTCCCCGACCGAGCCGTAAGCGAGCCTCAAGCCTCGAGCCTCGAGCCTCGAGCCTCGAGCCTCCTCCACCCTCTTCGATCCGACCCATAGTGAGACGGGCAGGCACGGGCAGGAAGCGCTGAGCAGCCCTCAGGCGCCACGCCGCCCTGCGCGGCGGGAAACCCTGGTTCGAGGCTCGGAACACCGCGAATCTGCTACACTCCGCGGGCGATGCCTTGTCTCAAGTGGATGGTGCCGAACGGCAAGCCGAAGATCTTCCCGATCTACAAGAAGATCACCTCGCTCGGCCGGGCGAAGGGTAACGATGTAAGCGTCGACGACGAGTCGCTGTCGGACTACCACGCGCAAGTCATCTTCGACGGTCGCGAGTTCAACTTCTCCGAGGTCGACGCGCGCGGCGAGATGCTGCTGAACGGCAAGAAGAAGCGCCGCGGCAAGCTCGTGCACGGCGACCGCTTGACGATCGGCAACGTCGATCTGGCCTTCTCCTTGTACGACGAGGTGATGGCCGCGGCGCAGCAAGAGCTGTCCACGGAGCTCTCGGGTTTGCGCAAGCTCTACGACTTCAGCCAGCGCCTGATGGAGCTACGGGCCGTGCCCGATCTGCTGTCGGCGCTGCTCGATGCCGTGATCGAGGTCACCAACGCCGACAAGGGCTTCGTGATCCTGGTCGAGGCCGACGGCCCGCGCGTCGCAGTCGCGCGCAACTTGAAGCACGAGAACCTGACCGACAGCGTGCGGCAGCTCTCGGACAGCATCATCAAGCGCGTGATCGAGAGCAGGAAGCCGCTGATCGTCAGCGACGCCCTGCACGACGAGCAATGGCGCACGAGCGAGAGCGTGATGAACCTCAAGCTCTGCTCGGTGATGTGCGCGCCGCTGATGGCCCAGGGCGAGCTGCTCGGCATCCTGTACGTCGGCAACGACAACATCGTGAACCTGTTCGAGGAAGGTTCGCTGGACGTGCTGACCATCTTCGCCGGTCAGGCGTCGCTCATCCTGCAGAACGCGCTGCTGCTCGACAGCCTGAAGACCGACTTCGACAACCTGAAGCAGAAGTTCGAGATGAGCCGCTTCGGCGACATCATCGGCTCGTGCCCGACCATGCTCGAGGTCTTCCGCACGGTCGAGAAGGTCGCGAACACCGACATCAGCGTGCTCATCACCGGCGAGACCGGCACGGGCAAGGAGCTGATCGCCCGCGCGCTGCACGATCGCAGCAGCCGCGCCGACAAGCCGTTCATCGTGGTGAACTGCGGCGCCATCCCCGAGAACCTGATCGAGAGCGAGCTCTTCGGCCACGTGCGCGGCGCCTTCACCGGCGCGGTCGCGACCCGGCCCGGCAAGTTCCAGCTCGCCGACACCGGCACGCTGTTCCTCGACGAGGTGGGCGAGCTGCCGCTGGCGCTGCAGGTCAAGTTGCTACGCGCGCTGCAAGAGAAGATGGTCATCAAGGTCGGCGACACCAAGCCCGAGCGCGTGGACATCCGCGTCGTGGCGGCCACCAACCGCGACCTCGAGACGGAGATGCGCAACGGCAACTTCCGCGAGGACCTGTTCTATCGCTTGAACGTGATCAACATCCACCTGCCGGCGCTGCGCGAACGCGGCGACGACATCCTCGTGCTCGCCAAGTACTTGCTGCAGAAGTACGCGAACGAGCTCGGCGGCAAGGTGAAGGGCTTCACGCCCAACGCGCTGATCGCGGTGCGCAAGTACGACTGGCCGGGCAACGTTCGCCAGCTCGAGAACCGCATCAAGAAGGCGATCGTGATGTGCGACAAGACGCTGATCGGCGTCGAAGATCTGGACATGCTGCCCGAGGCAGTGAACCCGATCAAAACGCTCACCCAGGCGCGCGAGGACTTCCAGCGCCGCTACATTCTCGAAGTGCTCGAGCGCAACAACGGCAACCGCACCAAGACCGCGCGCGACCTGGGCGTGGATCCGCGCACGATCTTTCGCTACCTCGAACGCGAACCGGACGCCAAAGAGCCGAATCCGACTTTTTGAACCCTCCCTGATCCCGGCCTCGGGGGAGCGACAGCGATGTCACGGCGTACCAGAGCCAGCGCGCGAAAATACCCCGAAATCTGCCCGATTTTCGGGGTGGGGCGAATTGGCGTGGCGTTTGCTTCACGCTTTGTACGGTCTGTTTGCACGGCTCTAAGCTGTGTTGTTGTAGGTGGTTGTCTCGTGACCAGCGCCGAGGAGTTCCCGGAAGAAACGCCAGTGCCCCCCGCAGTTTTGGATAACCCAACGGCGCCCGTAGGCGCCATCTGGGCAATCGACAAAGACAAAGTGAGTAACCTGCGCCTGGGAATCACGGTTCGCGACGAGAACCTCGATGACGTGCTGCAGGTGCAGGCACGCTTGTCGGTCGGGGGCGAACCGCCGTACGACTTCGTGTGCCCTCTGGGCACCATCAACCCGACCAACATGCCCACGCGTGACGTGTTCGAGGTCCCGATCGAGACGCAGAAGCTGAAAGTCGGTCTGTGCACCCGAGTCGAAGTAGTCGTGAGCCAGAAGTTTTCTGGGGGATGTATGGGGATCCCCTCCGAGGGCGACGACAGCGCGCACGCCAACTACTGGATCTGGGAAATGAGTCGAATGCCGGCCATGAATCCCGCGGCCGCGCAGGTTCTCTTGACGTCGTGTCAGACAGTGACCAGCGCGCAAGGTACGCCGACGTCGATGGTGCAGTGAGTTGAGTATGTTGGAACGTAGCAAGCAGCTCTGGCAGACGATGTGCGCCCACGGCGCGCGCGGCTTGCTCTGCTGCGCGCTGCTGGCCGGCTGCAGCTTCGACGACGAGATGACCATCGCGGCTCCCAACACCTGCACCCTGCCGACCGATTGCGATGAGGGCCTGAAATGTCAGGCGGGCGTGTGTGTGCAGGCGGCCAATGCCCCGCTCAACGTGACGCTGGAAGTCACGCCCAAGCGCATGCCGGATGGCTCGCAGCCCTTCCCCATCCTGTACGGCCCCTTCCCGCTCCAGGATGCGCAGCGCGACTTCCCGCTGCCGCTGCCGATCGCGGTCAGCGGGACGATCAAGAACGACAAGGAAAACATCAACGCGCAGCTCAGCTTCCTGCAGCTCAAGACGCCCGCGTCGCTGGCTCGGCCGATCCAGGCCCGCTCGTCGCTGATCGGCCTGCGCGCCGGCTTCTCGGTGCAACTGCTGTCGGGCAAAGAGTACCGCGTGACGGTGCAGCCGCCGACCGAGTCGAAGCTCCCGCCGTACAGCATGGTCTTCACGGCGACGCCAGGCGAGTCGCTCGACATCGACTACAAAACGCTGCCGAGCACGACCCAGAACTTCTGGATCAAGAACCTGCCGACGTTGGCGGACGGCCAGAAGTTCGTGCTCAAGGCTCGCGACAAGACGACCAACGACGTCATCTCGAGCGCCGAGGACCTGGTCGGCGGCCGCGGCGCGCTGCAATTCCTGCAGAGCCCGCTACCGGCGTACAAGCTCGAGCTCGTGGTCGAGAAGAACTTCGGCGCGTTGACCGCGGCGGCAGGGAGCTCGTGCAACACCGCGGCGCCCCAGGTGCCGACGTACACCATCGACGACAGCGCGCTCAAGCGTGAGGCCAGCACCAAGACCCAGGGCGCGTTCGACCTGAGCGTCGAGCTGCCGACCCTGCCCGCGGCGGTCCCGTACTCCGGCGAGATCCAGCTGTGCGCGCCCAGCAAGGGTGCCGAGAACCTGCTGGTATCGCTGCGCTCGAGTGGCCTCGCGATCAGCAACCTGCCGCAAGGCATCACGGCCTCGTTCAGCGTCTCGGCCACCGCCGACCGCGAGACCACGACGCGTCAAACGTTCTGCACGCGCGTGGTCCCGGGCGAATACGTGGTGTTGGTCACCCCGCCCGCCAACGTGAACTGCGAGATCTTCGCCGAGAAGCGCCAGATTCTGGCGCCGACCGAGGAGCAGCCCGACTCGCTCGACTTGCGCCAGCCGACCAAGCTCAACGGCAAGATCCTCGACAACAACATGGTGCCGATGGCCAACGCGACGATCGACGCGATCGCGCTCGGCATCGATACCACCGACATGTTGGCCGAGAGCGACCTGACCGTCCCCATCTACAACCGCTCGCGTCAGGCCTCGAGCAAGTCGAACGGCACGTTCGAGCTCTTCGTCGACGTCGGCGTCTACGACCTGATCGTCAAGCCGCCGATGCAGAGCGGCTACGGCTGGCAGATCCGTCCGGGCCTGACCGTCGGCAGTGCGCGCCGCGAAGACTTCTCCACGCGCGTCGATCTCGCTGCACCCGTGCTCGTGGAAGGCAGCCTGCGCTACATGGACAACACCGCGAACACGCGAAGCAGCCTGGCGGGCGCCGACGTCCACGCCTACACGGTGCAAAACGAGGGCGAACCGAACGCCCGGGGCGTCGAGATCGGCCACACGCAGGCGGACGAACAGGGCAACGTGATGCTGCTGATCAGCCCCGAATTCCAGCTGTCCTGGTGAGCAGCCGGTAACTAGCGGTGCTTGTTCAGGGCCTTCTTGACCTTGTCGATGAGGTCGGCGGCCTTGAAGGGCTTCGTGACGTAGTGGCGTGCGCCGGCGTTGATACCCGTGATCATGTCCATCGGGCCGCTCTTGGCCGTGAGCATGACCAGCGGGATGTTGCCGACGTTGGGGTCGCCCTTGAGCGTCTTCGCCAGCGTCAGGCCGTCCATGCGCGGCATCATCAGGTCTGTCACGATCACGTCCGGCCGGAAGCCGTTCTTGATCAGCTCCAGAGCCTCCTGACCGTCCCTCGCCAACGTGACCTCGCCGACCGCCTGCAGCATGGTCCTGATCATCTGCAGCAGGTCCGCGTCGTCCTCGCAGACGAGGATCTTCGGGAGCACGCGGCCGGTGACGGGGTCGATCGCCATGAAGTCTCCTAGGCCGACGCGGGCGCGCCGGAATCAGGCCACGGGCGCGCCTCGCTGATCAGCATGTTGGGTAGACCGTCCTCGAGCGGATAGAGCAGCTCGCATGCCTCACAGGCGAAACCTTCCGGCTGCGGAATCACGCGCAGCTCGGAGTGACACTTCGGACAAGCAAGCAACTCGAGAAATTCTTGAGTGTCGGACACGGTCCCCTCTTCAGCGTTCGAGTGTATCAGAGTTCGAGCAACTTCTCGCGCACGCCGGCGCGTGCGCGCGCTCGATCAGCGGGCTTCGATGAAGACTTCACGGCGCCCGCCAGCTTTACCACTGGCCGGTCCCACGACGCCTTCTTTCTCCATCCGCTCGACCATCTTCGCGGCCTTGTTATAGCCGACGCTGAGGTTCCGTTGGATATGTGAGATCGAGCAGTAGCCAGCCTGAGCGACGATGGCGACCGCGCGATCGTAGAGCGGGTCGTCCGACATCTCACTGGTAGCGAAGCCACCTTCTTCATCCTCCTCGCGCGGCTTGAGGATGTCGTCGTCGTACACGGGATCACCCTGCGCGCGCAGGAAGTCGCAGACTGCTTTGACCTCGTCCTCACTGATGTAAGCGCTGTGCACGCGCTTGAGATCATTCGTGCCCGGCATCAGACACAACATGTCGCCCATGCCGAGCAGGTGTTCGGCACCGGTGCGGCCGAGGATGGTCTTGCTGTCTTCGCGCTGCGAGACCTTGTAGCCGATACGCGACGGGAAGTTGGCTTTGATCATGCCAGTGATCACGTCCACGCTCGGTCGCTGCGTGGCCAGCAGCACGTGGATGCCGGCAGCACGCGCCTTTTGCGCGAGGCGCGCGATCGCGGCCTCGACGTCCTTCGCCGCGACCATCATCAGGTCCGCGAACTCGTCGACCACCAGCACGATGCTCGGCAGGCGCTCGGGCCGCCAGTCCTCGGCGTCGTTCTTCTCGCCGTCGACCGGATCGAGCAGCAGCTCCGTGCCATCCGCGTCCAGCGCGCGCACCTTGCCCGCGCGCTTGGGCGCGAACGTGGCCACGCTCATCTCGCCCGCCAGCACCTTGTCGACGCGCGCGTTGTAGGTCGACAGATTGCGCGCGCCCGCGTCCGCGAACAGCTGGTAGCGCCGCTCCATCTCGTCGACCGCCCAGCGCAGCGCGAGCGAGGCCTTCTTCATGTCGGTCACGACCGGCAGCAGCATGTGCGGGATGCCGTCGAACACCGCCAGCTCGACGACCTTGGGATCGATCATCAACAGCCGCACTTCTTCCGGCGTCTTCTTGGTCAAGAGCGACACCAGCATGACGTTCAGGCCCACGCTCTTGCCCGAACCGGTGGCGCCTGCGACCAGCAAGTGCGGCATCTTGGACAGGTCGTGGAATACCGGCTGGCCCACGATGTCCTTGCCGAACGCCACGGGTAGCGCGCCCGGCAAGCGCGTCCAGCGCTCGTCCTCGAGCAGCTCGCGCAGGTACACAGTGTGGCGGTGATCGTTCGGCAGCTCGAACCCGACCCGCGCCTTGCCCGGGATCGGAGCCACGATACGCACCTTCTGTGCGGCCAACGCCATCGCCAGGTCGTCGGACAGGCCGGCGATCTTCGAGATCTTGGTGCCGCTCTGCGGCTCGAACTCGTACATCGTGACGACCGGACCGGGATGGATCTCGTCCACCCTGCCCTTCACGCCGTACGCTGCGAGCTTCTCCTCCAGCCGCGTCGCGTTCTCCTTCAGCGTGGCCTCGTCGATCTCGATCGTGTCCTCGGGGACTTCCTCCATCAGCGAGGTCGGCGGCAGCACGAACGGACCGCTGTTGCGCGGCGGTAGCGGCGCTTCCGGCCCCTTCGCCCGCGTGCGCGCGGCATCCAGCTTGGGTGCGACGATCACGGGGCCACGATCGCCACGGCGCCTGCTGCTGCGAGCCGCAGGCTGCTCGTCTTCCTCCGCCGCATCTTCGTCGAACGCCTCGTCCTCGTCCCCCGCGCCTTCGAGCTCGGCCTCGGCGGCCTCCGGTTCGGCGTCGCTCTCCCGGGTGGCGGGCAATGCGGGCACCTCCGCGGCCGCGAGCTTGCCGTTGCCGCTCGACGGCTTGGCCCCGTTGCCCTCGCCGCTGGCAGCTGCGAGTTGCTTGGGCTCCTTCTTCGCGCGCGGCTTGCGCGGACTCTTGCTGTGCCGGCGCTCCTCGCGCTCGAGCGCCTGCGCCGCCAGCCACGCCGACCACAGGCTGCGCATGCCGTCCGCGAACACGTCCCACAGCGTCTTGCCGTGCAGGGCCGAGAAGCCAGCCACGCGGCGAGTCGTGCCCACGATCGAGAACGAGGTGCGCAAGATCAACGCGATCACCAGCGCCGCGACGCAGACCACGAAGGCGCCGATGCTCCCCACGAGCGAGCGCAGGACCTCGCCCAGCATCTCGCCCAGCTTGCCGCCGGCAGGCAGGCCGCCGAACGCGGGCCAGCTCGCGAGCGCGAGGTGCAGGAAGGCGCAGCCCAGGACCAGGTGCGAGACCGAAGAGGCCAGGTGCGTGATCAGTGCCATGCGCCGCACGAAACCAGCGCAGTACAGCGCGGCCACGCCCAGCTCGATCGGCACGAGCCAGGCCGTCCAGCCGAACGCTCGGCCGAGCAGCGACGCCAGCGCAGCGCCGAACGGCCCGATCCAGTTCTCGCCACCGCGCGTGTCGTAAGACCAGAGCGACAGGGCGGCGAGGACCGAGAACGAGAGACAGACGATACCCAGCACCTCGTGGCGGCGTCCGGGCTTGGATTCAGATGTCGCGGATTGACGCACGTGTGGGCACTAGAGAGTGCCCTCCCAAAAACGTGTCGTCAAAAATCAAGCAAGCTCGCGCGGCAGCGGCGTACCATGAGCCTTCGAACCTGGCCACACCGGCGCGGGACGCACGGCCTTAGCCCCTTGAATGTAAACGCGAATTCTCTAGTATTTGGGCGCCTCGCCAAGGCGGGTCCGTTGGCGCGGGCGCACCACTGCGCAGAGAACGATCGCGCGAGGAGATAGCTCTCCATGCCACCTGATCACGAGGATCGGATGTTGCCCCGTACTCTCGCTACGTGCGGACTCGTGCTGCTGCTTCTCAGTAGCGCAGCGTGCAAAGTCACTAGCACGGACATCGATGCGTGGAAGGGAACCCGCAAGGGTCCCGGCAAGATGGTGGCGGTCGTACTCGCCGACAAATTCGAGATGCCGCTCAGAACGTACGCGGCGCTCGAGCTGGTCGAGATGGAACGCCAGGACGTCGACGGCGTGGCCGAGATGCAGCGCGCCATCCAGAAACTCGAACCGGACACACGCGGCAAGGTCGTCGAGTCGCTGGCCGACGGCCTGATCGAGCTGATGAACAAGCCCGCTGCCAAGCCCAGCCCGGATGGCGGCCCGCCCGCGCATCAGGTTCGAGCCAAAGATGCGGCGTTCTTGCTGGTTTCGAGCGCCAACCCGCAAGTGCGCGAGAAGCTCACGCGCGCAGTCGTCAGTTGGTACACCGCGGACTTCAACGGCCGCAGTTTGTCGGGCAACTTCAGCGCCGAGCAGGTGGTCCGCGGGTTGGGCGCCTCGGCGGCGCGCAGCCTGGTCGATGCGCTCAACGCCCAGCTCCCCCAGCAGGCCTTGATCAAGCTGGCCGAGCTGATCGGTCAGATCGGTGAGCCCGCAACGCGCCAGCGCGCCGGGCAGCGTTTGGTGCAGATCGAGCTCGAAATGGAGGGTCCCCAGTTTCTGGCGTGGTTGAAGGGTCAGATCACCGACCAGATGAAGCACGCCAACCAACAGGTGGACAAAAACCGCGTCGAGAAAGCGGCCGAGCTGAATCGCGAGAACTTCATCAGCAACGGTGCGCTGCCAGCCATGAAGTATCTGGCGGATTTGCCCGAAGTCTCGAAGCGCTTGTTGGTCATCGCCTCGAACAAGAAATATTCGGACGACCGCCGCACGCGCGCGCTGCAAGCGCTCGAAGGTAAGGTCGGCCCGGAGAGCCTGGATGAAGTGCTCGGACTGGCGCTCGATCCCGGAAACCCCGTCAACGTGCGCGACTACGCGTTCGATCGCGTGGGCGACATCCGTAGCCCGAAGGCATTGGCCTCGATGTGGCCGCTGGTTTCGAACGGCGACGATGCGCGGCTGCGCTGGCGCGCGGGTGAATTGGTGCTCGCCATCGGCGGCAATGCCGTGCTGCAGGAGTTCTTCGACAAGCTGCCCAATGGCGCGGGGTACCAGCCCGAGGAGCTAGACGGCTACGCCCAGCGCATGGCTCAGATGAATCCGCAGCCGCGCGACGCTGCACTGGCACAGCTCCACTCTCAGGACTGGTGGGACAACGTGATTGCGCTCAACTATTTCCAGCGCAAGGGCACCGAGGCAGACATCGCCGAGATGTCCCCTCTCACCAAGAACGGAACCCCCGTGAAAGGCAAGGGATGGGACAAGAACGACAACGTCGGCAAGGTTGCAGAACGGGCCATCGCTGGGCTACGAGAACGGCTCAAAGAAGCTGCTGGCACCACGGGAGCGCGCTGATGAGTCGGCTAGAAGCAGAACGGCAATGACGACGCACGACCAGAACAAGAAGACGCTCCGGCATTTTCAGTGTCGGGACTATCTCTGGGACATCTTCGAGCAGATGAGCACCGAGCTCGAGTGCTCGACCGACTACTTGATCAACGAAGCCATGCGGCAGTACGCGCGCTCGCGCAACTACGGCACCGCGCGCAGCGGAGGGCAGGAGCTTCCGTCGGAAGCGCCTCCGCGCACGGATACGCCGCTGATGCCGCCGGCCGACAACGCGGCCTATGCCGCTGCAGCTTCCGTCGCACCCGACGCCATACGCTCACCCGGCGGCGGTATCCCGTCGTTGCGCGAGTCCGCGAGCCAGCGCGCGCTGCCCTCGCCTCCGCCACCGCGCCAGCGCACGACCACCGCCGCGGGCAACCCGGCCGCCGCAGTGACAGCGCC
>DATEOF010000200.1:0-4947 GCA_035274465.1 Polyangiales bacterium
GGTGCTCATGAACGCCGCCAGCACCATGTGCAGGCTCTGCGGAAACCAGCCGGGATTGAACATGGCTGCGATCGGATCGACGTCGACCGCCTTGCCATCGATCCAGCGAAAGCCCTGCGGGTTGTTCATCCAGGCGTTCGCGGCGACGACCAAAATGCCCGAAGCCAGGCCGGAGAGCCCGACCACCACGCCGGACGCGAAGTGGATGCGCTCGGGCACGCGCTCGAATCCGTAGAGAAAGATCCCGATCGCGATGGCCTCGACGAAGAACGCCGTGCCTTCCCACGAAAACGGCAGGCCGATGATCGGCCCCGCGTGCTCCATGAACTGGGGCCAGAGTAGACCCAGCTCGAACGACAACACCGTGCCGGAGACCGCGCCGACCGCGAAGAACACGGCGACACCCTTCGACCACGCGCGCGCCAGCGTCAGGTACACGGGATCGCGCGTCCGCAGGTAGCGCCACTGCGCGATCGCCATCAACCACGGCATCGTCATGCCGATGCAGGCGAAGACGATGTGGAAGCCCAGCGAGATCGCCATTTGCAGGCGCGCTGCGATCAGATCATCCATACCACTCAGCGAGCTAAGTGGCGTCAAATCGTCCCGAGCGCAACCTCCCTCTACGATCGTGCAGACAATGCACAATCACTGAGGCATGGGTATCGCGATCGGTGCAGCGAACGAGAGCGGCAACGCGTCGTGGACCTTGATCGACGCCCAGCCCTGTTTCGGCTCGGGCACGAGCAGCGTGTAGCTGCCTTCGCTATCGCCGATCTGCGTGCGGTAGACCGTCACGCGCTCGATCGGCTGGTCGTCGATGTCGAGCACGTCGGCGTCTTCGGCCGTGCCGAACGGTGCATCCGGTTCGAGCAGCGGCTGGCTCCAGCGCGGGCCGTCGGCGTCCAGCAACAGTACGCGGTAGGCCTGGATGATCTCTGGATCCAGGATGCTCAGCGACTGCACGTTGATCATCGCCGAGCGGTCGATCAGGCCCTTGTACGTGTAGTCGCTGATCCACTTCGGATCGCAGTAGCCCATGATGTCCGTGACCTTGGCCGGATCGAAGAACTTCTTGTTGCGCAGATCGTAGCCCCACACACCGATCGACGCGCCCTTGTAGGGGAAGCGCGAGTCGACGCCCTGGATCTGATTGCCGGGTGCGCACGGCGCGTGGTTGCGACCGTGGTTGTGGCCGACTTCGTGCGCCATCGTGGAGGCGGACATCTCGTCGCCGTACGCCAGGCCCAACGCCACGCGTGTCTGCGCTTGCTGGAGACTTCCGACGTAACCCACGCCGGCCGTGCAGCCGCGCCGGCAGTAGTCGGCGAGTGTGGCCGTGGGCTTCAAGAAGCCGTAGTAGTAGACCTCGGGCGCCGGCTTATCCATGTTGCGCTGCGTGCGCAGCTGCTCGATCACCGTGTTCCAGTTGACCGGATAGGCGATGTTCATCGACTTGCCGACGGTGATCTCGATCTTGTCGATCGGGTACATCGCCAGGAAGTAGTTCTTGTAGATGTCGAGCGTCTTGTCCGACGTGTCGGGCATCATCGAGTTGGTGAGCAACGGGATGACCGTGATCTTCAGCGTGCCGATGTCCTTCGCGGACAGCGCGAGATCGCCCATGGCCGGCATGCGCGTGGCAGCCGCCGTGCCGGTCGCCGCGGGTCCCTTGCCGCAGTCGACCAGCTCCACCGAGTACTTGGTGTCGCTCGCGATCTTCTCCTTCGGCACGGAGATCTGGAACGTCGAAGCCGTGTCGGCATCGCTCGACGCCTTGCTGATCATCTGCTTGGCGAAGTATTGGTCCGAGCCCGCGCCATTCTTCACCGTGACTCGCGCCGAGAACTCGCGCGCGGCGAACCCGGTGCCCGGCGTCACGTACACGCGGAACAGCGTCGGCCGACCCTGCACGAGCGTGGTGTGCATCGCGGGATCGATCGGCGTCACGCCCTTGCTGAGCGGGATCTTGATCGTCTGGAATGCCGCGACCTCCGAGATCGCCAGGTCGCTCGGCGTACCGGTGCAGCCGTCGGCGCCCGCAGGCGCGCGGCAGGTGCCCGCCATGCACGATTCGCCTTCGTTGCACGCCTTGCCGCACATGCCGCAGTTCTGCGTGCTCTGCTGCACGTCGACGCATTGCGTGCCGCACAGCATCTGGCCCGTGGGGCAGGTGCACTTGCCCGCTTCACACAGCGAGCCGGGAGCGCAGGCTGCGTTGCACATGCCGCAATGCGCGGGCGTGGTCAGCGTGTTGACGCATGCGCCGCCACAGAACGTGGTGGTCTCGGGACACTTGCAGACGTTGTTCGAACAGATCTGGCCGCCCACACAAGCCGGCGTACAGATCGCCGTGGGCGGCAAGCACTGACCCTGCTGGCAACGCTCGGTCGGACCACACGCGTGCGCGCACGTCCCGCAGTTGAGCGGATCATTCAGCGTGTCCACGCAACCGGTCGTGCACGACGTCAGGTTGCTCGGACACAAGCACTGACCGGCGGCACAGCTTCCGGTACCGCAACCCTTGCCGCACACACCGCAGTTGTGTGGGTCGACTTGCAGGTTGGTACAGACGCCGGCGCATGCACCTTGCCCGACGCCACAGGCGGCGGCCGGACCACCCACACCCGCGGTCGCAGGCGGAATCACGCTGGCTGGCGCCGGCTCGTCGGAAGAGCATGCGACGAGGATCAGGCCCGCGAAGAGAGAGATCGCGCGGAGCCCTACGCGTCGCGATCGTTCGGCAGTTTGAGACGACGTCATTACCAGCTCGAAACACAGTGCACGATGTTGTGCGCCGTGGGTCAGAATTGTACGGCAACCGGCCAGTTTAGCGGCTCCGCCATGGGTCCTGAGTGTCGGACAAAGCGCAGGCGGTCAAGGCGCGAGCGAGGTCGGTCAAGTTCTCGAAGATGACAGAGGTTCGAAAGCAGAGAACGTACCAGTTCGAACGCAGATGCGTAGGTAGCGCCCGAGCACCGGATCTTCCGCGGCGATGCGCGCGATGGCGTCCTTGATGCGCCGCTGTACGTTCACCCGCGCGCGCTCCGAGGCCGCCGCGGCCTTGCGGCCCTTGCCGCCGAGGCCCAGTGCGGCCGACAAGTGCCCAGCGATCTGCTCGATTTCACCGCGCGCGCGCTCCGCGGCGTCGCTGTCTCCGAGCGTCTCTGCGGTCTGTTCGCGCTCGCGCAAGGCCTCGATGCGCGCGCGATAGGCGCGGACTGCCTGTGGGTCTACCGCCTCGCCCGCGTCGCCCAAGTTCCCGGGATCACCGCCACTTGCGAGCTGGAGGGCGTGCAGCTCGCGGCCGGGCTCCTCGACCAGTCGGGCCAACAGCTCGAGGCCGCGACTGTGCTTGAGGCGAAAGCTGCGCTCGCCGTGCCGGATCAGCCACACGTCGGCTTCACGCTGCAGGCTGAAGGTCTCTGGCGTGAGGCCTGCAGCTACTGGCGGCGGTGCGCTCGGTGCCGGCTTGGCGTCGATCCACGCCAGGAGGCCTGGCATGGCCATTTCGCGGGCGAGGCTGTTGGCCTCTGCCAACAGCTCGCGGCCGCGCTCTGCGTCGCCCGGCTGGTTGCGCGCGACCAGCGCTCGCGACCAATCGTGCAGCACGCGCGCCAGCGCCGGCCGCGCGTTCAGTTGCCTGCAGCGCACGGCGGCATCCTGGAACGCGGGCAACGCCTCGTCGTGGCGGCCGAGCAAGGCAGCCAGCGCGGCGTAGACGCTGCTCATGGGTACGAGCGCGGCCAGCCCGAACACACCCCAGGACACGATTCGATCGCGCTGCTCGCGCAGGCTGCCGAGTAGCAGCGCCGCGGGCTCGCGCAGCTGGCACAGCGCGACGATCTCGCCGAGCGCGTGCAACAGCGTCATGTCGTGGTGCACGTAGGGCGCCCGCAAGTCGATACGCTGCAAGACTTCGGCTGCCTGCTCGAGCCTGCCCGCTCGCGCATCGCACAGCGCACGCAACACACTGAGTATGGTCTCGCCGAGCTCGCCTGGCACGGCGATCGAGGCGAATCCCGGCAGGCGTTCGAGGATGTGCTCGTGCTCGTGACGCAGCAGCGCGTGCGCGAAGGTGTGCATCGCGAACGGCATGCGCAGGCCGTCGTCCTCCTCGCGTGCCATGAGCTCCGCGGCCGTCCTGCGAAAGCCATCAGCAGCGTCGAAGTCTCCGCGCACGTCGCACAGCAACGCGCGCAGCAGCGCCACGTACCAGCGCAAGCGAGGCCGGCGCTGCTTCTCGGCCAGCGAGGCGCAGGTCTCGACGATGGCGGCGGCTTCGCTCCAGCCGCCGAGCTCGATCTGTACGAAGAACAGGCGCAAGCCTGCGCGAAATGCCAGCGGCCAATCTTGCGCGGCCCGTGCCAGCTCGAGTGTCTGTGCATCGACATCCAGGCGCTCGCGCGGCGTCGCATAGTCCACGAGCGCCGAGCCTGCACCCATCAGTACGGTGCGCAGGCAGGCCTCGTCGCCCAGTGTGCGCGCCATGGCGATGGCCTCGCGTGCGATCTCCATCGGCTGCGTGGGATCGAACGCGGGTTGCAGCGCACCGGCCAGACGCGCCAGCACGCGTGCGCGGATGGAGCTCGCAGTCTCGGGTAGCGCGCGCAGCGCCTCTTCGAGCAGCCCGACCAGCGTGGGATTCACGCGACCCGCCCAGATCTCGGCGCCGAGCGCCAGACCCGCGCGCGCCAGTAACCCCGCGTCGTTCAGCTGGCGCGCGATCTCGGCGGCTTGCAGGCAGGTCGCCCGTCCCTCGCGGTGCGCGCGGATCTGCGCCTCGCCGAGCAACAGCAGCGCCTCGCAGTGCGCGCGCGGGTCGAGCGTCCGCGCGTCGATCGTGCGCAACGCCTGCTCGAGGATGGCCACCGCGTCTTCGAACGCGTACGTGCGCAGCGCGCGCTCGGCGGCACGCAGCGAGCCCTCGAGCGCGCGAGCGGGCCC
>DATEOF010000201.1:0-35207 GCA_035274465.1 Polyangiales bacterium
CGCTCGCCACGACCAGGCGCGCGCTCGCGCCGCGCGCGTCGCCGCAGATCAGCGGCGCGTCGCTCTTCTGCTTCAGCTCGGCCAGCCAGGTGTCGAGCTTGGCCGGATCATCCTGGGGCAAGTACAGCGCACGCACGCCCACTGCATCCGAGCCCGCGCCACGCACCGCCGCCATGAGCTGCTGGCCGTCCGGCGCCTTGCCGGCCAGCAGCAGCTCGGCAGCCGCATCCGCCAGCGCGATGTCGGGCGTGCAGGCCGGCTCGGCCGCAGCTGGCAGCGGCGCGGCTGCCAGCAACAGGAGCAGGAGCCAGGAGGCTTGCCGCGGCACCCGGTCAGACTACACGAACTCTCAGCCGCGATCAGGCGGAGGAAGTTGCGGTGTCGCTGCGGAAGTGACAGTGCTTGTACTTCTTCCCACTACCACACCAGCACGGGTCGTTGCGGCCGACCTTGGGCCGCTCCCGGCGCACGGTCTGGACGGGCGCGGGGGCCACCGGGCGCTCTTCACCTGGCGTCCCGGTCGCCGCAGCCTTGCGCCGCTCGCGCCGCGACGCCGGGGGTCCCGACGTCGACGGCTGCTCGGCTTCCTCGGCCTCGGGTTCGCCGGCGTCCGCGTGCGTCATGTGCAGGTCTTGCTGGTGCTGTTCGGCTTCGGCACGGCGGCGCTCTTCGAGCCGCTCGACCTCGTCCTCGCGCTCGATCTCGAACTTGAACATCTTGGTCACGACCGATGCCTTGACCGTCTGCATCAGCTCCAGGAAGTACTCGAAGCCTTCCTTCTGGTACTCCTTCTTCGGATCGCGCTGGCCGTAGCCGCGCAGGCCGATGCCGTCGCGCAGCGAGTCCATGTTCTGCAGGTGCTCGAGCCACTGGTTGTCGATTTCCTGCAGGTAGAAGTTGCGGAACACGCGCAGGAACAGCAGCTGGCCGATCTCCTTCTCGCGTTTGGCCAGGATGGCATCGGCGTCTTCGTAGAGCTTCTTCGCGATGCTTTCCACGTCGCCGATCTTGTCGATGCCGGTGGCCGGGAAGCCGAACTCTTCCTGGAAGCCCTTGACCAGGCCGGGCAGATCCCAGTCCTCGAAGTGCTCGCTCTTCGGGCACGCGTGCTGGACCATCGTGCCGATCATCTCGTCGATCAGGTCGAGCAGCCGCTCGCGCTGCTCGCTCAGCGAGTGCGGAACGATCTTCATCAGCTCGTCGTATGCGCCCTGCGGATCCTCGGCGAAGCCCCGCATGTCGATCTGGCAGCCGAACGTGATGTAGACCTGCTGCTCGAGCGGCTCCACCCACAGGCGCTTGCGACCGCTCAGCGGCGTGGCCATCACGTTGTTGCGCCAGGCGATGCGCTCTTCTTGCGTGGCGCTCTGCGGCGGTGGATCCGCCGCAAACATCTTCACGAACTCTTCGATCAGCGGCTGCGCGACCTTGGTCAGCTCGGGATCGGTGGTCTCGACCAGCGACACCGGCTCCACGCCCTTGTCGCGCTCGTCCTTGGTCGGCTCGGTCTGGTACTGGCCGGACAACACCTGCCTGCGCAGCGCGTACACGCTCTTGCGCTGCTGGTTCATCACGTCGTCGTACTCGAGCAGGTTCTTGCGGATGTCGAAGTTGCGCTGCTCGACCTTGACCTGCGCGTTCTCGACCGCCTTGGTCACCCACTTGTGCTCGATGGGCACGTCTTCTTCCATGCCCAGGCGATCCATCAGCAGCTGGATGCGGTCACCGGCGAAGATGCGCATCAGGTCGTCTTCGAGCGACAGGTAGAAGCGCGAGGAGCCCGGGTCACCCTGACGGCCACCGCGACCACGCAGCTGGTTGTCGATGCGGCGCGACTCGTGGCGCTCCGTGCCGAGGATGTGCAAGCCGCCCGCGGCCAGCACCTCTTTCTTCTCGCCCTCGCAGGTGTCCTTGTACTGCTGGGTGAGCTCGGCCACCGCCTGATCGATCGCCGCGCGGTCCTCCCGCATCTCCGGCGTTGCGGATTGCATCACCTCGAAGCGCGCGATCATCTCGGCGTTGCCGCCCAGCAGGATGTCGGTGCCGCGACCGGCCATGTTGGTGGCGACTGTGACCGCGCCCTTGCGGCCGGCCTGCGCGACCACGTAGGCCTCGCGCTCGTGCTGCTTGGCGTTCAGCACGTTGTGCGCGATGTTCGCTCGCGTGAGCATGCGCGACAGCGCGTCCGACTTCTCGACGCTCGTGGTGCCCACAAGCACCGGCTGCCCGCGCTCGTTGCACTGCTTGATCTCCGCGACCACGGCTTTGAACTTCTCGCGCTCGGTCTTGTAGATCAGGTCCTCGGCGTCCGCGCGCACGATCGGGCGATGCGTGGGGATCACGGCCACGTCGAGCGTGTAGATCTTGTGGAACTCGGCCGCTTCGGTGTCGGCCGTACCGGTCATGCCCGACAGCTTCTTGTACAGGCGGAACAGGTTCTGGAAGGAGATCGTGGCCAGCGTCGCGCTCTCCTCCTGGATGTGCACGTTCTCCTTGGCCTCGACCGCCTGGTGCAAGCCGTCCGACCAGCGCCGGCCCGGGAGCACGCGGCCGGTGAACTCGTCGATGATCAGCACGCGGCCGTCTTCGGTGACCATGTAGCTCTGGTCGCGCTTGTAGAGCGTGTGCGCGCGCAGCAGCTGCTGCAGGATGTGCAGCGACTCGAGGTTCACCGGATCGTAGAGGTTCAACGCCTCGGTCAAGCCGCGCTTGTGCAGCTCGTTCTGCGCGAGCTCGATGCCTTCCTCGGTCATCGCCACCGAGTGGTGCTTCTCGTCGACGGTGTAGTGCTCGTCCTTGCGCAGGCGCGGGATGATCTCGTTGATCTGGATGTACTTCTCGCTCGCCGTGCGACCGCGGCCGCTGATGATCAGCGGCGTGCGCGCCTCGTCGATCAGGATCGAGTCCACCTCATCCACGATCGCGTAGTGCAGCGGGCGCTGCGCGTAGTCGTAGATGCTGAACTTCATGTTGTCGCGCAGGTAGTCGAAGCCGAACTCGTTGTTCTGGCCGTAGGTGATGTCGGCGCGATACGAGCGCTTCTTCTCGACGTCACCCTGCTGACTCACGATCACGCCGGTCGACAGGCCCAGGAAGCCGTACAGCTTGCCCATCCACTCGGCGTCGCGACGAGCCAGGTAGTCGTTGACCGTGACCACGTGCACGCCCTTACCTTCGAGCGCGTTCAGGTAGGCCGCGAGCGTGGCGACCAGGGTCTTGCCCTCGCCGGTCTTCATCTCGGCCACCCTGCCGCGGTGCAGCGTGATACCGCCGACCAGCTGCACGTCGTAGTGGCGCATGCCCAGGGCCCGCTGTGCGCCCTCGCGGCACACCGCGAACGCCTCGGGGAGGATCTCGTCCAGCTTCTGGCCCTTTTCGATCCGTTCCTTGAATTCGAAGGTCTTCCGGCGCAGGGCGGCGTCGTCCAGCTCCTTGATCGCGGATTCGCGCCCGTTGATCGCCTCCAGCATGGGGCGCATGCGCTTCATCTCGCGGTCGTGCTTGGTGCCGAAGATCTTTCGAAGTATTGGCTCGATCATTGCGAAAACTCAGGCTGTCCGAAGGCGGCACTGTAAGTCTGGGGTGGCGGGTCTGCAAGGCACACAGGGTGCCCGAGTTCTGCGGCTTGGGCGACAATCAGGGCGCCGACCGGACGACCACGTACGCGCCCAAAACCAAGAAAACCAAGAGCAGCGACAGCACGCTCAGCGCGAGCGAAAGCATAGTGCGCAAGCGCGCGCGGCGCCGCTCCGGTCCGCTCTGCCCGGCAGACTGCAAGAGGGCATCCGCACGAGCCGCGGCGCGCAGCCCGCTACGGCCCACCGACAGCGCCAGCGACACGGCACCCAGCGCCAGCGCGACGATCGACAGCCAGCGCAGCTTGCTCTGCGTACGGCCCAGGCGCTCGAGGGTGGCGGCGTAACCCGACACGGCGCGAGGTAGCTCGAGCAGCCCGGCCTCGAGCAGCGCGGCGAGGTACGCGAAGCTGGCTGCGTCGGGCTGAGCGGCGTCGTCGATCGCCAGGCTGGCCTGTGCGAAGCGATCGCCGGGGTCGCTCTCGACCGCGCGGCGTGCGAGCTCGCGCAGCGCCTGGCTCTTGCTCTCGCCGGCGGCGAGCACGTAGGCGAGCGCCACCCCCGCCGTGCTCGAGGCGAACGGATCACGCCGCGCCTGGATGCGGTACACGCCAGCTGACAGTGCAGCGAATGGCGGCGGTCGCTCGTGGCTGCAGCTCGCCGCAGAGCCGGTGCGCAGCCACGCGCCATCGCGGAACGCATCGACGATGCAGCCACCCTCACCACCCAGCAGCGCGAGCTGTGGCGATGCCGGCGCCGAGAACAGCGTGTCGGGCAAGCGCAGGCGCGCCGCACCCAGCGCGACCGGCAAGCGCACCGAGCGATGCGCGACGCGCGTTCCACCGCGGTCCGCGCGCAACCACAGCTGCGCCTCGGGTCCGTGCGTGACCACGCTCAGCGGCACGACACCCTCGGTCTCCGCCGATGGCTGCGCCGCAGCCGCGCTCGGCGTCAGCGTGGAGTTGCCCTCGATCCAGATCGCCGCTGCAGGTGCCCCCACGTGCACCAGCAGGCGGCACTCTTCCTCGGGCACGCACGCGCCGCCCGCCACACGCACGCGCAACGCCGAGGGTGCGATCGCACCCGCCTCGGCCTGCACCGGACCTTCGGAGAACTGTTGCAGCGCGCGCAGTGGCCTGCCCGAGACATCCGCGCGCTCCGGCTCGCCGATGCGCAGCGGGGTCTCGACCTCGACGCGCAGCGACTCGATCTCGGCGCTGGCTTGCACGCGAAACACGCCCACGAGGTTGGGCGGAATGCGCAGCGAGCCTTCGATGTCCGAGTAGCCGGCGTGCGCGGCGGTGAGACGCGTGCTCGCGTAGCTCCTCCCGCGCAGATCCGTGAGGCGCACGTCGAGATCGCGCGCGATCAACCTCGGCCCTTCGACGCCCCGTAAGTTCTCGTACAAGAGCGCGCGCATCGGTAACAGCTCATCCGCCTGCGCCGCGGCCGCGACGATCAACTGCAGGTCGTAGTCGGTATCGCGTTGCGTCCCGAACAAGACGAGGCCAAGCGCGAACCACGCGAGCACAGGAGCCGTCGCACGCAACACGATCATCCGCCAGTAAGGCCAGCCGCGAACGGTTCGCGAGAGCACTTCGGCCTCGAGGCGATTCGACGCATCGGAGGCGCCACCCACGCGCAGCTCGTCGAGATCTCGCTTCGTCACAAGCAGGTACCTCAAACGCGCAACCGCAGCGCTGGGTTAGCGTTTCACCCCTCGACAGGCCGGCATCGCTACCTTATGACATAGCACTGGTTTCCACCCTGCCAGGTACCCATGGCGCAGGCGATCCGCCCCTCAATGACCCAAAACACCGTCAACGAGCTCCAAGGTCAGCTCACGGCGTACATGGAGCGCAAAGGGCTACGTTCTACCTCGCAACGCCGCCTGGTGTCGGACACGTTCTTCCGTGCCGCGGGCCACCATTCGATCGACGACGTGCTGGCGATGGTGCGGGCCAAGGATCCGAAGGTCGGTTACGCGACGGTCTACCGGACCATGAAGCTGCTGGTGGAGTGTGGCTTGGCGAACGAGCGCCAGTTCGGCGAGACGGTCACGCGCTTCGAGATCGCCCTGCACGACCACCACCACGACCACCTGATCTGTGTCGACTGTAAGCGCATCGTGGAGTTCGAGGACGACGAGATCGAGGCCCACCAGGACGCCCTGGCCAAGCGCTACGGCTTTTCGCTGCTGAGCCACAAGCACGAGCTCTACGGCGTCTGCACCGACTGCCGGCGTAAGCGTAAGTAGGAGCCTTGCGCGGGAGGGCGAGCCGCGTAACATTCCTGGGGTGTTACTGAAAACGATTTTCACTTGCGTTACGCGCCTGGTCCTGGTGGCCGGCCTGTGTGCGTGGGCTCAGCGCGCCGCCGCCGAACCGGCGCGCGACGGCCTGCGGCAAATCGCGGGTATTCTCGACTACATCGGCGGGGACTACCGGGGCGCGGTCGCGCCTGATGGTCGCATCCTCGACCAGGCCGAGTACAACGAGCAGCTCTCGCTGGCCGAGGACGCCGACGCCCTCGCGAGCCAGGCGGGGTTGGCCGCCGCGGACCCCGTGCGGGCGGCGCTCGGCGAGCTTTCGGCCGCGCTCACGGCCAAGGCCGCCCCCGAGCGGGTCCAGAACCTGTGTCGCAAGGCGCGCGAAGTCCTGGTCACCACCCAGCACCTGAGCCTCGTGCCCGGTACCGCGCCCGCCCGCGCGGAAGCCGCGCAGCTCTACCGCAGCCAGGGCTGCACCGGCTGTCACGGCGAAGACGGCAGCGCAAACACCCCGACCGCGGCGGGGCTCGATCCCAAGCCCGCCAACTTCCTGGATGCCGAGCGCGTGGCCGCGGTCTCGCCGCATCGCGCCTTCCACGCGCTGACCTTCGGCGTACCCGGTACGGCCATGGTCGCGTACGCGGGTCTGAGCGATGCGCAGCGCTGGGGCTTGGCGTTCTACGTGCTGTCGTTGCGGCACCAGAACGCCGACCTGCGTCTCGGGCGCCAGGCCCTGGAGGGCAAGCAGGTGCCCGACTTCGCGGCGCTGTCGTCGCTGACCGACGAAGACCTGCTCGCCCAGCTGAGCGGCCTGCCCGAAGCAGAGCAGCACGCCGCGCTCGCGTACCTGCGCCTCGAGGCCCCCTTCGCACGCGCCGCCAGCGGCCGCGCGCTGGCTGCGCTCCCGCTGCTGGACAAGGGTTTGTCGGCGTATGCGAGCGGTGATCGCGCCGGCGCGCGCAAGCTGTTCATCTCGGCGTACCTGGATGGCTTCGAGCCGCACGAGGCGGGCCTGCGTGCGCGCAATGCCGGGCTGGTCAGCGAGATCGAGACCAGCATGCTGGCGCTGCGCATCGCGGCCAGCGAAGGCCGACCGCTCGACGAGGTAAGCGCCGCCGCGGAACGCGCGCGCGTGCTGCTGCTGCGCGCGGAGGATACCGGCAGCAACGCCACCACCGCCCTGCTCGGCTCGCTGACCATCACGCTGCGCGAAGGCCTGGAGATCGTGCTGCTGGTAGCGGCGCTGCTCGGCCTGGTTCGCAAGCGCGGCTACCCGCAGCTCGCCAAGCACGTGCACGCGGGCTGGATCGCGGCCATTCCGGCAGGTCTGCTGACGTACTACCTGGCCGGCTCGATCCTCGGCGGCATGGAGCGCGAGCTCGCCGAAGGCATCGCGTCGCTGTTGGCTGCAGTGGTCCTGCTGGGTGTGACGCACTGGATGCTCGGCCAGATCACCGCCAAGAAGTGGGTCGGCTTCCTCGCCAAGCGCGTGTCGGATGCCGCTACCAGCCGCAGCGCCGCGCTGTTCGTCTTGCTGCTGGCGTTCGTGGCCGCGTACCGCGAAGCGTTCGAGATCGTGCTGTTCTACCAGGCGCTCGTACTGGATGCGGGCGAGCACGTGCGCCAGATCTGGATCGGCACCGGCATCGGCATCGCCATCTTGCTGGTGATCGCGGGCGTGCTGCTGCGCGTCGGCCAGAAGTTGCGTCCCGCTCCGTTCATGCTCGCCTCGAGCGTGTTCCTGGCGCTGCTCTCGTTCATGCTCGTGGGCAAGGGCATCCGCGCGCTGCAGGAAGCGGCCGTGATCGGCGTGCACCCGCTGCCGCTGCCCGAGCTGCAGTGGTTGGGCATCTACGCGACGCGTGAAGGCCTGATCGCGCAGGGCGCGCTGCTCCTGCTGCTGATCGGCAGCGCGGTCTGGCCGTGGTGGAGCGCGCGGCGCTCTTCCGGCTTGGCTGCACCTGCCGAGTGAACGATCGTCAGCGCGATTGTATCACGTTGAGTCTGACGCTCGGCTTTGCCGACGGCCACGACTTACACGATGGAATGGGGGCCTATATCGAGGCGCGCGCGCGGGCTCCGCGTCCTAAGCAGTCTCGTTCACGTCGGCCAGAAATCTGTCGCGACAGATCGAGCGCATCAGTTTGCCGCTTGTTTCGACCACGGATCAGAACCCGACAGCCCGACATTCTCGCTGACGGAAATCGAGGCCTGCACGCATGAGCCTGGCAAGGAGATCCAGGGGCCATGCTCGCACGCGCTATTTCACTCCCGTTCGTCATGCTCATCGTCGCTGCCTGCGGCGGTGGCGCGAAAGAGACCGTGCATCCCAGCGACCGCACGGACGAAGATGCAGGGGCGCGCGCCGAGCGCGAGACGAGCGCTGTCGGTGCGGGGGCCGCGGGCGGCACGGCCAGACCAGCCGCAGCCAATAGCGGCGGAAGGCAGGCGCGTGAGGGCGGCGATGTGACCGAGCCGGCCAGGCCGGATAGCAAGCAGGGTGAAAGTCCTGCCAAGCCCAACGACGACGAGGACGCCGGCGTCCCCGGTGATCGCAAGCCTGACACCCAAGCTGCGCCGCGTGCGCGCTGGACCAACTACGGCTTCGACGCCAAGAACAGTCAGGTCAACCCCGACGAGCGCACACTCGACGCGACGAGCGTGACGCGCTTGAAGGAGAGCTGGCGGCTACACATGCCGGACGGAGCCACGAGCACGCCGGCAGTCGTGGATGGCGTCGCCTACTTCGGCGGCTGGAACGGCAATGTGTACGCCGTCGATGCCACCTCGGGCGAGATCCGCTGGCAACGCCGCGTCACCGCGCAGCAGGCCAACAGCACGCCGCTCGTGATGGGCGATCGATTGTACGTCTCTGCAGGAGCCAGCCTGCTCGCGCTCGCGCGCTCGAACGGCAGCGTGCAGTGGGAAAAGCTACTCGATACGCATCCCTCTGCGATGATCTGGTCGTCGCCGAAGCTCGTCGACGACATGCTGATCCTCGGCGTCGCGTCGTTCGAGAATGGCATCACCTTCGAGCCGACCTTCACCGGCAGCGTCGTCGCGGTCGAGGTTTCGAACGGCGAGGAGATCTGGCGCATCAAGACGACCGGCGACGGGCACGACAGCTTCGGTCGCTGCGTGGGAGCGGCAGGTGCATCCGTGTGGTCCACGGCGGCGATCGACGAGCAGCTCGGCCTGGCGTACATCGGAACCGGCCAGGGTTTCGACTATCCGGCGAGCACGTGCAGCGACTCGCTGCTGGCCTTCGACTACCGGCGCGGCCACAGCGGCGACCGCGTGCGCTGGCTCGTGCAGTACTCGAGCGGCGACGTGTTCGGCGCGGTGAACCTGGCGACCGGGCCGGACGCGGACATCGGCGCGGCGCCCAACCTGTTCGAGGCGAACGGTCGCGCGCTGGTCGGCGCGGGTGACAAAGGCGGCAGCTACCGCGCGTTCGACCGCAAGACTGGCGAGGCCGTCTGGCGGGCGAACCTGGAGATCGGCCCGTACGTGCAGTTCGGAGGTGTGACGACCACCGCTGCGGTGCACGGCGACACGATCTACGTCGCGTCGAACCACCTCGAGAAGATGCAGTGGGTGATCGATGGCACGCACGATCCCGCCGACTACTCGAACCTCTACGCGCTCGACACCGCGACCGGCGCCGAGCGCTGGAAGCTGAAGCTGGACGCGGGGATGGCCGGGTCGTTCGCGATCGCGAATGGCATCTTGTACCACTCGATCGTCAACCGCACGCTGTACGCGCGCGACCTGAAGGACGGCAAGGCGTTGTGGAGCGCGAAGCTCGGCAACGATCCGGGCTCCGGGCCCAGCGTCGTGGACGGGCGCGTATTCGTCTCCGCTGGCATGGCACTCACCGCCGTGTTGCCGACCGAGATCGGTGGCTTCGTGTCGAGCTTCGCGCTGGATGCGGGGCCGGTGATGGTGCGCGAGGCGCGGAAGGACGTGCTCGAGCCGTTCACACGCGAAGCGTGCGAGGCGAAGCTGAACAAGGAGCGCGGCAGCGCGACGTGCGCGGCGTGTTTGTGCGAGTGCGATGCGACGGCGGCGGGCCACTGCGGGTCGTGCTCGACGCTCGCAGACTGCACGGCATCCTGGTGCGCCTCGGCGGCCGCGGGCGCCGAGATGAAGGAATGCTTGGCGAACTTCTGCAACGCCAAGCTCTTGCCGAGCTTCGTGTTCGATCAAGCAGTCGAGCTCGCGCCGTGCAGCATCCGCTGCGCAGCAAGCTGCGGAGGCTGAGCGTCCTAGCTCGCAGCTTCCCGGACCAACGCACGCAGGAAGTGCGCGGCTTCGTCGGATTCGGTGCGCTGGTGCCAGATCATGCGGAGGGCTCGAGTTGGGATCGCGATCGGGAGCGGGTGGATGCTGAGTCGGGGGTCACTGAAGGCTTCGGCGAGGCGGCGCGACAGCGTGGCTATGCAGCCGCTGCGCGCGACCACGTGCGGGACCGCGGAGAAGTGCGGGACAGTGAGGACGATGTTGCGACGTTGGTCGCGTTCGGCGAGCAGTCGATCGATCGTGTCGCTGGGCGTGTCGAGCACTCGTACGCGTACGTGAGAGGCCGCGAGGTATTCCTTCATGCTGATCCGAGTTGGCTTGGTACGCGACGTGCGGCGGGTGAGGCAGACGAACTCGTCTTCGAACACAGGTGCGAAGTTGCAGCCCTTCGGGACGCTGGGCGGCATCCCGATGTGCAGGTCGATGTCGCGGGCCAGGCTGCTGCCCTGCGTGAGCGCTTCCAGGCTCGATACGCGCATGCTCGCATGCGGGGCGCGCTCTTGAAGGAGCTCGAACAAGCGCGGCAGGACGATCATGCTGCAGTAGTCGGCACACGCGAGGTGGAACTCGCGGGTACTGGTCGCCGGATCGAATCGCTCCGGGAGATCGAGGACGGCGCCGGCTGCACGCACCATCGCGCTGAGCTGAGGACGCAGCGCGAGCGCACGCGGGGTCGGTGCGAGGCCCCGGGAGTGGCGCACGAACAAAGGGTCCCGCAGCAACTCGCGCAGGCGTGCGAGCGCGTTGGACACGGCCGACTGAGTCACGTGCAGCTTGCGCGCGGCCGCGGTGGCGCTCTGCTCCTCGAGCAGAATGTGCAGGACCACCAAGAGGTTCAGGTCGATCGCGCCGATATTTGCCACGGTGATGAATTGTAGCACGAATCATCATTTCCCTGCGCACCCGGGGCGCCGCATGCTGCAGATCATGAAACTGAATCACATCGACATCCAAGTCAGCGACGTCCAGCGCAGCAGCGCTTTCTTCCAGCAACACTTCGGGTTAACGCCCGTCTCGAACCCGAGCTCACCTGCGATCGCGATCCTGAACGACGGGCACGACTTCGTCCTCGTCCTGCAACACAGCGAAGGCGCGAACTACCCCGAAGGTTTTCACGTCGGTTTTCGCGTCGACGATGTGCAGACAGTTCGCGACGTCCACGCGCGCGTGTGCGCAGCGGGTGTCACCGTGAGCGAAGTGATCGTGAACGGCCGCGGCACCCACGTCTACGTCACCGCGCCTGACGGCTACTTCGTGGAACTCACCTGCGCGCGCCGTGCGTTTCACACGCCCTCGACCGAGTAATCAGACCATGGCAACCCTCTGGCTATCGCGCGCGGTCGCATCCGCACCAGCCCGGACCGGCAGGATCACGCGGAACGTAGTGCCCTTGCCAACCTCGCTCTCGAACGTAAGCGAACCTTGGTGCTTGTTGACGACGACATTGCGCGCGATCGCGAGACCCTGCCCGGTCGCCTGGCCCAGTTGTTTGGTCGTGAAGAACAGATCGAACACCCGATGGCGGATGGCCTGGTCGATACCACAGCCCGTGTCTGCGATCTCGATACCGACCGTGGAGCTGTCGTCCGCTGCCCAGGTGCGAACTCGAACTACCCCGCGCTGGGCACTGACATGTGCGACCTCCGCGACGGCTTGCGCTGCATTCACGAGCAGGTTCAAGAAAGCCCGGTTGAGATCATCGACGTGACACGCGACGAGTGGCAGCTTGCCGAACTCGGTTTCGAGTTCAGCCACTTCTTTGTATTCGCTGCGAACCAACGTCAGCGCGATGTGCAGGGCGTGGTTCACGTCCGCGGGACGCTTGGCCACAGTCCCTGGGCGCGCGAACTCTCGAAGCGCACCCACGAAGTTCGAGATGCGCACCACACCTTCGACTGCGGACTCGCACGCGTCGGGGATGTTGTGTGCGAGGTACTCGAGGTCCGCCTCCCTCTCGACGGCCACTATCTCGTCGCGCAGGGCCGCGTGTTCGGGGCTCGAGGTCAGCGCCGGCCACAACCTGCGATAGGCGTTCACGAGCTTCTCGAGCGCAGTGCAGGCGCTCGAGAGAAATCGAACGTTGTCACTGACGAACTGGGCTGGAGTATTGATCTCGTGTGCGACACCGGCAGCGAGCTGGCCCACGGCTTCTAGCTTCCGCACGTGCGCAAGGTCCGCCTCGAGCTGGCGCCGTCCCGCTTCGGAGCGGCGATTCTCTTCCTCGAGTGTAACGTCGCTCATCACGAGCATGGCGCCAGCAAATCGGCCGTCCTGCAGCATCGCCTTGTAGCGCAAGGAGTAGTGACGACTCCCGGCCTGCAAGAGCGAGGGCAGAGCTAAATTCATACCGTCGCTTGCGCCCGGGCGGCCCGTGATCTCGGCCCAACCGCGCGCGAACGCGTCGGCCGCAGTCGCGTCCAACCGGGCCAGGCAGTGCTCGAACGGCGTATCGATCGCGGGAGTGGCAAACCACACGTCGAACATGGCCGAGCGCTCGGGGCCAACGCGACCGAATCGATTCAATGTCACGATGCCTTGATCGATTCCATCCAGCAAGCGCCGCATCTCGGCATGCGCGGATTCGAGTTGGCGCTCCGCGCGATCGTTCGAGAGCACGAAGAACAACACGGTTCCAATCAATCCGGCAAAGGTCACGATCACGACCACGATACGAAGCGCCTGCACGACCTCAGGCGCGATCGGCCGCGGAGCGACTCCGATGTCGACGCCCGTTGCGAGCAGCATCGCGTACGTTATCGGCAGCGCAGCGCCAGCCACTATCAGGCCGCGCTCTTCTAGGTCACACATCAAGAGCGGCAAGCACGCCGCGGCATACAACGCGCTCACCTGGCCTTTCAATCCGATGGCGATGAAGCTCGTGAAGATCGCCGTGCTGAGACTGACCATCAGCGTCAGCTTGGAAAGCTTGAAATAGCCAGCATGGTTCAGTCCGATCACCATGCCGTACACGGCCAGCATCAAGATCTGTCGGGGCAGCATGAAGGCGACGCCCAACGACAGCACAAACAGCGTGACACAGCAGCTCAAGCCCATGCAGATGAGCGCGATGCCGTTGTTCACGAAGACGCGCCGCCGCGCGCGCGGGTCCGGCGCGCGGTCCACGCCGGCGCGAAGCACGCGATCGAGCGTCAGGGCGGGAAGCCGCACCAGCTGGCGTAGCCGCCAGGTCACGTCGCACTAAGCTCCAAGGTGTGCTGCGGCCACAGAAGCTCCATACTCCTGCAGACGCTATTTCGGTCGAGGCTGGACGATTCTTGAGCGACCCTGCCATCGCCACCTGCGCGAAAGGCGGGGTGCGAATCGTCAGGCTCGGCCCCATGATTCGGGCCATGACGCCCGAAGCGCTCCGCGTGCAGCGTGTGTACTTGTTGCTCACGCTGCTCTCCACCCTGGCCGCGTCGCTGATCTGGGGCATCAACACGTTGTTCTTGTTGGACGCCGGGCTGAACAACACGGAGGCCTTCGCGGCCAACGCCTTCTTCACGGCCGGTGAGGTGCTGTTCGAGATCCCCACCGGCGTCGTGGCCGATCTGTGGGGTCGCCGCGCCTCGTACTTGCTCGGCTCCGCCACGCTGCTGGTCTCGACGCTGCTCTACCTGCTCATGTGGCAGATGCACGCGCCGCTCTGGGCGTGGGCGATCGCGTCCATGTTGCTCGGACTCGGCTTCACCTTCTTCTCCGGCGCGACCGAAGCCTGGCTCGTCGATGCGCTGGCGTTCGCCGGCTACAAGGACGCGCTCGATCGCGTGCTGTCCAGGGCGCAGATCGTCACCGGCGCAGCCATGCTGACCGGTACCGCCTTCGGCGCATACCTCGCGCAGCTCACGAACCTCGGCGTGCCGTACATCGTGCGCTCGGCGCTGCTCGGCCTGACGCTGATAGCGGCACTGATCTGGATGCACGATCTCGGCTTCACCCCGCAGCCGCGCGACAAGCTCGCGCGCGAGGTGCGCGCGGTGCTGCGCGCGTCGATCGACAACGGCTGGCGCCGCCCGCCGGTGCGCTGGCTGATGCTCTCCGGCCTGTGTAGCGGCGGGGTCGGCATCTACGCCTTCTACTCGCTGCAGCCCTACCTGCTGCAACTCTACGGCGACACGCACGCCTTCGCGCTGTCCGGGCTGGCAGCGGCGCTGATCAGCGGGAGCCAGATCGCCTCGGGGCTGCTCGCGCCGCAACTGCGCCGCATCTTCACGCGCCGCAGCGACGTATTGCTCGTCAGCGCAGCCGTCGTCGGACTGTCACTGTGGGGCCTCGGCGCGATCCCGAAGCTCGGCTTCGCGCTGAGCGTCGTGGTCGTCTGGAGCTTGGCGTTCTGGGTCGCCATGCCCATGCGCCAGACGCTGCTGAACGGCATGGTGCCCTCGAGTCAGCGCGCGACGGTGCTGTCATTCGACAACCTGATGAGCTCCGCAGGCGGCGTCTTCGCCCAGCCTGCGCTCGGCCGAGTCGCCGACGTCTCGGGCTACGGCGCGGCGTACGTGGTGTGTGCGGCGATCCAACTCACCTCCATCCCGTTCCTGGCGTTGGCGCGTCGGGAGAAGCCGGCTGCGGATGCGATCGCGCTGGACTCGGTGTAGCTTGCGGCGATGACGGGCCGTTTTTCGGACAGAGTCGTGATCATTACCGGAGGCGCGAGCGGCATCGGCCGGGCGAGCGCGCTGAAGTTTCTCGCCGAAGGGGCGCGGGTCGTGATCGGCGACCTGAACCAGGCGAAAGCCGAAGAGACGCTGCAGCTGGCAGCGGCGGTGGCGCCGGCCGAGCGCGCGTGTTTCCAGAGCTGCGACGTCTCCGACGAGGCGCAGGTCGCGGCGCTGGTGGAGCGCGCGCGGCGCGAGTTCGGGCGCCTGGACTGCATGTTCAACAACGCGGGCTTGCCCGGTGCGGTCGGCCCGCTGGAAGCCGTCTCGGTCGAGGATTGGGATCGAACGTTCGCAGTGCTGGTGCGCGGGGTATTCTTGGGCATCAAGCACGCCACGCCCTTGCTGCGCGAGCGCGGCGGGACGATCGTGAATACCGCGTCGATCGCCGGCTTGAACGCAGGCGCCGGCGCGACCGCGTACTCGACCTGCAAAGCGGCCGTGATCGGCCTGACGCGCAGCGCCGCGGTCGAGCTCGCACCCGCACGCATCCGAGTCAACGCGCTGTGTCCCGGGCTGGTGTTGACGCCGCTCCTCGATCGCTCGCAAACCAACGAGCTCGAGACAGTGTTGAGCAAGGCTCAGCCCTGGCCCGAGGCGGGGCTGCCCGAGCACATCGCTGACGCCGCGCTGTTTTTGGCCAGCGACGATTCGCGCTTCGTGACCGGCGAGGCGCTGGTGGTCGACGGCGGTATCACCGCGCGCGGTCCGGGTGTGTTCGCGCGCGACAATCCGGTGGGCAAGGCGATCGCCAAGAACATCTCGCGCAGCCTGTCCGATCGGCGCTCGGCGACTGATGGCGCGATCAATTTCGATCCGGGTACGAGCGATTGAACGATGAGCTTGCGCGGCCGCGCGAGATGTCCGTAGATTGCTGGCGCGGAGCTGACCATGAGCGAACCGACCGAGCTGTCAGGCCCTGATCTCGGCGCGGGCATCGCCGCCGATCAGGTGATCGAAGGCACGCCCTTGCTGGGCCACGCGCACGGTGAAGCCGTAATGCTGGTGCGCAGCGGCGGCGCAGTGTTGGCTACGGCAGCTAGCTGCACACACTACGGCGGACCACTCGCCGAGGGGCTCGTCGTCGGCAAGACCGTGCGCTGCCCGTGGCACCACGCGTGTTTCGACCTCGAGACGGGCCTCGCGGCCGGGCCGGCGCTGACGCCACTCGCGTGCTTCGACGTGATGTCCGAAGCCGGCCTGGTGCGCGTGGGCAAGAAGCGGCCCGAGCACACGCCGCAGCCGATCGCGGGGCCGACCTCGGTGGTGATCGTCGGCGGGGGGCCGGCCGGCGCGGCGTGCGCCGAGACGCTGCGACGCTGCGGGTATCCCGGCGCGATCACTTTGATCGCCGATGAGCCCCCAGGTCCCGTGGATCGGCCCAACCTGTCGAAGGACTACCTGGCAGGCAAGGCGCCCGAGGAGTGGATCCCGCTGCGCGATGCCGAGTTCTATCGCGGGCTGAACGTCGACTTTCAACTCGGCGACGGCGTGCGCCGCATCGACCCCGCGCAGCACAAGGTCGAGCTGGTGAACGGACGCGCGCTGAGCTACGGCGCGCTGTTGCTCGCGACGGGCGCCGCCCCGCGCCGGCTCTCGATCCCGGGCGCAGACCAGGGACACGTGCTCACGCTGCGCACCCTGGCCGATTCGCGATCGATCATCGCTCGCGCCAAGCGCGGCGCACGCGCGGTGGTCGTCGGCGCGAGCTTCATCGGGTTGGAAGTCGCGGCTGCCCTGCGAGAGCGCGAGGTCGACGTGTGCGTGGTCAGTCCCGAGCCCATTCCGCTGGCGCGGGTCGTCGGCGACAAGCTCGGCAGCTACGTGCGGAGCCTTCACGAGAAGCACGGCGTGAAGTTCAAGCTCGGGCGCAGCCCGACCAGCATCGAAGAGCACAGCGTCACGCTCGACGATCTCTCGAACATGTCGGCCGACTTCGTGGTGATGGGCGTGGGTGTCGCGCCGCGCACGGTGCTCGCCGAGCAGGCCGGCCTGCAGGTCGAGCGCGGCGTGCTGGTCGACGAACAGCTGCGGACCAGCGTGCAAGACGTATACGCGGCGGGCGACATCGCGGCCTATCCTGACGCGCGCAGCGGCGAGCGCGTGCGCATCGAACACTGGGCGGTGGCCGAACGGCAGGGACAGGCCGCGGCGCGCAGCATGCTCGGCATCGGCGGCGCGTTCCGGGACGTGCCGTTCTTCTGGAGCGCGCACTACGACGTGACCCTGGCTTACGTGGGCCACGCCCAGCACTGGGATCGCCTCGTGGAACGCGGCTCGCTCGAACAGGGCAAGTACGCCGTCGGCTTCGAGCTGGGCGGCAAGCTGCTGGCCGCGGTGTGCCTCGGCGAGGATCGCTTGAGCCTGGAGATCGAGGCCGCGATGCAAGCCGACGACGACGCGCGTCTAGCTGCACTGCTCCGCTGATCCCCAGCAGGGGTATGCACGCAGTTCGGTGTGGCACAACTTGCGTCAGTGCCGCTGCGCGAATTTCCCGAGCATTTACTCTTGGCACGGACTTCGCAGCCGGCGGCGGCACCATGACCAGTGCCCATCGCTCGAAAACTCTCGGCTGTGCCCTGCTCGCGCTCTTCGCCCTCGCCCTGCCGCAGCGCGCGGCAGCGTTCTGCGGCTTCTACGTCACCGGCGCCGACACGAGCCTGTACGCCAACGCGACCATGACGGTGCTGATGCGCGACGGCACGCGAACCGTGCTCTCGATGCAGAACAATTATCAGGGACCCCCGGATGCGTTTGCTCTGGTCATCCCGGTACCCACCGTCTTGCAGAAGGATCAAGTCAAGATCCTGCCCAAGGACGTGTTCGAGAAGGTGGACGCGCTCGGTGCGCCGCGCCTGGTCGAGTACTGGGAGATCGATCCCTGCCAGCCGCGACCGCAGTTTGCGCCCGGCGCAGGGGGGCCCTTCCCGACAGCGCCAGCCGCGTCCGCGGGGGCCGGCGGTACGGGCGCCGTGCGAGTCGAAGCGCAATTCGCGGTCGGCGAGTACGAGGTGGTGATCCTGAGCGCAGACAACAGCTCGGCGCTCGACATGTGGCTGCGCGACAACAAGTACAACATCCCGCAGGGCGCGGAGCCCGTGCTCGCACCGTACGTGGCGAGCGGCATGAAGTTCTTCGTGGCCAAGGTCGACCCGACCAAGGTCACTTTCGAGAAGGGTCAGGCCGCGCTCTCGCCACTTCGCTTTCACTACGACACGCCGGAGTTCTCGCTGCCGGTGCGCCTGGGCTTGTTGAACAGCCAGGGTAGCCAGGACCTGATCGTCAACATCATCGCGCGTAACCGCTACGAGCTCGCCAACTACCCGAACACCACCATCCCGACCAACATCCGCGTGCAGAACGAGGTGCGCAACGACTTCGGATCGTTCTACGAGGCGCTGTTCTCGCGCGTGCTCGAGCAGCAGCCGAATACGGTCGTCACCGAGTACTCGTGGTCGGCAGGCAGCTGCGATCCCTGCCCCACCCCACCGCTCGGCGAGCAGGAGATCATGACGCTCGGTGGCGACGTGCTGCAGGGCACACAGACGGGTGCAGCTGGTAACGGCGGGACGTTCGTGCCTCCGAACCCGAACATCTACGGCTTCACGCTCACGCGCCTGCACGCGCGCTACACCAAAGACAGCCTGGGGCAGGACCTGGTGTTCAAGCAGGCGGAGCCGATCATGGGCGGCCGCGGCATCCCGGACACCAAGGGCATGCTCGATCAGACCGTCCAGAGACAGGCGGGCGTCGACAACTTCCAGGGCCGCTACGTGATCCTGCATCCGTGGGAGAAGGAGCTGACCTGCCAGAATCCAATGCGCGGCCAGTGGGGCGGACCGTCGGGCATGATGGGCACACCACCCAGCTCGATGGGATCGAGCAACACCGCGCTCAAGGGCACAGCGCCGAAGGCGGGGGATCTGGCCAACCTGTTGGCCGAGTCGGTGCCCTCGCTGTCGGTCGACGCGAAACGACCCGTCCCGCCCCTCGGTACGGTAACAAGCAAGCCCGCGGCAGCAGGCGGCGGGGCAGCAGGCAAACCCGGTAGCACGAGCCTCGCCGGCGGGGCTGCGGTGCCACCCAAGGCGGGGGCGCCTGCAGCTGGTAGCGGCGGAACGGGGTCACCCGCCGCTACCAGCGGCAAGGCGACACAGACGCCGACCACGCCAACACCCCCGGCTCGCCACAAGGGCTCTTGCAGCGCGGGCGATGTCCGCTCCGGTAGCGCGACCGGTTGGCTCGGCGTGCTGGCAGGCCTCGCGCTGTTGGGCGGCACGCGCCGTCGGCGGGTGCATCGCTGATGCGTACGCAAGCCATCCTCCTGCCGCTCGCAGCGGCGAGCTTGTTGGCCTGCAGCAAGGCCGAGCCCAAGCCCGCGCCTGCGGCCAAGCCACAGCCCCAGGCGCTGACCGCGACCACTTCACCCGTCTTGCGCGCCAAGCTGCCGCGCGACGACGGCCCCTTCTTCCCCTCGCAGATCCGCGTCGAGGGCGACAAGCCCATCGACGCGGCTGCCCTCGCGGACATCGAGGCCTGCGCCGGCTGCCATCAGGAAGCCGCGCGCGAGTGGTCAGCCAGCGCGCACGCCCACGCCTCGTTCGACAACCCGTGGTACCGCTCCTCGGTCGATGCGCTGCGCGACGAGGTCGGCTTCGAGGCCAGCCGCCATTGCGGTGGTTGCCACGATCCGGTGCTCACGCTGGCCGGCGCGATGGATCGCGAGGTCAAGCCCGAGGATCCGCGCGTCGCCGTGGGCGTAACCTGCCTGGTCTGTCACAGCGTGCGTGCAGCTACCAGCGACGGCAACGCCAGCTACGTGCTGACCAGCGCGCCGGTGCCCTACCCGGTGCCCGGCGATGCCGCGAGCCTACAGGCTCACCGCGATCGACTCGCAGCCAAGCCGCTGCGCACGCCCGCGCTGTGTGTCAGCTGTCACCGCGGCTTCCTGGGCCGCCACACCGGCATCGGCCACCACCTGTCGGGCATGGACGATCCCGGCAGCTGGCGCGGCTCGGCCCACGCCGGCACGGGCAGCAACACACCCGAGCCGGTCAAGGCACAGACCTGCGCCGAGTGTCACATGCGGCCGGAACCCGTGAAGTTCGAGGAAGCCGCGGCCAAGAACGGCACGATCAGGTCGCACCGCTTCGCCGGCGCGCACACGGCAATCGCAGCCCTCAGCGGCGACCCACGCCAGACCGAGGTGCTCGAGCAGCAGCTGCGCAGCGGCATCGTGCTGGATGCGCCGGTGATCTGGCGCAACGGCGAAGCCAAGCTCAGCTCCGAGCTGCGCGAGGTCGCCGCGGGCGATCGGCTGGCGCTCGACGTGACCGTGCGCAACTTGGCCGTCGGCCACAGCTTCCCCGGCGGCGTCAAGGACATGCAGGACACGTGGATCGAGCTGCAAGTGCGCGACGCGCGCGGCCGCGAGATCGCGCACGCCGGCACACGCCATGCGCGCAGCGAAGATCCGACCGCGTTCGTGATGCGCGCGCTGCAGGTGGACGCGGAGGGTCGGCCCGAGACCCGGCACGTGGTCACGCGCTTCGGCACCGTCGCCTACGATCATACCGTGCCGCCGCTGGGCGCGCGCACCGTGCGCTACAGCTGGACGGTGCCGCAGGGCAGCGCGGGGGCCTTGCGCGTGCAGGCGCGCGTCATGCACCGGCGGCATCGCCAGGAGGCACGCGAGTTCGCCTGCGAGGCCACGCGCTCGGAGCGCGGCCGCGCCTTCGTCGCTGCGGCGCCGAAGCGCCTGGACCGCTTCTTCGACGGTTGCCGCGAGGAGCCGATCACGCAGGTCGCGAGCATCGACCTCGCGCTGGGCCAGGATGACCCGCGCCGGCCGACCTGGGAACGCCTGTACGACCACGCGCTGGGCCTGTCGCTCAGCATTCAAGAAGATCTGGGCGAGGCCCACGACAGCGCCGAGCGCGCGCTGAAGGAGCTCGAGCCCGTGAGCGGTGTCGCGCCGGACCAGCGCGCGAAGCTGCTGACCTTGCTCGGACGCATCAGCGCTCGCCAGGGCCGGCTCGAGGAAGCGCTGGGCTACGCGGAGCGCGCGCAAGCGTTGATCGGCGACCACCCGGCCGTGCATCGCGTGCGCGCCGACGCGTATGCGCAAGTCTGGCGCTGGAAGGAAGCGGCGACCGCACTGACCGAGTGCACGCGCCTCGCACCGGGCGACACCGCGGCCTTCCGCGATCTCGCCAAGGCGCGCTTCTCCGCGGGCGATGCGTCCGGCGCGCTGCAGGCGGCCCACTCGGGCCTCGCGCTACAACCGCGCGACGAGGGCCTGTTGCGCGTGCAAGCGCTGGCGCTCGAAGCCACGAACAGCCCCGATGCCGCGGCAGCCCGCAAGGCGTTCCTGTTCTACCGCGAGGCCGACGAGACCACGGCCGCGCGCATGGCCTGCGACCGCCGCGTCCCGAACTGCCTGCGCGACCGCGATCCGGTCGTGAAGATCGACCTCGACCCGCCGCGGATGCTGGTGCGGACCGCGCGCTGACCAGGTGCTGCCGGTCACCGCGGGATCTTGCTAGGCTCGAAGCATGCCCGCTGGTCCTCCGCAGCCGCGGCCCGAGTCTGCGTGGATGCGCCCGCGCCTCGTTCGTCACGTACGGCCGCTGGTCGAGGTGGCTGACGAGGCCGGGGTCGACGTCGACGCACTGCTCGAGAACCTCGGGTGCGGGCGAGAGGTGCTGCGGGAGGACAACACGCGCCTTCCCTACTATCAACTGCACTGGTTTTGTGAGCAGCTGATCGAGCGCTCTGGTGACCCCGAGATCGGTCTGCGCGTCGCCGAGCGCACGGACTTCAGCAAGCTCGAGTTCGTCGGACACATCATCCAGCACTTCGCGGTGGTTGCGCCGAGCTTGCTCGCGCTGGTCGAGCTTCTCGCGCGTTTTTGGACGAGCGTGTCGAAGACCGCACGCGTGACGCTGACCACCAAGGACGGTCGCGTGGTGATTCGCATCGTACCGAGCATCGCGCCCCCGCCCGAGTTGTACGACGGCTGCGCCGGCGCGTGCTGCCGCCTGATCCGGCAGCTGGGCGGCCCAGCGGCCCATCCATTGGAGGTGCGATTGCCGCGGGCCCGGCCGGCGCGCCCCGAACGCTACGAACAGTTCTTTGGCACCAAGGTGCTGTTCGAGAGCGAGGCGTTGGAGCTGGTCTACGAGCACGCGGTGTTGAAGCGGCCTGCGAGTGAACTGGACCATGCAGTAGCGGCGGCGCAGGCCCTGGCGCCGCAGGTCGGCAACGGCAGTGCTTCGTGGGCGCAGCAGGTGCAGGCGCGCATCGTGGTGACCCTCGCGGATGGCGTGCCGAGCCTGTCCCAACTCGCGCGCAAGCTCGGCATGAGCTCGCGCACCTTGCGCCGTCGCTTGCAACAGGCGCGCACCCGCTACAGCGAGCTGGTCGACGAAGCGCGGAGGCAACGGGCGCTCGCGCTGGCGAGCCGGGGCGAGCTCGACGTGGGCACGATCGCGCGCCTCACCGGGTTTGCGGAGGGCTCGGCCTTCGCGCGCGCGTTTCGCCGCTGGACCGGCGAACAACCGAGTGGATTCATGCGTCGCGCGCGAGAACGAGGCACTCCGCTGCGGTCGGCGCACCCTGGCGACGACGGTGCAGCCGCGCCGCGGGTTCCCGATTGATGCTCGGGGCTCCTCCACCTAAACTCGCCGCCATGACCGACAAACTCCATTACGTCCGCATCCCGAACGCGCAAGGCGGACGGGCCGAGATGGTACGCATGTGTTACGTGCTGAGTGGGCGGCCGTACATCGACGTGTTGCACGACTTCAGCGATGCCGCTGCAGCCGTGAGCGGCAAGAACCCGTTCAAACAATTCCCGTTCGTCGAGACTCCGGATGGCGACTGCGTCTACCAGACGCTTGCCATCATGCACCACGCCGCGCAGGGTACGAGCGCCTGGCCGTCCGACCCCGACGAGCTCACGCGCGCGCTGTCCGTGGCGATCGGTGGCTATGACCTGTATCAAGCATTCGGCGGCTTCGCCGCGGACGATGCTGCGGGCAAGGCCAAGTTCGAGACCAAGCAGGCGCCGAAGTTCTTCGACGGGCTGAGCGAGATCTACGCACAGCGCGACTTTGCCTCGGGCGGAAATGCTGGTTTTGCCGACTGTATCGTGCACCAGGCGGTTGCCTGGTGCGCACGCCGCAACGAGCTCAGCCATCGCCTGCTCGAAGGCCGACCGCCGCTGGTAGCATTCCAGCGCCGCTTCGAGAGTCTGCCCGAGATCTCGGCCTTCATCGAACATCAAGCTGCACAGCGCCGCAACGACAACACGGTTTGAGCGCGCACAGCGTGGCGCTCTTGTAGGGTTGCCAGTCGATCCACGCGGTTAATCTAGGACTCACAACCGCAAAGGAGAGTCTGATGGCGAACCCCCAAGAGCAGTCAGTAGATACCCTCAACTCGTTCTTGCGCGGCGAGATCTCGGCGGTCGAGACTTACCGGCAAGCGCTCGAGAAGATCACGCAGCAACAGCTCCGTACTCCGCTGCAGGAGTGCATGCAGTCGCACGCGCAACGCGTCACGCTGCTGACCGAACAGGTCCGAACCCTGGGCGGTGCACCTGCGACCAGTTCGGGTGTGTGGGGCACTTTCGCCAAGGCCGTCGAAGGCGGCGCCAAGACGTTCGGCGACAAGGCGGCGATCGCAGCGCTCGAGGAGGGGGAAGACCATGGCCGCAACGACTACCGGCGCGACATGGACAAGCTGGATACGGCTTCGCGTCAGGTAGTGCAGTCGCGCGTGGTACCGGAGCAGGAGCGCACGCACAGCACAATGAGCGGCTTGAAGAAGGCGCTGGCGTAGCGCACCGCGGGGGCGCGGGTCGCATCTGACCCGCGCCTCGCGGCTGTGGGCATCCCAGGGTACCTGAGCTCCGCGGCGCCGCTCTCAGCGGCGCCCACACCGGGCGGCACGGCCGCACAGCCGGCCTTTCAAGGTTCCGTGCGCGGCACCTACCATGATCGTTCATCCCAAGGGGCGATCATGAGACGTGCGAAGCTTGCGTTGATCTCGTTGGCCGCGGTGAGTTCGGTGACGCTGACGGCTGCAGCCGACAAGGGCAAGGAGTGCAAACCGAGCGGGGCGCCGCAAGCGCTCGGCGAGGTGGGTCCGCTGGCGGTGGCTCAGCCGGTCGACTACTGGAGCGAGGCCTGGCTGCTCGTCACCGACAAGCAGGTCAAGGCCGAGCACGTGAGGTTGGTCGCCGCGGCCGGTAAGTCGATCGAGCTCGGCAAGCCGCCCATCACCGCCGAGCCCCAGTTCTGGCTGGCGCGCGGCCGCGCGGTCTACGCGCTGGCCAAGGGCCGGAGCCTGGTCACGGGCAAGACCGACGTGGTGCTGATGCGGTGGGGCACGGACCCGCGCCCGCGCATGACCATCCTGCACACCACGGACGCTGTCGGCGGCCAGCTCAATGGCGCGTTCGCGAACGAGTACCTGGCCGTGACTTGGACGGCGAAGGCCGCGGACGGCAAGATGCACCGCTTCGCCAGCTTCCTGGACAGCGAAGACCTGCGCGTGAAGCCCCCGCAGGATCTCGGCCTGGACAGCGGCGGCCCGAGCCGCACGCTGGCGATGGGCAAGAGCTTCGTCGTGCTCTGGAGCGGCGATTCCGGCCTGATGCGCGCCAGCTTCGACATGTTCGGCAAGTCGGCCGGTGCGGCGGCGAAGATCGACGGGGTCAAGACCGCGTCGGTGCGCGCGCTCGCGCAGTGCGGCGAGCGGTTGTGGACCATCTCCGACGGCAGCAAGGAGCTCAGCGTGGCGTCCGGCGCGGTGTCGGGTCCGCTCAAGAACGTGACTACGCTTCCGCTGCCGCCCAGCGGCGACCCGCTCCAGCTGCAGTGCGTGGGCGAGAGCATCGCGCTCACGCGGCGCATGTTGAGCGCCAAGGGCGACAACATCACGCTCTGGATCTCGACCATCGACGCTTCGGGCAAGCTGCGCGAGCGCCGCGTCAAAGACATGAAGGGCACGGCCGACGACATCCGCATGCCGCAGCTGGCAGTGACCGGCGGCAAGCTGGTGAGCTGGTGGGCCGAAGGCGCAGATCCGATGGCCAAGATCTGGGCGCGCGAAATTACATGCGACTGACCGGTGAGGGCGCGCGAGAGACGATCACGCGCTTGCACAGGGCAGGCTGCAAGAACACCGAGCAGTCGAGATCATCGATCTGCATCAGGCAGTCTTCGTAGTCGAGCGTGAACGAGAACGCGCCCGAACAGTCCTGCTTCTCGACGCGTAGACAATCCTGCTGAGTGGCGGAGATGCCACACTCGACCGCGCGGGCACAGAACCGCGCGGGGATCATCTCGCAGGCGTGCACGGCCGGCGCAGGATCGGCGATCTCGTCCGGCCCGCACCGATCGGGGATGCCATCGCAGCCGGCGCTGTCGATCGAGGCCATGCACTTGCCGGCGATCTCGTCCGACTTGCAGGTCACGCCTTGAAACTGCTCGTCGCACGCCTTGCGCCCGATCTCGGGCTGACAGCGCTCCGCCCAGTCGCACACGCTGTCTTGCCAGAGGCGACACGCCTCCGTCCCGCGGCCATCCGCAGGAGTTTCTCGATTCTCATCACCACCGCCGCCCCCACCGCACGCAACCAGAGCGACGGCGCACGCGCCCCAGAGCTTTCGCATGAAACACCCTTCACACGAGCGAGACCACCACAAGGCAAAGCGAAGTCGAGTCGAGTCGGCGAACGCTGCACAGCATACACGAATATCGTGCGCGCGCCCGGAACAGGCTGCGATGGTTACGCCGTCTTCAATTCGGGTATGGCTTCAGCGCTGAGCCGCGATGGCCGCGCGGGCTGCCGCGAAGTCAGCAGGTGACTCGACGTTCACCCGTTTGGCGTCTTTGGCGATGCGTCGCACCATGCCCGTCAGCACCTTGCCCGGCCCGATCTCGACGAAAAGGCCGACGTCGTCCGCGAGCATGCGCTCGATGATCTGCTGCCAGCGCACCGGACGGCTCACCTGGCTCACCAAAGCATTGCGCGCAGCCTCTGCGGTGGTCACACAAGTTGCGTCGACGTTCACGTAAATTGGCAGCTGCGGTTCATGCCACTCGGTGTTGCGCAGGTCGGGCGCTAGTCGATCTTCGGCGGGCTGCATCATCGCGCAATGAAATGGCGCACTGACGGGCAGAGCCCGCACCTTGGCGCCCCCGGCGAGGATCGCCGCAGTGGCGGCCGCGACGGCTTCGGTCTCGCCGGCGATCACGAGCTGACCGGGGCAGTTGTAATTCACCGGGGCGACGATGCCCTCGACCGAAGCGCAGGCGCGTTCGACCATGGCGACGTCACCGCCCAGCACTGCGGCCATCGCGCCGCGCCCGATCGGCACGGCGTCTTGCATGTACTGGCCGCGACGGCGCACGAGCGTGACGGCTTCTTCGAACGCCAGCGTGCCGGCGGCGACGTTTGCGCTGTACTCGCCCAGGCTGTGACCCGCGACGACATCGCAACGTTCCCCGAGGCCCCGCAACAACGCGATCGACGTGGTCAGGATCGCGGGCTGAGCGAAAGTCGTGAGCTGCAGTTGTTCATCGGGCCCTTCGAAGCACAAACGCGAGATGGGCTCGCCGAGCACCTGATCAGCGAGGATGAAAACGCCACGGCAGGCTTCGTTTTCGCTGCACGCAGCGCGGCCCATACCGACATGTTGTGAACCTTGTCCGGGAAAGATGAATGCAACCTTGGCCATCGCTACCTCGAGGAGTCCGTCACCTGGTTGCCGCACGCTATCATCAACACGATCGCGTACCAAACTGCGGCCGATTGTGCATAAAAAGTGCTATTTGACACGAATCGGAACTCGCCCCTCACTGCGTTAGAAACCAGCCGATAGGCCAGAAATGATCGACCCCGAAGTCCTGAAGCAACACCTACGAAACGCCTTCCCCGATGCCGCGGTGCTGGAGCTGGAAGATCTGACCGGCACGCAGGATCACTACCGTGCGCGGATCGTACACATGTCCTTTCGAGGCAAGACGCGCATCGAGCAGCACAAGCTGGTGTACGCGGCGTTGGGCGAGCTGATGAAAGGGCCCGTCCACGCGCTGGCGCTCGAGACGAAGGCGCCGGACTGAGCGACATCACAACGAGTCTCGGCGACCGAGCTCGAAGCCCTTGCGCAACACGTAGAACGCCGCCGCCTGGTCGCCGTTCTCGCGCTTCGCGGGATCGAGCGCGAGGCTCGGGCCGAACTCCTCGCGTACCTTCTGCACCAGCCCCGCGAGCTGCAGCGGCGAGGTGTGCTCGAGATCGCTCGCGCTGAACGACACGCGGCACACCGTGCTCTGGCAGCGCACCTCGCTGATCGCGCTGGCCGGGATGCCGGATGTCGCCAACAGCTGCGTCAGGCGCGGCTCTTCGTGCTCCGCCCACTGCGCGTCGCGCGACTCGCTGTCGAAGGTGGAGCGGAACTGAGGCGCGAGTGCGATGGCTTGCGCTGCTGCGGCCGAGTTGGCTTCCGGGGTCGCCGCGTTCTCTGCAGGCTGCTCGGGTTCGGGCTTGGGCTTGGGTGCGGTTTCTTCTGCAGCCGGCGGCTGCGCCGGCTCGGCCTGCGCGACGGGCTCCGCGGGTTGCGCGCTGGGCTCCGGCGGATGATGGACCGGCTGCGCGACGACCGCGGGCTCTTCTGCTTCGGCAGGTTGCGCCGCGGGCTCGGGCTCTGCGGCTGCAGCGGGCGGCGGCGGCTCCGCGGCTGGTTCGATCACGGTCACCGTGGCCGGCGCCTCGGGTTGCGCGGGCTGAGGGCTCGGTGCAGGTGCGAACACCACCGGCGTGGCTTCCAGCGGCTCGGCTGTTTCGATCGCCCGCGGCTCGGAAGACGACGCCGACAACGGTCGACGCGCGAGCTCGGCGTACACGAACGGGCCCCAGACGACCGCGACGGCCGCGAGCCCCACCAAGGTGAGCCGCTTGGTCATGAGCCAATTCCTAGCGCGTGCCCGGCGCTCAGGGAAGACGCCCAACGTAGGCACTTTGCCTACCTGCAGCTGAGAGCAGCAAAACAGGAAAATTGACCAGCTTTCGCAGGCCCGGTATGCGTGATCATGCGCCGGAAAGCGGTTTTGATCGCGGCCGGGGCGGCCGCCATCTTGGTCGTGGGGATCGTTCAGCGCGAAGCGGATCGCGCGCAGCGCTCGCGCGGGCTCGCACAACGCGCCGAGCGCCTGCTGCACGCGCCTTTCGAGGAGGCGCCCTCATTTCAGGACGTACGCGCCAGCGAAGCCCGCTTGGCGATCGAAGAGGCGGAAGAGCTCGCAGCCAACAGCGGCACGCGCCTCCTGGGGGTCGAGGCGCGCGCACTGGAGCGACTGCAGCGGGGGGACCTGAAAGGCGCCCGCCAGGAGCTCGCAGCCTACCCAGAGACCCCGCCCGAGCTGCGGCTGGTGGCTGCGGCGGTCGAGCTCGCCGACGGCCACCCGGACGCCGCAGACCGCGTGCTGGCACCGGCCCTCGGCGCGCAGGCCAAGGAGCCGCGCGTCTGGGCCCTGGCCTCCGACATCGCGCGCACCGAGGGTCAGGGCGATCGCGCGCGCGACTACGCGGATCGCGGCCTCAAGCTGCAGCCAAGCGCTGCGCTCTACGAGCGGCGAGGCATGGCCTACGAGCTGCTCGGCGACCTTCGCGCCGCGCGCGCCGATCTGGAGCAAGCCTCGAAGCTCGACGCGCGGCCGACGTCGGCGCTCTTGCAGCTCGGGCGCATCCTGCGTGAACAGGGCGAGCTGCAGGCCGCGGTGCTGGCGTTCCATGGTGCTGCGCAGCGCAACCCGCGCGAGAGCGAAGCCTGGCTCGGCAGCGGCATCTGTCGCTCGGCGCTCGGCGATCGCTCGGGTGCGCGCGCGGACCTCGAGCGCGCGGAAGAGCTGGCGCCGGCGCGCGCCGAACCGCTGATCGCGCTGGGCGATCTGGACGCGGCCGAGCGCAACTGGGAGTCGGCAGAGCGGCGCTATCGAGCGGCCACGCGGCTGCATCCGGAGCTCGCGATCGGTTGGGTCAAGCTCGGCAACACGCTGATGCACCGCGGCCAAGTCGGCATCGCGGCGGGCGCGTTCCGCAGCGCGATCGAGCACGCGCCCCAGCTCGCGGCCGCGCACAACGGCCTGGGCGCAGCACTGCTTGCGCAAGACGACTTGAAGGGCGCGCAACCCGAGCTCGAACAAGCGGCGAAGCTCGACGAGAAGGATCCCAACCCGCTGTTGAACCTCGCACGACTGCACCGCCAGCGAGGCGATGAGTCAGCCGCGGCCGAGGCGCTGGCGCAAGCCGAGCAACGTGGCGCAAATCCCGAGGCCACGCGCGCGCTGGCCTCGCCGCCGGCAGCCACGAGCGGCGCGGGTGGAATGACGGCGCGGGCTGCACAGAAACGAAAGAGTGGGAATGGTGTAGAGTAGTGTCCCGCTGCGCTTTGAATGAGAGAGGGAATGAATGAACTGCACACACCGGACACTGATCCTGCCGCTGTTGGGCGCACTGATCGCGAGTAGTGCCTGTCGGGAAGGCGGGCCGATCGACTCTGCTCCGACCGCTGGAAACGCAGCTACTGCAGGCACGGGCGGAGGCGCTGCTCCGAGCAGCGCGGTCGCGATGATCGCGGCACTGCCGGGCAGTACTGTCACGGGCACGGCCACGTTCACGAAGGGAACGGGGACAGATGTCATCGTCAACGTCCAGCTGACCGGCTGCACGGCGGGTAAGGCGTATGCGGTGCACATTCACACCGGGACGACTTGTGCAGACGCGATGGGGCACTGGGGTCCAGCGCGTGGCGAAGGCATTCCGCCCGTGATGTGCGTGGGCACGACGGGAATGAGCATGCTGACGCGGGCAGCGACCGACCCGATGACGGCCTGGACGATCGGCGGAGATCCGGCGACGAACGTGGTCGGGCACGCATTCGTGATGCACAACCCGGACGTCCCCACGATGCCCCCGGCGATCGGCTGCGGAGTGATCACCGCGAAGTAGTCCGAGGCGATCCTCGTCGCTCGTCTTCGTCCTCGTCGCCGAGATAAGGATGAGGACGAGGATGCGCGATCCCTATCCTCGTCCTCGTCGCCGAGACGAGGATGAGGAGGCGGACGGGTCTTCAGTTCCCGTCGCCGTCGAAGAGAGTGCGCAGGGCGTCGTCGCGGACCAGGTTCGTTCCGTCGAGCGAGTTGATGTCCGACTGGCTCATGTCGATGCGCGGCGCGAAGACCTTTTCGTGGAACTCGCGCACGAGCTTCGAGACCAGCGCATCGGCGTCATCAGTCGCCAGCGCCTGAGCTCGACCGCAGCCGAGCGTGCTTTGATCGCGGCTGTACAGGCACACGCTGCCACCAGCGTTGTTGCCGTCGACGCGCAGGCGTAAGCCTCCGTCGTCTTCGAGAAGCCGCGGTGAGCCGTCGAGCCTCGACGCCACGCGCTCTCCGATATCCCCGCTGGCTTCGATGCGGACCGGAATCCGTAGGTTCAAGCGGCGGAAGACGCCCGGGTCGGCTTGAAAGGCCTGCTCGTAGAACTTCAGCGTGTCCGGCCGCCCCAGGATGCGCGCCGCCTCGGACTCCAGCGCCAGCGTCCGCGCACGCAACAGCTGCTCGCCCGGGCTCAGACTGCCGATCGCGCGCTGCGCCAGCTGGATCGCCGCTTCCGGTTCACCCGCACGCAACGCGACCTCGGCCCCGAACGCGTCGTAGTACGCCCCTGCCCCCGGCCGGCGATCCTTCGCGCGCGCCTGGTCCAGCGCTTCCTGCACCACGCCCGCTCCGAGCACATCCACCAGCTCGCCGGCCAACCACGGCGGTAGAATCGCCGACGCCGCGGTGCCGATGCGGAAGATGCCCGACAGCCGCGTCTCGTCCCGCAACAACCGTTCCACCAGCGCGCGCGACGACAGCGCCCGCACCCGCAACCACGTCGCCTTGGCCCATGCCAGCGGCCGCGCATAGAACGGCTCGCTGCGCGCCTCTTCCAGCCGTTGCTCCGCCGCCACCAGCTTCGCCCGCCGATCGATCAGCGCCACGACGACCTGGTCTTGCGCCGGATCGCGGCTGTTGTGCGAGCGTCGATCCGGCAGCACCAGCGCGCGATCGGTCACGCCGATCGCCTCGTCCGCGCGCGAGCACACCAGTAGAAACGCCGCGATCGCGCGCCGCGTCTCGTTGCGGTCGGCGTCGCGCACGTGCGGCGGGCGGGCGGCGCGGTACTGCGGGATGCGCTTGAGCGCGCTCAGTCCCTCGGCGAAGCGGCCCTCGCGCGTGTACAGCTCGGCGAGCTCCATCCACGGGTTGCCGTACCACGAGACGTCCGCCTCGGTGGCCTCGAGCCCGATGCGCTCGGCCTCGTCGAGCTTGAACAGCGAGCGCGACGACTCGGCAAAGTTCGTCAGATCGACCGAGCTCACGTCGATGCCGCTGGCTCGCGCGTCGTCCACCGCGCGCCGGCAGGCCTCGTAGCTCGCGCCGTCGTTGCCGGCCTCGAACTCGATCGCACACAGCGCATTGAGCGCGATCGCGCGCTGCGAGGGCCGCTCGGCCATCGACAGGCCCAGGTTCGCGGCGGCACGCGCCTCGCGGTACCGCCCGAGCTTCATCAGCGGCCAGGCGCGATCGGCGATCATGTCCGGCTCGTACAGCAGGTTGAAGCGCGCGATGAACGCCAACCGCTCGGAGTAGTGCTCGAGCGTGCCGTGCGCGTTGGCCAGCTCCTTCAACAACGTGGCGTGCCAGCGCCAGGGCTTGCTGGGATCGGGCGTGTTGCCGTAGCGCTGCTCGTACAGCGCGAGCGCCTGCTCCAGGTGAAACAGCGCGCGCGGGAAGTCGGCCTCGGCGTAGTGGTTGACGTAGCCGATCACCAGGTGCGCGACGAATGACTTCGGGTTCTTCTTGAGGATGGCTTCGGCCAGCTCGCGCGCGCGGATGTGCCGGCCGGCCTCGGCGAACAGCCAGGCCTCGTGCTCGTCGCGTGTGGCTTCGAAGCCCGGGTCCTCGGCCTCGAGCGGGTCGAGCGCCACCTGCGCCGACGCGCGCGGCCCGCCGCCAATGGCTGCAGCCAGCAGCGCACAGGCCAACGGGAACGCCACTCGGCGCGCAGACATCATCGCCCCAGGCTCAGCTTGGACAGGCGCTCCATGCTGGGCGCGATCGCGCTGGCGATCACCTGGCGCTTGTCGACCACGCCCGGCACGCACTCGATGCGGTGCCCGAATACCGGCGTCGCCAGCGCCTCGATGTCCTCCGGCGTCACGTAGTTGCGGCCACGCAGCAGCGCACGAGCCTGCAGCGCGGGCATCATCAACACCAGGCTGCGCGTCGAAGCGCCCTGCAGCACGCGCTCGTCGGCTCGCAGTGCGCGCGCGCAGTCGACCAGCGCCTCGCGCAACACCGGCGCGATGTGCACGCGCTCGCGGATCGCACGCCGCGCGCCCAGCAGCTCTTCGCGGGTGACCTGCGGCAGGCCCTCGCTCATGCTCAGGCTGGGCCGCGGATACTGCGCCAACACCTCGAGCTCGGCGTTCTTCTCGATGTGACGCATCTCGATCTTGAACAGGAAGCGATCGAGCTGTGGCGTGGGCAGCGGATAGGTGCCCATCACGTCCAGCGGGTTCTGCGTGGCGATCACGAAGAACAGCTCGTCCAGCTTGTGCGTCTCGTTGTCGACCGTGACCTGCTTCTCGGCCATGGCCTCGAGCATCGCGGCCTGCACCTTGGGTGAAGTGCGGTTGATCTCGTCTGCCAGCACGATGTGCGCGAAGATCGGGCCCGCCCGGAACGTGAAGCGGTTCTTGTCCATCTCGAACACGCTGCTGCCGGTCACGTCGCTCGGCAGCAGGTCGGGCGTGAACTGAATTCGCCGGAACGCCGGCAGGTGCGCCGTACCGCCCACGCGCAGCGACTCGCCGAGCGCGCGCGCCAGCGTGGTCTTGCCCGAGCCCGGATAGTCCTCGAGCAGCACGTGACCGTCCGATACCAGCGCGATCAGCACCAGCTCGATCACATCGTCGCGACCGATCACCACCGCCCTGGCGCGCCGGGCCAGCCGGTCGAGGGCCTCACGCGCGTGCTCGAGAGGCGCGTCGGTCGTGTGGCCCAGCTGCTGCTGCGACACCGGCATATCCATGCTCATCGTTCTCCTCTACCTACACTCATCGCGACAGTATCCAAGACCAGGGCGTGAGCGCACCCAGCCACCTCTTCCACCATGATACGCCCTGGCGCAGCTCTTGCGCGACCGCCGAGCGCAGCGCCCGCAGCTCGCCGGGATCCACCTGCTCGTCGCGAGCGAACTTGGCGGCCAAGTGCCGCTCGGTCAGCCTCGGAAACGAGGGGCTGAGAGCCGCTATGCGCGCCGCGAAGCCCTCACGGGTCTCTCCGAAACGCCTGCGCAGCGCCACTTCGGACAAACGATCCAGCTCGGCTCGATATGCCACGCGCGGCAGCCCTCCCGAGGCGAATACCGGCGAAGCCCGGCGCCAGATCTTCACGCTGTACAGCCAAAGCAGCAGCAGCGCGGACATCCAGAGCAGGCCGCGGGCGACCCAGATCTGCAGCATGCGAGCGGCCTGGATGATCGGCTCGAGCGGGCGATCCTCGCTCTGCGGCATGGGCTTGAGCCCGCGCGCCATCTCGCCCAGGAGCCGCTGCAGGTCTGGATCGGGCGGCGGGGGCGGCGGATCCAGGCTCTGCGCGGGCGAGACGTCCGCGATCACCCAGCCCACGCCGTCGACGTAGAACTCGGGCCAGGCGTGCGAGTTCGCGCCCGTGACCAGGATCGACGAGCCACCCTGGCGCGCTGCCTCGTCCACGACATAGCCGGCACCGACCCGCGCAGGCACACCCAGTGCGCGCATCAGATACACGGCCGCATGCGCGAAGTGGACGCAGTAGCCGACCCGGTCACCGAACAGGAAGTCGGCCGTGGGGTCTTCGGCATTCGCGTGCCCACTCTTCAGGCTGTAGGTCCCCTGGCGGCTGAGCCAGACTGACACGGACAGCGCGCGCGCCACAGGATCGTCGCGCAGCGCTTCGTGGATGCCCGAGGCGATCTCCTGCGCCAACGCCGCGTAGCGCGGGTCGCTGGGCGCCGCGGTGTAGTGCTCGCGCACCGCAGGACTCCATGCGGGGTTACCGACGCGGCGGCCGAGCAGCTCCTCGAGCTTGGCCTGCAACGCCGACGACGTCACGCGGTAGACGCGGCGGAAGCGGCCGCTGTCCGGGTTGGCGAGCGGCTCGATGGTCTCCGCGGACTCGAGCGCGAACGGGCGCGTGTGCTCGGCGAGCAGCGCGACGGTGGTGTCGAGCTCCACGCGATCGCCGCGCGCGTTGGGCACCGACGCCAGCGTGGTTTTCTGGCTCACGAACGAGGGCGCCACGTCTTCGTCGACGCCTGCGGTCGTGGCCGATACCAGACGCTTGCCGTTGTACTGACTGAATGCGGTCTGGCGGAAGTAGTAGAGGCCGGTGGGCGGCGAGTAGTCGTCGTGCAAGAGCACGACCGCCAGCGGCACCTGGCGACCCTGGCTGTCGTAGTTGTCGCGGAAGTCGAGGTGCTCGTTGTCGCTGTGCCCGTCGCGCGGGCGGCGCTGGCCCTTTTGCTGCTTGTCGTCGGGCTTGTCCTTCTCGTCCGGGCGCAGGCCGAGCCCGGTGGTACCGGCCGGTGGCGAGGGCAAGCCGAGTAGGTGCGTCGAGCTCAACACCACGGCCAGCAGCAGCAGCGCCAGCCACAGGTGCATGAGCGAGCGCCAGATCGAGCGCTCGCGGAACAACAGCGCGATGATCAGCGCCGCGGCCAGCGCGCCGATCAACAGCAGCGCCACCGTCGGATCGCCGCCCTGCGCGATAATCGAGTCCGCCAGCTCGAACGGACGATTGATGGCGCCGAAGCGGTGCGCAGCCACCAGCTGCGCGAACACCACGCCCACGCACAACACCTCGAACAGCGAGAACAGCCGCCGCCGCAGCGAGAGCGCGCGCAGCCCGAGCGCGAAGCAGGCGGTGCCGAGCACGGTCGAGATCAGGTTGCCCCAGAGCAGCGCGTCGCTCGCGCCGACCAGGCGCGCGAACTGCCTCGAGTCCGAGAAGCTCTGGCCGAGCCAGCTCGCGATCAGCGTGCCGGCCAGCGCCAGGCCGATCAGCGCCAGCGTCCGTAGCCGCGTGCGCGCCAGAGGTGCGGCCGCGAAGGTGGCGAACAAGGCCGAGCAAGCGGCGGCCACGGCCACGCTCAACTCGGCCAGTGGATAGAAGAAAGCGAATGCCACCAGCGTGTAGATCGCCGGCGCGACGAGCGCGAGCTGCGGCCGTTCGGGCGCACGTGCGACCTGCGGCGGCGGCGGGGGTACTGCCGCGGGCTGCTGCGCGGCGTGCAGGGCCT
>DATEOF010000202.1:0-26675 GCA_035274465.1 Polyangiales bacterium
GCAGCGGCGGGCAGCCGGCAGCTGCAGGCGGCGGAGCCGGCGCAACACCCGCGGCGGGCAGCGGCGGGACCGCCGGTGCGAGCAGCCCGGGCCTGGGTGAAAACGACACGCTGATCCCGCACGCGTCGTGGGATTGCGGCATGCCGGCCGGCATCCCCTCGCCCAAGGGCGGCGAGATGGCGTTCGAAGCCAAGCTGCAGCTCGGCGAGGTCCACGACCTCAAGACCACGCAGTTCGGCCAGCGCTTGTTGATCGAGATCAAGGGCGGCACGGTCATGGGCCCGGATATCCAGGCCACGATCATGACTGGAGGCCTGGACTGGCAGCTCACGTTGCCCAACGGCGCGATGGAGATCGAGCAGATCACCATCCTGCGCAGCAGCGACGGCTCCAACATCCTGTTTCGAAACTGCGGCACCGCACCCAACGCCGATGGCGAAGTCCGTATCGTGCCGGACATCGAAGCTCCCAGCACCGGTCGCTACAACTGGCTCAACACCACGAAGCTCGTGGGTACGCGCGTGTTCGACCGCACGGCCAAGACCATGACCATGACCGTCTACAAGGTGCCGGCCACGCCTGCAGCCGGCGGCAACATGGTCAAGGTCGAGGAACCCGCGGGTCTGCCCGATCAAAGCTGGGAATGCGCCAAGCCGATGGGTCGCCAGGGTTCGGTCTTGTACACCGAATCGGTCGGCATCGGCGGCTCCGTCTCGGTCGGCGCCAGCAAGCGCGGCAGCCGCAACATCATCCCGATCACGGGCGGTACGGCCGACGGCAAGCTCGCGGGTGGAGTCCTGCCGGGCGGTGCCGACTTCCAACTCAGCGCGGGCGGCCAGTTCATCATCGACGCGCGCTACACGATCAAGACCAAGGACAACGAGCTGATCATCGTGCGCAACTGCGGTGCGCTCGGCGAGCTGGTACCGGTGTTCGAGACGCGCACCGACGGTCCGTACAAGTTCGTGACCGAGAACAAGTACCTCAGCTCGAACCCGGGCATCGCGGTCGGTGCGGTCAACCTGACCATCTACGAGACGAATTAAGCGAGATCGAAGACCAGCACTTCGGCGTCGGCCACGCCCTCGATCCGCAGGCTGGTCTCTTGCGACAACGCGGCACCGTCTCCGGCCGTCAGGCTGTGGCCGTTCACCCGAGCCGTGCCGCGCGCAACCTGCACCCAGGCGTGCCGCTCTGCCTTCAGCGTCAGCTCGGCGCTCTCGCCGGCCGCAAACAACCCGGCGTAGACGAGCGCATCGCTGTGGATCTGCAGGGCTCCATCGCGTGCATCCGGCGCCGCCACCAGCCTCAGCTGGCCGCGTTTGTCGTGCTCGCTGAACATCTTCTGCTCGTAGCTCGGCGCGATGCCGCGCTCGCCGGGCACGAGCCAGATCTGCAGAAAGTGTACGGGTTCAGTGGGCGAGCCATTGAACTCGCTGTGCGTGACCCCGCGGCCTGCGCTCATGCGCTGCACGTCGCCGGGGCGGATCACCGAGCCGGTGCCGAGTGAGTCGCGGTGCTGCAGCGCACCCTCGAGCACATACGAGATGATCTCCATGTCGCGATGCGGGTGCGAGCCGAAACCCTGGCCGGGGGCGACGCGGTCTTCGTTGATCACGCGCAGCGCCCGGAAGCCCATGTGTTTCGGGTCGTAGTAGTCGGCGAACGAGAAGCTGTGGTGGGAGTCGAGCCAGCCATGCTCGGCGTGGCCGCGTTGGTCATGGGGTCTGATGGTCAACATGGTCCGACCAACATGCGCACGCTGGTCGCATTGGTCAACGCTGTGGGAGGCTGCTCACAGTCCGACGCGGCCTGCAGCTGACGGCTTCGGACCGCGCGCGAAGTCCGGTCGGAGTTGGATACCATGGCGGCTGGTAGAGGTGCCGGATGGTCGAGCTGCGCTTGCCGGGGTACCGAGACGCGCACGTGCTGGAGGAGCGGGCCGATCGCACGCTCTGGCGCGCCGTCCGCGAGAGCGATGGCTGTCCGGTGATCGTCAAGGGCACCTCCGCCGAGGCTGCGGCCGCGAGTGCCACGCAAGGTCTGCAACACGAGTACGACATGCTGCAGATGCTCCCGCTGCCGTGCGTCGTGCACGCATACGCCATCGTGCGCGCGCCCGAGTGTGTGGCGCTGGTGCTGGAGGACCTGGACGGCGTCGCGCTGGCCTCGGTCATCACCGGAGGCCTGTCGCCGCGACGCTTTCTGGCGTTCGCCGAGCGCATCGCGCGCGCACTGGCGGACGTGCACGCGCGCGACGTGGCGCACCGTGATCTCAAGCCCTCGAACATCATCGTCAATGCCGAGACGGGCGCGGTCAAGCTGACTGACTTTCAGCTCGCGGTGCACTTGCCGTTCGGCCATCGCACCATCGACACCGGCGGCGTGATCGAGGGCTCGCTGCCGTACCTCGCTCCCGAGCAGACCGGTCGCATGAATCGCGGCGTGGACTTCCGCTCGGATCTCTACGCGCTCGGCGTCACGTTCTACCAGATGCTCACCGGTCGCTTGCCGTTCGATGCGATCGAGCCGGCCGAGTGGATCTACTGCCACATCGCGCGCTTCCCGCAGTCGCCGAGCGTGGTCACGCCGGGCGTGCCCGAGATGCTCGCGCAGATCGTGATGAAGCTGTTGGCCAAGGCGCCGGAGGAGCGTTACCAGAGCGCGCTCGGGCTCACGCACGATCTCGCTCGCTGCCGGCAGGACTGGGAGTCCCAGGGGCACATCGAGCGCTTCGCGCTGGCGGAGCAAGACTTCTCGGATCACTTTCAAGTCGCGCAGAAGCTGTACGGTCGCGAGAACGAGCTTGCCCTGTTGCTCTCGCGCTTCGATCACGTGGTCGCGCACGGCAGCGCCGAGGTCGCCACGGTGTCGGGCTACTCGGGCGTCGGCAAGTCGTCGCTGGTTCACGAGCTGCACGGGCCGATCACCAAGCACCGCGGCTTCTTCTTGTCGGGCAAGTTCGACCAGTACAAGCGCGACGTGCCCTACGCGACGCTGGTGCAAGCCTTCCGCGGCCTGGGCGAACAGCTGCTCACGCTGCCCGAGACTCAGCTGCAGGTCTGGCGCCGCGAGCTGAGCGGCGCGCTGGGCGACAACGGCCAGCTCATCGCCAGCGTGCTGCCCGAGTTCGAGTTGATCCTCGGCGCGCAGCCGCCGGTGCCCGAGCTGGCTCCCACCGAGGCGCAGAACCGCTTCAATTTGACGTTTCAGAGCTTCTTTCGCGTGTTCGCGCGCAAGGCTCACCCGCTGACCTTGTTCCTCGACGACATGCAGTGGGCGGACCGCGCGACGCTCAACCTGTTGCGCACGATCGTGACCGCGGGTGACGTCGGGCCGCTGTTGTTGATCCTGGCGTATCGCGATCAGGAGGTGGACACCTCACACCCGTTCGCGGTCTTGCTCGAGCAGCTACGCGCCAGCGCCGTGCCGATCCACGCCCTCGAGCTCGGGCCGCTCAAGCTGGAGCACGTGGCGGAGTTGCTGATCGACAGCCTGCGTTCGACCAAACAGCGCGTGATCCCGCTGGCGCGCCTGGTGCTGGACAAGACCGACGGCAACCCGTTCTTCACCAGCGAGTTCCTCAAGGCGTTGTACCAGGAGCAACGCATCTACCTCGACTCGGACCATCGCTGGACATGGGATCTGCACGCGATCGAGTCGATGGCGATCACCAAGAACGTGGTCGACCTGATGTTGAACGTGCTTCGCAGGTTGCCCGAGACCACGCGCCGGCTGCTCGGTCTGGCTGCATGCATCGGCGGGACGTTCGAGGCCTCGACGCTCGCGGTCGCTGCCGGGCTCGACGGGCTCCTGGTGATGCGCGAGCTCGCCCCTGCCGCCGACGCGGGCTTGATAGTCGCGCTGCGTAGCGCGCAGGCGCTCGGAAGCGGCGACAAGTACCGCTTCCATCACGACCGCATCCACCAAGCGGCCTACACGCTCTTGCCCGACGCCGAGCTGCGCGCCCAGGCACACCTCGGCATTGGCCGCTCGTTGTTGCGAAGCCGCAGCCAGTCGCAGCTGGAGGCTGACGTATTCGAGGTGGTGAACCAGTTCAACCGCGGCCGCAGCTTGCTGCGCGATAACGAAGAGCGTCGGCGCGTCCGCGAGCTCAACTGCAAGGCGGGTCGCCGCGCGCGCGCCTCGACCGCGTACGGTTCCGCAGTCAGCTACTTCGGCGCGGCGCTCGAGCTGCTGCCGCCCGACGCCTGGCAACAGGAATACAGGGACACGTTCGCACTGCAGCTCGACTACGCGGAGTCTCTGTACCTGTCGGGCGAATTCGCCGCCGCCGCACCGGAGTTCGAGCGCGCATGCACGCACGCAACATCGGATCTCGACCGCGCCCGAGTCTACTTCATGCAGACCAAGCTGTATCAAGTCGCCGGTGACTTCCCGGAGTCGATCCGTGTGGGCATCGAGGGGCTGCGCATCCTGGGCGAACGGATCCCGGACACGGACGCCGAGATCGAGGCCGAGACCGCGCGCGAACGCGCTCAGATCGAGGCCAACCTGGCGGGGCGGGCGATCGCAGATCTGGTACGCGCACCGGATCTGATCGACCCCATGTGCAAGGCGACCATCGATCTGATGAGCACGCTCGCGCCGTGCACGTACATCGGCCGGCCGATCCTGTTTCCGTTGATGACGCTGAAGTGCCTCAACCTGTCGCTGCGCCACGGCAACACCCAGGAGTCTTGCTTCGCCTACAGCTGCTACGGCGTGATGCTGATCTCGGTATGGGGCGACATTCCCTCGGGCTACGCGTTCTCGGAGCTGGCGATCGCGCTCAACGAGCGCTTCGGCGACCTCAAGCTGCGCGGATCGGTGCTGCACGTGCACGGCGATCACATCAACTTCTGGCGCAATCACTTCGCGCAAGATCTGCCGATCCTCGAGCGCGCATTCACGGCCTGCCTGGCCGCGGGCGACCTGGTCTACGGTAATTACGTGGCGTTCCAGAGCATCTGGCACGCGTTCGAGATGGGCAAGCCGCTGGCCGAAGTGGCGCGCTACGCAGAGATGCGCGCGGAGTTCGCGCAGAAGACGCGCAACGAGATGGTGCTGGAGACGATCCGCATCGAACAGCAGCTGGTGGCGTGCCTGCGCGGGCTGACCGATTCGCCGAGCACGTTGAACAGCCCGCAGTTCGACGAGGCCGCCTGCCTGGCCAAGCTGCAGGCCGGTAGCTTCGGCTGTGGTCTGGCCTTCCATCAGATCGCGCGCATGGTCGTGCTGTATCTCGCCGATCAGCCACGCGCCGCGCGCGAGGCCACGCTCGAGGCTCGCAAGCTGCTGCCCACCGTGATGGCCATGCCGGGCGAGGTGACGTTCTACCTGTTTCAAGCGTTGATCGCCGCCGCCCTGCAAGACCCCGAGTCCGAAGACGAACGCACCCAGCTGTCTTCGGCACTCACCGAGAGCCTCGAGCGCTTCACGCGCTGGGCCGAACATTGCCCGGAAAACTTCGCACACAAGCGCGACCTGATCGCGGCCGAGCAGGCGCGGCTCGCCGAGCGCACCGCCGATGCGATCGCGATGTACGAACGCGCGGCCGCGGGCGCCCGTGCGGGAGGTTTCGTGCAGTACGAGGCGCTGGCCAAGGACCTGGCGCGGCGCTTCTACGAGTCGCTCGGCGCCGCGCCGGCCGTGCGTGGCTATGCCGCCGAGGCTGCGGCGGCGTACGCGCGCTGGGGAGCCACGACCAAGCTCACGCGTCCGAGCGGGATCCGCATCGAGCCGCCGTTCGGCAGCACGGCGGCGTCGGTCACGCGCAGCTCGGACTCGGTCGCCGAGCGCGTGGAGCTCTCGACCATCCTGCGTGCCGCGCAGACGTTGTCGGCCGAGATCGTGCTCTCGAGCCTGCTCGAGAAGATGATGCTGCTGTTGATCGAGCACGTCGGGGCCGAGCGTGGCTGTCTGTTCCTGGTCGACGCCGGCCAGCTACGTGTTGCGGCAGCCTCGGAGGCTTCGGCTCCGCCGCGCACCTACGGCTTGGGCCGCGGTGCGTCCAGCTACGACGAGCCATTCGCGGCCGCGTCTTCTGTGATCAACTACGTACGGCGCACGCAAAAGCTGGTGTTGCTGGACGACGCCTGCACCGACGATCTCTACGCCACCGACGAGCACGTGGTTCGCAAGCGCCCGCGCTCGATCCTGTGCGTGCCGCTGACCCGCCGCGGAGGCCTGACAGGGGTGATCTACCTCGAGAACAACCTGTCGGCGGGCGTGTTCACGCCGGCGCGCCTGCAGACGCTGCAGCTGTTGGCCGGTCAGATCACGATCTCGCTCGACAACGCCAGCCTGTTCTCCGAGCTCGAGCAGCGCGTGGCCGTGCGCACCCAGGAGCTGCTGCGCGCGAACTCGCAGCTTGCTGAAGCCGAGGGCGTCGCGCACATGGGCAGCTTCAGCTGGGACCTCCAGTCGGATCAGGTCACCTGGTCGGACGAGCTGTTCCGACTCCACGGCTTCGAGCCCGGCCAACTTTCCCCGGGGCCGAAGTCGATCCTGGAGTTCGCGGTCGACGAGGACCGCAGCATGCTGCAGACCTTGCTCGAGGACGCGGCCGCGATGCGCAAGGCGTTCTTCACCGACTACGACATGCTGCGTCGCGATGGCGCCGTGCGCACGATCCACCTGCGCGGTCGCGTGCTGGCTCAGGAGGGGCGGGGCCGCATACACATCCTCGCCACGGCGCAGGACATCACCGAGCGCAAGCGGGCCGAGCTGGAGCTGATCAAGGCGCGCGAGGCCGCGCTCGAGGCCAGCGAGGCCAAGTCGTTGTTCGTCGCCAATGTCAGCCACGAGATCCGCACGCCGATCGGCGGCGTCATCGGCATGACGCACTTGCTGCTCGACACGCAGCTCACGGCCGAGCAACGCGATCTGGCCGAGCACGCCAAGCTGGCCGCCGAGTCACTGGCCAAGGTGGTCAACGACATCCTCGACATCTCCAAGGTCGAGGCGGGCAAGCTCGAGCTGGAGCTGGTGGAGTTCGAGCTGCGACGCGTGATCGACGGCATCCTGCGCATCACGCGCATCTCAGCCAATCAAAAGAAGTTGCTGCTCAGCGTGCAGATCGAGCCCAACTGTCCGCGCTATGTGCGCGCGGATCCGTTGCGCATCGGCCAGGTGCTCATGAACCTGATCAGCAACGCGATCAAGTTCACCGAGCGCGGCTCGGTCGAGCTGCGCGTGCGCTTGCAGGCGAGCTCGAGCCTGCACTTCGAGGTCTGCGACACGGGCATCGGCATCTCCAGGGACGCGATCGAGAAGCTGTTTCGTTCGTACAGCCAGGCCGAGCCCTCGACCGCGAGGCGCTTCGGGGGCACGGGCTTGGGGCTCTCGATCTGCAAGCGCCTGGTGGAGCTGATGGGCGGCGAGATCGGCATCGAGAGCGAGCCGAGCAAGGGAACGCGCGTCTGGTTCAGCACGCCCCTGCAGTACGGCAGCTTGCGGCCCGCGCCGCTGGCAGCTGCGCCCGCTCGTCTGAGCGGTAGCCGGCGCATCTTGCTCGCCGAGGACAACCGCGTGAATCAGCGCGTGGCGGCGCGGCTGATCGAGAAGCTCGGCTACGAGGTCGACGTGGTGGTCGACGGACACGAAGTGATAGAGGCCGTGCGCAAGGGCGACTACGGCTTGATCCTGATGGACTGCGAGATGCCAGGCATGAATGGCTTCGAGGCCACGCGGCGCCTGCGCATGCAGGCCTCGATCGCGGCGAACGTGCCGATCATCGCGCTCACGGCGCACGCGGCGGAAGGTGAAGAGCAGCGCTGCCTGGCCGCCGGCATGAACGGCTTCTTGACCAAGCCGATCGCTCTCGACCAGCTGCGCTTCACGCTGCAGAACTGGGTAGGGCGCGCAGAGAGCGTGCAGCGCAGCGGCTGATCAAGGCGCGAGCGAGCGGCGGCTGCGCGCCAGGTGGAGGCCCGCCGCCACCCGCTGCAGCAGATCTTCCAGGCTGTACGGCTTCTTGATGTATTCGTCCGCGCCAGCGCCCATGCCCTGCAGGATGTCGCCGGCCTGGTCGCGGCCTGTCAGCAGCAGCAGATACGTGTACGGCACGTCTGCCCGCGCGCGCACCTTGCGGCAGAGCTCCGGGCCGCTGATGTCCGGGATGGTCCAGTCGAGCACGGCCACCAGCGGTGGCTGTGGGGCGCACAGCAACTCCCAGGCCGCTGCCCCGGCGTGGACCACGCGCACCTCGTGGCCCGATGCACGCAGCTGCTTGTCGAGCACCCGCGCCGTGATGCGATCGTCTTCGACCACCAGGACACTCACGCTTGCATCTCCTCGCGTAAGCGCTGGAGGGCGCGCTCGAACGCGCTGGCCGCGGTCTCGATCAGGGCCAACTGCGTCTCGAGCACGCTGTGCTCCGCGTCGGCGAAGGCGCGGTGTTCGAGCTCGCGCGCCGCTTCGTAGAGCGGCGTGAGGCCGAAGTTCGCCGAGCTGCCCTTGAGCACGTGGGCGGCGCGCGCCACGTCGGGCGCGTGTCCGCGGCCGGTCGCTTCCCGCAGCGATTGCAACATGCTGGGCGCGTCGCGCAGATAGAGCTCGATGATCTCGATCAGCAGCTCGCGGTCGCCGCCCAGGGCTGCGGTCAGCCTGGCTGCGGTGATGTTCTCGAAGCCATCCATCGGTGTGGTAGCTAACTCTTCTGTCCACGCTGCCAACTTCCATGGCGCGCTGCAAGCACCGCTTCAGGCCTACGCGTCGCAGTCGTGCCCACATCGGCGCCGGTACGGCGCGCGACTAACAACATTGTGTTAGCCGTGTTAGCTGGATGTGTGCTCGGACTCGGCGTCGCGCTTGATCTGATCGAGCATTCGCCGCTGGATGCGCCTCAAGATCGCGTCCGACCACAGGCTCCAGTAGCGCGCCGGATAGATGTCGAGCGTATACAAGGTGCGAGCCTCGATGCGCGTGCGGCCCTCGGCCAGCTCCTCCACCAGGAACTCTCGCTCTGCGCCCGGGTGTGAGATGCCGGCGATGAGTTGCCAGGTGCCCGAGCCGCGAGGCGGTGCGGGCAGCTGCTCGAACGAGCCGCTCACCTCGATGCTCGTGCGCACCTCGCGCTGGTCCGGAGCGTGCCGCGCGTCGGCCGCAGCCAGCAGCGGCCAGCACATCAGCAGCGCGATCACCGGGCTCATGCTCGGCCGCCCGTGCGCGGTGGAGTGACCCATCAGCGCGCCGAGTACGGCCAACACGGCAGCGGGGGGCAGCGCCATCAGCACGAGTAGCAGGCTATCGCGCGTGACCATCACGCTGCCGACGCTCACCAGCGCGAGGCTGAACAGTGCGACTGTCAGCGCGTCGCGCAAGCGCGCACCGCCCCACTCGTTGCGCACGAAAGCCGCCGCGAAGCCGCTCAAGAACGGCGCGCCCAGTAGCAGGGCAGCGCCGGCACGATTGAATGCCAAGCCTGCGAGCACGCCACTGCCGGCGAGGACCACGGCGCCGAACAGACTGCTCGCGAACATCGCCGTAGCGAGACTGCGGATCTTCACGACGCGCATCGTAGCTCGAAACTCGCCCGCGTGCTGGAGACTGCACGGCTTGGCGGCCAGCCTGGTTGTGCACTTCGGCCTTTGTTGAATTTAGTTCGAGCTTTCACCCGCGTTGAATCTATCGATCTGTCGCTGGGGTGAGCAACTCCATACTCACTCTCTAACCGTCAGCTGGCGCAGATGTACGTTGCTGAATTAGGGTCTTTGCTGGGCGGAGGCACGCATGCTCGGGCGACTGGCTCTCATACCGATCTTCTGGGGCTCTCTGGCTGCGCTGTCTGGCATCTGTGTCATGGCGTGCGGCGATGATGAGGAGAGCGCGCCGGATGGTGGCGGCGTGAGCGCCGGTGGCCGAGGCGGCCGCGGTGGGAGTGGTGGCGCAGGCGGGTCGGGCATCACGCCGTTGCCGGACGAGATCGCCGGCAAGGCATGCGCTTCGGACAAGCAGTGCGGCACCGGCAGCTGCCTGCATATGCTGCCGGGCGCCTTCGGTGGCGCAGACGTGCCCGCGCCCGACGGCTACTGCTCGGGCGAGTGTCTGACGAGCGCGGATTGTGGCGACGGCGGCGCGTGCGCGGGTGCGTTCGCGGGGCTGGCCGGTGGCATCGGCGCGATCCGCGGGCGTTGCCTGTCCGCTTGCACGCAGAGCACTGACTGCAGGAATGGTTACCGCTGTGTGAACGCGCTCGGTCTACCGGTGACAGCGATGACGATGAACGCGGGCATCCCGGCGAACTTGCTCGGGACCAACACCTGTCAACCTGCGCCGGAGACTGACAAGCTCGCGGACGGCGAGGTCGGCCGGATGTGTGCCGCCGACGTCGACTGCGGTGACGGCCGTTGCATGCGCATGAATGCCGGCACCACCTACCCGGGCGGTTATTGCACGGGGCGTTGCTTGCAAGATGCGGACTGCGGCGCCAACGGCAGCTGTATGGCGGGCCTGGCCGGCGGTGCGGGTACCTGTTTCCTGCGCTGCTCGGGCGACTCCGACTGCGAGCGCGAAAACTATCGCTGCCGCAGCAGTGGCGGGTCGATGCTGTGCGTGCCTGGCGCGGCGCCGCTGCCCGACGACGTGGTAGGCCGCGCGTGCGGCGGCGACGCGGATTGTGGCAATGCAGCCATGAGCTGCAGCACGCGGCTGGGCCGCTATGCCGCTCCGGGCGGCTATTGCACGCAGCGCTGTGTCAACGCCAGCGACTGTGGAGCCGGCGGAGTCTGCGTCGGCGGCCGCACCGGCACCGCCTCGGGCACGTGTTACCGGGGCTGCTCCGGCGGCAGCGACTGCCGCGACGGATACACCTGCGGACCTGCAGGCAACACGGGCAGCGCCGCGATGCAGAACATCTGCTCGGTCACGCCTCCGCCGGCCGACGACGCGGGCATGTGAGCGAGAATTTGTCTCACAGGAAGTCGGGAAGACGGAAGGCGAGACGAGATTTGTGCTGCCGCGGGCTAGCTGAGCAGGTCGATGCAAGTCCGCGGCAGCAAGGTAACTCTCGCTTCCCGCCTTCCCGGCTTCTTGTTAATCCCTCTCTAGCTACAGCGATCGCAGATGCCGCGGAGCGAGACTTCCACGCTCTGCTGGCGTACAGCGCGCGGTAGGCGACCGCTGGTCGCGATGCGGATGGCGTTGCCCGGCAAGCAGGACACGCTGCCGCAGTCGGTGCAGGTGAAGTGCGGGTGCGAGCCGGAGTGTGAATCGGTCCGCGAGCGCAGCTCGAAGCGCCAGACGCGATCGCCGACGTCGGTGCGCGCGACGATGCCGGCTTCAGCCAGGTCATTCAGGTTGCGGTACAGCGTGACGCGATCGAAACCTCGACCGTCCAGCGCGTGGATCAGATCGGCGTGGCTGATCGGCTGCGCGGCCTTGGACAGGATCTGCAGCACCGCGAGGCGCGGTTGCGTGACGCGCAATCCGGCGTCGCGCATCGCGGCGGCGAGGAGCTCTTGAACCGACTGCTTGGCTTTGGGGCTCACCTCGCGAACTATAGCGGAGGGCCGATCACCATGCATCTTGGCCAAAGTCGAGTAGTCAGTCAGCGTTGGAAACGAATGTTCAATAGTCGCGTGCCGGCGATCGGGTTGCCGGCTCGATCGCGTCCGGCCTGCCAGCGCTTCCGCAGCGCACAGCGGCGGGCCTCGCGACCGAAGCCATGGCCGGGATCCTGACTGATCTCGACTCCTTCCAGCGTGCCGTCCGCAGCCACGCGCACCTTGAGGCCGACGACCGCCGTGTCCAAACCTCCGTCATCGGCTTCGTCCGGAAACGGGCAGGCCCAGTGCGTACCGTCCGCCAGTTGCGGCTCGCGAGAGCGATCGATCGCCGCAGTTCCGCGGCCTTCCGGGCTGCCGAACGCGCGCGCCTGCGTGTCGCGGACAACAGCTTGCGACGTACCGCTCGCTTCCGTCGCGCCGCCCGGATACTGAGAAGCCTGGCCCTGCACGAACGTGTCCCCGAAGTCGAGCACCTCGTCCTTGGGTGCATCCAACACCTTCGCCGCGGTGGCCGCGGCCGGCGCGGCAGCCTGTGGCTCCTTCGCGCGCCGGATCGCTGCAGCTTTTGGCGGCGGAGGGGGGGCTGCAGCTTGTGGCGGCGGCGGTGTCTGCGCGGGCTCGGGAGGCGGCGCAGGCGGTTCCTGTTCGACCTGGATCAGCTCGTTCACCAGGCTGGGCCGCTGGGGCAGGCGCTGTTTGGGGACTACCGACGGCGCGACCACCGCCGCCATCAGCAGCAGGCCGTGGAGCAACGTCGCGGCAAGGCTTCCGGCGACCACCGGGACTCGCGAGGCGACGCGTTCGACGTCCAGCGGGCTTTGCAGACTGCCCACGCGCTACCTCGCGTCGTCGACTTCGGGCCCGGGCGCGACGGCGAACGCGATGCGGGCGACCCCCGCCTGGCGCAGCACGTCCATGGTCTGCAGCACGCGCGCGTGCGGGACCTTGCCATCGGCGCGAAGCACTGCACGCAGCTGCGGGTTCCTGTGCTGCGCGTCGCGCGCGTGGCGCAACAGCTCGGCCGAGTCGGCGATCGGCTGGCCGTCGACCAGCGTCGGGCCTGCGGCGGGCAGTGACAGGCTGAAGATCTCCTGCACTTCGCTCCCAGTCGCGGCGGCCGGTAGATCCATGGGCAGCGCGCGCGACACCACCAGCTTGGCGGTGACCATGAAGATGATCAGCAGCACGAGCGTGATGTCGACCAGGGGCGTGACGTTGATGCCGGTGATCGGTTGGTTCGGTTTGCTGCTGGACGAGAACCCCGCCATGCCTCACTCCGCCGCATTCCGGTCGTGATCGTCGGCACGGCGCGAGATTTGCCGGCTGCTTCGATCGCGCGCCAGCGCTTCGAGGTGCGAGAGCAGCACGTGGCCGAGCGTCTGTGCGCCGGCCAACGCCGCCGTGACGCGGCCCTGGAAGTAGTTGAATATCGCGACTGCGGGGATGGCGACGAGCAAGCCGACGGCGGTTGCGACCAGTGCCTCGGCGATCGAGCCCATCACGCGTTCGGGTGACGATGCCGCAGCGAGCGCGTTGCTCATGGCTTGTGGCTTGCCGAGCTCTTCGAATGCGCCGATCACGCCGATCACCGTGCCGAGCAGGCCCACGAACGGCGCGTTGTTGCCGATCGTGCCCAGAAACAGCAAGCGCTTCTCCAGCCGCGCGCGCTCGAGGCCGATCGCGGCAGCCATGACTTCTTCCGCGGCGCGCGGGCCCGCATCGAGCTCGGCCAGGCCGGCGGCCACCACGCGTTGCTCCACGCTCTTGCCGTCTTTCAAGAGCTGCTCCGCGCGTCGCAGGTCGTCCTGTCGCAGCAGCTTGCGGAGCTCTCGAACCAGCAGGTCGAGATCGCTCTTCGCGCTGCGAAACACCCAGGCGCGTTCGAGTGCGATCGCCAGCGAGACGATGCTGAGCGCGATCAGACACCAGAGCACCCAACTGGCCCCGGTCTGCACCATCGCGCGTGTGAGCGATTCGATCATCTCGACCTCCGCAGCTGCCGCAAGAATATGCGAATCATTTGCGATGCCAGGGGCGCGCGTTCACTGAACTGCCGCGCGGCCCCGAGGCATCGGCAGCCGGCTAGCGTGCGGGCTTGAGCGTCGCTTGGCCCGGCTTCCAGTCCACCGGACACAGGCCGCCTGTCTTGAACGCCCGGATCGTGCGCAAGGTCTCGTCGACCGAGCGGCCGACGTCCAGGTCGTTGATCACGCTCGAGCGCAGCACGCCATCGGGCCCGATCACGAATGTGCCGCGCAGGCTGTGGCCCTTGTCCTCGAGGAACACGCCGTAGTCCTTCGAGACGCTGTGCGTGATGTCGCTGGCGAGCGGAAAGCGCAGAGAGCCCAGGCCGCCCTTGTCCGGAGCTGCTTCGAGCCACGCCCGGTGCGTGTGGACCGAGTCGATCGACACGCCCAACACTGCGGCACCTTCTTTCTCGAAGTCTGCGTAGCGCTCGCTGAAGCCGCGGAGCTCGGTGGGGCAGACGAACGTGAAGTCGAGCGGGTAAAACAGCATCACGAGCCACTTGCCCTTGTAGTCGGCCAGGCCGACGGGCTCGGCGAGCGTGCTCAGGTTCTTGGTCGACGGCATCGTGAAGCTCGGCGCCTGTCGGCCGACGAAGGCCCTGGGAGAGTAGGTGGGGATGGTCGAGTCGGTCATGAATTCCTCGTACTTGCTTGGGCCGCGCGGAGGCGCGGGATCACTGGCGGTCCGCGGTTTCGTCGGCCGAGACCACGCGTAGGTTGGGGCGAGCGCACGGCACCTTGAGCTTGTGCAGACGCACCAGGCCGCGCGCGAGCGTGGTGGTCAGCTCCTCGCACCGAGCGCGATCGAGGTGAAGCGTCAGCTGCGGTGTGACCACGTGCAGCGCGCCGTCGGTCCCTAGCTCAATCCGCACGTTCTCGGACACGGCCAGCGGTGTGCGGACATCGATCAGCTCGTCGTTCACGACTCTCCCCCCGACTTCGATGCGCCGTCGGCCAGGAAGCGCGGCCGCGAGCGCAGCGCGGAATGCGTGGCCAGCGCCTCGCTCAGCGTCTGCATCAGCGAAGACAGCGCTTGAGGCGTCAGGCGCAACGTCACGGCGCCCAGGTTCAAGCGCAGCGTGCCGCAGCTGCACATGTCGATAGTCGCGACGTCACCCTGCGCGAGACGAAGGGTGGGGCAGTCCTCGATGGCGGCGGGGGCGGGGTTCCGGGCTTTCATGGGGCGCGAGGAACCCTATACTGAATTTGCGAATCATTTGCAAGTGTGCGGCCGGGGGGTCGCGCGCACTTGCCGCCTGGGTCGCCGGCGGCGCGTGCGTCGCGCGCACCCGCCGTGTCCGCATTCCAGACCGGGAGGAGATGAGGGTGCGGATGGGGATGAGGACGAGGATGGAGATGGGGATGAGGATTCGGCCGAGGACGAAGATCAGGACGAGGAAAGAAGACGATGATCTCGTCCCTCGTCCCGATCCTCATCCTCTTCTCCGATCCTCATCCTCGTCTCCCGTCCCCATCCTCATCCTCGTCACTATCCGACTGGCTTGAACAAGCGAAGGAAGGCGAGAGTTCAGTCGCCAAAAGGACGCCAGCAGCGCCGAAGATACGAGATCAGAGTGAGTGCTCGGCGGATGTACAAAGTACGTATGCGCAAGTCCGCGGAGCAATCCTCTCTCCTGGCGTCGGCGTCCCCTGGGGTGAACTCTGGCTCTCACCCTCCGCCTTGCTCGCAACGACGAGGACGATGCGCGCGAAGCAGGCGGTTTCAGGTTGTGCTGAAGCGAGTGCGCGCGACGCCGTCAGCGGCGGCAATCTACTGCTGCACCCAGTCACCGTGGAAGCCGAAGGGCATGCGCACCGGCAACTCCACCACCGCCACCGGTTCGCCCGCGAACTTTTGCGCGTCGATCACGCGCACGTGACTGCGGCCCGTCTGCGATTCGTACACCTGTGCGAGCACGAAGCCTTCGTCCTCGCCGGCGCCGATCGGGGCGAACACGCCCTCACCCGGCAAACACCCGGGCGGCAGCTCGTGCACCTCGCTCGTGCCTCGGGTGAAGTCGTGCTTGAGCAGTTTCGAGGGGCCGGTTTCGGCGTAGGGGCGCTCGACCGCGTAACCGTAGCGGTGCTTCTGCATGCCCTTGCGCGGATCGATGCGCGGGAATTCTTGGCCGCGCGTGTCGAGCACAGTGCGCGTCACGCTGCCGTGTTCGGGATCGATCACCCAGCGCGCGGCGGGCGGTTCGTAGAGGCGGTCCGGACCGATGCGCGAATCGCGGAACGTGTAGGCGTGCTCGACCAGATCGACCACGATGCGCTCGCCGTCGTCGTAGGCGTTGAACACGTGGTAGACGTAACAGGCCGGGATCTCGATCCAGCGCAGATCGCTGCCGTCGCCGTCGCGCCGCATCACGCCGATGCGCGCACCGTAGTCGTCATCCCAGCGAAACGGCATGGTGTGGCCCTGTGCGATCAGCTGCAGATCGAACACCACCGGCAAATCGAAGAAGACGGCGCGCGTCGCGGTGACCGCGAAGTCGTGCATCATCGTCGGGCCCTTGGTCGGGAGCTCGAGCGTCTTGGTCAGTCGGCCCTGCGCATCGGCGACGTGGTAGCGCAGGTTGACCGGCCCGAAGTCGTAGCCGAAGAAGAACATCTCGCCGGTGCGCGGATCGATCTTCGGGTGTCCGGTCATGCTGGTGCGCAGCGCGCCGTCGAAGTCGTACTGGCGCAGCGTGTCGGCCTGCGCGTTGATCTCGAACGGCAACCCGACCTCGCCCGGCGCGAGCAGCCGACCGGCGTGCTGCACCACGCTGATCGAACCCGCGCCGAAGCCAGGAGCTGCGTCGGTGGGGCTCAGCGGGGCAGCAGGCAGGCCGAGGGCCTGTTCGATCTTCTGCGTGCGGATCCAGCGATTGCGGTAGCCGACCGCGCGGCCGCGCTCGAGCTGGATGGCGTGCAGCATGCCGTCGCCGACGAACCAGTGATGGTTCGCGCCGGCGGCCGCTGGGTTCGGGCCGTTGCGCAGCAGGCTGCCGGACAACTCGGGTGGCAGCGCACCGCGGACCGCTAGCTCACCGACCGTGATCTCGCGCTCGACCGGCGCAAAATTTCCTTGCAAATACATGTTGTTGGAGGGTAGGGCAGCGGGCTGTTGTGGGCTCTCGAGCTGGGCAGTCGCGGTCATGGCATCCTCCGTGGAACAGGCGATTTAGACACTGACAAGATCGAGCCTAGCGTGCATCTTGACGATGTCAAGTTTAGAATGGTCCAGAAGTGAAAAAGCCACAGAAGACTGCCTACCACCACGGGAACCTGAGAGAGGCGCTGCTCGAGGCGGCGCTCGCGCTCGTGGCCGAGCGAGGCCTCGGCGAGATCAGCCTGCGCGAAGTCGCGCGCCGCGCGGAGGTCTCGCACGCCGCGCCCGCGCACCACTTCGGCGACAAGGCGGGGCTACTCACCGCGCTGGCCACGCGCGGCTTCGAGCTCTTCGGCGCGGCACTGCGTGCGGGTGCCGAGCGATCGACCGATCCCGAGCAAAGCTTCGCCTGGACCGGCTGGGCCTACGTGATGTTCGCGGCAGAACATCGCGCCTACTTCGAGATCATGTTCCGCCCCGAGCTGCTCCACTTCGCCGATCCCGCGCTCGCCACCGCAGCAGCCGGCGCCTACCAGGTGCTGACCGACGCGGTGCGCGCCACGCACGGCGCCGACCTGAGCGCCGAACAACTCGAGCTGCGCGCGATCGACGCCTGGGCGCACGTCCACGGCCTCGCCACCCTCTGGCTGCACGGCAACCTGCTGCAATACGGCTCGCAGGCTCAGCTCGATGGCCTCGTGCGAAAGCTGTGCGGGTTGGGCGAGACTTAACCGCCAAGCCGCCGCCTCGCGCCAGACAGCGCCAAAGAGAGAGATTGGTTAACAGGAAGGCGAGAAGGCGGGAAGGCGAGACGAGATTTTGTGCTGCCGCGGGCTCGCAACAGCCGGTCGATGCGAGTCCGCGGCAGCAAATAATAATCTCGCCTACCGACTTCCCGTCTTCCTGTGAGAAATTGGGTTCTTCCGCGGCTATAGCGCGTTCAGGAACGCGACCAGGTCGGCCTTTTCTTGGGCGTTCAGCTTGGTTTGCAGCACGAGGTTGAAGAACTCGACCGTGTCTTCGATCGTCAGCAGGCGGCCGTCGTGGAAGTAGGGTGGTGAGTCTTTCAGGCCGCGCAGCGTGAAGGTCTTGATCGGGCCGTCTGCGGAGGCGCGGATGCCGTTGATCATGCGCGGTTCGAAGAAGCGCTCGACCTTCAGGTCGTGCATCAGGCTGTCGGTGAAGTACTGGCCGGTGTGGCAGTCGGCGCACTGTCCCTTGCCGAAGAACACCTCCTGGCCTCGCAGCTCCGCCTTGGTCGCGACCATTGGGTCGAGCCGGCCGTCGATGCCGACCTTGGACGGCGGGAAGTCGAGCAGCTTCTGGAACTCTGCCATGTGTTGGACCTGCAGCCCGCGGTCGAGTGGGTTCACACCCTTCTTGGTCGCGAGCACCGGGTCGCCGTCGAAGTACGCCGCGCGCTGCTCGAACTCGGTGAAGTCCTCGACGCTCATCAGCGCACGCTGCGAGCCGAAGATCTTCTGGATGTTCACGCCGCGCAGCGACGGCGTGTCGATTCGATGCCGCAACTCTTGCGGCCGGATGTCTCCGACCAGGTGCGTCGCCGCGTTGGTGTGACCGTTGTTGTGGCAGTCGAAGCAAGCCACGCCCAGGCTCGGCCGCTCGGAGCGGCGGTCGTCGATGTTATTGAACTGTTGCTGCGGGAAGGGCGTGAGTAGCAGTCGCAGCCCGTCGAGTTGCTTGGGGTTGAGCAAGCACTTGAACAGATCGTAGTAGTTGTCGGTCGTCACCAGCTGACCTTGGCTGACGTCGCCCAGCTCCGGGTGGGTGGTCAGGAAGATCGGCGGCGGAAAGTCCGGCAGCAGGTGGTCCGGCAGATCGAAGTCGAGATCGAAACGCTTCAGATCGCGCCCAGTCTGACGCAGCACCTCGTCGATCTGCTGATGCGGAAAGAGCATGCCACCTTCCGGCTGCTTGGGATGCGGCAGCGCCAGGAAGCCGATCGGGAACAGGTCCTGCGCGCGGATCTCGGCGGGCGTGAGCGCGTCGAGCGACTCCCAGGTCTGGTTTTCAGGCAATCGCGCCCGAACGCCGATCTGCACTGGTTTGCCGCCGGTCATCGTGCGTGAACCGGAAGGCCTATCGCTCAAGTCGTAGCGCGCTTCGAGCAGCTCCGCTTGACGCGCTTCGGCCTCGCCTTTCTCGGCAGTCTTGGCAGCAAACAGCTTGTCGAAATCGACGTGCTGGTCACCACCTCCGTTCATGTCACCGCAGCTCGCCGCTGGCGGTGGCGAGTTTGGTGGTGGATCGCTCAGATCGGGAGTCTCGTCGCTCGGTTCGAGCGCGTTGGGTTGTCCCGCACTCCTCGTGCTCGACGCGGCCTCGCACGCGAGCAGCAAACCACCGCACACCGTCAGCAGCCATACAGCTGATATTCGATTCATAGACCAGCCCTCCGGGCTGGCTGGCGAGTGCAAGTCGTGTGCCCCGTGCGCGTTCCTCAGCTTTCGTGTGGCAACGAAGCTTCGGTGGTGCTGCTGATGTCGTGACCACCGGCGACCTTCAGCGATTGTTCGGCGGCGCGCTGTTGCTCGGCCGAGTCCACGTGCACGGCGATCAAGATGTTGCCGCCGCGGATCTTGCCCTCGTACAACTTGGCCTCGATCTCCGGGATACCCAGCCCGATCAACGCCCCTCCCACGCCGCCGATGGCTGCGCCTGCCGCGGCGCCGCTCAGCGCGGCCATCAAGGGACCTGCCGCCACGAAGGCGCCCACGCCGGGCAAACCGAGCGCGCCGATGCCTGCGAGTACACCCAATGTGCCACCGATCACGCCGCCCGTGCTCGCTCCGGCCACGGCGCCCTCGGGCGCCTTGGTGTGGTGCTCGTGGGCGAAGTCACGCGTGCCATCGGTATCCGGCAACAGGACCGAGATCGACGACACGAGGATGCCGCGCCCCTGCAGCTCGCTGACGGCGGTCTCCGCTTGCAGCTGCGACTCCACGATTCCCACGACCGAAGTGCTCATGGCTCGACGCTCCTTGGACCTTGCGCCGGACCAAGCAACATTCGAACCAGCCCCGTCCCTCGCAACTTCCGCGCAAATCTGGGCGCTGCTCAATGCTACATGCGGCAGTCGTGCACGGCGCGCTCGAACGTCTCACTCACGTTCGTAAACGCAATGTCCCTCACCGTTCCAGTGGCCGGTGGTCGTGGCCGCCGAGACCACGTATTCCTCGAGGTTCCGCGGCACGGGGTCGAACGTGGAGCCCGGGTCGTAGGCGAGATCGAGCGGCTTGCCGTCGGCACCCTTCAGGTCACTCAAGTTGTCTTGCTTGGCCAGGTCGGCCAGCGTGAGCGGACCGGACTCGGGTGCCACCGCGGCCATGGCATCGAAGCGCAGCTTCGCGTCTTCGGTCGCGAACGAGTCGAAGAACAGGTGATCGAGGTGCACGGTGATCTGCGCTTCGGTGATCGAGTTCTGGGAGATGACGATGCCGTCTGTGTGATCTGCGCCGTTCTCGCACTCGGACATCTGCACCTCGAAGGCGAAGCCGAAGGTCAGCGGGACCTCGCGCCCGTCTTTCCGCGCCTTGGCCTCGATGTACAGGCTGTAGCCCTCGTCGGACATCAGCTCGAGGTCGCTGTCCTCGATGTCGTTGGCCGTGACTGACTCGGAGGTCGGCGGCGAGTAGCGATAGCTGACGCGGTTCCAGCGACGCACGGGGATGTCCGAGAAGTTCCACAGCCTCGGTTCGCCCTGATGTAAGTCCGCCACCACGGGCCCGCCGGCGAGCTGGGCGTCGTCTCCATCGCTCGTCTTCAGCTCGAAGTCGCTGAGCGAGATCAGGACCTTGTCGAACTGCATCGTCCAGCCGTCCGCGAACGCAATCTCGTTCTTGTCGCTGCCCACGGGATAGCCGGAGAGCGCTGCCTCCTCGCCGCTGGCGTGGACCCGCAGCGAGCCCGCTGCGGAGCTGTCGTCGCCGCAAGCCGCGACGATCAGACACAACAGTACCAGCCGTCTCCTGGACATGGTGTCAATCCTTTGCTCGGTCCCAAGATACATCGAACGCCGCCGGACTACGCAGGCCGATCGTCCAAGCCCGCCCAACCTGGTCGTCCGGCGTGATCTGGCTCGGCTCGTCGTCCGCGGCTTCCGGTAGCCGATCGAACTCGGCGGAGCGGAACCACTCGCTCGGCCGGACGCCCACGCGCAGCGTCCCGCCCTCGCTCAGCGAGAGCTTCACGCGCGTCTCGACGCGGCGCGCCGGTTCGTCGTCGGCCAGCGACACGCCGCCCTCGAACGACACGCGAGTGCCATTGCGCTCGGCACTGCCGCGCACCCAGGCCGCCTTGCCGTGGAGCTCGGCCGGCAGCTTGTCCTTGGCGCGCGCGAGCTCGAACTTCATCGTCTCGATGTCGCCGGCTTCCGCGCTCTCTGCAGCCGTGCGCTGCGGCTCGTCGGCCAGCACGTCGAGCGCGATCACGTCCAAGAGCTCTGCGCGAATGCGCCGGCCGCTGGCGTCGTCGTGGCCGCCATGCGCGTGCGCCACGGACACGAACAGGCCCGAGATGCGCGCCACGGCGCTCGGTTTGTCGGCCGACGGCGCGATCGCAAACACCGACGCGATGCCCACCCGAGCTTCATCCAGGCTGACTTGCCAGCCGGTATCGGTCACGAACTCGCGCTCGGCGCTCGCGTCGTCCGCCCCGAGCGTCCAGTGGATCGCGATGCTCTGCCCCTCGGTCTCCGCCCCGCACGCACAGCCGAGCACGACCCAACTCCAACAAAGCCAGCGCTTCATGATTCATCTCCCGAACTGAACACGTCCTCGAAGTACCCGGTCAGCGTCAGCATCCACAGCCGCGGTGGGGCCGCTGCGAAGTGTCTGACGTTTCGCATCGACACCGGCTCGTCCTCGCCGCCGAAGTGCGAGGCGTAGTTGAACTCGGCGGCGCGGTTGCGCCGATCGAACAGGTTCTCGACCGACAACCCGAGCTCGACCCAGTGCAAGCGAGCGCGCACCGCCAGATCCAGCTGCCAGCGCGCCTCGCTCTCGGTGGCCAGAGGCAAGGGCTGCGGCCCGACCCAGCCGATGCCGGCCGCAGCCGTCAGCAGCAAGCGTTCGCTGCCGATCGGAAAGCTCAGGCTGGAGGCGTGATCGAGCCGAGCGACCCAGCGCGGCACGAACGGCAGGCGCGGTCCTTCCCCGAACGCGAAGATGCTGTCCCCGGGTGAGATCTGGTGCGCTTCGGTCCAGGTCACGCTGGCCAGCGTGTCGTGCTGGGCGCCGAAGCGGGCGCGCGCGCTGGCCGAGGCGCCGTAGCGGTTGGAAGGGCCGACGGGGACGTTGCGGCCGCGCTTCGGGTCGAACAGCATGTCGTCGTCGACGCGCGTCGCGAACGCGAACGCGCGCGCCTCGAGCACGCCGATCTCGCCCAGGGGTTGGCGCAGGGTCGGCCCGGTCTCGAGCGAGAGCACGCGCGCGAAGGGTGCGTCTTCGTTCTCCGAGAGCGCCAGCGCGTCGCTCGAGCGCGTGCCCAGGCCGGCGCTGAGCGTCCAGTCCAGCACCGGCAACACGTGGGCGACCAGGCTGCCGCGCGGCGAAATCACGTAGCCGAACGCGTCGCGCGCGGCCTTGGGCAGGCGCGGTCCGACGCGATCTTCGCTGGGTTCCGCCCGATCGACCGTCTGGAACGAATAGCCGTCCAGGCGCGCGCCGCCGAGCAGGCTGAGGAAGGGCAGCGGGTGTAGCTCGCCGCGGAGGTACGCGGCCACGTGGGTCAGCGCGATCTCGCTATCGAACACGGTCTCGTACGGGATGCCGGTCTGACTCCGCAGCCGCCAGCTGCGGGTCTCGCCGTTGTCGTGGCGCGCGTCGAGCCCGATCTCCAGCCGCTGACGGCGGCCGAGCCACTCGGGCGTCAGCGCGTAGTGGGAATGCATCCCGACCGCCCCGGTCTCGTAGCCCTCGTCCAGGCCGTCGCCGCGCGGGTCGAGCAGGGCGCCCGTGAAGTTCTCGCGCAGCCGCAAGTTGCGCAGGATGCCGTAGACCTGCAGCTGATAGCTGCGGTCGGGTTTGCGCCACTCGAGCTGGGCATCGAGCATGTGGCGCGACGCGGCGCCGCCCTGTTGCGGATCGACCACGCAAAAGAACTGGCTGTCGGCGTCCTTGGGACAGGGCAGCTCGTGCGCGCGGTAGTCGTCGTCGCGCAGCACGCCTGCGCTGTCGAAGTCGAGCGCGTGGCTCGTCGCCAGGATCGAGTAGCGCAAGGAGCCCGAGTCGCCTTCGTAGCGCGCCATCGCGCTCAGGCTCGAGTGCGCCCGGTTGGGCCCGAAGCCGTCGCCCTGGCGCAGATCCACCGCCGCGAAGGTGCCGCGACTCGCGCCCGCCGGCGCCCACAACAGCAGCCCGCGCTTCTCGGCGAAGGCGCCGTACCCGACCTGCGCCCGAATCCCGCGCTCGACCACCCCGAGCTCGAACGCCGCACTCCCCGCCACCGCGAAGTCCCCTTGCCGCGGATCGAACGGCCCCTCGAGCACCCGCACGCGTTCCACCACCTCGGGGATCAGGAACTGCGTGTCCGCATAGCCATGCCCGTGAGCATTGCTGGGCTCGTTGATCGGCACGCCGTCCACGAGAAATTCGATGTCCTGCCCCTCGCCCGCATCGAACCCGCGCATGAACACGCCCGCCGCATGTCCGATCCCGGCGTGATTCACCAGCACGACCCCCGGCGCCAGCGTCAAATAGTCCTGCGCAGCGTAGCGTGGTACCGCACGCAGCGCGCCGATCTCCACGTCCACATCCGAAGCCGCACTCGCCTCGGCCTCGGCAGCCCCGCCTTCGAGCAAAGCGTGCGCCCCGAACGCGTGCGCGTGCTCCGCAGCGTCGTGGTTCGGTTCCTGGTCCTGATGCACGTGCACGTGCGGATGCTGATGAACGTGCCCGTGCGCGCTCTCGCTCTCCGGTGCGGGTGCCGGCGCAGGCGCGGGCACCACGCGGAACTCGAACCTCACCTTCGCCGCGACCGCGACCCCATCCCGGCGCGCCGGCTCGAACGAGAGCCCCCACGCGCGCCCTTCTGCCTCCGCCACCACGCCGCTGGCATCCCAGTCGGCAGGCTCGACCTCCACGCTCATGACCTCGGCTTTCTCCACGGCACCCTGCGCATCGATCGTCAACTCCATCACCACGCGCCCGGAAGCTTGTCCCTCCGCCTGGAGCTCGCTCGACTGCCCCTCTGCCAGCTGCGGCAGCGAAACCTCTTGGCCGCGAGCCACCGCAACCCTCAGCAGCAGCGCAGCGCAGACGAACGACCAGTATCTCGCCCGAGCGGCGAACATAGATAAAGCTCTCCCAACCCTCTGCCGCTGACGGCGGCGATAAGCGTCAGACCTGCGTCGTGCTCAGCACGAGCTTGCCGTGCTTGACGCCTTTCATGCCGATCATGTGCTCGGCCAGGTGCCGAACGTCTTTGGCACGGCCACGCAGCGCGACGACCTCCAGGCAGTTGACTTCATCCAGGTGAACATGGAGTGACGCGAGCACGGCCTTGTGGTGATCGTGGCCGGCGTTGAGCAATCGATCTGCGAGCTCACGCTTGTGATGGTCGTAGACGATGGTCACGGTCGCCACGAGCTCGCCCCGCCCTTGCGCGACTTCTTCCTCGACCAGGCGATTGCGGATCAGATCCCGGATGGCCTCCGAGCGATTGGCCTTGCCATCGCGCCCGATCAACGTGTCGAAGCGCTCGATCAGGTCCTTCTCGATCGCCAGGCTGACGCGTTCTAGTTCTGACATACGGGCACCTCGGGCTTGTGGTTCGACGCATCCGAACGCCGACAACGCAGCCGATACGGCCGCGCTGGTATTACGGTTCGGCGGAAAGTACTACGGCGGCCTGGGCGGAGCAGGGGCCCGAGGCCAGGCTTGAGCCTCTGAACCTGCGTGGTAAGCTGGCTCGGAGCACGCGTCCCCAACAAGAAGACAACTTGGAGATTTACGGAAACACGACTGGCCTCGGGCCCTCCGAACGCAAAGCCCTCGAGCGTCTGTACCGCCGCCGTGTTCCGTTTGCACAGTTGACCACCAGCGAGCTGACGCGTGGCCTGTGCGAGGCATCGCAGCAGACCCGCCGCCAGGTGGGGGTGCTGATCGACCGCGCGGGCCAGATCGAATACGTGGTGGTCGGCGACTCGGCCAAGCTGTTCTTGCCGGACCTCGGCCGCCAGCGCGCCGGCAGCGGTCGTTTCCGGGGCCTGCGGCTGATCCACACGCACCTGCGCGGCGAGCCGCTCACGCGCGACGATCTGGTCGACCTGACGCGACTGCGGCTCGACCTGGTGGCTGCGATCTGCGTCTCGCCCGAGGGCGATCCGCGCACGGTGACCTATGCGCACTGTGTGCCGGTCAACGGCAGCAAGCAGGCTCCCTATCGCAGCTACGGCCCCGTTCCATACAGCCAGCTCGACGTGAACCCCGCGCAGCTGGTCGGGGCGGTCGAAGAAGAATTCGCCAAGCAGGCTCGAACGCGTCACGTGGGCGCCAAAGACGGCCGTGCCATCTTGCTCCACGTCTGCGAGAAGCAGCAGGCCAACGCGGCCGAGGCGTCTCTACGTGAACTGGCCGAGCTCTCGCGCACGGCTGGAGTCGACGTGGCGGACAGCGTGCTGCAGGTGCGCGATCGGCTCGATCCGAAGTACGTGGTCGGGCGCGGCAAGCTCGAAGACATCGTGATCGCGGCCATGCAGCTGGACGCCGACGTGTTGATCGTCGATCGCAACCTGAACGCAGCGCAGGCCAACGCGATCGCCAAGGTCACCGACCTCAAGGTCATCGACCGCACGCAGCTGATCCTGGACATCTTCGCGCAGCACGCGCAGAGCCAGGACGGCAAGCTCGAGGTCGAGCTGGCGCAGACGCGCTACTTGCTGCCGCGCCTCGGCAGTCGAGACGACTCGCTCTCGCGCTTGACCGGTGGCATCGGCGGTCGAGGCCCGGGCGAAACCAAGCTCGAGATCGGCAAGCGCCGCGCGCGCGAACGCGTGGCTTACCTCGAGGGCAGACTCGCTCACCTCGAGCGTCGCCGCTCCCAGCAGCGCAAGCGCCGTACGCAGAGCGACGCGCCGATGGTCGCCATCGTAGGTTACACGAACGCCGGCAAGAGCACGCTGCTCAACGCGTTGACCGGCAGCGACGTGCTGGTCCAGGACAAACTCTTCGCCACGCTGGACACCCGGTCGCGCCGCTTGCGGGCACAGTACGGGCGCGAGCTGGTGCTGACCGATACTGTCGGCTTCATCCGCGACCTGCCGCGCGAGCTCTTTTCGGCGTTCAAGGCCACGTTCGAGGAAGCCGCGGGTGCAGATCTTCTGTTGCACGTGGTGGATGCCGCGGACCCCGCGCACGAGGAACACGTGCGCACCACCCAGGAGCTCCTGCAGGAGCTGGAGCTGGCCGCGGTTCCGCGCCTGGTGGTCCTGAACAAGGCCGACCGCTTGCCAGCCGAAGAAGCCCAGCACCTGGCGCTGCGCTACGACGCAGTTGCGGTCAGTGCGCTGGATCGGCAAACGCTGGAGCCTCTGCGCAACCGGCTGCTGGATCTCTGTCCCCAGCCGATAGCAGAGCCTCTGGTAGCCGAGTAGCCTCGCAGTTTTTGTTGCTAGTTTGCGTTGATGTTCCTAGTTCCTAGTTGCTAGTTCTCCTCGGCCCTGAGGTAGGAGAGACCTAGCAACTAGGAACATCAACTAGCAACAAGAACTAGCAACGGTCGCCCGTCGCGCTACTTCGCCACCGGCTTCAGCGCGACCTTGCCGTCCTTCACCACGACCTCGAAGTCGATCTTCTTCCCCGCGTGCTTCTTCTCCAGCCCGGGCAGCATCCCGCGCAGCGTCTTCTCGATGCTGTCCAACTTCACGTTGTCCACTCGCTCGGAGTTCTGCTTTCGCGCGGCGACGTAGTTGGTGAAGATCCGCTGCACATCGTCGTTCGAGAGTGCCGCATTGTTCGCAGCTGATGGCGGCGGTGCCGGTGCCCTCGGCGCCGCAGCCGCGATCGGCTTCGCCCCCGCAGG
>DATEOF010000203.1:0-9247 GCA_035274465.1 Polyangiales bacterium
CAGCCCGAGCGCAGGCACCGGCGCGCCCGCGCAGCCGACAGCTGCCGACGATCCACCGAGCAGTTGCGAGGAGCGCCTGCCCTCCACGTTCGCGACCGAATGCGCCGGTTGCCACGACCTCGGCGGCAATGACGCGCGCTACCCGAACCTCACGGCATTCACCGGGACCGAAGCACAACTGATAGACCGCGTTCGCAGCGGCGGACGGGGCATGCCCGCGTTCGACGCCACGCAACTCAGCGATGCGGCGCTGCGGGACATCTACACCGCGCTCCGCAAACGCGCGACTGGCATGCCGCGCGTCTCGCTCGGTCGCGCGACGCCGCTCTTCGAAATGGCGAGCGACATCGCGCCGATCTCGTTCATGCGCGACGACGGCGTCCTGATCACGCGCGGCGCGGGACGTGTGCGGGGTCGTCACGAGCTCGAAGGCACCTACAGTCCCTTCGGACCGCTCTACTTCGAGGACCGAACGTACGGCTTCTTGATCGAGGACTACACTCCGCGCGGCGAGAGTCGTCTGCGTGTCACGTATCTGCCGGTCGCACGCCCGCAAGACTCGACCAACTTCCGCTGCTTCAAGATCTACGGCAACGGCAACGTATTCTCCGCGAACACGGGCATGGATTCGGACGTGCCGCTCCCGTCGCTGCGCAGCGGCGGCGAGGACTACGGCGCCGACTACGCGCGAAATATCGCCGCCTACGCACGCATTCAGGCGCACGAAGTCACGCGCAACGCGCGCACGAACGCACCGCTGCGCCAGGGCGACATGTTCGAGTTCGAGTTCGGCATCTTCATCGAGCCGTCAGAAGTCGCGCAGAACGGTCGTACGGCGTACTACACCGACACGTTTCGCTACCGAGTCGGTTCCGGAGGGCTGACGCCGGAGAACTTCGATACGAGCGGCCAGCCGGGACCGAGCTCGGTCGCACTGCAAGGTGGCGCGACGACGCTCGCGTGGCTGTACGCCGAACCGGAGCTGTACTTCTCGCAGATGGCGCTGAACATCCAGCACGAGAACGTCCAACACTTCGTCGAGGGCCGGCGGCTGTTTCACACGGACTTCGCCAGCGGGAAACACAGCGAGTCCGGCAACCCCGATCTGCCCGAGCAGGCGCACAAGGCGGGGCCACTGTTCGTGACCACGAGCTGTGAGAACTGTCACGTCCGCAACGGCGGGGGCCGGCCGCTCACGGCGGCACTAGACGAAAAGAGCTCGCTGGTGTTCAAGCTCTACGGCCCGGACGAGGCGCCCGGCAGTCAGCTGCAACTTCAGGAAGGCAGTGCGCGCTTGCTCGACAGCGAAAAGAAGAACGTGACGCTGGCCGACGGCAGCGTCGTCGAGCTGTCTCGGCCGCGCTACGAGGTGATCGTCGACAAGGCCGCGGCCCCGCGTTACTCCGCGCGCGTCGCCCGGCGGCTGCTGGGCCTCGGCCTGCTCGAAGCGATCGATGAACGAGCGCTGCTCGTGCGAGCCGATCCGAATGATTGCGACGGCGACGGCATTTCGGGACGAGCCAACGTCGTGATGGATCCGTCCGGGACGGGTGCGCACCTCGGACGCTTTGGTTGGCGTGCCGAGAAGGTCAGCGTCGAACATCAGGTCGCCGATGCGCTGGCTGCCGACCTCGGCGTGCAAACGCGCGTCTTCAAGGGACAGAACGCCGAGGTCGAGCTGAGCGACGCCGATCTCGGCCGTCTGACTACCTACATGCGATTGCTGGGCGTGCCGCCGCGACGCGACGTGACGGAACCCGCCGTCGCACAGGGTGAAGTGCTATTCCGCTCGGTCGGTTGCGCGAAGTGTCACGTGCCTTCGGTCACGACCGGACGATCGCATCCGTTCGTCGAGCTGCGCGACCAACAGATCCAGCCGTACAGCGATCTGCTCCTGCACGATCTCGGCGCCGACCTGAGCGACGCCGGCGGCCAGGCGCGCGATGGCACCGGCGACGATCCACCGACTGCCTCGGAGTGGCGTACGGCACCGCTGTGGGGTGTGGGTCTATCCGCCAAGGTCCAGGGCTACGTCGCGCTGTTGCACGACGGTCGCGCGAAGAGCGTGCTCGAAGCAGTGCTCTGGCACGGAGGCGAGGCAACCTCCGTCCGCGAGCGCGTCACCCAGCTGCGCCGTGAGGACCGCGAGGCGTTGATTCGCTTCGTAGAATCGCTGTGAATCGAGCCATTTACATGCCGCCGTGCGCGGCGCATGGAACGCACGCTCGAGTTGAAGTACGCTCAGCGGCAGTGTCCGCGCGCGCCCCGACTCCGATCGAGCCGTTTCGAACCGAAGCTGCAGCGTCGAGCTTTCCGGAGTCAGTCGCAGCGCTCGCGCTCGACACCGCGTCGATCTACCGCCGTTACGCGCCGTACGTCGCGAAGATCGGCATGCGAATCCTGGGCCGGCGCGAGGAGATCGAAGACTTCGTGCAGGACGTGTTCGTGACCGTGCACAAGAACCTCGCATCGCTCCGCGAACCCGGCGCGATCAAGAGCTGGCTCGCCACGCTTGCGGTCCACGCTGCCACGCGGCGCCTCAAGCGACACAAGCTGCGCCGCTGGTTCGGCCTCGACGCGGCACCCGACTACACCGACGTCGCGGACGCCGAGGCATCGCCGGAACAGCGAGCCTTGCTGGCCGGGGTGTTTCACCTGCTCGACGCGCTCTCGGCAGAAGATCGGGTCGCCTGGACGCTGCGTTACATCGAAGGCGAGACGATGCCGCGCGTCGCGGCGTTGTGCGAGTGCTCGCTGTCCACCGCAAAACGCAGGGTCGCGAGCGCCGAGCTCGCGTTGGAGCGACTGGGGGTCAGCCGTGTGTGACCATCTCGCCGATCGTTTGGCACAGGCCAGCCGCCACATCGACGACGGCTTCGCTGGCCACGACGTCGAGCGCGGGATCTCCGCGCTAGAGACGCGGATCACGAGGCGACGGCGTGCCGCTCAGGCGGCAGTGGCCGCAGGCGCACTCGCAGCGGCCGCGCTCGTCGCGCTCCAGTGGCGTGCGCACGAACGGCCGCCGCTGGTGGCGACCGCGCCGAAGGCAGATGTCTTGACTACGCACGACGGATCGGTCGCGACGCTGCGCGACGCCCAAACACTGCTGGCGGTGAAGCGCGATCTACCCGACGAAGTGGCGCTCGAGCTCGCGCGCGGGCGCGGGCACTTCGAGGTCACGCCGAATCCACGGCGTCGCTACCGCGTGCACGCCGGTCCAGTCGACGTCGAAGTGCTCGGAACTGCGTTCGAAGTCGAGCGGCTCGGCGCGAGTGTACGCGTACAGGTGGACCATGGCGTGGTGCGCGTGGGGTGGAGCGGCGGCTCGTCGACCTTGCGCGGGGGGGAGTCCGGGACGTTTCCGCCGCCGCAAGCTGCAGCGCCCGCCGAGGCTGCGCCAAGCCCGAGTGCCGAGCCTAAGGCTCAAAAGCCCGCCGCACGCGATCAGTGGCGTGCGCTGGCGAAGGCTGGAAAGCACCAGGAGGCGTTCGGTTCGCTCGGCAAGCAGCCGGTCGAAGATCTGCCGGGCCTGCTCCTGGCTGCCGATGCGGCGCGGCTCTCGGGGCACCCGCGCGAAGCTGCGCGGTACCTCGAGCACCTCGTCCAGCACTACCCCGAGAGCCCCTCGGCCCCGCTGGCGGCGTTCACGTTGGGCCGGCTGACCTTGTACGAGCTGAAGCAGCCGGCGCTCGCCGCCCGCAGCTTCGCGCGCGCGTACACGCTCGACCCGGCAGGTGCGCTGGCCGAAGATGCGCTCGCGCGCGAGGCAGAGGCGTATCATCAGGCCGGAGATGCACAGCGGAGCAAGAGTGCGGCCGAGCGCTACCTCGAGCGCTTCCCGAGGGGCGCGCGACGCAAGGATCTGGCCGAGTACGCGAAGCCGTGAGCCGCGGCTTCGAGGCTTCGTGTTCGGAGTAGCCATGCTGTGCGTTGGGTTCGGGCTCGGTTCGAAGGTGCGAGCGCAGAGCGTTGCGCTCGACATGCAGGGTTGCAGCGAGCCGACCGCCCGGGAGGTGCGCGCGGTGCTCGGTGTCGAGCTGCACGAGCTCCTGCTATCCGAGGGCGATCCAGTCCCGGCCGATGCGCACGTGGTCGAGGTCAGCTGCACGGGCGACACGGCCGAGTTGTGGCTGCGCGGGACGACGGCGCGCCGGAGGGTGGCGCTCGCGAACGTTCCGCACGAGCTTCGCGCGCGCCTGTTGGCGTTGTCCGTGGCGGAGCTGGCGCGCCCGCAGCCGGTAGAGGCGGATGTCGCACGCGAGGCCAGTCCCGCCCCTGAGCAGCCGGTGGAGGTGGCTGCCGCGGCTCCGGAGCCTGGTCCGACCGTCGACGCCCAACAGCCGCAGCCCGCATACTTCGCCTGGGCGGGTCTCGAAATGCAAGCCACGCCGCTGACAGGCTTCGGTGGAGCGGTGCTGTTTCGCGCGCGGCTCGGCGAGCGGATCGCGTGGTCGAGTGCGCTCGGGCTCGCGCAAGCCCGCACGGAGATCGATCGCGGAGAGCTGCAGGTATTGTCGCTCTCGCTGCGCACGGGCCTTGCGCTGCTGCTGCTTCAAGGCGCGAGCGGTTCGCTGCACCTCGGCGCGGGCGTTCGCGGCACGTGGCAGCGTCTGACCGGCGAGCCGTCCGATGCTGCGAGCACGGGCGGAGCAGACTTCGACGCGTGGGCGCTCGGCCCGGCGGTGTTTGCGGGCGCGACGTGGTCCATCGCAGCGCCTGTCATCGTCGCGCTCGAACTCGAAGGCGCGCACATGCTGCGCGAGGTCCATGCCCACGTGGAACGCGGCCAGACGAAGACACTCTCGCCGGTCAGCTTCGCTGCAGTGCTCGGCGCGGGAGTCGCGTGGTGAGCCGCGTCCAGGTGTTGCTGGCGGCTGCGCTCTTCGGTTGTAGCGCCGCCGAGGGCACCGTGCTGGTCGCGCGCAATACGCAGCCAGCGATGCCGGAGGACAGCGCAACGCCGCAGCTCGACGCCGCCGCGGTGGATGCGGCGCTGCCCGACGCTGCCGCGCCGAGCGGCGACGCGAGCGCGCCGAACAGCGATGCGAGCGCGCCGAGCACGCGTGGCGTGTGCCGGATCACCGGGGCCAAGGATGGATTCTACGAAAACTACAACGGGACGTCGCTCGATCCGAATCGCTGGCTGGTCGCGCACGGTCCGGTGACGTTTGCCGGCGCCAGCGCCCGCGGTGGATTCGCCCGCGAGAACGTGCAAGTCCGGGGCGGCGCCCTGCACCTACTCGTCCGCGGCGATCAGTACGCGGGGGGCGTGCGTTCGGTCGACTCGGCGGGCAAAATGCTCGCCAGCGGAAAGCGTAGCGCGGCTGCGATCGCGACGCGCGATCTGTTCGGGTCCGCGACGTACCAGATTCAAGGCCTTTTCACGGCACCCGCCGCGGTCGAGCTCGCGATTTGGTTCGTGCGCGATGACGACAGCGCGGGCGCGATCGATCTCACGGCCCCTGGCAAGCGTGGCGCCGAGCGCAACTACGGCTACGTACGCATGCGCACGCGCGACGCGAGCTCCGCGAACGACGTGCAGTTTGTGCTCGGCAAGGCGCTCGACGATGGCGCTTCCCACATCCTGCGTTTCGATTGGTACACCACCACGGCGAAGTCGGTCAGCTTTTGGATCGACGACGAGCTACGCGCGAAGTCGATGCGCTCCCTGCCGCCCTCGACTGCAGGCCGCATGTGGATCGTGGCCTGGGTCCCGGACGACGCGGATGCGGACTTCGACACCGCCGAGATCCGACTGGACAATACCTTCGTGACTCCGTTCGGGAATGACGGCGACGTGTGTAGCGACGGCGAGCTGACCGGGCCGTCCCTGGTGCTGCCGCAGTGAATCCCGGAACGATTTCGTGGACCGATCCGACCCCGGCGGGTCTCTCTGGACGACATGGCAAGCGTTGCGCGCACTTGCGTGGCGATCTTCGCCTTTCTCGCCGCGTGCAGCGGCCAGATCGGCGAGCCCGGGTCTGCGAGTCGCGAACCCGAGGCGCCGCTCACGAGCGGAGCACCCGCGAGCGCCCGTGGGAGCGCCGCCGAGACGCCAGCCGCTGTCAGCGGCAGCTCGCCCGCTGGAACCGCGACGCCAGCCGCCGCCGCCCCAGCGACTGGCCGCACCGGCCCGCGGCGCCTCACGAACGTCGAGTATGACAACACGGTCCACGATCTCCTCGGGACCGAGCAGAAGCTCGCAGCCGGCTTCGTCTCCGAGGAAGCCGCGGGCTTCGACAACATCGCTTCCGCGCTCGACGTCACGCCGAGCCAGTTCGAGTCGTACTTCAACGCGGCCGAGACACTGGCTGGCGAGTTCTTCGCGAACACCAAGCAGCGCGACGCGAACCTCGGCTGCACGCCGAGCGGCACTGATGGGGGTGCGTGCCTCGACAAGTTTCTGCAGAGCTTCGGCACGCGCGTGTTTCGTCGCCCCCTCGGCGCAGACGAGCGCACCCAGCTGAAGGCCGCGTATGCTCGAGCCCGGGGACTCGGCGAAACCGAGTTCGCTTCCGCACAGCACGTGCTCGTGGCGATGCTCGCGTCCGCGCAGTTCCTGTATCGCACCGAGTTGCCGAGCGGGATGCCGGGCGCGGCGCCCGCGCGACAGCTCGACGGCTACGAGCTCGCGTCACGCCTGTCGTACTTCCTGTGGAGCTCGCTGCCGGATGCGGAGCTCTTTCGCACGGCACAAGACGCCTCGCTCACCCAAACCGACGTCCTGCGAAAGCAGCTCGGCCGTATGCTCTCGGACGCTCGCGGGCGAGCCTTCGTGGACAACTTCGCGGGTCAGTGGCTCGGCGCGCGCGCGCTCGCGCAGCACGAGGTGTTGAGCGACGTGTACCCGAGCTTCGACGCTCCGCTGCGCGCGGCGATGATGCAAGAGCTCACGTCGTACGTCGGCGAGTTCCTGTTCATGGACCGCCCGCTCGATGAGTTCCTGCGCGCGCAGACGCACTACATCGACAAGCGGCTCGCCGCCCACTACGGCGTCGCCGCGCCTGCGCAAGCGGGCTTCGCGCGCACGGACACGCCGATCGGCGACCGCCGCGGGTTCCTCGGCCTCGCGTCGTTCCTGACAGTCACCTCGTTCGCGCAACGCACTTCACCCACGCTGCGTGCAAAGTGGATCCTCGAGCAACTCTTGTGCAGTCCGGTGGCTCCACCCCCCGCGAACGTCATCGCATCGCTGGAGGGCGAAAACGCGGCGAACATGGCCGCGACGGTCGACAACGTCCGCGTGCGCCTCGAGCAACACCGCAGTAACCCGGCGTGCTCCGGCTGTCACAACCTGATGGACCCGCTCGGCCTCGCGCTCGAGTCGTTCGACGGCATCGGTAAGAGCCGGACGCGCTACGACAATGGCGACGCGATCGATACGCGCGGCGTTCTACCGGATGGCACGAAGGTCGACGGACCGGTTGCGCTGGCGAACGTGGTCGCGAATGACCCGAGGTTCCTGCGTTGTGTGACGCAGAAGGTCTTGACCTACGCCTTTGGCCGAACCGTGGACGATGAAGCCGAGTTGATCGACCAAACGCTCGCCAGCTTTCGCGAGCGGGGCACGCTGCGCGCGCTCCTCGAGAGTGTGGTGTTGAGTGGCGCGTTTCGATCGCAGCCGAGTGCAGGAGGGATGCCATGAGTCTCGGGGACCCTCGACGCATCTCCCGACGCAGCGTCCTCCGCGGGGCAGGCGTGTGCCTGGCGTTGCCGCTGCTGGAGAGCCTCGCGCCACGGTCCGTCGTGCGAGCGCAAGCGGCGACCAAGCGCTTCATCGCAGCGTATTTTCCAAACGGCGCTGCGGCGGCGCACTGGCCGGCCCGCGGCAAAGGCAGCGGGGCCAGTTGGTCGCTGTCTCCGATCTTGCAGCCGCTCGCGCCGCTCAAGGCTAAGCTGATCGCCTACGCCAACCTCGAGAATTACAGCTCGATGTCGACCAACAAGAACGTCCAGCCGAGCCATTCGCGCCTGTGTGGATCGTTTCTGACCTGCGACGACTCGGACCGCATCCGCAAGGAGCTCAAGGTTCAGGTCGCGAATGGAGTCTCCCTCGATCAACTGATCGCGCAACGCATGACCACACCCTTGCGCTCGCTGGAGCTCGGGTTGTCGACGCTCAACAGCTACGAAGACGGTCGCGATCCGTCCCTGTCGCGCAGCATCGCCTGGGCTTCGCAGACACAGCCGCTGTACAAGCAGGTCAACCCGCAAGCGGTGTTCGATCGACTCGTGGCATCGGGCGCCCGCGACGCGAAGGCGCAGCCGAGCGGCATGGACGCTGCCGGTCTGCAGCGCCGGAAGCAATTGAAGCTCTCCGCGCTCGACTTCGTGCTGGACAGCGCGTCGAGTCTGTCCAAGCAGCTCGGCCGTGAGGACAAGCCGAAGCTCGAACGCTTCCTGAGCTCGGTGCGCGACCTCGAGCAGCGCGTGGGGGCAGTGTCTGACACCATGAACACTGTGGAGAGCGCCACGTGCAAGGTCGGTAGCCGTCCACCCGTGGCCTACGCCGTCGGCGCCAAGGACGGCTACGACCGGGGCACGCACGCTGCAGTGATGACCGATCTGATCGTCATGGCACTGCAGTGCGACGTGACGCGAGTCATCAGCTACATGCTGGACGATGCGCGCAGTGACTTCGTCTACAGTCACCTGACCACGCGCAAGTTCTCGGTGGATGGATCCGTCGCCGGCACGGGCAAGGTCGGGGGCTACCACGGCCTGCAGCACGCGGGCGACAGCAACGATGGCTTCGCGACCATCAACTGGTGGTTCAGCACGCAAGTCGCGGAGCTCGGCCAGAAGCTCGACGCGATTCCAGAGGGTGACGGGACGCTGCTCGATCACACGCTGATCGTGTACGGAAGTGGCATGCACGGCGGCGATCACACCGGCCAGCCGCTGCCGCTGGTCACCCTCGGCGGCGGGCGTGCGGGTATCCGCACCGATCAGCTCGTCGACTTCAGCTCGAACGGCGCGGGCCGACCGCTGCGAGACCTGTACCTGACTGTCCTCAACGGCTACTTCGGGCTCGGCGTGTCGAGCTTCGGCAGCAGCTTGACGTCGCCACAAAACCGTATGATCGAGGAGATCTTGGCATGAGTCGACTGCGCTGGGTCGTGTTGTGCGTGGCGTGGGTCGCGTGCGCGGACGACGCGAAGGACATGGCCGCCGACGCTGCGCCGCAGAGCGCAGCTGGCAGCGGCGGGTGGGTAGGGGCCGCCCCGGCTGCCGGCGCGCCAGCTGC
>DATEOF010000204.1:0-12295 GCA_035274465.1 Polyangiales bacterium
TGCAGAGAAATCGAGCGCCACCAGGATGTTCTTAATCTTCGTCTGGGTTTCCATGACACTCACTTCAGCAACCCATGTGCCAACGCGGCCGGCATCTGCTTCAGCCGAACCAGCAACCGTTCGAGCACGTTCGCGCGCTCGCGTGGACCCAAGCGCGCCTGCGACCATGCGTACAACACAGCGTCTTCACGCTGCGCGTGCGCCCGCAACAGCCAGATAAAACGCTCGATGACCTCCGCACGCGCGAAGTGCAGGTCCATGCCCACGCCGACCTCCACCAGTGTGCTGCGGATCAGCGCGTGCTCCGCCAGGATGTTCTCGGCCTCGGTCGGGTACTCCAGCGCGAACGACGGCAGGATCTCGCGCTCCTCGAGCTTCATGTGCGCCGCCAGGCGCGTCTCGAACTCCGACCAGAGCTCGATGGCCTCGGCGCGATCGTCGGCACGGACCGCGGCCTGCAGCCGTTCGAACAGCTCATCGAGCTGGGCGTGCTCGCGCGTGAGCAGCGCGCGCAGACTTTGCGTGTCCAAGGTGGTGGTGTCGAGCATGTCGGACCTTCCTGTTGCCACCCAGTTCGAGTGCAAGGCGCACGCCAAGCACGCTCAGGCCGCGTGAAAGACCTGGGCGATGCCGGCCGTCGCGTGCACACCTGCCTCGTCGAGCAGCAGGACTTCGGCGCCCAACGCGTTCGCCAGCTCGAGGCTTCGCTCGACGCCCAAGATCAAACACGCGGTGGAGAGCCCATCGGCGAACGTCGACGAGTCGGCCATGACCGTCGCGCTCAGCACTGCGTTCGAGACCGGCACGCCGGTGCGCGGATCCAGGACGTGGCTGTAGCGCTGACCCGCGACCTCGTAGCCGCGCTCGTAGCTGCCCGAGGTAACGATCGAAGAGTCGGTCACCTCGAGGTAGCCAAACCACTCGCCGCGCGGACGGCCCGGCGCCTGGATGCCCACGCGCCACGCCGCACCGTCGGGCCTGCAGCCAAGAGCGGCGACGTTTCCCCCCAGGTCGATCAGCGCGTGACGTACGCCCTGCTGCCTGTAGAGCTCGAGGCAGCGGTCCGCCGCGTACCCCTTGCCGATCGCGCCCAGGTCGATGCTCTGACCCTTGCGCCCGAGCTGCGCCGAACAGCCGGGCCCGAGCACCAGGTCGTGGATGCCGACCAGCGCGCGCGCCGCCGCGAGCTCCTCGGGTTCTGGCAAGCTGTCGCGCTGCGCCGCTTGCCTCCAGAGCTTCAGCAAGGGCCCGGCGGTGATGTCGAACGCCCCGCCGCTCAGCCCGTGTAGCTGCATGGCTTGCGCGAGCACCGCGAACGTATCCTCGTGGACCAGGATCGAGCTGCGGCCGGCACAGCGCGCCAGCTGGCAGATCTCGCTGTCCTCGCGGAACACGCTCCACAGGGCCTCGAGGCGCGCGATCTCCGCGTGCGCCTCCGCACACGCGCGCTCGCCGCCGATGCCGTACACGCGCTGCTGCACCAGCGTGCCCATCTGCCGAGCACGCCGTTCCGCGGGCGCGGTCGATAGCTGTGAGCTCGAGCGCGCGAAGAACTTCATGGAGCCCGCGGGCTGGACAGCGCCACCTCGACGGCCTTCTCGAACGCCCTGGTATTGACCGTGGCTCCGGAGATCACGTCGATGCTGATGGCTTGTTTCTCCAGGATCAGCGCCGCAGCCTTGTCGTTCCAATCCTGCTGCACGTTCATCCGCGGGTTCATGTTGTGGAGCGAGACGATGCGATGGTCGCGAACGACGACCTCGACGTCGTAGGTCCAACGACCCTTGTGGTACGAGCCGCTGTACGTGCCATCGGCGATCTTCGAGAGATCGACCTCGTGAATGACCAGCGCCTTGATCTCGGCCATCCCGTGGAACACGAGGAACGCCAGAGGAAGCGCGAGCACCACGAACACCCCGAGGATGACGAGCGCGATCTTCATGCGACCGAATCCAGGACCGCGGCGCAGAGCTTCCGATAGCCGCGCGCCTCGAGCTGGCGCACACGTTCTCGGGAGACCTGCAGGTTGCGACCGATGTGATCGAGCGTCGGCGGTTCGCTCTGGAGGTGTCGCGCTTCGACGATCGCGCGCTCGCGAGCGCTGAGCGTGGCCAGGCCGCGCTGCAGCGCGCCGTGGGTCTCGCGCGATTGCTCCGCCTGCGCGAAGATCGACTCGGGCGAGGGCTCCGGACTCGCCAGGTGCACTCCGTCACGTTCGAAGCTGCCCTCGCTGGCGACAGCAGCATCGTGCGTGTACAGCGCCAGCTCGACGTCTGCGATCTGCTGCGCCGAGACGGCCAGATAATCAGCGAGTGCCTCGCGGTCCGGCTCGGCGCCCAGCACGTGCGACAGCTCGCGCTTGGCACGCGTCAGGTTGGCCACCACCATGCGGCTCTTGCGCGTCGCCGGCGGCCCCACGATGCGGCGGGTGCGCAGGGTGAAGTGGCGCAGCCGCGCCTTGATCCAGTGCGCCGCGTACGGCGCGAGCCGGACTCCGCGTTCCGGATCGTAGCGACGCGCAGCCGCCACGAGCGCCAGCAGACCCTCGCCGACCAGATCGGCCATCGGGGCTCCGAAGCTGCGGTACTCGCCGGCCATCGCGAACACCAGGCGCACGTGGGCGCGCACCAGACGATCGAAGGCGCCCTCGTCGCCTTGCTGGGCCGAGCGCGCCAACGCTTGCTCCTCCTGGCGCGTCAGAAGCGATGCGCTCGCCGCTGCCCGCCTGAGACTCGAAAGCTCATTCGCCTCGTAAGCTCTGGACATCTCGCCTCCGGGCAGATCCAAAGCATCCCGCGTGCCACGCACCTACGGCCGCATCCCATGGGCGATCCGCGCCGGTTTTGCGCCCGAGCGTGTTCCACGCGCAAACGCCGCGCGTTCGTTCACTGGCACACGAGCACACCCGAGCCCTGGAACCTACCCGTGCGCAGTGCCTCGAGGGCCGCGTTCGCGCCCCGCAGCGGGAAGGTCGTGACCTCGGTGTGGACTCCCGCTGCCGGTGCGAGGCGCATGAACTCTTCGCCGTCGCGCCGCGTCAGGTTGGCAACCGAGCACACGCTCCGCTCACCCCACAGGAGCTCGTAGGGGAAGCTTGGAATGTCGCTCATGTGAATGCCCGCGCAGACCACTCGCCCCCCGCGCGCCAGGCCGCGCAATGCAGCCGGTACCAGCTCGCCCGCAGGAGCGAACACGATCGCGGCGTCGAGCTCGGCATCGGGCCGCTCGTCCGAGCCGCCCGCCCACGTCGCTCCCAACCTGCGCGCGAACTCCTGGCTCGCGCGATCCCCGGGACGCGTGAACGCGTAGAGCGATCGACCCTGATGCAGCGCGACTTGCGCGACGATGTGCGCGGCCGAGCCGATCCCGTACAGCCCCAGGCGCGGTGCGTCTCCGGCCATCACCAGCGCGCGGTAGCCGATCAACCCGGCGCACAACAGCGGCGCGACTGCAGTGTCTGAAAACGCGTCCGGCAGCGCCAAGCAAAACGCTGCCTCTGCCGCCGTGCGCTGCGCGTAGCCGCCCGGCAGCTGATAGCCCGTAAAGCGCGCGGCCCCGCACAAGTTCTCGCGACCTTGCAGGCAATACCTGCAGAGGCCGCACGCCCAGCCCAACCACGGTACGCCCACGCGCTGACCGACCACGAAGCGTTCGACGCCCGGCGCGGCATCGATCACGCGGCCCACGATCTGATGGCCGAGCACGAGTGGCAGCGCCGGATCCTTCAACTCGCCGTCGAACACATGCAGATCCGTGCGACAGATGCCGCAGGCAGCGACCTCGAGCAACACTTGGCCCGGACCGAGCTTCGGATCAGGCAACTCGCGCGGCGAGAGCGCTTCGCCCGCGCGTTCGAGCAGCATGGCTAACATGAGCGCAACGCCGGCTGTATACGCGTCGCGGGCTCGCGAAAGCCGCTGCGCAGCACGTCGAACGCCAGCCACGACATCACGAAGGCGAGCACGTTCCACACCGCGAACGCGGCCAAGCCCAGCGGCGTGACGGCCCACCCCGGCTCCACGACCATCCACAACGCAGCTGCGATCGACACCAGCCCATTCGCTCGAAATGCCCAGACGGCGGCCGGGCTACGGCGGGCGCGCCCCGCGAGCACCGGTGCGACCAACCACGTGGCCATCCCCAGGCACGCGTAGCCCCAGAGCTCGACGCCCCAGGCGAGCGAGCGCGGATGTGCCATCGACCACATGCCGAGCGCGAGCGCGTGCGCGGGCTCGAAGCCCAGCGCCAGGCTGGGCACGAAGGTGGTTTGCACCATGTAGTTGAAGAAGATCAACGCCGCATAGGCGCCGGTGAAGATCAGCGCGGCGGTCGTCGCCGGTCGCTGCTCGGGCTCGGCCAGCGCGTGCAAGCTCGCTATCAACACCACGTATCCGCTGACGAGAAACAACCCCGCCAGGTAGGGCACGCTCTGCGCGACGTGGAAGTTTCGCGCAAACTCCGCGGCATTCTGCCAGGGAGGCTGAGGCCAGAACACCTGCAGCACCACGAGAGCCAGGGGCCCCGAGGTGACGATACCGAACAGCGTGACCAGCGCGGCATGCGCGCCCTGACGACAGGCAATCGAATCGCTAGCTGTGTGGGACATCGGGCAAGCTCAGGCAGAACACCGCCCCGGGTTGCGCATCCTCGATCCAGATGCGGCCGCCGTGGGCTTCGACTGCGACCTTGCAAAAGGTGAGCCCGAGTCCGCGGCCCGAGCGCGGCACCACGCGCTCGCCGTGCTCGAGCTGTACGAACGGATCGAAGATTCGATCGCGCTCCTCGGGGGCGACGCCCGGCCCGCTATCGGTCACGCGCAGCTCCACGGCGCCGTCGACCTTGACCGCGGACAGACGCACTCGACTGGCTTCGGGCGCGTGCCGGATGGCGTTCTCGACCAGGTTCTCGAGCACACGCCGGAGCAGCCCCACGTCGGCCTGCACGCACAGCGGTTCGATGTCCGATGCCAGCGTGACACCGGCCGCCTGCGCCCTCAGCTCGAGCTCCGTGGAAACCTCCGCGGCCAGCTCGGCGAGCTGGACCTCGGCGCGGCGCGCGCGCAATCCGCCCTCGTCACTGTGGCTGATGTCCAGCAGGTTGTAGATCATGCGCAGCAAGGCACGAGCCTCGCCGCGCATGCGCAGCACCGAGCGGCGCGTACTCTCGGACAGCGTCGAGTCTCGCAACAGGATCTGCGCGCACAGGTCGAGCGTGCTCACCGGGTTCTTCAGGTCGTGCACCACGAACTGCGAGAGCCGCTCCTTCTGCAGCTGCAGGCGCATCAAGTCGTCGCGCTGGCGCCGCACCAACTCGTAGTGTTCGCGCAGCTCGCTCTTCATGCGCCGCAGCTTCAGTGCCGCCTGCACGCGCAGCACGAGCTCGGCCGGCTGAACCGGCTTGGTCAAGAAGTCGTCTGCGCCGGCGCGCAGCGCGCGATCGAAGGTGTCCACCTCGCGCTGCGCGGTCAGGAACACGATCGGCACGTCCGCGCCCTCCGGCAGCCCTCGGATCTGCGCGCACGCGGCGGGCCCATCCAGCACCGGCATGCGCACGTCCAGCAACACGCAGTCCGGTTTCTCGCGCGCGAACGCCGCCACTCCCTGGCTGCCATCATTCGCGAGGACCACGACATAGCCTTCATCCTCGAGCGCCGCCTGGGCGAGCAAGCGGTTCTGCTCGTTATCGTCGACGACCAAGATCTTGGGTGCGGTCGGATACATGCGAAACCTTCCGCGCGAAGCTATCGAGGTTGGGTGCGCTTGGCCATTCCGAGTGGACCGCAGCGCCGCAAAATCAGCGCCGGCCGGGCCCGAGCACGAAAAGCTAGCGTGCCACCACGCGCGCACCGTCGGTCAAGTGCTGGCTCGGATGTTCGATCACCTGCGCCCCCTCGCGCAGGCCGCGCACGATCTCCACACGCTCGGCGTTGCGCCGGCCGAGCTCGACCGGCACCAGGAGCGCGTGGCCGGAACGCGCCTCGAAGGCGCTCCAGTGGTCGCGCTCGCGAAACACCGCGCTGGCAGGCGCGGACAGCACCGCGCTGCCCGACCAGACCACGATCTGCGTCTCGACCCGGTAGCCATCCCGCAGCGCGGCCCACTCCGCGCGCGGCGTGTCCAGATCCAGCAACACGTTCACGCGTTGCTCCTCGACGCCGAGCGCCGAGACGCGCGTGAAGGCGCTCGGCTCCACCGCGCGCACGTGCGCAAGCAGCGGCCGCGGGCCACCCCAGTGGTCGACGGTCGCACTCGCCCCCGGCTCGACCGCGACCGCCTCGCTGGTCAGGACGTCCACGACCACCTCGAGCGCAGTCAAGTCCCCGAGCTCGACGAGCGGCATGCCCGGTTGAACCACGGCGGCGCTCTCCTGCAGCACGCGTAGCACCTGGCCTTCCACGGGCGAGACGATCTCGATCTTCTCACTCGCGGCGCCTTCGCGCTGCCGATCGAGCGCCATTCGCGCCATCCGAACCTCGTAGTCGGCGACGCGCGCGGCGAACTCCGCGCTCGCCAGCTGCGAGACCAGCGTGCGGGCCTCGAGCTCGGCGCGATCCCGCAGCCGCTCGGCGCTGGCACCGCTCTCGTGCAAGGTGCGTTCGCGAGCCACCTCGTTCTGTGCGTACTCGAGCGCCGCCTGCGTTCGAGCGACCGCCGTCGCGGCTTGGTCGCGGTTCGCGAGCGCTGCCGAGACGCGCGCCGTTTGCAGCGCCCGCGTCCGGGCGTCGAGCAACGGCGGCTCGAGCGGCACGAGCCGCGCGAGCACCTGGCCGGGCAGCACTCGGTCGCCGGGCCGGAGCTCGATGCGCGTCAGGTTGGCCAGCAGCGGCGCCGAGACCATGTAGCGGTCCTTGACGCGCGTGCGCCCATCTTCGTCCACGGTCACCTGCATCGGCCCGATGCTCACAGTCGCGAGATCCACCGGCGCCGGATCGGGCAGCCATGCGAACACGAGACCCACGATCACCGAGAGGCCCAGCAGGATCAGCGCCGCAGCGCGCAGCTTGCGGGCCCAGCGCAAGGCTGGGCGCGCAGGTGCGAGCGCCGAGCGCTCTCGGGTGCCGAAGGTAGCCGCGACTGGTTCTTGCGCCTGTGACATGGTCACTCCTTGCTCTTGAGCACACCGATCAAGTCGAGTCGGTCGAGCCGATGGCGAACGATCAAGGCGCTCACCAGGGCCGCGGCCAGGGTCACGCCGATCGCGAACGCATCGGTGCGCGCCGAGATCACCACGGGAAAGCGGTAGAGGTCCGGATCCGCCTTGGCCATCATGGATTCGGCCAGCACGCGCGCGAGCAACAGCCCTGGGATGATCGCCAGCGCGACCTGGATCGCCAGCTCGCCGAGCAGTACGCTCGAGATTTCACGCCGGCGGAAGCCGAGCACGCGCAGACTGGCGAGATCGCGGCTGCGGGTCGAGAGCGCGATGCGCGCGTTGTTGTAGACCACGCCGCCGGCGATGATCACGGCGAACAGCGTGAGGATCAGCGTGGTGAAGCGCATTTGTCCCGCGGTCTGTGCCTGGAACTGCTCGAGCTGGGCGTCCAGGCGGCCGACCGAGAGCACCGCCGGGCGTTCTTTGATCGCGCGCGCCAGCCGACCGTATTGCGCGAGATCGACGCGCAGCAGCGCCTGTGAGATGCGTGGCTCCGCCGACCACCGCCGCTCCAGTTCGCGAGCGTTCATGTGGCCGAAGAGGCCGAAGGTCTCGTCGACGAGCGCGCTGACCCGCACGCGGCGCACCTCCCGCCGATCCTCCAGCCACTCCACGCTGACTTCGTCGCCGACGGCGCAGCCCAGTCGCCGCGCCAGCGTCGCGTCCATCAGCAGGCCGTGTTCCGGGACCTGTTGCAAGCGGCCCGCGCGATTTACCACCTGGCGCAGCTCCGCGCCCTGTGGGTGCGCGAACAACAGGCTCTCGCGCGACACGTGGCCGAAGCGATAGCGCACGCCGACGATGCGCAAACCCTCCGCGCGTAGCACACCGGGCATCTCCCGCAGCTCACCCAGCGCGGATGCTGGCACCGCGTGGCGGAAGCTGACCGTCAGATCCTCGCGCTGCGCCAGCTCGAACTGCACGCGCATGAACCAGTCGACCGCATCGCCGCTGAAGCGACCCAGGATCAGCACCGCCACACCTAGGGCCACGCCGATCGCCGACAACCCCGCACGGATCGGCTTGCGCTCCAGCTCGCGAGCCACGAGCACGGCCGAGTGACCGAGCCAGCGCCCCAGCGCGAGGCGGCCGCTCAAGCCGCGACGGTAGCGGCCCGGCGGCTCGGGTCGCATCGCCTCTGCCGGCGGCAAGCGCATGACGGCCAGCACGACCGAGAGCGCACCCGCGACTGCGGCCAGCAGGCTGCTCACCACGCCGAGCACCAGCACGCGCGGCTCGAGTCGGTACTCCAGCGCGACGAAGTGGAAGTACTTCGTGTACAGCACAGTCAGCTTGCCGCCGAGCCACACGCCGACCGGCAAGCCGAGCAGGCTTCCGGAGAGCACGATCACCATCACCAGCTCGAGGTAGTGTCGCGCCACGTCGCCGCGGCGGTAGCCGACTGCACGCAACGCAGCGATCTGCGAGCGCTGGAGCTGCACCAGCCGCATCAGCACCACGTTGATCAAAAATGCCGCGACGCCAAGGAAGATGACCGGCATGATCCGCGTCAGCACCTCGAGCTGCGCGAGCTCACCGCGCAACGCGGCGTTGGACGGCTGGCGGTCGCGATCGATCGTGCCGAAGCCACCGTGCGCTGCCAGCAACCGATCGATCGCAGCTTGCACTGCGGGCTGCGCAGCTCCGGGCTGCAGACGCACTTGCAGATCGTTCCAGGCGCCGCGGCTCTGGAAGGCGGCGCCTACCACCGCGCGGTCCATCCACAACACGCCGAAGCGCCGCGGGTCGGGCATCATCTCGCCGGGCGCGAGCGAGAACACGTACTCCGGGCTGAGCGCGGTGCCGACGACGCGCAGGTCGCGGCGGATGCCGGCGATCACCGCCGGCAAACGGTCGCCGGGACGCAGGCCGTGCGCACGCGCGAACGCCTCGAGCACCACGGCCTCGTCCGCGCGCCCCGGCTCGAACATGCGCCCTTCGCGCAGCGCGATCGCGCCGAGCGCAGGCTCGCCGCGCGCGGGGTACGAGACGAGCATGCCCAGCGCGGGCTCCGGCATGTCGGGCAGCGGAAAGCTGATCTGGTCCGCGACGCGCGTATACGCGAGCGCGACGCCGGGGATGGACGCGATGCGCGCCGAGAGCGCGTCGGGCACACGTGTCGCGCTCGCGAACAAATCGGCGAACCGATAGCGCTCGTAGTAGCCGTCACGCGCCCGGATCAGCGAGGCGTGCGTGCCCTCGATGCTGACGTAGCTGGCGATGCCGCACGCCACCACCAGCGCGATGGTTGCGACCTGGGTGCGCATTCGCAGCAGGTCGCGCAGCAGCTTGCGGTCGAGCGCGCGCATGGCTCACCAGGTCAGATCCTGCGCTCGCGCGCGCTGCGTGTTCGAGACGGCGCTCTTCAGCCGCCCGTCGGCGAGCGTGAGCACGCGGTCCGCCATGGCGGCGATCGGAGCGTTGTGCGTGATGATCGCGGTGGCCGTGCCGAGCTCGCGGTGGATGCGGCCGATCACCTCCAACACCAGCCGCCCCGTCTCGGCGTCCAGCGCGCCGGTCGGCTCGTCGCACAGCAGCACGTCGGGCTGCTTGGCGATCGCCCGCGCGATGGCCACGCGCTGTTGCTCACCACCGGAAAGCTGCGAGGGAAAGTGATCGAGCCGCTCGCCCAGGCCGACCAGGCGCAGCGCCTCCTCCGGGGACAGCGGATGGTCCGAGATCTCGGTGACGAGCGCGACGTTCTCGCGCGCGGTCAGGCTCGGGATCAGGTTGTAGAACTGGAACACGAAACCCACGTGCGCGCGCCGATACTCCGTGAGCTGGTGCTCGTCGGCGCGCGTGAGCTCCTCCCCACGGTAGAACACTTGCCCCGAGGTCGGCACGTCGAGCCCGCCGAGGATGTTGAGCAGCGTGGACTTGCCGCTGCCGGAGGCACCGAGCAGGACCACGAACTCACGCTCGAAGAGCTCCACGTCGACTCCGCGCAGCGCGTGCACGTCGACTTCGCCCATCCGGTACACCTTGGTGAGCCGCCGTGCCTCGAGGACCGCGGCGCTCATGTGGGTGCGCGCACCGTCAGCACGGGGCACGGAGCCACGCGCACGATGTATTCGGCGACCGAGCCCAACAGCATGTGCTTCATGCCGGTTCGGCCGTGGGTCCCCATCACGATCAGGTCGCACTCGCGCTCCTTGGCGCAGCGCAGGATCTCGGTGGCGACGCCGCCCTGCAAGAGCTGCGTCTCCACCCGGAGCGCACCGGCTTCCTCGGCCGAGCGCTTGGCCGCCGCCAGCTGCGTCTCGAACTCGTTCATGATGGCCTGCAGCTGGGATCCCGTCGGCACCACGTACCCCTCGGGCAAGGCGTAGGTCATGGTCTGGAAGACGTGCAGCACGTCGAGCGAGGCTTCGTAACGCCTGGACAGGTCGGCCGCGTAGCGCAGGGCGGCGCCGGAGTGCGAGGAGAAGTCCACGGGAACCAGAATCTTCTTGAACGGTTTCATGTCGAGCCTCCAGAGGGCGAGTGCGTAGCGCAGCGTACGAAGACGTGCGTTGCAGCCGTCTGGGGAGCGCTAATGGAAGACGCGTGCCAGGTGCGTGTCGCCGCCTTCGGCTGCGTACGCTGCGGGTCCCGCGAAAAATCTGCGTTCCGCCAGCGCGGCGCGCAATGGCTGCGCCAGGCTCACTTCTTGGGCTGGGTCCGCGCCTCGAGCGCCGGACGCTGGATGTCGTCCTGTGTGATGGTCAGGCGGATCAGCGCCTTGAGCACGTTGTTGCGCTCGATGTTGCCGAGCACGGTCTTCATGTCCTCGTAGACCGAGGGGTCGACGACCAGGCCGCCGAGCGTGCCATCCCCGCGCTCGACGCGAGCGGCGATGCGGTCCAGGCGGGCGCTGAAGTCGCTCAGGTCCGCCAGGAGACGCGGGCCCTGCGGGTCGCGGAGCAACGCGCCGATCAGGCCATCGCCGCGATTGATCTGGTCGGTGGCGTCCGCGAGACCGTGCCCTGCGCGCTCGAAGGCGGCGAGCGCCCGGCTGAGCTCGTCGTCATAGACAAGGGTGTGCAGGTTGCCCGGCCCGCTCTCCACGCGGCTGACGATGCCGTCGACGCGCTTGGCGGCAGTGCTCGCGCTCTCCAGCGCGACCTTGACCCGGCCGGACAGGCTGGGGTCGTAGAGCAGGTCGTGCGCGAGGCCGTCGCCGTGCTCCACGCGCTCGAGCAGCGCCGCGAGCGAGCCAGTGATGCGCTTCAGGTTGTCTGCAAGCTCGGGTGTGGCCAGGCCGTCGACGGCCGTGGTCGCGGAGTCCGCGGTGCGCGTGATCGCGCGCGCCGTACCTTCGAGCTGCGCTGCCAGCCCCTCGAACGACAGGCCCGCCTTGGGTTGCACGTAGTCTCCGTCGCGCAGCGCAGGCGTCTGTGGGGTGCCCACCGTCAGGTTGATCAGCTTGTCGCCGAGCAGGCCCTTCGAGTCGATGTACGCGAACGAGTCGCCCCGAATCCTCGGCAGGTAGCTCTCGTCGATCGCCAGCTCCACGCGCGCTTCCGCGAACTCGAGCTCGGACGCGAAGGTCAGCTTCGTGACGCGGCCGATGTCCATGCCGGCGAGCCGCACCGGGGCGCCGATCACCAGGCCGTTGATGTCCGGAAAGCTGGTGTGCAAGCGCGCCTTGGACACGAACATCGAGCGCTCTTGCCCGATCACGAAGATCGCGACGGCGAACACCGCGAGCGCCGCGGCCACGAAGATGCCGACGCGGAGGTTCTGACGGCTGCGCGACTTAGGCATGGGCAGGCTCCATCTGCATCGCGTCCAGGAAGGCGCGGACTTCGGGCACACGGCTGCGCCGGAAATCGGCGAGCGGCGCGATCTCGACGATGCGCTTGCGCGCGAGCATGGCCACGCGATCGCTCAGCATGTATGCACTCGGCAGGTCATGCGTGACCACGATCGACGTCAGCCCAAACTCGCGGCGCAGCCCGAGGATCAGCTCGTCGATGCGCCGCACGTTGATCGGGTCGAGGCCGGTGGTCGGCTCGTCGAACAGCAAGACCTCGGGCGACTGCACCACCGCCCTCGCCAGGCCGACGCGCTTGCGCATGCCGCCCGAGAGATCCGCCGGCAACATCTCCTCGGTGCCGGGCAGATCGACCATGCCCAGCGCCTTGGCCACGCGCTCGGCGAG
>DATEOF010000205.1:0-10612 GCA_035274465.1 Polyangiales bacterium
GATCCGAGCGCGGACCGCGCGCGGCCCCAACGCCTGACGACGATCGCACTCAGCGCGTGGGGCGTCGGTGTGTTGGTCGCCCTCGGCTTGGCGCGCATGAGCGGTACCCCGACTGAGTTTCAGCGCCCGTCGATGAGCGCAGCACTCGGGCAATTGCGGCCCGCCGATCAGGAGCCCGCGCCGCTGGCGATCGCGGATGAGCCGGCCCTAGTGGTGCATCAAACGCGAGGCCAAGCAGCGCAACCGGCGCCGAGTGTGACCTCTGCAGGGCAGGCAGCCTTGCCGACCCCGAAGCCGATCGCCAGCAAGCCTGCGGTGGCAGTCGAAGCGCCGTCCACTGGCCGTCGCCGCGCGAAGCGAGTGTTCGAGAAGGGCATCGTGGCGTACGTGCGCTGCGGCGGGCCCGGCCGCGCGCGCACATCGTGTCTGCGCGATCGCAAGTTCGAAGAGCAAGTGTGGCAGACGCTCGCGAAGCTACCTTCGTGCAGCGAAGGCGACCCGGGCACCGGCTCCGCCGAGCTGCGTTGGACGCTGTACAAAAGCGATGCGTCGGCGCTCGAATGGCGGCCCGGAGCTGACGCCGCGAGCCTCAATTTGCGAGCTTTGGCGAAGTGCGCCGGAGAAAAGCTCGCCAGCGCACGTACACGCCTGCGCGCGCAGCAAGCCGTGGTCAGCTTTCGCTTCAGCCTCAAGTAGTCGACTCGACTGAGGCTTTAAAGCGAGCACTCGAAGGGGGCAGCTCGCGGTACCCGGGGCGTCGCGGACGGGGGCCGCTCGGCCCTACACTGACCACTGGGCAGCAGTACCACCACACATTGGGAACGGCTCAGAAGCGGAACCCGGCGAACTAACCTTTGCCCGCCCGCGAGCGTGTGCTAGGTTGATGATTGTGGACGTGGTGCTACGGAAACTCGGGCGCAAAGGTGGTCGCATTGTAGCGGGTCGCCTCGTAAGGGCGCCTCGCAATGGGTCGGTCGTCGTCATCGAGTTTCCTGATGGCTTGCACGAATACGTGACCACGCCAGTGAAACGCGTGCTGCGCCTGGCCGGAGACGATGTCTTCTTCCTCCAGACTGCCAACAGCTGTTACCGGCTGGAAGTGCGGTCAGGTCAGGAAGTCGTCCTGGACAGCGTCGCGAAGTAACTAACGATGAGCTCCCGCCGCTAGAGCGCGGTTGTCGAGCGGCCCTGCCGTGCGTCTGATGACTCGCACGCGCCGCGACAGCGCTCAGCTCAGGTCGAGCCGTCCCAGCTTCGCCACCAGCGCGTCCAACAGCGCCTGCAGCCGGGCGAAGTCTTTGGGCCGGCGCTCGAACGTGTCTTCGTCCACGTAGAGCGCTCGGTTGATCTCGATCTGGATCGCGTGGAAGCCGTCGTGTGGTCGCCCGTAGTGGGTCGTCGCGAAGCCACCCTTGTACGGATCGTCGTGACGCACCGTGAGGCCCGCCGACTTGAAGTGCTCCGACACCAGGTCGATCACGCGCGCATCGGCCGTCGTGCGACCTTGCGTGCCAGGGACGATGTCCGCGCGCCGCTCACCGGCGTCGACGTGCAGCGAGCGACCGCGCGACGGCATCGAGTGGCCCGCGAGCAAGATCGCGTAGCCGTAGCGAGCACGCAGATCGATCAGCGTCTGGCGCAGAGCCTCGTGGTACGGCACGTAGAATCGCCCGAGCCGGCGGCGCAGCGCCTCGAAGGTCAGCGGACGCGTCAACACCGGTCGGCCGTCCGTCGTCGCACGCCAGACTACACCGCGCGGCTGCGCACCGACTGGCGCTGGATGATCACTCACGGTCGCCGAATCCACGTCGTCTTGCGCGCGGTTCAGGTCGACCACGTAGCGCGACACGCGTGAACAGAGCAACGCAGCACCGAGCGAGGGCGCGTTCGCGTAGAGCTCGTCGACGTAGATATCTGCATCACGCAGCAGGGCGTCCGACGGTGCCGCGAGCTCGCTCTTGACGCTGTCGGGCACGACGACACTGGCGTGCGGTACCTCGACGAGCAACGGCAGCTCTTGCTGCTCGCGCGGGGCTTGCGGGCCGCCATTCACGGTCGCTGCGGTTGGAAGCTTCAGCTCGAAGGAAGTCACGCAGCAAGTATCTAGCACAGAGCGTAGCCCGATGCGTGGATCTCGGAGCGAGGGCCCAGCAATCCCCACATTTCAGCAGCCAAAAGCCTGCTCGCGCAGCGCAGCAAGGTGCTTGTCTTGGTCTGCGCCATGCCGTGTATCATTGCCGTAAAGGACACTAGCAAGTGTCCACAATCCGGAAACGCTTACACGCATGTCCACTGCTGCCTCCCGTCGATCACAAGATCCCTATCTCGGAAAAACGGTTGCGGGTCGCTACCGACTCGAAGCCCGACTAGGCGAAGGCGGCATGGGTGTCGTCTATCGCGCCCGGCATGTGCTCATCGATCGGGTCTGCGCGATCAAACTGATCCGCCCGGACCTGCGTGGTGAAACGCACCTGCGCGCGTGGATGTTGCGCGAGGCGCGCGCCGCCAATCGCGTCGATCACGCGCACATCGTGCAGATCCATGACGTCGGTGAGACAGACGACGGCGAGTTGTACCTGGTCATGGAGTACCTGGTCGGGACGGCGCTATCGAGCGTGGTCGCGAAGGGTCCGCTGCCGATCGAGCGCGCGGTCGACGTGATCGAGCAGATGTGCGCCGCTTTGGCTCGCGCGCACGACTTGGGCGTGGTGCATCGCGACCTCAAGAGCGACAACATCATGCTCACGATGCAGGGCGGTCGTAAGGACTTCGTCAAGATCCTCGACTTCGGCCTGGCTGCATTGACGCGCGACGCGCGGCTTGCGCCGAAGGGCGCGGTGTTCGGTACGCCCGAATACATGGCGCCGGAGCAAGCGCGCGGCGAAGACGCGACCGCGCTGTGCGATCTGTACGCGCTCGGCGTGCTGTTCTTCGAGATGCTCACCGGCCAGCTGCCGTTCCGCTCGAGCGATCGCGAGACGCTGCTCGAGATGCAACGCACCGCGCAACCGCCGCGGCCGCGGACGATCCGGGGCGATATCGCCACGCAAGCCGAAGCGATCATCTTGCGCCTGCTCGAGAAGGATCCGGCCCGGCGCTTCCGGGACGGCCACCATCTTCAAGAAGAGCTGAAGGCCTTCCAGCGCACCCTGCCCGGCCGCACCTGGGAAGTGCAGCAGACCGATGCGCCGGCCGCGCCGCCGCCGCCGCCGCCCGCGCCGACACCGGGCGTTCAGGAGTGGGGCACGCGCGCCTCGAACTATCAGCGCGCGCTCGCGCGCAGCTACCCGAACGGCAAGCCGCCGCAGGAGATCCAGGAAGCGACCGATACGCTCTGGGACCTCGCGCTGCGCGCCGCGCGGCTCGAAGGCGAGCTCGCCAGTCACTCCCAGAAGCTGGAAGCCACCGAACGCCGCGGCCGAGCGCTGCGCGCGGAGATGGGCCGCAAGGTCGAAGAGCTGGCTGCCGAAGAGTCGCGCGCACTGCGCGAGGCTGCGGACTGGCGCGATCGCGCGAAGAAGGCCGAGACGCTGTGTACGGAAGCCAAAGGCACGCTGGAAGAAGCTACCAAGCGCGCCAACGCCAAGGACGTGCCGAACCTCGAGCTGGCCAAGCTGAAGCAAGTGTTCGAGGCGCTGGGTGCCGCGCGCGCGCAGCTCGAAGCCAACCAGCGCCACTACGAGTTCCAGCTGTCGCACGCCAGCGAGCGCGAGAAGCAGGCGGCGGATCTCCGCAAGCAGATCGACGAGCTGCGCAAGCAGCTGCAGCGCTACTCCGACGCGCTGGAGAACGACCTGGCTGCCGGGCGCGACCGCATCGCCACGCGCGTCAAGGAAGCGCTGACGTTCGAGAAGAAGTTCGACGAAGCTTCGACCACGATGCTCTCGCACCTGCGCGAGAAGCCGGAGTGCAGAGACCTGATCGAGGAACTCACCTCGAGCGAACGGGAGCGGGCCGCGGCGCTGCGGCAGCAGCAGAAGCCGACCAAGCGCGAGGGCGAGCCCAATCCGAATGGGCCTGTAGTTTGAGAAAACTAGGAACCAGGAACATGAACAGGAACGCGACCTAGCAATCCCGCGTCTCGCGGTTTCTGTTCTGTCGTCGCGTTGTTGTTCCTAGTTGCTAGTTTCAGACCGGCGGTGGGCTGTAGTAGTCGACGACCCGGATCGGCCGGCTGCTCAGCTCTGCACGCACGGTTTGGCGGATGCCCACGACGTCGCCGCCGATTTGGAGCGGCGTCGGCTCCTTGCAGTGGATCGTCACCTTGTCCGCCAGGAAGTCGTGCAGGCGGTCGCTGCGGTAGGTGCCCTGCCAGATCTGCCGGAGGTGCACCACGGCCGCGACCGAGCCGAAATTGACGACGCGCAGGTTGAAGCGATCGTCGCGCTCGTCCGCGTACGGAAAGATGCGAGCGCCGAGGCCCCAGTACGGGATCGTGCTGAATGCCAGGAGCCGCGCGGGCCCGGCGTAGATCACGTCGCCCGGTTCGATCGGCGCGCCGACGGGTCGGCCGTCCTGGCCGATTCGAATCGCGGGCGATCCTTCGTTCACGATGCGGACGTGGATCACCGGCTTGATCAGGTGGTGCGGGACCGTCTTCGTCAGTAGCGAGGCGCTGTACACGACCGGACCCGTGGCGACGTACTTGGCCAGCGGCACCTTGTAGAGCGTGTCGCGCATCGCCCGGTAGTCGGCCAGGGCGATGGCGTCGGCGCCGAGGCCCGCGAACGGGGTGAGCATGTCTTCGACCTCGAGGAGTCGCAGCTGACGGCTGCCGCCCTCGTGGCGCAAGCGCGCCAGGTCCGCCACCACGCCGCGGCCGCGCTCGTTCTGCGCTCCCAGCACCCAGGCCAGCGCGTTGCCCGTGCCGAGCTTGAGCAGGCCGAAACGCGGGAGCGGCTTGCCGGCGGCCTCGGCGCTGTGGACGACCCACGAGACCATCTGCACGAAGGTGCCGTCCCCGCCACCTGTGAGCACGGTGGGATAGCCGCGTTCCACGATCGTGCGCGCGATCTCGCGGCCCTCTTCCAGGCTGCGCGACACGAACAGATCTCCGCTCTGCACGATCTGATCGAGGCTCTCGACCAGCTCGTCGGTCACCTGCTTGGCGTTGCCATTGACCACCACCGCGACACGATCGGCCGCGGTGGTCCAACGAGACGCACTGGCGAGCGGGGGCTGGGACGCGGCCATGAGCCCGCTCAGAACAAGTCGCGCAGGCTGACTTCGCCCTTTTTCTTCTGTGCGAGGACGGCGTTCACCGCGCGCAAGATGCGCGTCTTGGCTGCACCGCTGAGCGTGCCACCGGCCAGCGCCCGATCCAGAGTCGGCTGGCTCACCGGACGACCCGAGCGCCGCTCCTTGGCCGCGGCTTCCTTGGCCGAATCGTCGCCGCCCTTCGCCGCCTTTTTCGCCAAGCGCACGGCTCGGTCCTCGCGGCGCAAACCTTCGAGGTCATGCGACGCCGCGAACAGCCTGCGCGGATCGATCTTTTGCGATTTGAGATAGTCGTTGAGCTTGCTCATGTCTGCTCGGTTCACCACGTGTCGGACTGCGCTCCTTACGATCGTGGGCTGACCCCATTGCCAGCTCCTGCGCGCGCCTGCCGCTCCGCGGGCCGCGGAACTTCGCATGAACGGAGCCCCTTGGGCAAGCCGGCGGCCCTGGGCCGGCTCGTGCGCATTCCACGGCCGGAGGTGGGCAGGGCGGGATCCAGCGATTAAGTTGCGGCAATGACGGGTGCTGTACGGCTTCAGGCGGTTCGTTTCTTCTGGGTGTGCTGCGTGCTTGGTTCCTGCTCGTTCGAGGACCGAGTGGACCACTGCACGAAGGACAGCCAATGTAACGACGGCCAGGAGTGCTACCGGGGGTTCTGCATCCGCAAGGATCAGGACGACGCACCCGATGCGTCGTCCTCCTCGCCGTCCACCGCGTCGGGTGGCAAGACGACCGCCTCGGGTGGCAAGACCGGCTCGACCAGCAGCGCGAGCACGGCCGCGGGTGCGAAGGCCGCCGCAGCCGGCACCAAGGCTGCTGCAGCTGGCAGCGGCGGGACGAGCGGCCGATCCAGCGGAGGTGCGGGAGCACCGGCCACGCCTGCAGCTGACGGCGGCGTGACGCCCGGGCAGATGCCACCGAAAGGCTGCCAGCCGGAGCCCGAGCAATGCAATGGCGTGGACGACGACTGCAACGGCGTGGTCGACGAGAACATCGTGCTCGATTGTTTTCCGGACAATCAGACCGGCTGCACCAAACAGTCAGACGGCCATTTTACTTGTGCGGGCGTGTGCACGTTCGGCAAGCAAACCTGCTCGAACGGCAAGCTCGGCGAGTGCACGGGCTACAAGGCCGCGGCGATGGAGGTCTGCACGCCCGTCGGCATGCAGGCCACCGACGAGAGCTGCGATGGCATGACTGACGAGGGTTGCGCCTGCATGTCAGGCGAGACGCGCAGCTGTTACAGCGGGCGCGACGGCTCACTCGGCGTCGGAATCTGCAAGGCGGGCACGCAGACCTGCAACAACGGCGCGCTCGGCGCCTGCATGAACGCAGTCGCACCCGGCACAGAGACCTGCGCCAATCAAGGCGCCGACGATGACTGCGACGGCAAGCCCGACAACATCCCGAGCCTCGGCACCGCCTGCGTGGTCGCAAATGCCTCCGGGCCATGTCGCATCGGCACCTATCAATGCGCCAAGACCGAGCTCGGCTGCGTTTCAGCCGTCATGCCGGCCAAGGAGACCTGCAACAACATCGACGACGACTGCAACGGCGTGGTCGACGACACGTTCGATCTGATGAACGATGCCAAGAACTGCGGCGCCTGCGGCAAGACCTGCAGCGGCGACGAGGCGTGCTGCAGCGGCAGTTGCGTCGCCACGAAGCAAGACGCGAACAACTGCGGCGCGTGCGGGATGAAGTGCGCGGCGGGTGCGACGTGCAACGGCGGTAAGTGCAAGGAGCCCGACCAGCCGCCACCGCCGCCGATGGACGCGGGCATGCCTCCGCCGATGCCCGGCAGCTGCCAACCAGCGTGTGCGGCCGGGCAGACGTGTTGCAACGGCAGTTGCGTCGACACGAAGACGGACGTCAAGCAGTGCGGGGCGTGCGGCAACGCGTGCAGCGGCACTCAGCCCGGCTGCTGCGATGGCAAGTGCGTGGACCTCGTCAGCAACGGCAACTGCGGGCAGTGCGGGCGCGACTGCAGCCTCCTCACGAACGGCAACCTCACGTGCACGTGCACCAAGATGTCGAACGGCACCATCGCCTGCACTGGTCCGCTTCTGAACTTGTGTTTGTGAGTGCTTTCTTCACAGCGAAGCGGTCACTCGCATCTACATTCGATCAACGATCGAGTACGCTTTGCGCCACAGGACGCAGGACTTCGAGTGCACGCGTCACGTTGGGTTGAGAGATGTCCGAGCAGCGATTCGAGATCGGTCAGTGGGCGTGGTCGGGCGTCAGCGGGCGGAATTCGTTCGAGTTTCTGACCGCATTTGGGGACACCCGAATGGGGATCAAAAGTCCGAATTTGGCGCTTAAAGTTTGGCGGACCCGCTGGATGAGCCGCTTCGTTCCCCAATCGGCACAACTACGTCCGTTCGAGATATCGCCTGCCGTCAATTAACCGGAATAGTACGTAGTACCGCGCTTTTGGCGAGGGCGTACACCGAGGGCCGACTGGTCGAGCATCCAGGACGGCGACGAAGGAAGAGTGAGTGCATGGAACACCGATACCGATTGAGCTTCATAACCACCGCAATGCTCTGCTTGAGCGCAGCGTGCGGATCGGATGCGCCGGCCGGACTCCCGATTGCGCCAGGTGGGGCTGGTAGCCCGGGCGTTGCCCCGGTACTGCCCACCACGGGTCAAACCACGACGCCGGTCGTCACGCCGCCAACCAGCATTGGCGCAGCAGGTGCACCCGCGAGACCTGCGGGCACGGCAGGCGCGCCTTCGGTCATCCAGCCGCCGGCTGGTGCGGCTGGCAACGGTTCGGTCGCTCCTGCAACGGGCCCGGTGCCCTGCGATGTGTCGAAGATCATGGCGGCCAAATGTCAGACCTGCCACGGCGCCATGCCCATCGGCGGCGCGCCGATGTCGCTGGTCACGCACGCTGACTTCCAGAAGCAGGCCGTGACGATGCCTTCGATGAAGGTCTACCAGGTGGTCCAGCTGCGCTTGCACGACAAGATGCGGCCCATGCCGCCGATGGGCGAGCTCACCGCGACCGAGTTGGGCGCGCTCGACAATTGGTTGAAGGCCGGCGCGTTGGCTGGCACTCCGGCAGATGCCATGTGCGACACCAAGCCGCCCTCCGTGGCCGAGAACCTGGATGGCAGCCGCGGCGCGCTCACCGCGGGCCCCGGTGAGACCTGCTACGAGTTCCAGACGCACGGTTCGACCACCAGTGTCGACGCGTCGGCGTACGACGTCGGCGGCGACGGCGAGCACTACGAGCAGTTCTACTTCAAGGTTCCGTGGCCGAAGGACACCGTGGCCACCGCCTACGCCACCAAGATCGACAACGCGCCCGTGCTGCATCACTGGCTGTTGTTCTCCACGGCTGAAGGTGACCCCGAGGGCTTCCACAAGACGGCGCCGCTCCCCACGCTCATCGGCACCGACCCGGTCTTGCTCGCCGGCTGGGCCGTCGGTGGACCGAACCTCGTGGCCCCGAAGCACGTCGGCTTCGAGCTGCCCGGACCCGGCCGCACGATCAACGTGCAGTGGCACTTCTACAACAGCACCGGCAAGCCGCAGAAGGACCGCTCGGCGGTGCAGATCTGCACCGTGCCGAAGGCCATGCGTGCGAACGTCGGTGGTGTGACGTGGCTCGGCACGGAAGACCTCAACGGCAACAAGTGGTTCGGTGGCGCGGGCATGCCGCCGCACAAGGAGAGCACGTTCACGACCACGTGCATCCCGGGACGCCGCGGCGTGGCAGCGAACCAGTCGATCTTCATCATCGGCTTCGAGCCGCACATGCACCGCATCGGCAAGCGCATGAGCACCTCGGTCAAGAAGGCCGACGGCACGATGCAGATGGTGTTCGACAAGCCGTTCAGCTTCGGCAACGAGACGCACTACTACCAGGACTACGAGCTGAAGCCGGGCGAGACCCTGGTCACGAGCTGCACGTTCAACAACGACAACGACTTCGGCGTGCCCTTCGGCGAGTCGAGCGACACGGAGATGTGTTACCAGTTCACGTTCGCCTACCCGGCGCACGCGCTCTCGAACGGCGCCCCGAGCCTCCTCGGCGTGACCGACACCTGCTGGTGATCAGCAGCTAGATCGAGACACACACGCGCGGCGTGCTCCCCCGGGGGGCACGCCGCGTTGCTTTTAAAGCGCTGATCCCATTTTCATCTCTGTCTTCATCCCCGTCTTCATCTCTGTCTTCATCTCTGTCTTCATCGCCCGTCTTCATCACCGTCTCCGCGCTGTTCGCAGCAGGACCGCAGCATCGGGCAAGCCCACGCCGCGAACGAAGCGGCGCGGCAGCCGATGTCCGGATGCGAATCGCCGACGAAGCCAGGACTAGGACTAGGACGAAGATGAAGATGAAGATGAGGATGAAGACGGTAGCTGGGTTTTCTAACGCTTCAGGGGCTGGAAGAAGCTCCAGATGGCTGGCGTGTTCTTCAGCGTGTCGCTGTTCGCGCCGACGATCGCCAGGCCGATCGCGCCTCCACCGGTGCCGCAGTCTTCGCTGCCGAACCAGCAGTGGCCACCGCCCTGGATCGAGCAGGCGGTGAGCTCGATGCCGGCCGGGCAGCCCTCGTAGGACACGCAGGACGTGTCACCACCGCTCGCGGGTTGCTGCGCGGGTTTGGTCGTCGTCGCGCAGCCATTCTTCATCGACATCTGCATCAACGTCGGGGCTTGCAGGCGATACGGGATGAGTGGGTCTTCGGTGCCGTGGATGTCCAGCACCGAGACCGGCCGGCTGGGCGCGCAGGCCGTGAAGTCGGACTCCGCGTTGGTGCCTCCGCCGATGGCGTTGACGCCGATGGCTGCAGCAGCCGGAGCCACGGCCGTGAAGATGTCGGCCGCGTCGCACGCCAGGCGGTAGCTCATGTAGCCGCCGTTCGACAGCCCGGTCGCGTACACGCGATCGAGATCGACGTTCAGGTGCTTGCCGACCTCGGCGAAGATCGCGCGAAACAGCGCGACGTCGTCCAGTTTCTCGCTGCTCGCCGCGCCACAGCAGGTGCCTGCGTTCCAGCTGTTCTGGTAGCCGTTCGGCATGACGAGGATGAAGCCGGAGGTATCCGACTGGGTGTGCATGGCCGCGCCGGTTACGCAGAAGAGCAGCGCGTCTTGCCCGAGGCCGTGGATGCAGAACAGCAGCGGTGTGGGCTCGCTCGACTTGTAGCTCGGCGGAACGTGCACCTTGTACTGGCGCATGTTGCTGCCCTGAGGGATCTCGAGCCAGCTGCTGCCCATCAGGTTCGGTGGGTAGTCGCCCGCCACCCAATCGCCTGCACCGGTGCTGCGTGGCGCTGGCATCGCCCCGGCGTCGCCGCCGGCAGCGCCCGCCGCGGCATCCGCCATACCTGCATCGTCGCTGTCGATCGCAGCACCAGCCGTGCCGGACTTGCCAGCC
>DATEOF010000206.1:0-9556 GCA_035274465.1 Polyangiales bacterium
CGAAGCGACCACTCTCGACCATCCGCATGGACTACGAGCGCGAGCCGCGCGACGCGGACGCCGCAGCGGCCGAGCAACAGATCCGCAGCATCTACGCCGGCGAGCCCGAGGCCGACGGCATCTTGCGCGAGGTGCGCTGCAGCCAGACGGTCTGCAAGCTGGACGCCCGCTGGTCGCGGCACTGGAACAAGCCGTACAACGCCGCGCTGCTCAAGGTCATCGCCGCCTTCGGCACGGAGATATCGTTCGAGACCGGTGGCCCGGCGGACGGCCTGGACGTCCCGATGGCAATCTACGTTCGCCGCGGAACACGCGCTTCGGCCCGACGCTGAGCACGTGCTAAGCTCAGGCGGTCGTGCCAGCGTCCGCTGCGTCCAGTCAACCGTGCTATTCCGCACGAATGGTGCGACCTTACGCGCGCCTGTTCCGTCGTTATCCGACCCTGCCAGCGGTCTTCTCCGAGCCGCTCGAGGCGCTCGATCCGGACCAACGCCTGCCGATCGTGCCCATGCTCGAGGGCCTGCGCGCCGCGGTGCAGATCACCGGCGATCAGGACCTCGGCCTCAAGGCGGCGCGCGAGATCGCGCTCGGCGACTACGGCGCGATCGAGTTCATGCTCAATTCTGCCGCGGACCTGCGCTCCTGCATCCAGCTGCTCGGCCGCTACCTGCCGCTGGTCAACGACGCGCTCTCCTTCTCGCTGCGCGTGGAGGGTGACAACGCGCAGGTACAGCTCGACAGCAGCGTGGTCCTGCCGCGCGCAGCGGCGGACTTCCAGTCGGCGGCGTTCTACGTCGCGACCTTGCAGCGCGGCGAGCACATGGTCGACCCGAACTACGAGGCATGGTTCACCCACCCAGCGCCGGACGACGTCAGCGAGTACCAGCGCACCTTCGCGCCCGGACGTGTGCGCTTCGAGGCGCCGTGGAATGGATTCGTCTTCGACGCGCGCCAGCTCGACCAGACGCTGACCTCGGCCGATCCCATGCTGCACGACGTACTGCGCAAGTACGCCGACGTCCTGCTCGCAGATCTACCCAGGGCCGAGAGCCACACCGAACGCGTCCGCAACCTGATCACCGAACATCTCGCCAGCGGTGAGCCGGGCGCCGAACGCATCGCGCGCACTCTGCACATGAGCCGCCGCACCCTCGCCCGCAAGCTCGAGCAGGAAGGCACGAGCTTCAAGGCACTGCTCGAAGACACGCGCCGGAGCTTGGCGCTGCGCTACGTCGGCTCGTACGACCTGGGCCTGACCGAGATCGCGTTCCTGCTGGGCTTCTCGCAAGCGGCGCCGTTTCATCGCGCCTTCAAGCGCTGGACCGGCCTCACCCCGCTCGAGTACCGCAGATCCGGCGCCGCCCTGCGGCCTCGCGCGCCGTGAGTCACACTCCGGCGTAATTCCGGCGCAATTTGGGGGCTATTCTACACCGTAGAATTGATCTAGGGTGCGAGCAGTGAGGAACGCCATGACGCGACGAGTCTCGATCTCAATGGCTGCGCTGCTACTCGCGAGCGGCGCCTGCGGTGGTGATCCCGTGCAGCCCAGCTCGGGGCAGCCCACGGCGGCACCCCAGCCGACGTCGTCGCAAGCGCAGACTCCCGCGCAGATGCCGGCGGCGAACACGCCGTCCACGCCTGCGAGCCCTGCGCCGATGGCCAGCGGCGCAGCGGGCAGCAGCTCGGCCATGGCCATGCCGATGCCGAGCACGCCTGCAGCCATGGGCGGCGCGGCCAAGCCGCCGGCGAGCACGACGCCGGAGACCAAGCCCGCCATGCCGGTGCAGAACGTGCCCGAGACATTCAAGGGTGACGCGGGCGATGGCTGGAAGACGCTGGTCACCGGCCGCTGGGAAGTGCCTGCCGGCCAGGAGACCTACCACTGCGCGCGTTTCACGCTGCCCGAGACGATCACGGTGTCGTCGTTCCGCGCGCTCAGCCCGCCCGGAACGCACCACACGCTGCTCACCATCGTCGACAATCCGACCGACCCCGACGGCAGCGCGCCCTGCACCGCAGGCACCAACGGCAAGAAGAGCATCACGGGCTCGGGCGTGGGCAGCAACGACTTGAACATGCCCGCGGGCGTGGCGATGGAGGTCAAGGCGGGCCAGCAGCTGCTGCTCAACCTGCACCTGTTCAACGTCACCGACAAGCCGATCACCGGCACCAGCGGCACGCTGTTCAAGCCGATGGCGGTGGCCGACGTGAAGCAGTACGCCGAGGGTGTGCTGGCCGGACAGATCAACTTGTCGATCCCCGTCGGCGGCCCCACCATGCAGTCGGGCGACTGCACCATGACGCACGACAGCACGCTGTTCGCCGTCTCGCCGCACATGCATCAGCTCGGTGTCCACCTCAAGGCCGTCGCGAAGAGCTCCACGGCAGGCGAGGTGGTGCTGATGGACAAGCCCTACAGCTTCGACGAGCAGCTGGTGTACCCGCTCGACAAGGAAGTGCCGATGAAGAAGGGCGACATCGTGCACGTCGAGTGCACCTACCAAAACACGACCAATAAACCGGTCATGTTCGGCGAGAGCAGCCTGTCCGAGATGTGCTTCGCCGGCGTCTACCGCTACCCGGCGGGAGCGCCCGGCTTCGTGTGCGTCCGCTGAGTCAGAAACTGCGCGGGCGCAGGAGCGTAAGCTCAGTTACCATTGACAGCTCGTCCGGCATCGTGCAGTCCCGAACGGATGCGTTGCGCATGCTCAACCCTGGCAGTGTGTGCGCTGCTCGTGACCGCCTGCACGGGGGACGCCGGCGAGCGCGCGCATGAGCCTCGCCCGCGGAGCCGAGCTGCGATCGACGCCGGCGCATCGGAACCTCCGACCGATGCAGGCGAACCCCGTTCCGGGCTCCAACGCCCCGCGTTTTGCGAGCGCCAAACCGATGACGTGGTGCGCGACGTGTTCTGCGCCAGCGAGCCGCCGGTAGTTCGGAGCCTGCAAGATTTTCAGAAGCTCTTCGACGTCGACCCGCGAGGCCCGGACACGGATGACCCGTTCAAGACCGCCTACTACCTGAACCCGATCAACGGGGACGTCGCGGTGCTCGGCCACTCGACCGCGCTCTCCGGCCGCGTCGTCTCGCCGATCAACCCGCGTGCGATCTCGATCGGCGACAAGATCATGCTCACGTACCAGCGCGGGGTGCAACGAATCGAGCTCGCGACGCGCGACCGTCAGACCTCCGTTCCGAACTTCTACTTGCTGACGTTCGAGCAAGCCTGCAACGAGCGCGAGGAAGGCTGCACGCCAGGCGAGTTGTTCACGCCGGAGGTCGAGCGCGATTGGCGGAGCGTCCGCATTCGCGAGGCAGAGGACCTGAAGAACACGCCGCTCGATTGCCGGCAGTGTCATCAGCGTGGCCTCGAAGAGCCCGTGCTGTTGATGCGCGAGCTGCGGGCCCCGTGGACACACTTCCTGTTTCCCAGCGGGTTGACCGACGGACTGCCGGGCGTCACCGGCACCGATCTGATGCGCGACTACCTCGACGCGAAGGGTGATGAGCCGTACGGCGGCCTGGCGGTGGACACGATCGCAGCCATCAGCCCCTTCAAGCTCCAGATGGTCGTGGCCCTCACGCAGCCGCTGCTGTTCGATTCGCCCGGCATCCAGACCGAGCGCTGGCCCTACGGGCCGACCGGGTATGCGTCCGAACCCAAGCCGAGTCTCAAGTGGAACGCGGCGTACGAAGCGTTCAAGCGCGGCGAACAACTCGCGCTTCCCTACGTCGAGCAACGCGCGATCGACGAGCGCAAGCAAGCCGAGCTCGCAAAGGCATATCGGAGCTACCGTGCAGGTGAGCTCGAAGCCCGCGAGCTTCCCGACCTCTCGGATATCTTCTCGGACGATCCGTACGTTCGCGCCAAGGTCGGACTCAGCACCGAACCGGATGCGACGCCCGCGGAGGCGCTCATCCAGGCCTGCGGTGCCTGCCACAACGACGTACTCGATCAAAGCATCTCTCGTGCCCGCTTCAGCATCGCCCTGGGGAGGCTCGACCGAGCAGAGGTCGATCTGGCGATCGAGCGAATCTCTCGCCCGCGCGACGCGTCGGGTGCCATGCCGCCACCGGAAGCTCGCCAGCTGGAGCCCGGCGTCCGGGAACGTTTACTCGACTATCTGCGCGGGGACCTGACCGAGATCGACCCGAGCCTCGAGCACGCGGCGACCCAGGGCATGTCGGGCGGCGGCGGCTGAGCAGCGCCGCACAGGCATCCGCCGCGAATCGGCAAGCTGACTTCGAGCATGGTGTCTCCCCTTGAATGAGCCTAGTGATTCGAACCGGTAGTCCCGCCGCCGCCGGCTGCAGGAATGAGCTTCGTCAAGTCTTGGGCATCGCCCGTTCCGCCTCGCACGCCGTCCGAGCCGAGACTTTCGATCAACATCGAGCCATCACTCTTGCACTCGTACAAGAATACGCGACCCCACTGGTCGCGAGTGGCCAGGTTGCGCAGCTCCGGAGCTCGGACCAACTCGGCCAGCGTCGCCGCACAATGGCCTTGCGCGCGACGATACGCTTCCGCTTCGAACTTGAGCTTCGCCAGATCCATGCCCGTGATCCGGCCGGGTGGTGCAATGTCGATGAACGCCACGACCGCGACGCCGATGCATGCAGCCGGAATCAGCAGAGTTTTGAGGACCGGTAGCAAACGCTTCATGCTGACTCAGTTGAGCACAGGCAGCCGAAACCACAGCGACCTGCGAGACCCGCATAGACTGCAGACGAGCCGTGCTTCTCTCAAGCGAACACCAGCCACCGTGACCGCGGCATGTTCCACGACACGGTGGCGCCCATCACAGCGCGGGCATGCCACGCTCGCCGCGCGGAGCTCGACGATCGGCACGGCATCGACATCGATCGGCCGCCCCGCTGAACCTCCCGGCTCCAGCGCGAACAGGCGCTCGCGATCTGCGGCGAGCGCCGCGGCAGCGCGCGCAGCCTCGCGCCGCAACGTGCGGTCTCGCTTCGGTTTCTTGCCCAAGGCGTCGCCGACTATACCGACAAACGGGCAGGTCGGCGACTCTGGGTTCACTCGCGGAACCAAACCTCGTGTGCGTGCTGCGTATCCAGATATTCTCGCACTGCGCGAATCTTGCCGTCCTGAAATGCGATCAAGAAGTGGTACTGCTGCCGGTACTGTCGTCCGTTGCGTAGCTCGGCCCGCGACTCCACTTCCACGGCGACCCGGTCGCCTTCCGCGATCGAATCGAGCACGGTCATCTGGAGCGGCCCCTCCAGTCGCGCGTACATGCGCTGGAACAGCTCGCGCAAGCGTGCTTTATCGTACACGCCTGCGACGGGCATCGATTCGGGCTTGCCCGCCATTCGCCAGGAGACATCGTCGCTCATCAGCGACAGTGCCCCGTCGATGTCGTGGGCGCCAAAACGATCGAACAACTGCTGCGTGATGTGTTTGAGGTCTTGCATGGCCCTCAACATGTCGCCGCCGCGCCAACTGCGATTGGAAAATTCGGCCACGCGGCTCCATACTCGGATCCATGCAGCAACTCACCGCACCTCGGAGGCTCGAACGCTTCGTACGCGGCCTGCGCCGGTTCGAAGCCAGCGACTTGCCCGACAGCTACCGACGCTTGCCGGACGGGGAGACGGAGCTGCTCGTGCGCGTCGAACGGGGCAAGACCAGCGCGGCCGTGGTCGGCACGCGCACCTCGGCCTTCGAGAAGCTCGCCCAGAACCCAGGAGCAAGCTTGCTCGTGCGCTTCAGGTTGGGCGGAGCGCACCCGTTCTTCGGACGCCCGATGTCCGAGCTGACCGATCAACATGTCCTGTTGCCCGAGCTCTGGCCGAGTGAACTGCGCGCGCAGCTGGAAGCGGCGGAGGACATGGAAGGGGCCGTGACGGCTACCCTCGCCGGACTGGTCGCGGCGCTCGAGCGCGAAGACGCGTACGACCCGCAGTCGGCGCGCGCGGTACGCCGTGCATTGCGCGTGATCGACGAGGCCGAGGCGCTGCCTCGCATCCCGCAGCTCGCGGCAGCGATCGGGGTCAGCGAACGGCAGCTGCGCCGCGGCTTCGATCACACGGTCGGCTTGTCACCCAAGCAATACCTGCGCATCGTGCGCTTTCGTCGCGCGCTGCGCGCTGCGCGTGCGGCGGGGAGGCCCGACTGGGCGGCGATCGCCGAGCAGACAGGCTATTTCGACCAGGCGCACTTGATCGCCGAGTTCCGCGAATTCTCCGGAGTGACGCCGGCGGTGCTCCTCGGGTAGCAAAATGGCGGGCGACGAGTGCGCGGGCGCCGGCGGCGCGTACTCGTACAGGACATGGCTGACATTCGCATCGGCATCTCCGGCTGGCGCTACGAGCCCTGGCGCAAGGTGTTTTATCCGCCGGACTTGCCGCAGCGGGCGGAGCTCGAGTTCGCGGCCCGGCATTTTCCGAGCATCGAGCTCAACGGAACGTTCTATTCGCTGCAGCGTCCGGAGTTTTTCGCGCGCTGGTACGCCGAGACGCCGCCGGGCTTCGTGTTCGCCCTCAAGGGTGGGCGGTTCATCACGCACATGAAGAAGCTGCGCGACATCGACACTGCCCTGGCCAACTTCTTCGCGTCGGGCGTACTCGCGCTCGAGGACCAGATCGGTCCGGTGCTCTGGCAGTTTCCGGAGCACATGCCCGCGGACCTCGAGCGCTTCGCCGACTTCTTCGCCAAGCTGCCGCGCGACACTCGCGCCGCAGCGGCCCTGGCCAGCCGGCACGACTCGCGGGTCGAAGGGCGCAGCCTGACCCGCAGCCGACAGCTGCGAGCCCTACGCCACGCGGTCGAGATCCGCAATCCAGCGCTCGCCACCCCCGAGTTCATCGCGCTCCTGCGCCGCGAGGACATCGCCCTCGTGATCGCGGACACCGCGGGCCGCTGGCCGTACGCGGAGGACATCACCAGCGACTTCGTCTACATCCGCTTGCACGGCGACAAGGCGCTCTACCAGAGCGGCTACAGCGACGCCGCGACGCGGCGCTGGGCGGAGCGCATCCAGCTGTGGCGAGCCGGTGGCGAGCCGGCGGATGCTCGACGCATCGACTCGGCGACGCGTGCAGCCGAGAGGCCACGCGACGTGTTCGTCTACTTCGACAACGACATCAAGGTGCATGCGCCATTCGATGCGCTCCGACTCCAGCGCGCCGTCGGTCTCGGCACCTTCCAGCCGGACGCGCCGCTAGCCGGGCGCCGTCGCCCCGGCAAGCTGCACGTGCGCGAGGCGCCGCGTACGAACGGCTTCATGCAGAGACGCGGCGCAAGGTGAGTCGTGACTAGATCAATCCTGCAGGCGTCCCCTGCGGCCGGCGCTGCTCTGGAACCTCTTTCTCGCCAGCCACCGTGACGTCCTGCGCTCCTGCTCGCTCGAGGAGCATCTTGACCCGGTCGCGCTGTTCGTTGTCGTCGACATGGACCGAGAGCAGGATATGCCCGTCCCTGACCTTGCCCTCGTAGGCCCTGGCTTCCAGCTCCGGAATGCCCATGCCGATCAGCGCTCCGGTCAGGCCGCCGATCGCAGCGCCTGCCGCCGCGCCGCTCAGCGCTGCCATGATCGGGCCCGCCGCGATGAACGGCCCGAGACCGGGGATGGCGAGGGCCCCAATGCCTGCCAGGAGGCCGATCGTACCGCCAATGGCGCCGCCCGCACTCACGCCGGCGGCTGCGCCTTCGGGCGCCTTGGTGTTCTTCTCGAGCGCGAAATCTCGCGTCCCGGCCGAGTCGGGGAACAACGCCGAGATCTCGTAGCGAGGCACGCCTGCGCTCTGCAACGTGTCCACGAGCCGTTCGGCCTGCGCGAAGCTGCTCACCAGTCCAATCACTGCTTTTTTCGAGGTCATGGGTTCTGTCACTTTCTCGAGTTACTTGGCTGCGACTTCCAACTGGTTGTCGATGCGCTTCACACCCTCGACGTGTTTCACGATATCGGCGATCTCCGTCTTCTCGTGTGCGCTCGCGACAGGGCCGCGCAAGGTCACCACACCATCATTGGTGATGATCTTGATGTTCTTCCCGGTGACTGAAACCTCGCCGGCTCGGACGAGCCCCTGGCGAGCTTGCTGGGTGATCGTCCGATCGGTCGTGTTTTCGCCTTGATCCATCGGCGTCAGGGCTTCGCCTCGCTCGTCGCGCGCGTTTTTCCCCGTGTTGTCGGCCGGCACTGATTTGTCATCGCCGCGATTGCAGCCGAACGCCGCAAGTGTAATCAGCACTGCGAGCAACCGTTTCATGTCCATCGCTCCTGACCAACGCGTGATACGCAAGTACCGAGCCACTGGCTCGATGCGCGCGCAGCGCCGCGAAGCAACGCGATGCAGCGCACCTGATGCAACAGGATCGTCCCGTCGAGGCGCTTTTGGCCTCGCTCCGTGCGAGCTCGCCGAACGCGGCCGCTCATGCGTGCGCCCCACGGTCGTCCGACCTGGCACGCACGTTGCGACATGGCGAAGGAAACCATGGAGCAGAAGATGCATAGGTATTCTGTCATCGGGGTCGCGTTGGCCCTCGCGGGGGCTGGATGTGCATCGACGCAGACCGAGCGGGTCCGCGATGCGCGCATGGAACAGGTGAGCGAAAATGCGGACGCGCGCGAAAAGGCGACCGACGCCAACGCGACTGCCCGCGAGGACTCGATCAAACAGCAACACGAAGCTGCACACGACAACATCGCCGCGGCCAACCCGCCCGCGGAAGGCGCGTCGCAGGAGTTGGTCAAGGTCTCGGAGGAACGTGCGACCTACCAGACTGAAGCCAAGGCCCGCCTCGACAAGCTCGGCATCCGCATCGACGCGGCATCGCAGAAGTTGTCGGTGCTCGGGACTCGCGCGCCCACGGCTCTGCGTGACGAGCTGAAGACCACATCCACCGAGTATCAGTCGCTCGAGCGCGACGTGAACAGTCTGAACCAGACTCCAACCACGAGCTGGGAGGCGACGACCGCGCGGATCGATCAGCGCCTCAAGAGTCTGGACGCGCGCGTGACCAACCTTTCGGACCACATCGAAGACGTCTAGGAGCGGCTGTCGATCACCAGCAGCGCGACGTCCGGGTCGAGCAGGTAGCCGGACCCGCGCCGCTGCAGCGCACCGTCCAGGCCCGCGCGCCGGAGTTGGCTGAGAGCCACCTGGAGACGGTTGGCTGCGGCGCTGCGCGCCAGGCGCTGGTCGGGCCAGCCCAGGCGGATGAGCTCTGCCGCTGACAGCGGCGCGGCCTGGCTGCTCAGCCGGCGCTCGACCAAGGCGGCCAGGATGCGTCGCAGCACCTTCTTGGTGCCCAGCTCGACCCGCTCATGCCCGGGCGCGCGCAGCCAGCCGTGATCGCTGGCCACGCACAGGGCCTGCGCCAGACGCTCGTGGCGCGCGACGGCGTTGCGCAGGATGCGCTCGGCGAGCCTGCGTTCGTCGCTCTCGGCGCGGTATCGTGCGCTTGCGGTCAGCTGGCGGGCGCGCTCGATGTACTCGCGCGATGCTCGATCGTGCCCGCCAGCGTAGGCGAGCACGGCGCGCGCGAGCTCGAGGTGACCGAGTTGAACCGCGACGACCTCGGCGAACACACGAT
>DATEOF010000207.1:0-5015 GCA_035274465.1 Polyangiales bacterium
GAACGCCACGCCCAGCAGCTGCGGGCGGTCCCGAAGGCGCGCCGCCAGCGCCTCGATGGCCGCGCGCCGCGCGCTCGGACCGATCAGCGTGAGCAGCACGCCCGCCTCGGAGCCATCGCGCACCTCGCGCAGATCGAGCCCGCTGATCGGCACGTCGCCGCCCTGAAGCAGCGACCGCACGTCGGCGACCACCGCTGCCAGGAGCGGCGAGAGCACCTGACACTCCGGGATGTCGATCACGTCGTGGCTGGCGCGCTCGAACAGGCCGATCTCGCCGCGCGCCGACACCACCAGCTTGGCGCGCGTCCGATAGTGCGTGACGGTCTCGGCGTTCTGCAGCGCGGACAGCTGTAGTTCGACCAGCGGGGTGTAGCCGCCCAGCGCGCGCGCCACGCGCTCGTGTTTGAAGCGCTGCTGCTCGTCGGGACCGAGCGCGATCAGCGCGCAGCCGCCGCAGCGCTCGGCGTGTGGACAGTGGATCAACCTGAGCTCCGAGCGCCGATTCTGGGCGAGCGCGCGCTACGGCGCAAACCCGCAGCGCACCGGGCCGTGCAACAGGCGTTTCGTGTACACGTACGTCTCGCGCAAGGCGAAGCCCAGCCGGGACCCCAGGCTCTGGTAGCGCGTGTACGGCGTGCCCGCCGGCTGCGCGCTCATGCCCAGATCGCGCGCGTACAGCATCGCGCGGCGCAGGTGCAACGGATCGCTCACGATGGCGTAGGTGCGCAACCCTCTTGCCACGCCGACCTGCAGCGCGAAGCACAGGTTCTCGGGCGTGCTGATCGAGCGCATTTCGGAGAGCACCTTGTCTGGCGCGGCGCCGCGCCCCAGCAGGTACTGCACGCCCACGGCGGCCTCGGGGTGCGTCGGGTCGTCGCGGCCGCCGCCGGTCACGATCACGAAGCGCACGCGACCGCTCGAGAGCAAGTCGAAGCCGTAGTCCAGCCGGCCCTGAAACACCGGCGACGGCTGCTGGCCGTACGCCGCGGCTCCGAGGACGATCGCCGCGTCCAGCTGCAGGTCGCTGCGCAGGCGCGCATCGAAGCGATAGATGTGGACCGCGACGCCGATCAACACGCACAGGACCAGCCCGAGCAGCAAAAGGAGCGCCCTTCGCCAGGTGAATCGCGGCATCGCGGAGCTCAGCGCGTCGTGAGCCGCAGCCGCGCGGGCAGCGCCTCGCGCCGCTCGAGCCACGTGGCAGGGATGCCTTCGGGACCTGCATGCAGCGCCACGATGCCTCCGACGATCGCGCAGGTCGTGTCGCGATCGCCGAGGGCTCGGACGGTTTCCCAGAGCGCTGCAGAGAAGTCGTGAGACTGACGCGACGCGACCCACAGGCAGAGCGGAACCGTGTCCGCTGCGGAGACCTCGAAACCATTGCCGAGAGCTTCCGCCGCTTCGAGGACGGTAGTTCGTTCATCCAGCTCGAGCGCACGCTGGATGCCGCCGCGCGTTGCCCCGGCGGGCGTCGCATCGCGCACGGCTTCGAGCCAAGCGGACCCGAGCGCAGCTGACTGCTCACGACGCTGCCAGGCGAGCGCGGCGGCCACGGCGACTGCGACCGCGCCCGCGATGCCCTCGGCATGCATGTGCGTGACCTCCGCGCTGAGGCGCGCTTGCTCGATGATGTGTTCGAGCGCTCGATCGGCGAAGTAGGCGCCGAGCGGAGCGACGCGCATGGCTGCGCCATTGCCGAACGACCCCACGCCACGGAATCCGGCCGCGGACAGCCGGCGCCACGCTCCGCCTTCCTGCACCGCACACAGCAGCCGATACGTCCCGCCGCCGTAGCCTCGCATGTCGTTCATGCGCGCCGCGAACCTCCGCACCAGCAAGTCCTGGTCGATCTCGTCGATCGATTCCAGCACTTCGACCACCGAGATCGCCATCTCGGTGTCGTCGGTGTACAGCCAGGGGTCCAGCGGAAGTTGTCGCGCGTCGATCTTCGGGACGACGGTCTCCGTCGCGCCGAAGAACCTTGCTCCAAACGCATCGCCGACCGACAGGCCATCCAACGAAAGCTGGGCGCGATGCTCGGGTGTCATGGGCTCAGCCGCGCCGGCTCGCGAGCCACTTGTTGATGAACTTCGCGCTCTGCTCGTGGGCATCGCGCTGCGCACGTTCGAGCGCCTGCTCGAGCATGCCTCCGAGGCCGAACATCTTGATCGAGTTGTCGACGAGGATTTGACGCTCACAGCGCTTGCCATCGTCGACCGGCCGCGCGGTGACCTGGAAGCTGCTCTTGAACCGCGAGGCGCCGACCTTGGGCACGCACTGCGCACGGTACGTCTTCTGCTTGCTGTCGAAGCAACCGACCTCGGTGTACGACCCATCGCCGACCAGGTTCTTGATGAAGTCGGGGAGCTCGACGTTGGAGCGGCACTCGACCGTGCGGTGGCGCAGCCCGTTTTCGTCGACGCGCTCTTCCACGACCTCGAAGCTGCCCATGTTCCCGAACTCCTGCAGCATCGCGCGCGCCAGGTCGAGATCGAAGAACAGCTGCCAGAGGCCGTCCACGTCCGTATCGATGATGTGACTCACTGTAAAGCTCATCTGGATGCTCCGGAAGCGCCGAACGATGCCACGAGGGCGTGGCGCGCGCTATCGTTGTCGCATGAAGCTGGTCCTGGTCCAACCACTCCTCACGTACGCACCAGATGCGGACAACAGCCAGCTGGTCGAGCGCCTGCTCGAACCGCTTACGGGTTCACTCGACCACGACGACCTGGTGCTCTTGCCCGAGCACTTCGAGCTGCGCAACTCGCGCAGCGACTACGAGGCGGGAGTACGCGGACTGGCGCGCAAGCTGGGCTGCCACGTGGTGGGTGGGTCGCACCACGAGCAGCGCGCGACGGGCAACGTCAACACCGGCATCGTGGTGGATCCCGAGGGCCGAACCCTGGCGAGCTACGAGAAGCTGCGCCCGTACGCCGAGGAACGCTCGCGCGTGCAAAACGGCAACGTGCTGGGCGAGGTCAGCATCGCGGGCCGGCGCCTGTTGATCCTGGTCTGTGCCGACTTCTGGTTCTCGGACCTGTTTCATCGCACCGCGCAGCTGCCGGATCTGGTGCTCGTGCCGGCGCACTCGGTCACCCGCAAACCGACGCCCGACTACTCGCGCGCGCTGTGGAAGCACCTCGCCGTCGCGCGCGCGTACGAGTTCGGCGTGTACGTCGGCGTCAGCGACTGGGCCCACGCCCCGGTCACCCTCGGCCTGGCGGCCAGCGGCGTCGGCGGACTCGCCGACCCGACGACGACCGATCCGAATGCGCTCTACCTGCCGATCAACGGAGACCTGCGCGTGTACACACTGGACTTCGACGCACTCGACCGCTTCCGCAGAGACCGCTACAACCGCGGCTTCTTCTGGCGAGTCGCGCAGCCGTAGCGCTTCAAGCCCTCACCCCCACGCGCTCGAGATCCTCGCAGCCGAACAGTGCTTCGCCGATCGCGCTCAGGTACCACGGGCTCGGGAAGCGCAGGCCTTCGGGGGGTTCTGCGAGCATGGCGAGCGCGATGATGTACTGGGTGTCCGCGACGCGGTGGTAGAGGACGAGCGGGCGATAGGTGTCGGCTTGTGACCCGAACCCGGCATCGGGTGGCTCGATGCTCTGCGTCTGTGTGACGTCGGGACGCGTCTGGGCGCGCGTTCGGATCTCCTTCAGCGACTCGCGATAGTGCGCCTGCACGTAGCTCTGCATGCCCGCGGGTAGCAGGTCATCGGCGGCGATCAGCGCCGGCTGGCCGGCCTGGATGCCGAACAGGAAGCCGCGCGGAGCTGCGGACGACTCGAGCAGCAGCTCCAAGCTGCGGCGCGCGATGGCGAGCGTGCCCTCGTGCCGCGCCAAATCGGTGGTGACGCGGCGCAATGCCGCTGATAGCTGCGGCGAGGCCGTGCTGTCGGCTGGCGCGAGCGGCTGCGGATCTTCCTGCAGGCGACGGTAGCGCGCGAGCAGCACGGGGGTGTCGCCCGGCGTGTAGGCCTCGTGGCAGCGCGCGGCGTAGATCTCGAAGCGATCGATGTCGCCGGCCTCGCGCGCGATGCGCGCGGCGATCTCCCAGGCGCGACCGACTTGCACGCCCTGCATCCCGGCTGCCGTCCAGCGCTCCAGGATCGCGTCCAGCCGTGAGAGTGCCGCGGCGTGTGCCCCGGTGGCAGCTTCGCAGAACGCCTGCGCCACGCCCAACGCGCCGACGAGCTCGTGCTGCTCCCAGGCCTCGCACCACGCCCGGCCTTGCGCCTCGGCGTCGGCGGCACGGCCCAGCACGACCAGCGTGTACAGGTATTGCTCGGCTGCACGCGGCCAGACTTGATCGCGACCTGCCTCGCTGTGCTGCAGGGCCTCGCCGAAGCACCACAGCGCCGCGCCGTGGTCGCCGCGGATGCGCGCGTATTCGCCTGCCGCGTAGTGCCGCACCGCGACCCAACCAGGGTGTCGCTTCGCCAGGCCCTCGATGATGTCGCACATGCGCTTGACGTTGGGCAGATCGTCCAGCGCCGCGTAGGCGGGCAAGTAGCGGAACGCGTCGTGGCCTTCGAAGAACTGCACCGGCGCGTTCTGGATCTCGAGCAACTCGACCTGTTGCCGGCACGACTCGGCGCGCAGCGCGTCACCCTGGCTCAGGTAGTAGCTGACCTGCACGCGCAGCGCGTTCAGCTTGTGCAGCGGGTCACCCGACAGCTCCTCGGCTCGCCGCAGCGCGGTGGCGAAGCCGAGCCCGGCCTCGTTGTGCGCGCAGGCGTAGACGAACGCCAGACGCACGTAGCGGTGCAGCGTCGGCTCGTGACCCGCGAGATCCGGCTCGTCGAGCCGTGCCAGCATGCGCCGGTAGATCGCGATCGATGCCAGGTGCCTGCCCGAGATCATGGCGCGCGCGGCGCCCACATTCTGCGCGGCGATCGCCAGTGCCGCCGACAGCGGCAGGAGCGGATCGAGCACCGGCAGCGCATCGAGCAGCCCGTGATCGTACGTGCTGGCCGCCACCGCGACCACGCTGTGCACGAGCCGTGT
>DATEOF010000208.1:0-3779 GCA_035274465.1 Polyangiales bacterium
CCAGGCGGCGCCACCGGCCACCACGGCTGCGCCCAGCCCGAGCGCGAGCGGCCAGCGCCGCGGGCTCGGTGCGAGCGTGCTGCTGGGCGGCCGATCGAACACCAGCGGTGTGTTGATCTTGGGCACGTAGGGAGGTTGCAGCGGGACCTTGGCAGGCAGCGGCGGCGGCGCGCTGGCGCGGACCCAGCCGTGTTCGATCCCGGTCTGGTACAGCGAGAGCCGCAGGTTCTCGACGCCGGCGAAACGGCGCGTGCGATCGCGCGCCATGGCCTTCAGCACGATGCCCTCGAGCGCCGCGGGCAGATCCGGCACCCAGTGGCTGGGCGGTTGCGGCGCCTCGTTGCTGATCTTGAACGCCAACGCGCCGTGGTTGTCCGCCTCGAACGGTCGCTGGCCAGTGAGCGCCTCGTACAGGATCACGCCGAACGCGTAGACATCGACGCGCACGTCGATCGGCTCACTGCCGAGCACCTGCTCCGGCGCCATGTAGTGCGGGCTCCCGATCAGCCCGATGCTGCGGACCATGGCCCTGTCATCGAGCAGCGCCGCGGCCTCGAAGCCCAGCACCTTCACCTGCGCGACCCTGCCGTCCGTCGCCCGCCCGACGAAGATGTGCTCGGGCGTCAGATCGCGGTGCACCACACGCTGAGCATGCGCGGCGCTGATCGCCGCCATCGCCTGCATGACGATCTCGAGCGTCTCGCGGACCGTCAGCCGCCGTTGGCGGCGCAGCAGCGCGGCCAGCGATTCGCCTGCCAGCGGTTCCATCACGATGAACGCGGTGCTGCGCTCGAAGCCCACGTCGTGGATCGTCAGCAAGCCCGGGTGCTCGATCGCTCGGGCCACATCGGCCTCGCGCAGGAAGCCTTGCAGCGTGGCGCTCTCGGTCGATTGCGGCGGTCGCAGGCACTTGACCGTCACGGGCCGGCCGCTGCGCTCGTCGAGCGCGGAGCACACCACGCCGATGCCGCGATCTGCCAGCACCGACACGATGCGGTAGCGGTCGGAGATCAAGCTGCCGGGCTTGGGTCCGCGGGGCACGGTCGAGACGCGCGGCGGGGCGCTGGAGCGCGGGGTGGTGGCGATCAACAGCGAGCCGACCGCGTCGCCGGCCCGAGCCACGGGCTCCTCGCCGGGTTGCGCGGCGACATAGTCGTAGAGCTGGTCGATGGAGATCCGGCCATCCCCGTCGCTGTCGGCTGCACCGCGCAGGCCCGCGATCAGCTGCTGGGTGAACTCCGATCCCGCCCCGGTCGGCTGGCTGGGCCGCGAGCGCCCGTCGAGCGGCTCGACCTGCTTGCAGCCGGCCAGGATCACGCGCGGGTGACCTTCGGCGTGGAATGCGCCCACCAGCTGCTGCGCATCCGGGCGCGGCACAGGTGGCAGGTCGGGCTGCACACCGTGCGCGTAGCCGCTGCCGGTGCGGCAATCCAGCACCACCAGCTGCCGCCGTGAGCGGCTGCGGTCGAATTCGCCCGCCACGAACGCCGCCGAGATCGACGTCGGGCTCAGCAGATCCGGCTCGCTGTCGCGCATGGCCAAATGCAGCTGGCCTTCCTCGTCGAGCAGCGCGTAGCCCGAGAAGTACAGCAACACCAGGTCATCGCGCCGGCAGCGGTCCAGCGTGTGCGCGATCTCCCGGCCGACCTGCTGCGTGCTGGCGTCGATCAGTTCCGTCACCTGATCGAAGCCACCCGCGTAAGGATCGCGCAGCACCGCGGCCAGCTCGCGCACGTCCGTTGCCGGCGCGTGGAGCTGCGGCAACGCATCCACCCCGAAGCTTCCTGTACCGATCAGAAGCGCGATCCGACCGCCCATGGGTCTCAGTCACCTGTGATTCCGCCGTTGCCATCCCCCCGGGACGCTGGCCGAACGCAAACGGCTACATGGCAGCCTGCAGCGCTCGCGCGCGCCAGTCCATATGCGCGGCCTATCAGCCTGGGCGGTGAAAGCAAAATTCGCTGTGAGGGGATTCACAACCGTGAGGCGTTGCGCATGGTCCGCACACTTCGCGGGCAATGTGGGGCCTGGGAGGCTTCGACCTCAGGCGTATGCCGGTACACTGCGGCATGGACTCTCTGATCTCCCGCGGCAATCTGTTCGCGACGCCGGTGCCCAACAGCGGCGAGCGCTTCGATGAGTTGGCCCGCTTCGGCAACACCACCATCGAACGCATCGTGAGCTCCGCTGAACCCGGCGGCGACCCGTACGACCAAACGCAGGACGAGTGGGTCGTGCTGCTCGCCGGCCAGGCGAGGTTGGAGGTCGCCGGCCGCTTGGTTCAGCTCGGGCCGGGCGACCACCTGTCTCTGCCAGCGCACACCCCGCATCGAGTCGTGTCGACGAGCGAGGGTGCGGTCTGGCTGGCGGTGCACGTCACGCGCTGAGCGTCACTTGTCGGTCGCGCCGTTCTCGATCCACGTGCGAATGGTGGTCAGCTGCGCTGCGGTCAAAGACATGCCGGAAGGTGGCATCGGCTCGCGATCGCACGCCGCCATGCAGGTCGCCGTGGCCGCGCCGTTGGAGGCCTTCAAATACAACCAGCTCTTCATCGGCTGGCCGGGCTCGATCAAGTTGTACTCGCCGTTGCTGGCCTTCTGACCGACCAGCCCTTCTCGCACCTCGGCCGAGCTCACGCCCGCGCCGCCCAGCGTCATGCCGGCTGTGGGCGCGATCGCGCTGTGGCAACCCGCGCAGGTATTGTCGAAGATCGGCCGCACCATCGTCGCGAACACGCCCGTCTCCGGCGCCGTCGTTCCACCAGTTCCTGCCGTCGGCCCGCCGCCCGGCGGGGTGGTCATGCCGCGGTGGCGAGGTTGCAGCATGTACATCTCCATGCACTGCTCCACCAGCAGCTTCTGGTACGCGGGATCGTCTTCCTTCATGCCCTTGGCCACGCGGTAGCGTTGCCAGACGTCGTCGATCCAGCCGTGCAGCTTCCAGAAGTTGTAGTTCTTCACGTCGACGGCTTGCTGGATCAAGTTGGCCGGAGAGCCATTGATCGACCACTGCGAGTGCAGCGCGCCGTGCAAACCCGAACCGGGCGCGTTGACCGGGCTCATCGGCGACTGCGCGGTCCAGCGGTACGTGTTCTCGATGTACTGACCGAGGTCGTCTTCGGTCGGGAACTGATCCAGGTGCTGCTCGATGTTCTCGAGCGTATCGAAGCCCTTCAGGTTGCCGGAGGTCCAGCTGATGTTGCGCCAGGGCATCGTGTTCTCGGGATCGTCCTTGGTCTTCGGCACCTTCTTGAAGCCGTTGAACATGTCCGCATGCTTCGGGAACGTGGTCTTGAGCATGTGGATCATGTGACGGTGCATCATCATGAACGCGAGGCCGTCGCCAGGCGCGCCCTGCTGGACCGGCGCGCGCGACAGGCCCTGGCTCACGAGCCGCTGGGCGGCGGCGCAGCCCGAGGTGGCGTTGCTCTTGCGGCAGGTCTGGTCCCACTTGCGGACGAGGTGCCAGCCGTCATGCGACTCGGCGAACTGTTGCTCGTTCATCCAGTCCAGGACCAGCTGGGGCACGAGCAGGTCCTTGTCGACGCCCACGTTCATGGTCAGGGGCTCGCCGGTCAGCTTGTCGTCGCGCGGGTCGGGCGTGCCGTGCAGCGTACAGGCGGCCATCGCCTGCGCCCCCATGCCGCCCATGCCGCCCGCGCCGCCGCTACCAGCTGCAGGCATGTGATCCGGGCTGTGTCCGGGCGGCAGTGCCGTGCCCGCTGCACCGCCGCTGCCGGCAGCGCCGCTGCCAGCTGCAGGCACCGCGCTGCCTGCGCG
>DATEOF010000209.1:0-12436 GCA_035274465.1 Polyangiales bacterium
GCAGACGGCGGCGCGCTTCATCGAGCATCCGCGCACCGGGGAGCGCCTGTACCGCACGGGCGACTGGGGCCGCTGGCAGCCGGATGGGAACCTGGAGTTCATCGGGCGGCGCGATCAGCAGGTGAAGGTGCAGGGCTATCGGATCGAGCTCGCGGAGATCGAGCTGGTGCTGGAGCGCCACCCTGCGGTGGAGCGAGCAGCGGTGGTCGCGATCGGCGAGCGGGAGAAGCACCTCGTCGCCCACCTCGCGTTGCGCGAAGTAGATACGCAGCCATACGCTGCGGGCTTCGAGGAGCTCAGAGACTACGAGCGAGCGCGCCATCCGTTGCCCGAGGTGGAGCTGGCCACAAACCCGGCGCTACGTCAGGAGCTCTGGGAGAAGGCGCGGCGCGAGGGAGAGGAGGCGACGACCGGGCCATGGATAGAGTTGCCGAAGTCCAGCGAGCAAGGCTCGCCGCGCACGGCGGCGCTGTCAGAGCTGTCGCTCCGGGACATGGGTCGCTTGCTGGAGTGCCTGCGGCAAGTGCCGAACGGTCACACGCCGTTCGCCAAGGCACTGTATGCGTCGGCGGGGAGCTTGTACCCGGTGCAGGTGCTGGTGAGCGTGCGGCCTTCGCGCGTGGACGGGCTCGAGGGCGGCACCTACTACTATCGACCCGACACCCATGCGCTCTGCCACTTGAGCGAGCAGACACTCCTGAGCGAGCCGAGTGCTGACTTCGCGCTCGTACTGGTGGGGCGGCTGAGCGCGATTGCGCCGCTCTACGGCGAGCTGAGCGAGTCGTTGTGCACGATCGAGGCTGGCGCGATCGCGCGCTTGTTGGAGCAGTCCGCGCTGGAGCAGGGGTGCCCGCTGTATGCGATGGCTGGCGTGGAGCTCGATGCGCTGGCGCCCGCGCTCGGCATCGAGGCGACGGACCTGTGTCTCTACGGGCTCCAGGGCGGAGCTCGGCTGTCCGCTGGCCCGCTCGACTCCGAGATCCTCTCGGCAGCGCAGCGAAGTGCGTCGCGCTCCGATCAGTCGTCGCTGCCGCTGCTTCACGATCCGGTGCAGCGTCTGCGCTTCAAGATGGATCGCCGTGGCATTCGCGCTGATGCCGGACCGTCGCTGGCACTACCGAGGCATCGCTCCGACGACGCGGTGGAGCAGGCCTGGGTAAGTCGCCGCAGCTTCCGAAGCTTCGAGCGGCGGGCGCTGGCGCTGGCGGAGCTGTCCGGTCTGCTGAGTGAACTGTGTGAGAACGAGCGCGACGACTTGTCAGCCCGCTCGCTGGTTCCCATCCAGGCCTACGTGTCGGTGCGAGCCGGCGCAGTGGAAGGGTTGCCGGCCGGTGTCTATCGCCATGATGCGTTCGGGCATCGGCTGCTGCAGGTGAGCAGCGAGCCGGTGATCGACAGCCGGCGTGCTGCGCTGCCCAACCAGGCGATCGTGGAGCAAGCTGGATTCGCGATCGTCCTGGTGGGCCGGTTCGATCGGATCGGGCCGCTGTACGGTGTCCAGACTGCGAGGCAGTGTTGGGTCGAAGTCGGTCGCATCAGCCAGCGGCTGGAGAGCGCGGCCTCGAAGCATGCGATCGGGTTGTGTCAGATCGCGAGCACCAACTTCGAAGGATTGGAAGCGGCGTTGCAGCTGGGGCCTGGCGACAGGTGCCTGCACGCGCTGGCGGGTGGCAGGGTAGACTGGTCGGGTAGAGCCCGCGGCTGGTCCTTCTTGACGGATGCCGCGCCGCCGTCAGCTGCGCCGGCGAGGGCTCCGGATTCCGCGGCGCTGCGCAGGTACTGCGAGGGGCTCCTGGCCGCCTACATGGTTCCGTCGCAGTTTCAGCTGCACCGGACCCTGCCTCTGAACGCGAACGGGAAGGTGGATCGAGGTGCGCTGGCGCGCGCGTCGAAGCCCGTCGCGGCGCCTGAAGCGCGGCAGCTGGAGGCATCGAAGCCTGCGCGAGAGCTCGGCGATGAGTCAGCGGCGCTCATGGACCTGGTTTCGCGTGCGGCGGCCGAGTGCCTCGATGTGGCGCATGTCCCGCCCGATGTGCCGTTCGTGGAGCTGGGCGCCAATTCGATGATGGCGCTGCGGTTCAGAGAGCGGCTCCAGCAAGCGCTCTCACGATCGCTGCCAGCGACCGTCATGTACGACTACCCGACCGTGACTGCCATCGTGAATTGGTTGCAGCCATCGGCGGCGAAGAAATCGGCGGCGCCGGTACGGCGGATCGACCCGCGAGAGCCGATCGCGATGGTCGGGATATCGTGTCGGGCGCCCGGCCACGTGGTCGACCTCGAGGGGTACTGGGAGCTGCTGCGCGAAGGTCGGGACGTGATCGGCGAGTTCCCCGAGCGCTGGGACGTCGAGGCGTTGTACGACCCGAATCCGGACGCGCGCGGCAAGACGTACTCGCGATCGGGCGGATTCCTCGATGGCATCGAGCTGTTCGACGCGCAGTTCTTCGAGATTGCGTCGCGCGAGGCGGTCTCGATGGATCCGCAACAGCGCCTGGTGCTGGAGGTGGCGTGGGAAGCGCTGGAGCGTGCTGGGATCCAGCCGCGAGCGCTCAAGGACTCGGTCACGGGCGTCTACGTCGGCGCGATGGCGTTGGCGGACTATCAGCAGAGTGGAACGAGGTCGCTCGAGGACCTCGACGGCTATGGGACGGGGAGCGCCAGCAGCGTGCTCGCTGGCCGCCTGTCGTATGTGCTCGGGTTGCAGGGACCTTCGCTGACCGTGGACACGGCGTGTTCATCGTCGCTGGTGGCGCTGCACCTGGCGTGCGCGGGCTTACGGCAGGGCGAGTGCGACCTGGCCTTGGCAGGCGGCGTGCAGCTGATGGTCACGCCCTCGTACTTCGTCGAGGCCAGCCGGCTGCGAGCGCTGGCAGCGGACGGGCGTTGCAAGGCCTTCTCTGCTGCTGCGGATGGCACGAGTTGGGCTGAAGGCTGCGGGATGATCGTGCTGAAACGCTTGTCCGACGCGCAGCGCGACGGTGATCGGGTGCTGGCGCTGGTGCGTGGCAGTGCGGTGAATCACGACGGGCGTAGTCAGGGACTGACGGCGCCCAATGGCCCGAGCCAGCAGCGCGTGGTCCGCAAGGCGCTCGAGGAGAGTGGCCTCCGTCCGCAAGACATCGATGCTGTGGAGGCGCACGGCACGGGGACGGTGCTGGGAGATCCGGTCGAGGCGGGAGCGCTGGCCGAGGTGTTCGGCCCCGAGCGAGATCCAGCCTTGCCGCTGTACCTGGGTTCGGTGAAGTCGAATGTCGGACATGCCAGCGGAGCGGCGGGCGTGCTCGGTGTAATCAAGCTGGCGCTGTCGCTGCAACACGAGCTGTTGCCGAAGACGCTGCATGCCGAGGAGCCGAGCCCGCACGTGGTGTGGGAAGGCAGCGGCCTGTCGTTGCTCCAACAGGCGCGGGAGTGGAAGCGCGGGGAGCGCATCCGGCGAGCCGGAGTGAGCGCGTTCGGGGCGAGCGGGACGAACGCGCACCTGGTGATCGAGGAGGCCCCGGCGCAAGCCTGCGTGGAACAGGCGCACGCGCTCGACGCGCCCTGCGCGTTGCCCCTGCTGGTTTCGGGTCGCGACGAGACGGCGCTGCGCGGGCAGGCCGAGCGCCTGCGCGATTGGCTGCGCGAGCACGCCGATGCTCGCGTCGTGGACGTGGCGCACACGGCGGCGCTGCATCGGACGCACTTCGACGAGCGCGCGGTGATCATGGCTTCGGATACGGCGTCGGCCCTGGACGCGCTCGAGCCGCTCGCGCAAGGGCGCCACGATCCTCGCGTGGTGCGTGCTCGCGCGGGTACGCCGGGCAAAGTGGTGTTCGTGTTCCCCGGTCAGGGCAGCCAGTGGCTGGGCATGGGGAAGGCCCTGCTCGAGCAGAGCGAAGTGTTTGCACAGAGCGTACGCGCGTGCGATGCGGCGCTGCTGCCATGGACAGGTTGGTCGGTCGCAGCGTTGTTGCGTGGTGATGCGGATGCCAGTCTGCAGGAGGCTCTCTCGCAAGAGCGCACCGACGTGGTCCAGCCCGTCATCTTCACGCTGGCGATCGCACTGACAGCGGTGTGGCGGGAGCTTGGAATCGAACCCGTCGCAGTGGTCGGCTTCAGCCAGGGCGAGATCCCTGCCGCAGTGGTGGCTGGCGCGCTTTCCCTCTCGGAGGGGGCCCAGGTGGTGGCGGTGCGCAGCCGAATGCTGAGGCCGCTCATGGGTACGGGCGCGACGCTGATGGTGGCCGAACCGCACGAACGCGTCGCGCAGCGGATCGCGAGCTACGGCGAGGCGCTCTCGATCGCCGCGGTCAACGATCCGGGCTCGACCCTGGTCTCCGGGACGGCGGAAGCGGTGAAGCAGTTGACGGCGAGCCTCGAGGCCGAGGCCGTGTTTTACCGGCGTGCACGGACGTCGGACGTGGCCACGCACAGCGCGCAGATGGATGCGCTGGTGCCGGGGCTGAGCAAGGAGCTCTCGGCGTTGTCGCCGCGCGCAGGTCAGATTCCGTTCTACTCGACCGTGGAGTGCCGTCGGCTCGACGGTGCGGAGCTGGATGGTTCGTATTGGTGCCGCAACATGCGCGAGCCGGTGCGCTTCGATCGCGCGCTGACGCAGCTGCTGGAGGACGGTCACGGGGTGTTCGTGGAGGTGAGCGCGCACCCGGTGCTCGGCGTATCGCTGCGGAGCGCGAGCGAGGGGCGAGGCGGCGTGGTGATCGGGAGTCTGTCGCGCGAGCAGGGTGAGCTTTCCTCGCTGCTGCGTGGTCTGGGCGAGCTGCATGCACACGGTTGTGCGGTCGACTGGAAGCGCGTGCTGCACAAGTACGGTGGAGCTCGCGTCGAGCTTCCCACCTACGCGTTCCAGCGCGAGCGCTTCTGGCTCGAAGCTGGCAAGGGAAGGTCGGACGCGGGCTCGATGGGTCTGGTATCCGTGGAGCACCCGTTGCTCGGTGCGCTAATGCCGCTGGCGGACAGCGACGGGTATGCGTTCTCGAGTCGGTTGTCGTTGTCGGAGCAGAGCTGGCTCGCTGACCACGCGGTGCACGGCACGGTGCTGGTCCCGGGTACTGGCCTGCTGGAGCTGGCACTGCATGCAGCGCGTACGCTCGGGTTGTCCGGCGTCTCGGAGCTGATGCTGGAGCAGCCGCTCGTGTTGTCGCGCGAGCGCCGCCCACAGCTGCAGGTCTCGGTGGGAGCCGCCGACGCGCAAGGGGAGCGCAGCGTCAGCGTGTACAGTCGCGACGACGAGCACGGGCCCTGGCAGCGGCACGCCAGCGGGATGCTGCAGGCAGCTTCGAGCGAAGGAACCGTCGGCGCGCCGGAGTTCGAGAGCCTACGCAGCTGGCCTCCGGCAGGTGCAGAGCCGGTGAGCCTGGAAGGGTTCTACGCGGGCGTGCGCGAGCTCGGGCTGGAATACGGTCCGTCGTTCCAGGGCCTCGTGGAGGCCTATCGCGCCGGCTCGGTGGTGTACGGCCGGGTGGTGTTGCCGGAGCCGGTGAAGCGAAGTGGGGAGCAGTACGGCCTGCATCCAGCGCTGCTGGACGCGGCGCTGCATCCCATGCTCGTGCTGACGTCGGGCGCAATGGAGTCGTTGCACCTTCCGTTCGCGTGGTCGGACGTGCGGCTTCACGCGACCGGGGCGAGTGAGCTTCGGGTGCGGATGGAGCGCGCGGGGCAACTGGGTGTCTCGCTGCTGGCAGCGGACGGAGCGGGCGAGCCGGTGGCGAGCATCGGCGCGCTGCAGGTGCGGCCTGCGCGTCGGGCCGATCTGCGGGCGGCGCAGCGTAGCGAGTGGCAGCACTTGTACCGGGTGGAGTTCCAGCCTCTACCGATGGAGGTCGCGGACGCTGCGGATTTCCAGGCGGCTGCGGTCGTGGGAGGAACGGGCGCGCTGGCGCAGCGATTGGGCCTGCGCTGGTACGCAGACGTCGAAGCGTTGCGGGCGCGAGCCGAGGACGAAGCGGCATCCGAGCGCGTGATCATCGACGCGACCGAGCGGGTGGAGGGAGCGCTGGTGCCTCTGGTGCACGCGCAGACTGCGGTCGCGCTGGCTCAGCTGCAGGCATTGCTGTCCGAGGAGCGTCTCGCACGCAGTGAACTGGTGTGGGTGACGAGCTCGGCGGTGGCGAGCGGGCCAGCCTGGGAGGTCGAAGACCTGGTGCACGCGCCGCTGTGGGGTCTGATCCGCGCTGCGCGTAGCGAACATCCCGAGCGCTCGCTGCGGCTCATCGACCTGGGCAGCGTGAATGCAGAGCGCGAGCTGCTGACGCGCGGCTTGTGTGCGACGCGCGAGTCGGAGCTCGCGCTGCGAGGCGATACCTGGCTGGCGGCGCGACTTACCCGCGCGTCGGACGAGAGCGGCGAGAGCGCGCAGCGACTGGATGAGAGCGGCACGGTGCTGATCACGGGTGGCACGGGCGAGCTGGGCTCGGCGCTGGCGGAGCACCTGGTGTCGCAGCACGGGGTGAAGCACCTGGTGCTGACGTCGCGCCGGGGCGAGCAGGCGCCTGGGACGCGGGAGTTGGTGGAGAAGCTCTCGGCGCTCGGCGTGGAGAGCGTGGAGGTTCGGGCGTGCGATGTGACGGTGCGGGCCGAGGTCGAGGCCGTCCTGTCGCACATTCCGAGCGAACGGCCACTGACGGGTGTGTTCCACCTGGCGGTGGTGCTGGATGACGGGCTGCTCGAGTCGCAGACTGCGGAGCGGCTGTCGACGGTGCTGGCGCCGAAGGTGGATGGCGCGTGGCACCTGCACGAGCTGACCGCGGGCCAGGATCTGGCTTGCTTCGTGTCGTTCTCGTCGGCAAGCGGGACGCTCGGGAGTGCCGGTCAGAGCAACTACGCGGCGGCGAACGCGTTCGTGGACGCGCTGGCTGCGCGGCGCAGGAAGCGCGGCCTTGCGGCGATGAGCCTGGGGTGGGGCCTGTGGCAGCCGTCGGGTGCAGGTCAGACCGGGCGTCTCACACAAGCGGACCTGGCACGCATCGCTCGCGGAGGGATCGCGCCGCTGACGGCGGCGCAAGGTCTCGCGCTGCTGGACGCTGCGCTCTTGCGTCCGGAGCCACACCTGGTGCCGATGCTGCTCTCGCTCGGAACGCTGCAGAGCCAGTTCGAGCAGGCGGGCACGTTGCCTTCGCTGTGGCGCGCGCTGCTTCGCCCGAGTCTGCGCCGTGCGTCTGCGAGTCGAAGCGGCGAGGCGTCCGCGTTGCGCGCGCGGCTGTCCGCGCTGCCCGAATCGAAGCGGTTGGCGGCGGTGTTGGAGATGGTGCAGGGCGAGATCGCGACGACGCTGGCTGTCAGAGGTCCAGTGCCTGCGGACGAGCCGCTGACCAAGCTCGGCCTGGACTCACTGCTTGCGCTGGAGATTCGCAATCGTCTGGCTGCGCTGACGAGGACCAAGGTGCCGGCGACGCTGGCATTCGACTACCCGACGCCGCGGGCGATCGCTGGCTGGTTGCTCACCACGTTGGAGCTCGGGAGCCCGATCAAGATGACCAAGACGGACCTGGATAGGGTCGCAGAGTGCCTATCGCAAGCGAGTCCAGAGGAGCTGGAGGAGCAGGGCGTGGCGGCGATCGTGCGTGAGCTGAGCAAGAAGCTCAAGCCGCTTCGCCCTGCCGCCGTCAGCGACACAGTCGACCTGGAAGATCTCGAACTGCTGATGGCATTCGCGGAGAGAAAGGTGGGAGTTGGCGAATGACGACCGAAGCCACGACTCAAAGGCTCGAGCTGCTGCTACGGCGCTCGATGAAGTCGCTGCTCAAGACCGAAACGGTGCTCGAGGCAGAGCGAGCCGCGAGGCGAGAGCCGATCGCGATCGTGTCGATGGCGTGCCGTCTGCCGGGTGGCATCGTGGACCCGGAGTCCTACTGGGAGCTGCTCGAGGAAGGGCAGGATGCGGTGGAGGAGTTTCCGCCGCGCTGGCAAAGCCTGGACGTGTATGACCCGGACCCGGATGCGATCGGCAAGAGCTACACGCGCGAAGGTGGCTTCATGCGCGACGTGGAGCTGTTCGATGCGGGGTTCTTCGGGACAGGTGCCCGCGAAGCGCGTGCGATGGACCCGCAGCACCGGCTGCTGCTCGAGACCGCGTGGGAAGCGCTGGAACGAGCCGGCATCCAGCCGTCGTCTCTGAACGAGAGTCTGACCGGCGTCTACGTGGGCGCGATGGGTTCGGACTACGGCTCTGGTCAAGGAGGCGGGCTCGAGGCGCTCGACGGTTATATCGCCACAGGTACAGCGACGAGCGTGCTGTCGGGACGGGTAGCGTACCTGCTCGGTCTGCAGGGTCCGGCGCTGACGGTGGACACGGCCTGCTCGTCGTCGCTGACTGCGATTCACCTGGCGTGTGCGGGACTGCGCCAGCGGGAGTGCGACCTGGCGCTCGTCGGTGGTGTCACGGTGATGTCGACACCGGGCACCTTCGTGGAGTTCAGCCGGCTGCGCATGATCTCGCCGGAGGGTCGCTGCAAGAGCTTCTCCGCGCAGGCGGACGGAGTCGGCTGCAGCGAGGGCTGCGGCGTGTTGGTGCTGAAGCGGCTCTCGGACGCGCAGCGGGATGGCGATCGGGTGCTGGCGTTGGTTCGCGGCAGCGCGGTGAACCAGGACGGGCGCAGTCAGGGGCTGGCCGCGCCGAATGGTCCCGCCCAGCAGCGCGTGATCCGCGATGCGCTCGCGTCGGCGGGCCTCTCGCCGTCCGAAGTCGACGCGCTGGAAGCGCATGCGACGGGGACATCGTTGGGCGATCCGGTCGAGGCCGGCGCGCTGTCGGCGGTGTTCGGACCAGAACGCGCCCCCGAGCGCCCGCTGTATCTCGGTACGTCGAAGTCGAACTTGGGTCACACGCAAGCCGCGTCGGGTGTGACTGGCGTGATCAAGATGGTGCTGTCGCTGCAGCACGAGCTGTTGCCGAAGACGCTGCATGCGGAGGAGCGGAGTCCGCACGTGGCGTGGGAGGGCAGCGGTCTGTCGCTGTTGCAAGAGGCGCGCGAGTGGAAGCGCGGCGAGCGCGTTCGGCGCGCCGGAGTGAGCTCGTTCGGGATCAGCGGTACGAACGCGCACGTGGTGCTGGAGGAGGCACCCAGGCCGGCAGCTGCCGAGGCGCCGAGCGCGGCCGAATCGGTGGCGTATGCGTTGCCGCTGCTGGTCTCGGGTCGCGACGAAGCAGCGCTGCGTTCGCAGGCGCAGCGGCTCCATGATTGGCTGGCCGCGCACCCAGAAGCGCGCTGGGTCGACGTGGTGCACACCGCGGCGCTGCACCGTGCGCACTTCGACGAGCGCGCGGTGGTGATCGCGCCCGACGGGCTGTCGAGCTTGCAGGCGCTCGAAGCGCTGGCGAAGGGGCAGCACGATGCGCGCGTGGTGCACGGTCGAGTGGGCGCCGCGGGTGCGTCGGGCAAGGTCGTGTTCGTGTTCCCCGACCAGGGCAGCGAGTGGCAAGGCATGGGGAAGGCGCTGCTCGAGCAGAGCGAGGTGTTCGCGCAGCGCATGCGCGAGTGCGACGCGGCGCTGTCGCGGTGGACAGGTTGGTCGGTCGTGGCCGTGCTTCGCGGCGAGGAGTCTGACGAGCTTCCATCGCAGGATCACGTGGACGTGGTGCAGGCGTCGCTGTTTGCGATGTACGTGAGCTTGTCCGCGTTGTGGCGTTCTTGGGGGCTGGAGCCCGTGGCGGTGGTGGGAGTCGGCCAGGGCGAAGTTGCGGCTGCGGTCGTGAGCGGCGCGCTGTCTCTCGAGGACGGCGCGCGAGTGGTGGCAGCGCGCGGACACGCGCTTCGGATGCGCTGTGGCGACGGCGGGATGATGCTGGTCGAGTGTCCGGTGGCGGAGGTCGAGGAACTACTGCCGCGCTATGGGTCGGCGCTGTCGATCGCGGCGGTGCATACCGCGAGCTCGCTGGTGGTATCGGGAGATAACGCAGCGCTCGAGTCTTTGCAGGCGAAGCTGGAGTCGGCCTCGGTGTCCTGCCGTGCGCTGGACGTGGACCACGCGTCGCACAGCACGCAGATGGATCTGCTGCTGCCAGGTCTGTTGGAAGAGCTGTCGACGTTGTCGCCGTGTGCGGGGGAGATTCCACTCTATTCGACGCTGGAGGGGCGCCGGCTCGAAGGCACGGAGCTGGACGGCTCGTATTGGTGCCGCAACCTGCGTGAGCCCGTGCGCCTGGATCGTGCGCTGACGCAGCTGCTCGAGGACGGTCACGGGGTGTTCGTGGAGGTGAGCCCGCACCCGGTGCTCGGCGGGGCCCTGCGCAGCGCGAGCGATGTGCGAGACAGCGTGGTGATCGGAAGCCTCGCCCGCGAGCAAGGCGAGCTCTCGTCGCTGCTGCGGGGCCTCGGCGAGCTGCACGCACACGGTTGTGCTGTCGATTGGAAGAAGGTGCTGAGCGCGTACGGCGGGTGTCGCGTCGATCTGCCCACGTACGCGTTCCAGCGCGAGCGCTTTTGGCTCGAAACCGGCAAGACGAAGTCCGACTTGCGCTCCGTGGGCCTGGCCGCCGTCGAGCATCCGCTGCTGGGAGCGATGACGCCGCTGGCGGACAGCGACGGCTACCTGTTCTCGAGCTTGCTCTCGGTGCGCGAGCAGGCGTGGCTTCGGGACTACGCGGTGGCTGGCACGGTGCTCTTGCCCGGCGTGAGCATGTTGGAACTCGCGCTGCATGCAGGTCGCGCGCTTGGGTTCGGCCTGGTGCGCGAGCTGGTGTTGGGGCAGCCGCTGGTGCTACCTGCAGACGGCGGAGTGCAGCTGCAGCTGTCAGTGGGCAGCGAGGAGGAAGCGGGCACACGCAGCGTCGCGCTGTACAGCCGGACGGGTGAAGGCGCCTGGGTGCAGCACGCGACGGGCGAGCTTTCGCCGGGTGCAGGGCTGCCGGTGAATGAAGAGCTGCGGAGTTGGCCAGTAGCGCTCAGCGAGCCGGTGGAGCTGAGCGGCTTCCATGCCCGGATGGCGCGACTTGGTTTTGAGTACGGCCCTGCGTTTCAGGGGCTTCGCGAGCTACGGCGTGCGGGGCAGGTCGCCTACGGCCGGGTCGTGATTCCTGATTCCATCCGGGCGAGTGCGGAGCACTATGACCTGCACCCGGCGTTGTTCGATGCTGCGCTGCATACCTTGCTCGCGTTCATGCCGGAGGGCGACGCAGGGGAGATCTTGCTTCCGTTTGCGTGGTCCGACGTGCAGCTGTACGCGACCGGGGCGAGCGAGCTGCGGGTTCGCGCAGAGCTCGTGCGGGATGAAGTGACCGGGCAGCTGACGGCTGCACTCGAGATGTCGGACGGATCAGGCGAGCTGGTCGCGCGGGTGGGGGCGGTGCAGCTGAGGGCAGCGCGCCTCCCGGAGCTGCGCAGGCTGCAAAGCAAGCAGATCGAGCACCTGTATCGAGTGGAATGGCAGCCGGCGTTGCTGGAGGTGGCCACCACTTCCGGTGAACAGGCGGTCGTGCTGGGTGGCGAAGGTGAGCTGGCGCGGCAGCTGGGAGCGACGTGGTATGCGGAGCTGGAAGCGCTGCTGGCACGGGCGCGCGAGGGTCTGCGTCCGGCACGGGTGATCGTGGATGCTACGCAGAGCAACGAGCCGGCGCTCTTGCCTGCGCTGCATGCGGGCACGGCCGAAGCGCTGTCGCAGCTGCAGGCGCTGCTGTCGGAGCCTGGTCTTTCGGAGAGCGAGCTCGTGTGGGTGACCAGCTCGACCGCGGAGTGCAGCGTGGATCGGCCGCCGGCGGACCTCGTATGCGCGCCCTCGTGGGGGCTGATCCGCTCCGCGCGCAGTGAGCATGGCGAGCGTTCGCTGCGGCTGGTGGATGTCGATCGCTCGGAGCAGGCGCGAGAGGTTCTGTCGCGCGGGCTATGCGCGAGCCGTGAGCCGGAGCTGATGTTGCGCGGCGGTGTCTGGCTGGCGGCGCGGCTGGTGCGTGCGGGCGCGGTGGAGCCGAACCGCGCCGAGCAGGTGCGCTGCTTGAATCCCGCCGGGACGGTGCTGATCACGGGCGGCACGGGTGAGCTCGGTTCGGCGCTGGCGGAACACCTGGTAGCGCAGCACGGGGTGAAGCGCTTGGTGCTGACGTCGCGTCGCGGGGCCGACGCGCTCGGGACCGAGGAGCTGATCGAGAAGCTGTCGGGGCTCGGCGCGGAGAGCGTCGAGGTGCTCTCGTGCGACGTGACGGTGCGTTCGGAGCTGGCGAGCGTGCTTTCGAGCATTCCGGGCGAGCATCCGCTGACGGGTGTGTTTCACCTGTCAGCGGTGCTGGATGACGGGCTGCTGCAGGCGCAGACAGCGGAGCGGCTATCTGCAGTGCTGGCGCCGAAGGTGGATGGTGCGTGGCACCTGCACGAGCTGACGGAGGGTCAGGATCTGGCGTGCTTCGTGCTGTTCTCTTCGGCGGCGGGGACGCTCGGCAACGCGGGTCAGAGCAACTACGCGGCGGCGAACACGTTCCTGGATGCGCTGGCGGCGCATCGCCAGC
>DATEOF010000210.1:0-6484 GCA_035274465.1 Polyangiales bacterium
TCGCCGGGCTCGGTGGCGAGGGCGTGGGCCTGTTGCGGTCCGAGTTCCTGTTCATGGAGCGCTCCGACGCGCCGAGCGAAGAGGAGCAGTTCGAGAAGTACAAGGCGATCGCCCAGGCAGTGGGACGCGAGCACCCGCTCATCATCCGCACGCTCGATGTCGGCGGAGACAAGCCCCTCGCCTACCTGCCGATCCCCAAGGAAGACAACCCCTTCCTGGGCGAGCGCGGCGTGCGCGTCGGGCTCGATCGTCCCGAGCTCTTGCGCACGCAGCTGCGCGCGATCCTGCGCGCCGGGCCGTTCGGCAAGATCCGCATCATGTTCCCGATGATCGCGCGGCTGAGCGAGCTCCACGACGTGAAGGCCATGCTCGCCGAGGAGGCCGCGAGCCTCGGGATTCCCAGCGTGCCCACCGGCATCATGGTGGAAGTGCCGGCGGCGGCTGTGATGGCCGCCCAGTTCGCGCGCGAAGCCGACTTCTTCTCGGTCGGCACCAATGACCTCACCCAGTACACGCTGGCGATGGACCGTGGGCACCCGAAGCTCGCGCCCCACGTGGACGGCCTGAACCCGGCCGTACTCCGGCTGATCGCTCACACCGTCAAGGGCGCAGAGCCGCTCGGCAGACCCGTGGGCGTGTGCGGCGGCATCGCCAGCGATCCCGCCGCCGTCCCGATCCTGATCGGCATCGGCGTGAGCGAGCTCAGCGTCAGCCTGCCCGCGATCCCTGCGGTGAAGGCGCAGATTCGTGGGCTGCGCATGGAGGATTGTCGTGCCCTCGCGGAGCGCGCGCTCGCCGCTGAATCCGCGGAAGCGGTGCGCGCTCTGGTTCCCGATCGCGATGCTGAACCTGACAACAAGAAGGCGGAGGCCTGACCATGGCTTTCTTCAAGCAAGCGTTCTCGGTCCTGCAGAAGATCGGCAAGTGCATGATGCTGCCGGTATCCGTGCTCCCGGTCGCCGGCATCTTGCTCGGCGTGGGTAGCGCGAACTTTACCTGGCTGCCGGACGCGGTCTCTCAGATCATGGCCGCGGCGGGCAGCGCGGTCTTCGGCAATCTGCCGTTGCTCTTCGCCATCGGCGTGGCGATCGGCCTGACGGAAAACGACGGTGTCGCCGCCATGGCCGGCACCGTGGGCTACGTCGTCTTGCTGGCCTCCATGGGCGTCTGCGCCAAGCTCGCCGGCGTCGAGACCAAGCTCATCATGGGCATCCCATCGATCGAGACCGGTGTCTTCGGAGGCATCATCGCCGGCCTGATCGCGGCTGCGACCTTCAACCGCTTCTACAAGATCAAGCTACCGAGCTATCTAGGCTTCTTCGCCGGCAAACGCGCGGTACCGATCATCACTGCGTTCGCGGTGATCGTCGCCGGCGCCATCCTCAGCTTCATCTGGCCGCCGATCGGCGGCGGCATCGATCGATTCTCTCACTGGGCGGTGCACGAGCAGCCGGCCCTCGCCTTTACGATCTACGGCGTGGTCGAGCGCGCACTCATCCCGTTCGGCCTGCACCACGTCTGGAACGTCCCGTTCTTCTTCCAGGCTGGAGAGTTCACGGACCCGACGACCGGTAACGTGGTCCACGGCGAAATCGCGCGCTTCATCGCGGGCGATCCGACCGCCGGCAACATGACCGGCGGCTACCTGTTCAAGATGTTCGGCCTGCCCGCGGCCGCCATGGCCATGTGGCGCTGCGCGCGCCCCGAGCAGCGCGAGAAGACCAGCGGCATCATGATCTCCGCCGCGCTCACCGCCTTCCTGACGGGCATCACCGAACCCATCGAGTTCGCGTTCCTGTTCGTCGCGCCCGTGCTGTACGCGATCCACGCCGCGCTCGCCGGCCTCGCGTACTTCACGTGCGTGGTGCTGGGCATCAAGCACGGCTTCACCTTCTCGCACGGCCTCATCGACTACATCGTGCTCTTTCCGAAGTCACACGGGGCCGGCTGGCTCTTCGTCCTCGGGCCGCTCTGGGGTTTGGTCTACTACGGGGTCTTCTGGTTCGCGATCACCCGCTTCAACCTGCTCACGCCCGGCCGAGAGGTCGAGAGCGAGACGCACGCCGCGGAGCGCAGCACCGCCGGCGACAACTTCGCCTTGCAACTCGTGCGCGCATTCGGCGGCCGGTCGAACATCGTGAGCCTCGACGCGTGCATCACGCGGCTGCGCATCAAGTTGGCCGACCCGACCAAGGCCAGCCCCGAGAAGCTCAAGGCGCTAGGCGCTGCCGGCGTGGTCGTGCTCGGTGACGGCGTGCAGGCCATCTTCGGCACGCAAAGCGAGAACCTGAAGACTGACATGCAGGAGTACCTCAGGAGCGCCGGGCCGGAGGCCGACGAGGTCGAAGCTGCCTCGCCCGTGAGCGCGACGGCACAGGCGCCCGGTCTTTCGCCTCCGCTCCGCGATCCGGATGCGGCGCGCAAGGCCGGCGCGTACATCGTCGCGCTCGGCGGCAAGGCAAACATCGTTCGAGTGGAAGCCTGCGCCGAGACGCGCCTCCGCCTGGTCGTGCGCGACAAGGCACTGGTGCGCGAAGCGACGCTGGAGTCCGAGGGGATCGCCGCGGTGGTGAAGCTCGACGACGGCAAGACCCTTCACCTGCTCGTCGGCTTGAACGCCGATCAATACGCCGCAGAGATGCGCGGTCAACTCGCGGCTTGAGCTGCGCCGCTCACAGACGCAGCGCTCGACCTCACCACCACGCTTCCATCTGCATGCCGGCGCTCAAGCCGGCCGAGTCCGTCGCATAGTCCGGTCCGCCCACCTGGCCCGTGAAGTCGTCGCTCCAGAAGGCTTGGGTCACGAACAGGCGGATGACGGGACGGCTGTCCCAACGGCCGTCGATCGAGACTTGAGGAGCGATGGTGATCTTCCCGAGCACGCCATCGCTCTCGCCATTCTTTACCCAGTCGATTCCGCCCTCGAGCGCGAGGTTCAGGTAGCGCGTGAAGTGCACGATCGGGCGCACGCCTCCGGACAGCCACGTCTGGTTCGATTCGTCTTCGCGGCTTTGTTGAAAGACGAGCACGGGACCGAGTGAGAAATATTTGCCGATATTGGCGCTGAAGCTTTCGGTGACGCGCAGACGCCACTCGCCCTTTGCGTCCGCTCGAATGAACGTGCCCTCGGGCAAGGTTACGGTCTCGAAGCCCGCAGTGAACGTGCGCGCGGGGCCCGTGCCGAACTGGACGCTGAACTTCTGGACGCCATCGTCGCTGATGAAGCCCTTGACGGTGTGGACCACGTCGGCCGCAAATCCGTAGGTCTTCGGACCCTTGCGTCCCTCGTCATCGACGCCGCTCAGCGAATGCGAGAACGCGATCCCGAACTCCACGGTCCCGGACAAGAGCGGCAAATCGTACGCGCGAAGATCATACGTCGACTTGCTGAACCCTGCTTTGTTCGCTGGATCGGGCTCCGGCACATAGCTCAGGCCACTGGTGCTGCCCCAGCCGATCCATGCGAAGGCGAGGTGCCCGGGGCCGAGCGGGATATCCTCGATGCCGCCGCCGCCGCCACTCACGTTCCAGTAGAAGAAGTCGATCACGTGGATGTCATGCCGCCGGTAGAAGCGATTGCCGGCCCAAAACTTCGTGCCGGGTGAGAACGGCAGCACGTTGCCCACCGATGCCCAGGCTTCGGGAAGACCGACCGACGTATCGGCCGCGGAACCGGAGGCGGAGTATGGATTGAAGAAGCTCAACCGCAGCTGAACGCGTGCGATGGGGCCGTCCAGCTCGGCGCGGGTGTGCGCGCCTTCTTCGTCCAGCCCGAAGAGGCCCTTCAGGTAGATGTTCTTGCTCAGGATGAGCTCGCCGTAGTTCTCGGCCTCGTTGCCGAGGCGGTACTTGGAGGCGGCACCTGGAGCCTGAAACCCGACCATGGGACCGCCCGCTCCCGAGCGTCCGTAGCCAGCGCGGAAATAGCCGCCGATCTCGATGAAGTTCCCGAGCACCTGCTCCATTCGCTCCTTCAAGAGGCGTGACTCGGTGCGCTGGTCGCGCGACTCCGTGTCCGAGCGGAACTCCTCGTCGAGGAGCGCCGACACTGGGCGCCTCGCGTCCGTCGCCGCCGGGGCCGCCGTCGCCGCGGAGGCTGGCATTTCCTCGCGGATCGCTGTCGCCGGCGGGGCGGGTGTCGCAGCGGAGGGCGGCGGCGTCTCCACGGGTGCTACCGCCTCCGTGGGAGCTGCCGACTCCGCTGGGGTTGCCGGTGCCGCCGGAGTGACCGTATCGGCGGGGACCGGCGTAGCTGCCGGTTCCGCTCGGGCCGAAAGCGCCACGAGCACGCTCGCGCTCACCACGAACATGCCGCCGCTAAGTTGAAATTTTAACGCACCCCTCATGGACCGGCACTATCCGTCGAATCCACGGCGACCACCAAGAATCCCGCACCTGCCGACATTGACTGTCACCCTCCCGCCCGCCAGAGTTTCCCCCTGGGGCGCAGGGAGTGGGCTGGGATGCGTCGCGCGACGTGGCTGCTGTCAGCTGCATGGGTTTTCGCCGCATGCGGGGCGGGGTGCAGTTCGAACCGTGACCGATTGGGGGCGTCGCTCGAGACGTCGACCGTCTCACCCGATGCGGGTTCGCGGCGCACCGATCGACGCGACGCGAGCGACGACGCCAGCGTGGACGCAGCGCGACCCTCGGCCATGCAGCCTGCGGCGGCGGGACCTTCCGAGCCAGCGAGCACGCAACCGCAGCCAGGCGACGCCGGACCCACGCTTCGCACCGACGCGGCTGCACCGCGCAGCGATGACGCTGACGGTGGTCCGGTTGTCAACGAAGGCGCGGCCGACGGGCTCAGCCGACCTCCGCCCGAACACGAGCCAGCTGCGCGACACGACGATTGCACGTTCTCGAGCTCTCCCGCGCAGTTGGTGCCCAGCGATGTGTTCACGCCTCCGGCCTGGGCGATCGCGGTCGACGCTCGCTTCGTATACTTCACGGATCGGCGACCCGCGGGGTGCATCGTGGGGACGTCGCCGCCGGGCGGCGCTTGTGACCAGGAGGGCGTCGTCTGGCGCATGCCTCGCTGCGGAGGCCCGAAGCAGGCGCTGGGCTTGCCCTTCCCCGGCGAGGTGCGGATCGCGCTCGGTGGCGATCGACTCTACGTCAGGGCGCGCAACGGACTGTTCAGGATCGACCCTGACTCGGGTGCGAGTGAGCGTTTGGCGATCGACCCCATGTGCGTGGCGGATTTTGCCGCCAACGCGTCACAGCTGCTCGTCGCCGACAGCTGCGCGCACACGCTACGCCGCCTCGCCGTCGCCAGCACGCAGGTCGAGACCGTTGCGGAGTCGGTGGATGCTGCCAACGTCGCGATGACCGACGCCACCGCCTATGTCGCGACCGCAGAAGGGGTCCGCTGGTTCGCGCTCGGCAGCGCCACAAGCGGCCTCTTGACCCGAGAACTGGCGATGGACTCCGTGCTGCAGCTGGCAGCAGACGCGCACGCGGTGGTGGCGCTCTCGCTGAACGCCGGACGGTTGCGCGTGGTGCGGATTCAGCTCGACGGCGCGAAGGTCGAGACCTGGACGCACCCGAGTGCAGCGCAACGCATGGCCGTGGCGGATGGCTTCATCTACTTCGCCGTGACCACGAACGAAGAACCCGTCGATGTCATGCGCGTGGCGACTGCGGGCGCGGCGACCGTGGAGCCCTCGGTGGCGAAGGTCCTCCTGCGCGACATCGCCGCCTACGGCAGCCGCGTGTACTTCACGGCGCAGGGTGCCGTGTCCACGGGCACGCGCTGAGGCTGACCACCTCAGCGCCGGCGCACGGTCACTCGCGACAGGTGCAGAAAGTCCCGGCGGTCGATACGCAGCCGCACGAAGCGCGCCTGCGTTGCCGGAAACGTCGCGTGCCAGGTATCGAACGGCTCCGTGCGCCGGGCGAGCTCACGAAAATTTTGTCCGTCGTCGCTCACCTCGACGACGAGCGGCAACGCTCGGTCCCTGCAGCAGTCGTCGCGATTGTCGATCTCCACCCGCCCGAACGTGGTCGGCGAGCCGAGATCCAGCAGGAACCACGGCTGCGTTTGGCGCTTGGTGTGGAAGAAGATTCGAGTGCGCGCGTTGCCGCACTTGAGGTGCTCGGGATGACACTCCGCCCACGTGCTGCTGGTCGACCACGGCTTGCCGAGTGCGAGGTCGGGGCCACGCAGCACGCGCAGGAACGCCAGCGAGGCGTAGAACACGACCGCCGCCGACAGCAGCACGACCGCCACCGTTCGCCAGCCGCGCTGGAGGTGCGCGCGCACGATCGCTCGGCGTGCCACGCTCGTGGTGCCCGCCTGCTCGAGCAGTGCGCGCACGAAGCCGCGGCAGAGCTCGGCGTCCGCGATCTGTCGGGAGCGCTCGAGCTCCGCCGAATCGACGAAGGTCTGCTCCGCCAGCACGGCGCGCACGCGCGCGAGGTCGGACTCGGACCAGCCCTCGACGCGCAGCGCGTCGGGGTTCGCCGAGAGCAGCTCCGTGAA
>DATEOF010000211.1:0-9884 GCA_035274465.1 Polyangiales bacterium
AGCATGCTGTCAGGATACCTCAGCGTCCACGTGCAAGGGGATGACGACTGGTGGGGGAGATTCGTGCCGGTGAAAGGTGTGAGCAGGCTCGCGCCCGGTTACTACGCTGGTATGCACGAGCCCTCTCGCAACCCGGTGCGCGCCGGCTTCGAATGGGGATGCAACGCGGTGAGTGGTTGGTTCGTCGTCGACAGTGTCACCTACGACGCGGACATCCTCACCGCGATCGACCTGCGCTTCGAGCAGCACTGCGATCTGAAGGCGGCCGCGTTGCGTGGACAGATCCACTGGCGCGCCGACGATCCGACGATCCCAGCCGGTCCTGTCAATCCCGCGCCGGAAGAGCTCTGGCGACCGCCAGGTGGTGCGACGCCCGCGAGCGGCAGCTACTGCTATCTGCAGAGTGACGCAGGCGACTTCATCGGCGCCGGGCAGACGCTGCTCTACACGGGGGCGAGCGTTCACATCACTGCGGACGAATCCTGGATCCAGGTGCAGCTCGCTGACTGGCACGGTGACTTCGTGGCCATGCAGGCGCACACACTGCTCGAGTTGGGCTACTTCGGCAACGCGCGCCGCGCCGTAGTCGGAAACCCCACGCGTCCAGGCCTGAGTTGGTCCGGGCAGGGCCGGGGCTGCAACACGACTGCGGGTTGGTTCGTGATCGACAAGCTCAGCTTCGATGGCCAAGTGCTGACCGCGCTCGATCTGCGTTTCGAGCAACACTGCGAAGGCGAGGGGCCCGCGTTGCGCGGAGCGGTGCACTGGGGCGCGCCTTGAGAGCTAGTGCTGCGACTGCTCGGTCGCGACGATCTTCAGCGCCGGGCCCAGGCTGAGCTCCAGCCCCCCCTCACACTCGTACAGATCGCCGTCGACCATGTACGTGAGCCTGCGTTCCGACGCGTGCAGCTTCACGTGTTTGGCCAGCGCCTCGTGCGTGTGCTCCGGACCCATCGTCCGGCCGCGACGCACGTTCGGCAGCTGCTGGACGAAGCCCCAGGGCGAGGTGTGGATGCCGAGCAGGTGAAAGGCGTCCAGGCACTCGTGCGAGCGGTAGAAGGGTTTGAAGCCCAGACCGATCTGCTCGATCGTGCCGGCGGCGACCGCGAAGTAGTCGCGCTCCTGCCAGGCCGTACCGTCGTCGAGCTCGACCGAGCCGTGGAAGGGCTTCGCCATGCGCCGGATCATCGGGCCGCGAACCAGGGTGCTGCCGATGCCGCGCAGCAGCGTCTTCGATGCCACCCAGGCGCTCGGCTGGCCGGCCGCGTAGTACTCGCGCAAGTAGCCGGCCACCACGCCGGTTCCGAACAGGAAGCCGTAGCGCGGCGCGTCCGTGAGCGCGTCGCAGCGCCGGCTGTTCTCGCCGCGCACCTGCATCATGCGTCGCTCGACGTGGCGTAGCGGCTGCCGATACGCGCGCACCAGGCGCGCGAGCTGTCGTTCGGGCCGGCCGTGCGGGACGCCCATCGAGTCGGCCAGCGTGTTTGCCGTGCCGCCGCGCAGCAACGCGATGGGCGGCAGCGCGCGCTCGCCGTAGACCTCCAGGAACCCGCTCAGCGTCGTGCTGTTCGTACCGTCGCCGCCGCTGATGCCGAGCAACTCGATGTCGAGCCCGCGAAACTCTTCCGCCGCGCGATACAGCGCCTCGATCGAGCTGACCTCGCGCACGATCCCGTGCGACCCCAGCGCGCGCGCCAGCCGCAACCCCGAGCCTGGATGGCGGCGAAAGTGCCCGCTACGCGGATTGAAGATGATCCCGATCCCGGCCACATCAAGCTCGATGATCGGGCCCGCGCTCGAGCTTGCGGCACAACTCGAGCAGCGCCGCGGCTTCGCGCAAGCGCGCGGTGATGGCCGCCGCGCTCATGTCGATCTTCGTATCCAGGCAGGCGGGTTCGAGGTTCGCGTCGACCAGCAGGAAGTCCAGGGTCATCACTCGACCCGACACGATCTTGCTCACGCGCTGCATTCCCATGCCGTCGGAGAAGCGGGTCGGAGCTTCCGGTTTGTAGCCGCAGTTGTGCGCGGCCTCCGTAGCTCCTGCCACGTCCTCCGGACGCACCAGGAGATCGATATCACTGGTCGCGCGCGGAGCTCCCCACACGCTCACGGCGAGGCCACCCACGAGCGCGTACTCCACCCCGGTCGCCTCGAGGGCTTGCACGACTCCGACGAGCTCGTCGTAGAGGTTCACCTGGGGCGAAATTAGCACGCCCCGAGATGTAGGTCAGTAATCAGCCTGGGTTCGACTCGCCGCCTGCTCCACCGCCGCCGCTGCCCGAGCCGCTTTGCGGGGGTGGCTCCGGCGCCACGCAATTGCCTGCCACGCAGTTCTCGTTGCCTCTGCATGTGGTCTGGCAGTTGCCGCAGTGTTTCTCGTCGTTGAGTGCGGAGCAGCTGTTGTCGTCCTCGCAATGCGTCAGTCTGCCGCAGTCCACGACGCACGAAGCGCCTTCGCACTTGGTGGTTCCGCCCGTGGGTGCACGCGGGCAGGTGACGCACTCTCCGCCGCAGAGCTCTTGGTTGCCGCTGCAGCCGCAGTTGCCGTCGATGCACGCCACGCCGGGGGCGCATGCCCTGTCGCAGCGCCCGCAGTTCTTTGCGTCGTTGGGCACACAGCCGCTATCGCACGCGAGCTCGTTCGCGCCGCAGCTGCAGTTGCCGTTGCTGCACGAGTCGCACTGCTTGCCGCACTGGCCGCAGTTGTTCTTGTCGGAGCGCGTGTCCACGCAGACGCCGTTGCACTCGCCGTTGGGGCACACGCATGCAGTGCCGTTGCAGGTCTTGCCGCCCGTGCACGCCGCGCAGCTGGCACCGCAATGGTCGTCGTCGTTGGCGAAACACCCCGCCGGGTTCGTGCAGGCGCGTGTGTTCCCGCTGCACGAGCTGCTGCACACACCGTTGTTGCACGTCGGTTGCGAGCCGGTCGGGCCGGCTGGACATGGAGTGCAGCGATCGCCGCAGGTGTCGACATCGTTGTCGCTGACGCACTTACCGTCGCAGATGTGCTGGTCCTTCGGACACGAGGTCTGGCACATCCCATTGACGCAGCTCGGCGTCGAGCCGTTGGGACCGGCCGGGCAGGGCGTGCAGCGATCGCCGCAGCTGTTGACGTCGTTGTTCTTGACGCATGTGTTGCCGCACAGGTGCTCGCCGTTTGAACAATCGGGCACACACTGGCCGCCCACGCACGCCACGGTGCCGCCCACCGGTGCGACACAAGGCGTGCAGCTGCTGCCGCAGGTAGCCGCAGAGTTGCTCGAGACGCACTCGCCGTCGCAGACGTGCGTGTTGTCGGGGCAGCTCGAGCCGCAGGTGCCGTTGTTGCTGCACGTCGCCGAACCACCCTTCGGCGCAGGACACGGGTCACACCGGTTGCCGCACGAGTTCACACTGGTGTTCGACTCGCACTCCCCGTTGCAGTCGTGTGTGCCACTCGGGCACACGCACGCAGTGTCATTGCACGTCTTGCCGCCGCTGCACGCGATGCACATGGCTCCGCAGTGCATGTCGTCGTTGGCGAAGCAAGCGCCACCTGGGCATGGGCGCGTGCCTTGGTTGCACGTGCTGTTACAAGTCCCCTCGGTGCAAGTTGGCGAGGAGCCCGTCGGTCCATTGGGACAAGGCGTGCAGCGATCGCCGCACGTCGCTACGTCGTTGTTGCTGACGCACTTGCCACTGCACGCGTGCTGTCCTCGCGGGCAGTCGTACGTGCACTCACCGCGCTCGCAGCTCGCTGTCGACCCGGTCGGGCCCGCGGGGCATGGATCGCAGCGATCACCGCAGCTGTTCACGTCCGAGTCGCTGACGCATTGGCTGCCGCACAAGTGCGAGCCTGCGGGGCAGCTCGGCACGCACAGGCCGCCCATGCACGACACGCTGCCTCCCATCGGCGCAGGGCAGGGCGTGCAGCGCTCGCCGCACGTCGCGGCCGAGTTGTTCGTCACGCACTGGTTGTTGCAGTTGTGCGTGCCGCCGGGGCACGTCGAGCCACAGAGTTCGCCATCGCAGGTGGCCGAGCCGCCCATGGGTGTCGGGCACGGGTTGTTGCAGCGCCCGCCGCAGCTGTTGAGGTCCGTGTCGCTGACACACTGGTTCCCGCAACGGTGGAAGCCGTCGTTGCACCTGAAGTCGCACTGCGTTCCATTGCACGTCGCGGTCCCGTTCGTGGGGGCCGCGCACGGCGCGCAGCGGTTGCCACACGAGTTGATGCTGCTGTTCGACACGCACTCGAGGTTGCAGGCGTGCGTGCCGCTCGGACAGGACTCGCATTCGCCGCCATTGCATGCGCGCTCGCCGCAGCTGGTGTTGCAATCACCGCAGTGCAACGGATCGCTGAGCGGATCCACGCATGCCGTGCCGCACGCCAGGAAGCCCGGCTGGCAGGTGCAGTTGCCCCACCTGCACTGGTTCGTGCACGTGTGCGCCTGGTTGCCGCCGCAGCTCTCCGTATCGCCGGGCGTGCACGGGCCTTCGCCGGTGCAGCGCGTCCAGTCTCCGAACTGGCCGGTGCTGCCGTTGCAGATGTGCGATCGCGTGCCGCAGTTGCCGCAGGTTTCACTCGACGGACCGCTGCACGCCTGGCCGGTGCAGTCGTTGCCCCAGTTGCAGTCGCTCTGGCAGATCTGCGTGCCGCCGGAGCCGCAGCGGCGCGTGGCGCCCGGGTTGCACGGGCCCTGGTTCAAACACAGGCCCCAGGGCAGCCAGGTGGCGCTGTTGCCGTCGCAGGCGCGATTCTGCGTGCCGCAGCGCTGGCAGGATTGTGTCATCTCGCCGGCGCACGCCTGGCCGTTGCACTCGAGGCTCCACTGGCAGCTGAGTTGGCAGATTTGCGTGCCACCAGCCCCGCAGTTCTGCACCTGGCCCGGTACGCACACGCCCTCGCGCGTGCACTCCGACCACTCGGACCACACGCCCGTGTTGGTGTCGCAGCTGCGCGTCCGGATGCCGCAGTTGCCGCAGACCTGAGTGGCCGGGCCTTCACAGACCTGGCCGGTGCAGGCAGCGTCCCACTCACAGTTGCCGCCGCAGGTCTGCATGCCGCGCGTACCGCAGGGGCGGGTGCTGTTGGCTTCGCACGAGCCCTCCTGCTCGCAGACGCCGAACTGCGACCAGGTCGACGTGGCCGCAGTGCAGCTGCGCGTCTGCGTGCCGCAGTTGCCGCAGGCTTGCGACGGCGCGCCGGGACACAGCTGATTGCCGCACACACCCCAGTGACAGTTGCCCATGCAGCCTTGCGTGCCGTCGGCCCCGCAAGCTTGCGTCGTGCCGGGCATGCACTCGCCCTGGTCGAGGCACGGACCCCACTCGGACCACGCGCCATTCGCGCACGAGCGCCGCCGCGTGCCGCAGTTGCCGCAGGCTTCGACCGACTGTCCATCGCAGCTCTGGCCGATGCACTCGCCCCACTCGCAGGTCTTCTCGCAGGCGCGGGTGCCGTTGACGCCGCAAGCTTCGGAGGAATTGGGCTCGCAGACGCCCTGCGCCGTGCACTCACCCCATTCGCCCCACGTGCCGTTGCGGCAGGTCCGCCGCTGCATGCCGCAGTCGCCGCAGGCCTGCAGCGAAGGCCCGGCACACGAGGTGCCGACCGGTTCGCCCGGCGTCTCCGTGGAGTTGGGCGAGCTGGTGCTGCCGGTCGGTTCCTCGATCTCGGCCGGATGCGACGCGGACGACCAATCGCCGCACGGCGGCGTGTTCAGCGTCTTGCCCGCACAGGTGTTGCTGACCACGATCGTGAAGCGCGTCCCGTCCGAGCGATCCGCACACAGCGTCGGCGGCAGCGTGAAGTTCAGGCCGTCCTGCGTCCAACCTTCCGGTCCCTCGTCGAGCGCGACCCAGCACGAGGCCGGCCCACAGATACCGTCGCTGCCCTGGGGCAGCTTGATCGCGACGCTGATGCGCCCGGGATCATCCTGCTCGAGCGTGAAGGTACAGGTCTGTCGATTCAGCTCGGGCTTGTACGAGCCCGAGAAACAGTTGAGCACGTCGAAACAGTCGCTGGTAGCGGCGTCGCGCATGCCGCCCTCAGCGTCACTCCACGGTCCGCGAATGTAGGCTGGAAGCTCTGCGGCGCCGACGATCGAGCTGGCACAGGCGCCCTGCTTGCACGTATTCATGTCGCCGCAGCTGGAGCTGCCGTCCAGACGTGCCGTGCCCGCGCACAAGAAGTTGAGCGGCATGCGCAGCATCGCGACGTACGTCGACGGGATCGGCGTGATCGCGCCGCGTTCGATGCGCGGTTGCGGACCCTTGAAGCCGACCACGCGGATCGATACCGGCGACGCGTCGGTCGTCGCTTGCAGCCTGAACTCTGCCGGCAGCAACAGCCCGGTCGGTCCGAGCACGTGCTCTTCCATGCGGACGCTCGCGCCGTTTTGCGTGACTTCGAAGCGAATGCGATCGATGTCTTTCGGCAACTGCAGATCAGACTCGATCACCACCGCCAGTCCGGAGGAAGCCTGTTCCTCGCAGCTGAGCGCGGCGACGGCGGCTGCCAGCACGACCGCCAATCTAAACGAGTTTCCAAGCGAAGATGTCGACACAACCCACCCCCTTATCACGCTCGGCTAGGGCTTGTCTCCGCGGCCGCGAAACGAACCCCTGCTCGCATCGAATCGCGACAAATTTGCCGCGTCTCGTCCGCCTCCGTTGGCGGCCAAAGACCGTAGTTATAACTTTTCGGACGGCGGGCGTAACGTGGCTTGCGTCACACTGATCAGGGCAGGTGGATGGCACCTGGATCGAGCGTGCCCACCGTGTAGTTGGGCTCGTCGGATGGCTTGAACAGGAAATATGCGCCAGTCGCCGCGCCGCCGGCCAGGAGCACGCCCGCACCGAGCCACACCCATGCGGGGATTCCGCCGCCACCGGCTTCGTCCAGTTGCACGTAGATGGTGCGTTCTTCGCCGGCTTTGACAACGATCTCCTTGGAATACGGCAGCATGTCCGGCGCGGTAACGCGCAGCGAGTGCTCACCTGCGGTCAGCGTTCCGCGCCATGTGCCCTCACCCATGATTTGGCCATCGATGCGAATCGTGTTGCCGACGGCAGCCAGGATGGAGATCCGCCCCTCGTTCTCTTCGCGCGGCAGGGTCACGAGCAGTGTCAGCTGTGCGCCGCCGGCAAATTCCTTAGTCACGACCTGATCTTGGAAGCCGGCCTTGGAGACGCGAATGCGCCGCAGGCCGAGGTCGATGAGCAGCGGGCCGGGGAGCGGTGACTTGCCGACTGGCCGGTCGTCGACGAAGACGGTCGCGTCGACCTCATTCACGACCAAGTGCACCGTACTGATCAGGGTGTGCAACGTTTCCAACAGCGCGTCGACTTCGGCGCGGTGGTTGGCGCTCATGCGCACCTCGCCTTCGCGCTTGTAGCGTTCGAGGAGCGTGAGCGCGCTGCCGTAGTGCCGCAGGTTCTTCTCGCAAGCGGCCATGTTCCAGAGCAATCGCTCGTCCCCTCCACGCTCGAAGGCACGCTCGAACTTCAGGTAGGCGCCGGCGTAGTCCCCGTCGTCGAACAGGATGCGGCCGGCGTCGTAGTCCGAACGCGCCACGCCGCTGAGTGAATCGGCCAGAGATGCTGCAGCTCCGGGCGGCGCGTTGGGCTGTGGCTGCTCGCTCACCCGGACCTGTGCGTTCGCCGGGATGGCCAGAAGCGCGATGCACGCGCAGAGTCCGAGGCTCGCGGTGCGCATAGACCCTAGTGCAAACCCTCACGCGGGAAGCCGTACAGGCGGCCCGAGCTGTTCAGCCAGTAGACCTGCTGCTCGTCGGCGGCCATGCCTGGACCCGGGAAGTCGGGGCCGGGGAAGTCCGCGATCACGCGCATCACGCCGGCCTGGTTGATCAGCAGCACCGACGAGCTCCGAACTTGTTTGCTGTCCGCGTTCTCGAAGTCGACGCGTGTGAGCACCACGGCGCCGTCCAGTGCGCCCAGGAGCGCCAGCTGGCTGAGCCTGGGGTTGACCCTGGTCTCGTAGATCGCCGTGCCGCTGCCGAGGTTCACGAGGTCGACGCGGACCAGGCTCACCGGAATGACGCCGGCTGGATCGGGCATGCCTTCGAATATCGCGTACGCGAGCTGGCGATCGACCTGTACGCCGGTGTAGCCGCCGCCGCGCAAGGGATCGCTGATGCTGATCGTCTGCGCGGGTAACACGTTCTTCAGCGCGCCGTTGGCCTTGTTCATCTGCACCACGCTGCTGGTGCGTTTCACCGGGCCGCCGTCGGCTGCATCGTCCACATCCACTGCCAGGTACAGGTAGCGCTCGTCTTGCGCGAACTGATACACGGGTTGCGTGCCGCCGGTGTCGTACGCTGGCCGTTCGCCGTTTGATCCCGCCCCCAGGATCTGCACTGGCGCGCCGCTCATCGTCGACAACCCGGTGGCGAGCACGAACAGGCCTGCGGGTCCGACCAGCAGCGAGCTGCGTTCGTAGATCGCACCGGTGAGGTCGAACGTCCCGCCCGTGGCCGTGCTCCCGGCCAGCGGCGTGCGCTGGATCTTGGTGTCCACCGCCCAGTAGAGCGCGCCCTGATACAGCGCGGCAGGAAAGCGCATCAGATCGCGCGAATCGGGCGGGTTGAGCGACCCGACCGTCGAGACCGCAGGCGGGTTCGCCTTGGGGTCGATGCGCAGCAGCGTGGCGTTGGTCTTGCTCGCGCAGGCGCAGGTGACGAGCTTCCCGTCCTCGGCCAGCAGCTGGCAGCACAGCTGGGATTTCTCCGGCAGCACCTGCGTCAGCTCCTTCGCGAGCGGCAGCTTCATGGCTGCGGCCTCGGGGGCCGTGATCTGCTTGCCTGGCAGCCGGCCGACGCGCGACCAGGTGCCGCACGGCGGGATGGCGGGAGTCTTGGTGCGGCACTCGGTGCTGAGATAGATCGCGTTCACCTTGCGCTCGTTGAGCTTGGTGCAAGCCGCCTCCGGCAGCCGCAAGCGATCCGAGCGCTCGTGCCAGCCGAGCTGCTCGTCTTCGTCCAGCGGCACGAAGCAGGTCGTGCCCTCGTCGTCGCAGATGCCGTCGTCGGTCACGCGCAGCGCCAGGTTCGGTGTTCCACTCGCGGGCTTGTCCACGCTGCAGTTTTCATCGGGCTCGACTACGTGGCCGACCGTCATGCAGCTGAGCGTGTCGAAGCAAGTGCCCTCGTCGGGATCTGCCGCGCCCCCGAAGACCAGCTCGGGCTGGTACTCCGGTAACGCGTCCTCTTGCTCCTTTTCGAGCAGGTTGGGGACGCACTTGCCCGCGCGACAGCTGTAGCCGTCTGATTCGCAGCTCGAGACGACGCGGGTCTCCTTCACGCCGTTGTTCATGCTCGTGACTTCGCGGGCCGAGCCGTCGCACAGCCACTGCACCGGCAGTCGCAGCAGCGAGCTGCGATCGGTCGGCACCGTCGTGACGACTTCTCGGAACGTGCGCCACTCGCCGCGCCGCTGGCCGCCCACGCGAATCGTCACGGGTTGGTCGGAATCGCCGGCGACCAACGTCAACGTAGCTGGGATCGGGTCATCGTCGTCGCTCGGGCCCACCGGATAGTAGTGGTCGAGGAACGTCTGCCCGCGGACCTCCACGTGCAGATAGACGTTGTCGATCTGCTGCGGCATCGCGAGATCGGTGCCGATCGCGATCACCACCTGTCCCGCGCTCTCGGCCTCGCTGCACGCTGCACCGAGCAAGCCGGCCATCATGCCAAGCAACAAGCCCCTGCCCAAAGTCACGGTCACGACTTATAGCGCAACCAGCCCCCGATCAATTGCTATCGATTTCACTGTAGGCGCATGTGTAGCGGGTTCCGCTCGCCGGGGTTTTGCGGCGCGGATGTGGGTTTTTCGGGCTGGGAGCCGCCGCGCAGCGCCGGCGACCGATTGTCATCGGAAGGGTCGCG
>DATEOF010000212.1:0-37846 GCA_035274465.1 Polyangiales bacterium
GGAGCCGTCGCGCGCGATCGAGAGCTCGAACTCGACCTCGCTCGAGGGAATTCCATACTTGATCGCGTTCTCGAGGAGCTCGCTGACCACGATGCTGACCTTGTCAGCACTCGCCTGGTCGGAGCGCGTCTTGATCGCGACCTCTGCGTACTGACGCAGTGGTTCGATGTGGTCCCAACTCGGGAGGAACCGCGCGACTAGTGCGGGGGAGGTGGAGCGCTCGGCCACGGGCTATCCGCCGGAATGCACGACCACGAGTGGACCCCCGAGCGTTTGTATCGCCGCCAGCGTCGTTCGCTGCCAGGTTACGTCCGGCTTGCTGACGAAGTGCAGCACGTAGCGGCTGTTGTCGGCCTCGTTGCGGATCCACTCCACCCAGTCGACCAAGGAACGGATCGACGATGAGTTCATGAAGCGCAGCTTGCCCAGGTCAGCGGTCAGGTTCTTGACCCCGTCCTGCACGGCCGCTGCATGGATCTTCCGCAGATGCGGCGTGACGGTCTCCGCGGGGCTACGCATCGAGATGACGCCCTCGAAGAACACGGTCTGGTTCTCGACGCGAATGACGACGCCCTCGATCGCGAGCGGCGAAATGGTCGACAGCGCAGTCATGCGACACCTCTGGCAGTAATCACCACACGTCCGGGGGCAGTCTCGAGCTCGAGGTTGACCTGGCCTTCGTATTGAATACGGGGTAGCCCGACGCCGCTCTCGTGTTGCGGCAAGGTCGCCGCGCGTTGAAGCGCGCGCGTATAGGCATCCGCCGGAGGCACCTTGGAGAGCTGGTCGAAGATCTCGCGCAGTTTTTGCGCTCGTTCGTCCGTGGTCGTGTTCGCGACGCGAATCAGGACCGAGCCGGGCATGCGCTCGATACGGAGCTCGAGCTCACGCTCGTCGCCGTACTTCACTGCGTTTTCGATCAGCTCGTGTACGACCAGACCCACCCGCTGACCCAGCTCTTCGTTGGTGAAGGTGGCGCGCGCGAAGAACCCACAGAACTCTCGGACGGCATCGACGTAGAGCCAGAGTGGCTTGAAGCGCAGCTGCACCAACCGATCTTCTTCGACCTCGTGAACGTTGCTCATGAACCTCTTGTGCGAAGGTGCCGGCTTCGTGGCTGCGGGCTGTACACCTGTGCCCTCGTCTGCAGCTCCGCGAGCCCAAAAGCGCCCATACGGCAGGTTCATTCTGCTCTACCCGGTCCAGCATTCATAGATATCTGAGAGTGGTTTGCGACGTTCAAGCGGTGAGGTTCTGAGACGGCACCTGCGGAATGCTGCACCGACTGACATCGGCGCATGGTCGCTGTTGGCTGCAACGCCGGAGCTTCGGCTAGCGTGAGCTTCGAGGGCTTACATCGACGCTAACGCTTGCGTCCCAGGCTTTGACCGCTCTCGTCGTTTACGTGCATTCTGGTGCTTTGCCTGTCGGAGTTGTAATGCCCCCAAGGTCCTCCAGCGCCGCGAACCTGCGCGGTGTTGGCACCCCGCTGATTCTGTTCGTCGCCGGCTTGATCGCATGTGGTGAGCAGACTCCCGCAGCACGCCCGGTCGAACAGCGTGCGGAGCAAGTGACTGTGGCCGCGGGCACGATCGGTCGAGAGCCTCTCGGTGCGCTCCCCGAAGCGCCGAAGCTCGATCCGAAGATCGTTGCGCTCGGCCGGCGGCTCTTCCACGAGCCACGGCTATCCGTCGATGACAAGGTAGCTTGCTCGAGCTGTCATGATCTCGCCAACGGCGGCGACGATGGTCGCGCGCGCCCGGTAGGTGTCGGCGGCAAGCTCGGCCTCGTCAATGCTCCCACTGTCTACAACGCAGCGCTCAACTTCGTGCAGTTCTGGGACGGCCGAGCAGCCACGCTGGAGGATCAGATCAACGGTCCGCTGACCAACCCACTCGAGATGGGGTCGAACTGGGAGCAAGTCGTCGAGAAGCTCCGACGCGATGCGACGTACGCCTCGGCCTTCGCCGCGGCGTACCCGGATGGGCTCACCTCCGACAATGTTCGGCGCTCGATCGCAGACTTCGAGCGCACCTTGATCACGCGTGGCTCGGCTTTCGATCGCTGGCTGGAAGGCGATGAAGCCGCGCTCAGCAGCCAGGCCCGCACGGGCTATGAAACCTTCAAGGCCGTGGGCTGCATCGCCTGTCATCAAGGCCAGAACGTCGGTGGCAACATGTTCCAGCGCTTCGGTGTGCTGGGCGACTACTTCAAGGATCGCGGCGCGGTGACCGACGCCGACTACGGACGCTACAACGTGACTCACGATGAAGCCGACCGCTACGTGTTCCGAGTTCCGTCGCTGCGCAACGTGGAATACACGGGCCCATACTTTCACGACGCCTCGGCTGCGACGCTACCTGCGGCCGTTCAGGTCATGGCGCGCTATCAACTCGGCCGCAAGCTCAGCCCCGAGCAACTCGACGCGATCATCGCGTTCTTGAAGTCGCTGTCCAGCCCGATGGCTGCGGCAGGAGTGAATGGCTGATGTCGAGCAGACGCTGGTTTGCCCTGATCGCCACGCTGTTCGCGCTCGCGTTCGCGCTCTCGGGCGCGCTGTACCTGCGCTCGCGCTCGGCGGACTTCGACGCGCACGCGCGTGCCATCGAGACCTTTGGTCGTGTTCGACACCTCGACCGGCAGATGGCGCAGCAGGTGCTGGCGGCGCGCTTCGGCTTGCTCAACCAGTACGATCCGCTGACGGGGACCGAGGTGGACCTCGCCAACCGCACGGCCGAGCTCGAGCCGCGACTCGCTGCCGTGCTCCCGATCGATTCGGAGCTCGAGCGAGCGCTGCGCGAGCTTCAGGGCTCGGTGGGTGAGCGGCGCAGTGCGATCGACCGGTTCAAGGCAGAAAACTCCGTACTGAAGAACTCGCTGCGCTACTTGCCGACTGCGGTCGAGGAGGTGCGCGTCCAGCTCGGCTCGAACACGACGCCGGCAATCGATGCGGGGCTGCATGCCCTGGTGAAGACCGTCCTGGTCTACAACCTGATCGGGGATCGTTCGACGCGCGACAACCAGCTCGAGGTGGTGCACCAGCTCGGCGCCGCTCGCGGCTTCATCGCCCCGGAGATCACGCCGGACTTCGATCTACTCCTGGCGCATGCGCGCGTCATCGCCGAGCGGCAGCCATCGGTCGACGAGCTCATGCGCAAGGCGTCCAACACCGAGCTGAGCCAGCGGCTCGATCAGGTCGAAGCGCTGTACAACGCACGCTTCAGCCAGGCCGCCGCGACGGCCAATGGCTATCGTCGCGTCCTCTACGTGTGGTCGTTGTGTATGGTGCTGGCCGCGGCGCTGGCCGGCGTGCAGCTGCTCCGGCTGTACACGGGCCTCGAGCAGCGCGTGAAGGAGCGGACTGCCGAGCTCGGCCGCGCGCTCGAGGCGTTGTGGGGCGAGATGAAGCTCGCTCGCAAGATTCAGGAGGCGCTGGTACCTGCGGCGCCCACGTTGGCCGGCTGTGAGGTGGCTGCCAGCATGAAGCCTGCGGACGAGGTCGGGGGTGACTACTACGACGTGATCCATGCCAACGGTCACGAGTGGATCCTGATCGGCGACGTATCAGGTCACGGCGTGCCAGCCGGGCTGATCATGATGATGTGTCAGACGGCGGTACGCACTGCGCTGCAGTGCGACCCCGACCTGACACCCGATCGACTGCTGGTGCTCGTCAACGCGGTGCTCACCCAGAACATCCGTCAGTTGGGCGAGGACAAGTACATGACGATCACGGCTCTGCGCCGCGATCCGAACGGGAAGATCGCGTTCGCGGGCGCCCACCAGGACATGTTCGTGTACCGCGCAGACACCGACGAGGTGGAGTCCTTCGAGACTGCGGGCCTCTGGCTCGGGCTGAAGGCGGACGCGACGGGTGGGTTTCGGACGCGGACGCTCGAGATGGGTGCGCGCGACGTGCTGGTACTCCTGACGGACGGCGTGACCGAAGCCGTGCGCGACGGCGAGATGTTCGACGTCTACAACGTGCGCCGCGTCATGTCGGGCGCCAAAGGCAAGTCGGCTCGCGAGGTCCTGGATGCCGTGCTGCAGGCGCTCGAGGGCTACGAGATCTCGGACGACGCCACGCTGCTGATCATCCGCCAGATGGCCGGCGCGGAGGTTGCCGCGCGTCCCAACGTGCCTTCGCATCCGCCAGCCATGGGTTCCTAAACGGGAACGTCCGAGGACAGACGAATTGGCTCGCGCTTCGGTATACGCGCCGCGGAACGAAAATCTGACACGGGTAGACAACGGCGCAGAGCCGCGCGAATGTCGCTGCGTTCAACCCGAGGGCCGATTGTCAGAGACGCAGCCCGACGAAGATCGAGCGACCATCATCGCAGCGCTCCGTGGCGATGTGCGCGCCACGGACCGGCTCGTCGCTCGCCTGTCTCCCGTCGTGCACTACCGGGTGTCCCGCGCGCTCGGACGCGGCGGCTTCGCGCGTGGTCCGCGCGTGCGCCAGGACGTCGAAGACTATTATCAAGAGGCCTTCGCCGACCTATTCGACGCCGGAGGGCGGGCCCTCGACAGCTGGAATCCGAGCGCGGGCCGATCGCTGGAGAACTACGTTGGACAACGGGTCGAGTGGTTCATGTCTTCGCGCTTGCGTACTCGCCAGCTCCGGCTCGAGGCACCTGCGGTGGCCACGGCAGCCGCTCCGATCGAACAGCGGGACAGCTTGCGTCACGTGATCGTCGGCATCGACGCCAAGTGGTCTGCGTTCGGGCTGCGCATGTTTCACCTGCTATTCGTGTTGCAGGTGCCATCCAAGGAAGTGGGAGCCGAGCTCGGGATGAGTTGTGAGGCAGTCGACCAGTGGCGATGTCGCCTGCGCGAGTTCGCCCGCGGCCTGCTGGAGGACGATCCGTCATGACACCCGAAGATCCACTCGAAGCGCTGCGCCGCGAGCTTGCAGACCTGGACTCCGCGGTGCTCGCCGCGCTGACCGCGCCGATCGGTGCGGACTTGCAGGCGCGCGTCGTCGCGCGGGTGAGCGCGGATCAGCGCGGGCGCAAGTGGCGCCGGCGGTGTTCGCTAGCGGCGGCCGCTGCGGCTTGCCTGGTGGCGGTGTGGATGCGGCTGGGTGTGGCTGACGACGCAGTGGTGTTGTCCCGCCAGGCAGAGTCCGCGCGCGATCAGCAGCACTACGCGCGGGCCGCCCAGCTGCTTCAGCGCGCATTGGAGATTCGAGAGCGCACGCTGGGACCCCAGCACACGGAGGTCGCAGCGAACCTGACCGAGCTCGCGGACCTGTACCGCAGTCAAAGCCTGACTGCGAAGGCGGAGCCGCTGTATCGGCGGGCCTTTGCCATTCAGCCCACGGCAGTCTTCTGATTCGTTTGTCAGGATCTCGTCGCGAGCAGCTTACACCGCTGCGAACCTGACACAGAGGACGACGACACATGACGAGTCAGAGCAGCGCGATCAGCGCGAGCGCCGGCGTGCACGGCGCTGCGTCCGAGTTCCAAGTCACGGAGGGCTATCGACGCTACGTGGTTTGGCTGTTGTTTGCGGTCTACGTCTTGAACTTCGTCGATCGGCAGATCCTCACGATCCTGATCCAACCGATCAAGCTCGAGTTCGGTTTCTCCGACACGCAGCTCGGTCTGCTCGGAGGCCTGGCGTTCGCGCTCCTGTACTCGATCCTCGGGATCCCGATCGCGCGGCGCGCCGATCGCACGGAGCGCGTCACGATCATCTCGCTCGCGCTCCTGGTGTGGAGCGGGGCCACCGCGCTCACCGGTCTGGCGCGCACGTTCACGCAGCTATTGCTCGCGCGCCTGGCCGTGGGCGTCGGGGAAGCCGGCTGCAGTCCGCCGGCGTACTCGCTGATCGCGGACTACTTTCCGCCGGAGCGACGCGCGACGGCCATTTCGATCTATTCGATGGGGATCTATGCGGGGGTATTCGTGGGTCTGGTAGTGGGCGGGGAGGTCGCGCAGTCTTACGGGTGGAGGGCGGCGTTCTACGTCGTGGGATTACCGGGAATCCTGCTGGCGTTGGTCGTCAAACTAACACTGCGCGAACCTCCCCGCGGTTTATCGGATCCACAGGCGTTGCCGGTGCAGATGCCGCCCTTTCGCGAGGTGCTGACAGGGCTGTGGGCGCGCCAGTCGTTTCGCCACCTGTCGCTCGCGGCCGCGTTGCATTCGTTCGTCGGCTACGGCGTGGCAGGGTTCTACCCGACTTTCATGATCCGCTGTCACGGCATGGGTGTCGCCGAAGTCGGTCGCTGGATGGCACTCGTCACGGCGATCGGCGGGGTGGTGGGCACGTACTGGGGCGGCCACTTGGCGGATGGTCGGGCGCGCCGCAGCGGAGACGAACGCCAGCAGGTGTGGGTGCCCGCGCTCGCGACTCTGCTCAGCGTCCCGGTCTCGCTGCTGATCTACGTCGTCGCGGACAAGTACGCTGCGCTGGCGCTGATGTTCCCGGCAGGTGTGCTCGGAGCGATGTACCTCGGGCCGACGTTCGCCGTCACGCTGCGGCTCGCCAGCGTGCGCGAGCGTGCGCTCGCCGGCGCGATCCTGTTGTTGATCATGAACCTGATCGGACTCGGGCTGGGACCACTGCTGACGGGCGCGGCGAGCGATCTCGCTCGCGGTCACTTCACGCAGCACGGCGTCGCGCTCGAACGGGCGACCGCCGAAGGTTTGCGCTGGGCGCTCGCGTTGATGACCTTCGTGAACGTCTGGTCTGCCTGGCACTACCTGCGGGCGGCCCGCACGCTACGCGCCGACCTCGTGAGATGAGCGCGCGAGGCCCGCCGCGAGCGTGGCGAGCAGGGCCGTGGGCCACTCGCCATTCGCGCGCGGGCGAATGCCGACGTGCAGCAGCGCGAGCCCCACGTGCGGAGGCGTGGCGTGAGGCTCGTAGAGCACGACGGTCTCGTAGCAATCGCCGTGCGGATCGCTCCAGTTCCCGGGTCGATAGGTGTCGTGAGACCAAGGTAGCTCGGTGAGCAGAGCGGAGAGCTCGGCGTCCTCGAGCTGTTGCTGCCAGTAGGCGTTTGCGAAGCGCAGCAGCGCCGCGGAGGGCGGCGCATCGAGGTTGGTCGCGGCTTGTGTGAGATCCGAGGCGGGTCCTTGCGCGACGAACAGGTAGCCACCCTCGGCGTTTGCGCGCTCGCACAGCAACTCGAGCAGGCGTCGCGGTCGCTCGCCCTGCGGAGTCCCCTCGAGGGCGCGCTCGAGCGCGCTGCTCTCGGCGTCGCGCGCAGGAGGTGCCAGCGCAGTAGCCAGCGCGTTGACCTCTGCCGGCAGCTTGACGCCCGCACTCCGCGCCTCCTGCAGCAACCGACCGTAGCGCGATGCCACGCTGGCACTCGCGCCATGGCGGTACTCGCGCGCGGCCAGCGCCGCGTAGCGAATGACGTCGGCCTCACGGCCCGCAGTCATTGCGATGCGCGCGCGGGTTTCGTAAGTCGCCGCGAGCTGCAGGCCACTGACACCACGCCTCTGCTGATCGGCGAGCACGCGCTCAACCCGTTCGATGGCCCGGGATTCCTCGCCGCTACGAGCCTCGGCCAAGGCGAGCTCGCATTCGACTGGTTGCGCGGCCGTGTCGATCCCGCGCTCACGACATTGCGAGAGCACGCGCTCGCCGCGCGCGCGTGCCTCCGCCGTGCGGCCGAGTTGGAGGAGTGTGCCGACCGCCGCGGCGCTCGCCACGACCCACACCCTCAGATCGCGAGCCGGTTCGCCCGGATCCGGCTGGCAGTGCGTGACGCAGTCCTCGATCGCCTGCAGCGCGCTTAGATCGTCGCCGCGCAGCGCGTCGAAGTAACCCTCTCCCAAGCGACGGTACCAACCCGTTCCACTGAATGCGAGCCGGTCCATGGCTTCGAGTACCTGTTTGACTCCCGCCAGATCGCGAGCCAACCAGTGCGCGAGTAGTTCGGTGGGTAGCGGTCGATCGAACATCTGACGACCGCTCGCCTGCAGGCCCATTATCTCCGCCTGCTCACGCGCCCGTGCCGCGCCTTCCCAGTCACCGTGCTGCAAGCACACCACCGCGCGCAGGCGCATGGCGTTGACACGGAGCAGCCGCTCGCGGTCGAGTCGCTCGATCCACGGCATCGCGGCCGCAGTTTGGCCGAGCGTCGCCAGCATCTGTCCGAGTCCAAAGACGATCGCGTTTCGCAGATCGTCCATGCGCGGTATACCTGCGTTCGGCTCCAGTAGCTCGTGGACTTCCAGCCAGCGCTCGATGGCGCGGTCCGGCCGCCCGCGGAACATGGCGTCGCACACTGCCTCGGCATTCCGCCAAATCGCCGTCAGTAGCGGCGAAAGTGCTGCGAACGGCTCGACCAGCTCGGGTAGTCCGTGGATCAACTCCACGTCCCAGACCCGCGAGCCGACCGCGATCGAGATGATCACGTAGCGAGCGAGGAGGCGCACCGCTTCTTCCACCGGATACACGCGCTCGTGCTCCGGCGTGTTTGCGTAGCGCACGGCCGTCTCGGTCACGGCGATGCGCAAGCGTTCGGCTGGGTCCGCGATCTCGGCGTGCGCCCGGTACGAAGTGAGCCCTGCATCCTGCTCGAGTCGCGCGCGGAGCTCCGGTGCCGCGCGATAGTATCTCGCCGGTGTGGCCGCCAGGACGCTATGCGCCACCAAACGCCACAGCACCTCGAAGCGTTCTCGCTGCGGCCGGCGGAGAGCGACGCTCGCACGCGCGGCGCTTTCGAGCATGGCGCTCACGCGCTCGGCGTCCAAATCGTGAACTGTCGCCAGATCGTCCACTGGCGCCGCCAGTATTAGCTCGAGTGCTTCAGGTTCTTGCCCTGCGCTCAGGCGGTGGTAGGCAACGACGTAGGAATGCCGTTGCTGCCGCTCGGCGAGGCGCGCGAGCGCTGCGTGCCGCTGCGTGTGTGCTCCTCGCTCCATTTGAGCTTCGAGCACGGCGACATACGCGCGTTGCGCGAGCACATATTGCTGGCCGTCGCTGCGCACGATCTCGTGGGCGATCAGCTCCGACAGCGCATCGTCTAGGCTGCGCTCGTCTACATCCGGAGCGAGCACCTGATAGTCCTCACGGCGCAGCGCCGCTACCAGCGACAGCGCCTGTGTCTCCGCCAGCCTGCGCGCGAGCGACCCCAAACGCGCGATGCGCGCCGCAAACAGCGCCTCGACGCGTACCGCCAGTGTTTCCGTCGCCAGCTCCTCCGGCAAGCTCCAGGCGCCTGCGGCGTACGAAATGTGTCCCTGGTCGACCAGAAACTGCGCCAGCGCGAGCGAGCGGCGCGGATTGCCTGCGGCCAGCGCGAAGATGCGCTCGCTGACGAGCGCCAGGTTTGGCACCGAGCCGAAGACCGATGCGAACAAGGCATCGGACTGCTCGTGCGTGAGCGGTTGCACCGGCACGACCGCGCTGTGGCGTTTGAGCAACTCGCGCGCTGCGCTCGGCTCGCGCATCGCTTCGCTGTCTGCGGTCACGATCATCAGCAGCCTGGAGTGCTGCAGCGACTGCGCGATGCCGGCGAGCCAGGCGAGCGAGCTCTCGTCGACCCTCTGCACGTCATCGATCGCGACCACGACGCCCTTCGTACGGCTCAGCTCGAGCAGCCGGCGCGCCGAGACCTCGGACGAATCCGGCAAGATCGAGCGCGCGAGCTCTGGCAGCGCGGCGCGAAACGCTTGCGTCAGCCGCACGGCCAACGGCGCGCCGCCCTGGCTTGCGTCGAGCCGCAGCACGCAGGCTCCCGCCGTCTTGGCCTCCAGCGTACACAGTTCGAGCAGGCGCGTGCGCCCGACGCCGGCATCGCCTTCGAGCCATACTGCCGCGCCCTTGCCGTCCAGTGCATCTCGCAGCCGCGACCTGACGCTGCGCAGCACGCGATCGCGACCGACCACTTGCGGCGCGGACAGGTATCCCTGGGACACGTTCGCCGACTCGCTTATCGGCACCTCGGCGATCGCAGCAAGGCGGTGCATGACCTCGAACGCGGTGCGCGGGCGATGCGCGGGATCGATGTGCAAGAGCGACAGAACGAGTGCATCCAGCGCGGCTGGCAGCTGCGGCGCATGCTGCGATGGCGGCAGCGGCGGCACGGCCCAGGAGGCGGGCATCGCCGCCAGCTCCGCAGGCGCGAACGGCGGCCGGCCGGTGAGCATGAAGTAGAGCGTCGCGCCCAGCGAGAACAGGTCGGCGCCCGCGTCGAGCACGCCGCGCTGCTGCACCTCCGGGGCGACGTACGCGGGTGTCCCGATCACGTCCGCGGCGGCGCCCATCTGCGCCATGGCGCCGAAGTCGAGCAGCTTGGCGCGGCCCTCGCGCGTGCGGCGGATGTTGCTCGGTGTGACGTCGCGATGCACGAGCCGCCTCGAGTGCAGCAGCGCCAGCGACGAGGCCACGTCGTAGATCAGCTCGCAGGCTTGCTGCCAGGGCAATGGCGCCGAGGCGCGCACGTCGCCGCCGTCGAGTAGCTCCATCGTGTAGTACGGCAGCCCGTCGCTCACTGCGTAGTCGTGGACCTCGATCACGCGCGGGTGGCGTAGCTGCGCGAGCGCATAAAACTCGCGCTCGAGGTGCCGAGTCAGCTCGGACGTTCGGCCCGCGGGCAGATCGTGGCGCAAGCGCTTGAGGGCGAGCTCGCGATCGTTCGACAAGTCGCGAACGTGGTAGACGTACGCGCTGCCGCCGCGACCGAGCTGCGCGAGCACGCTGTAGCGCTCTCCGATGCGCGCGGGCAGGGTCACAGCGGGCCTATCAACTCTGGGAAATTCGCACGCATCAGCCCGCGGGCGTAGGCCGCGGGGTAGCCGAGGTCCCGCTCGAAGGCTTCGAGCACCTCACGGGCTCTGCGCGCGCCATCTTCATCGCCGGCCAGGAGTGCCAGCGCGCATCGGTCGCGCATCACCTCGAATTGATAGCCCGTGCGCTCGAAGGTTGCTGCGCTTCTCTCCAGCAGCTCTTGCGCGCGCGTGATGTCGCCGTCGAGGTACGCCACTCGGCCAAACAGCCGCTCGTGATTCAGCGGAGTCGCCCGCTCGACCGCTTTGATGCTGCGTAGGGCTTCACGCAGCAGCTGTTTGTTCGAGCGCTGCTCGACGTATTCATTCAATAGCAATCGCGCGCGGGCCGTGTGCGCCAGCATCAGCAGGGTCGTATTCGCGCGCAGTGGCGAGCGCAGGAACGCGTCCCAGTAGTCCGCCACGCGTCCGATTCCCCAGGCATGCCTGCGCGTGGCACAGGCCGCGTAATAGACAGCCGTCAGGTGCAGTACATGCATGACCGTGAAGCGCTGGCGCGGCAGCAGCTCGCGCTGCGCTTCCAGGCGCGTGACCGAGAGCTCGGCTTGACCGACGATCTCGTCGCACACGGATTCGTTGAGCGCGAGCAAGAGCACCGCGAGGACGTTCTCGCTTGCGACTGCCTCTTGCTTGGCCACGTGGCACTCCTTACGGAAGCGAACCCAGTCCAGCTGCGAGAGTGCCCCAACGCGCAGGGCGCGGGCCGAGAACTTGAAGAAATATGTGGCGTCGCTCGAGTCCGGAGGCAGTTCGCGCAACGCGCGGTCGGCTTCGGCCGCTGGTTCGAGCACGTCCGGAAAGCGTGTCTCGTAGAAGCTCACAGCGGCGCGGGCGACGTCTAGCTCCATGCGATCGCGCGGCGTGCCGAACTCGCTCGCGAGCGCGCTGGCTCGCTCGAGCATCTCGCGCGCGGCTGCGGCGCCTCGTCGCGTTCCTTCGCCACTCTTGAGTGTGCCCACGTTGCACAAGGCGCGGATGATCCGCGAAGGCTCACCCGCATCCAGCGCTAGCCGGAGCGATTGCGTCCCGAGCCAGACCGAGAGCAACGTGTCGTAGGTGTTGAGCGCGATGCGCAGATCCTCGAGCAAGTCGAGGCGCGCAAGCACTGCTGGTGAAATCTCGTCCGCGTTGCGCTGCTTGAACGACAAGCCGCGCAATCCGAGCAACGTGCGCTCCCAGACGAGCGCCGCCATGAGTTTCCCTTCGCTGCGCGGTCGCTGAATGCCCGCGGCCGCCATCACTTCTTCGGACAGCGCATCGCCCTGCTCGAAGCGGCCGCAGCGCAGGAAGTGCGACGCCGCCTGGCGCTTCAGCTGCAGTGCGTCGCTCGTGCTCTGGCACAGCTTGGCAGCCTCGAGCAGCGCCTCGGCCGCACGCACGCCGCGGCCCGAGTAACCCAGCACGTGGCCCAGCTCGCGCCACAGCTCGCAGCGCACCTCGTCTTGCTGACACAGCTCGAGGCAGCTCGCGTACAGCTCCGCCGCGCGCTCGAAGGCGAGCGCGGCGTGCGCGCGCTCGGCGGCGTTCAAGCCGTACTGCAGCGCAAGGACCTTGTCGTCCGCACCCAGCGCCAGGCTGTGCAGCCAGTCCGGGTCCGCGCGCCCGCTGTTCTCGAGCGCGCGCAGCAGGCCGTTGTGGATCGCCCGCAGCACGGACGCGCCGAGCTGTCCGTAGACGTGCTCGCGGATCCGGTTGTGGTAGATCTCTATCAGTCGCTCGCCGTCCGCATCGCGGGTGCGAACCAGGTTGAGGTTGCGCAGCGCGTGCAGCACCGCGCGACCTCCGTGGCGTACGTCGGCCACGCGCAGCGCGAGCCGCGGCACCATCGGACGGCCAGCCACCGCGAGCACTGCCAGCACGGCCGTGGCTTCGGGCGACAGCAGCGCCTGCGTCTGCGCCACCAACGCTTCGAACGATACCGCCTTCAGGTCGCCCTCGCCGCGATCCAGCATGGCCAGCGCGAGCGAGGCCAGCTGGGAAGCCAGAAACGGGCTGCCCTCCGCTTGCTCGACGATGCGCTCGATCAGCGCGCCGCGTCCGAGCGCCCGCGCGCCGAGCCGTTCGCTGCACAGCGCGTACATGTCCTCGCGCCCGAGTGGACCGACCTCGATTTGCCGTTCAGCCACGCGACTCGCGCCCGGTTCGCTCGTCGCCAGCAACGCGCGCAGGGCAGGGCTCGTCGCCATCTCGTCGCTGCGGTAGCTGAGCAGGAGCAAGAACGGTGCGCCGGTCTCTTGCTCCAACCAGGCGCGCAGGATCGCGACGCTGTCGAGGTCGCCCCAGTGCAGATCGTCCACCCAGAGGATCAACGGACGCGATTGAGCCAGGCGCGCGATCAGCTCGCGCAGTGCCGCCTCTGCGCGCTGGCGGTCGCTGCGCGCATTGCTTTGAGTGCGCTGCACACCCAGGAGCTTCTTCACGGCACGCACGCGTTCGAGCGCAGGAAACAGCCGGGCGAGCGCGTGGATGTCGGCCGGCAGCAAGTGGCCCACGGTCAGGTCGTCGCGCCGGCCCAGGTCGAGCACCAGCGCGTCCATGATGCTGTCGAGCGCCTTGAACGGCATCGCCTCGCGCTCGTAGCAGCGGCTGCGCAATACCAAGACGTCGCTGCCGCCGGTGGCAGCAGGCGTGCGCTCCGCCTCGCCCACGAAGCGCTCGAGCAGCGCCGACTTGCCCGCACCGGACAGGCCGCGCACGTGCACGGCCACGCTCTGGCCGCGCTCGACATCGGCGAGCGCCGCTCGCAGCTGCGAGAGCGAGGCCTCGCGCCCGATGAAGTGCACCGCGGCCGTCTGGGCGTGGTCCGTGAACGACGTGGTCTCGAGGTCGGCAGGCCGAGGGGCGGGTGGCCGCGATGCGCCGAGCCGCGCCAGGACCTCTGGTCCCGTGGGGCGTTGCGTCGGATCGCGCTGCAGCAGCGCTGCGCACAGGGACGCGAGCTCGTGCGGGATCTCGGGATCGATCTCCGCGAGCGGTTGCGCATCGTAGTCGATCTTCTGGCGCATGATCTCGACCGCGGCGCCATCGAACGGCAGGTCACCCGCGAGCACCTCGAACAGCATCACGCCCAGTGCGTACCAGTCCGCCGCCTCGGTGAGCGGTCGCGCCAGTGCCTGCTCCGGAGCCATGTACGCGGGCGTGCCGCTGACCATGCCTTCCTCGGTCACGCGCGCGTTGCGCTCGTCGATGCCTCGCACCAGGCCGAAGTCCAGCACCAGCACCCGCTCGCCTGCGACCAAGACGTTGCTGGGCTTGAGGTCGCGGTGCAGCATGCCGTTGGCGTGCAGCGCGTGCACGCCGCGCGCGACCTGGCGAAACGTCTCCAGCACGCGCGCGATGTCGGCAGGTTCGTCGTCGGGCCGCAGGTGCGACACGAGATCGATACCCGGCACGTACTCCATGGTCAGAAACCAGATGCCGTTCGGCTCGCACTCCAGGTCGTAGAGCTTCACCAGGTTCGGGTGCTGCACGTGTGCTACCGAACGGAACTCGCGCTTGAAGCGCAGCACGCTCTTGGCGTCTGCACGCGTCAGCTGTTTGAGCGCGACGGTCTCGCGCGTCTGCCGGTCGCGCGCCAGGTACACGTTGCCCACGCCGCCGGCACCGATCTCGCGCAGCAGCTCGTAGCGGCCGGCGACCAGTGCCGCTCCTGGCGGCAGTTCGTCGATGGTAGTCGTCGTGGGCCGCTCCGGGCGACCCGTTCGCGTCGACATGCGACCGATCATCCGTCGCCGGCCACGGGGGTTTCAACGAGCGGGTGGCGCGCAACCTGATACCTCACACCACGGAGCTCCCGTCCGCCTACAGCCGCATGGCGTCATGGCGTAGACTTCTGGGCCAATGCTCGCCCGATCCGCGCTCGTCGTGCTGCTCGCATGCAGCGCCTGCAACAACGGCCCTGAGTCCAGCGTGGCGATCGGCGTGCTCAACCTCGAGGAGGAGCCGCGCCGGTTGATCGAGGTGTGTCTCGAGCGACGCTGCACGGGTGTGAACACCGTGCTGGAGCACGGCGACGAGGCCATCGTCACGGTCAATCCGCGCGGGGAAGCCGCGGTGCAGGTGAAGATCGAGAAGCGCGGCGGCAAACAGGAGGTGTTGCCTTGCGCGGTGCGCCTGCACGCTGGGTCGAGCGGCGCAATTCAGATCGCTCTGAGCCAAAGCAAGCTGCGCGTGCTGGAGAACAAATTGCACGACAAACACTGACCGTGAGCGCCAGCGGATAGCGCGGCTGCGCCAGGTTCTGAGGGTTGGGACGTTTTCCAACGCGCGCCTGCCGATTAGGTTGACGCGCATGGCGCGCCCGACTCATTCAAACTTCTTCTGCGCGATCGCGATGCTGGCTGCGAACGCGTGTGGCTCCGAGTCTTCGGCGCCGTCGGAGCAAACGGCTGCTGGATCGAGCTCTGGTGGGAAGGGCGGCAGTCCGAGTAGTGACTCGGGGGCTGCAGCTGGGAGCGGCGGTGGGGCGAGTCCTGCGGCGGCTGGGCGCTCGTCGGGAGCTGCGGCTGGGAGCGGCGGGGACGGCAAGGGGGGCGCCGGCGCGCCTTCGAACGCTGCGGGGCCTGGCTCGGGCGCGGGGATGAGTGGGGGCGGCACTGGCGGCGCTTCCAGCACGCCACCCGCTTCGATGCTCCCCACCGAGTGCAACGGCGTGGCCATGCCGCCCCGGGCGCTCGCGACCAAACCCGGGCCGCACCAGGTCGGGCCCAAGAACGCGGGCTTGCCCGAGTACTGGCCGACGGCGGGCTGGAAGACCGAGATGCCGGAGAAGCTCGGCTTCGAGCCGCAGAAGCTCGCGATGGCGCTGGAGTTCGACACCGAGTTCGCCAGCACCCAGGCCATCTTCATCGTGCGCCACGGCTACGTCGCCGTGGAGAAGTACATCGGCAGCTTCTCGGCCAGCACGCGCCACGACAGCTTCTCGATGGCGAAGAGCTTCACCAGCGGCCTGATCGGTATCGCGATCTCCGAAGGCAAGATCGCGTCGACCGACGCGAAGCTCTGCGAGTACTACCCGATGCAGTGGGATTGCAAGGACACGAGTGATGCCCGCAGCCGCATCGCCATCGATCACGCGATGAACCTCACGACCGGCCTCCGCTGGCACGAAGACTGGCGCAGCGGCGCGACCGGGACGAACGACGCGCTCAACGCCGGTATGGTCGACACCGCGCTGGCGCGCGAGTCGGTCGCCGAGCCCGGCACGATGAAGCGCTACTCCACCGGCGATCCTTCACTGCTCGTCGGCCCGCTCGAGCAATCCACGGGCATGACGGCCTATCAATACGGCAAGCAGAAGCTGTTCGACGTGATCGGCATCCCCGACGTGCGCTGGGGCATGGACACCAAGGGTCGCACCACGGTCTACGCCGGCCTGCAAGCGACCGCGTCGGAGTTCGCCAAGTACGGCTACCTGCTGCTCAACCACGGCATGTGGGAGGGCAAGCAGGTGATCCCGGGCGACTGGATCGATCGCACGACCAGGTCCGCCAAACCCTGTGAGGACTGGAACCAGTGGCTCTGGCACGTCAATCTGCCGCTGCGCCTGGGCAAGCAGCCGGCAGACTGCGTCAGCAGCGGCAAGCCGTTCTGCTCGCCCACCGACATCGCCGACTTCCCGGCGGACGGCTTCATGGCCAAGGGCATCAACGGCCAGTACATCGTGATCATCCCGTCGGCCGACCTCGTGGTCGTGCGCCTCGCCCAGGACTCCACGGGCAGCGAGCACTGGGACGAATACATGCGCGGGCTACTGACGGGCGTGTTCGACGCGATGAAGTAGCAGCTCCTCGACCACGCCGAGCAGCCAGCCCGGTTGGATATCGACCCGCCGCTGCCAGCCGGGATCGACGCGCTCGAGCAGCACACACAGGTGGTAGCCGATCGCGTAGTAGTACTCGTCGTCGAGCTGGCGATTGGGCGATGCGGCGTAGCCGCGCCCGAGGAAGGCTTCGAAGCCGTGAAACTGCGGATCTCCAGCGAGCGGCCTGGTCGGATGTTGGGCAGGGTTTACCAGGAAGTCGCTCTCGACGAAGCGGGCGACCCCTTCGAGGTACATGAACAGGCGCTCGTCGTGCAGCAGCTGCGCGCCGTCCGGCCGTCGCGCGATGCGGGCGCTGCGCTTGCGGTACGAGCGTAGCCAGTCGCTCAGCGCGAGCCGGGCAGCTTCGCCGTCGCGCGCGCGCATCCCCGCCGCCGACAGCTGCTGGTGTTCGCGCACGATCTGCGCCCGAAGGTCTGCGTCGCCGGCGTACAGCGCGACCAGGGCTGCCGGCTGCAACTCGCGCGCGTCGATGCGCTCGGCGTACGGCGCGAATGAAGGCTGGCGCAGCTGATGGATGTGCACGAACTCGTGCATCGCGACCGACAGCCAGTGTTCCGTGGTGGCGGGGCCGAACGCCGGATGGAACTGACGCAGGGCCTCGAGCGTGCCGAGTAACAGCCAGGGATGGCGATTCGGGAAGGGGCGCTTGCGGCCGCTGGAGCCGAACACGTGAGCCGCCGCGGGCGTGCGTGCGAGCAGCTCGGAGGTCGAGCGCGTTTCGCCTGCAGTCTCGAAGCTATCGCCTGTGTGGCTGAACACCGGCAGCCCCCGGAACTGCTCGGCCGTGCGCTCGAATCCGTCGGGAGCCTCGGCGCAGTTGACCACCCACTGCAGCGTCTGGGCGATGAGCAGCAGGCAGGTCTGATCCGCTCCGAGCTCAGGCCAACTGCGCGCGACCAGCCCGGCCGCTTCGAACAGATACTCGAGCCGCGCGCGCTCGAGCTCCGGCAGACTCACGGCTGCGGCTGCCGCCACGGGCTTTGGTTCGTCCCGTGGCGGCGGCGCGCGAGTATCCGTCTTCGTACACGCGATCGTGCAGGCGAGCGCGAGCGGCCAGGCTGCGTTCATGTCGCCCGCAATATACGTCAGTGAATGCTGGTTTGGTCGCGCCGTGTGGGTGCGGGCGCTTTCGCCAGCGTGGAATCGCTCCTGTTGGCGGCAGCCAGCAGCTGCGCGAACCGGCGTTCGGGGTCAGGGCCGATCCGCGCGAGATCTCGGCGAAATCGCAGCGGCGCGCGCTCGGTACGGCATTTGCTCAAGTCGGCTGTAGATCGGAGGACGAGTATGCAGAACAGAACTGTGGTGGGATCCATCGTGGCGGTCGCGGCACTCATCCTGGGGGCCTGCGGAGACAATGCATCGAGCGCGCCTTACGCCGGCAGCGGAGGTCCCGAGCCCGCGCCGAGCACGCCGACCGACAGCTACGGCCAACCGACCTCCGAGGCTGCAGGTTCAGCGGCGCCGGTGGTGCCTGCAGGACCGAGCGTCGCGCTGGCGAACGGCGCTGCGTTCTCGGGCTACATGACGGACGCTTCGGGCCGCGCGCTGTACATGTTCGCCAACGACGTGCCCGGGTCGAATGCAAGCGCGTGCAGCGCGGCCTGTCTCGACAAGTGGCCCGTGTTCGACGCCAAGGAGCTCACGGCCGGCACCGGACTCACGGCCAGCGACTTCAGCCGCTTTCAGCGCGCCGACGGTGCCTGGCAGACCACGTTCAAGGGCCACCCGTTGTACCGCTTCGCCAGCGATGCAGCTGGCAGCGTCAGCGGCGATGGTGTCGGCGGCCGCTGGTACGTGGCGCGCGACTATCTCGCGTTCGTACTGGCCAAGACCGACGTGACACCGCAAGGCGCGGCGATGTCGGTGCCGTTCATGATCAACCGCGCCGGCCGAACGGTCTACGTGTTCATGATGGACACTGCGGGTAGCGGCGCAACGCCCGCGACCTCCGCGTGCGTCGACAAGTGTCTCGACGCCTGGCCCGTGTGGAGTGCGCCCGCGAACCTGAGCGCAATGGCTTTGCCGTCCTCGATGAAAGCGAGCGACTTCGGCCAGCTCGATCGCACGGTTGCCGGCGCAGCGGTCAAGCAGCTCACGTACCGCGGCTACCCGCTCTACTTCCACACGCCCGACGTGACGCCCGGGGCCACGAGCGGCCACATGACCGGCGCCTGGCGGGCGTTCGATCCGACCGCGTTCGGGGCCGCGGCCGTTGCAGCGACCAAGTGATCGACTCTGGCGCGACGGCACTCGCAGCACCGCGAGTGTCGTCGCGCTGTTTTTAACTCACTCGAACACGTACAGCGCGCCGGCCGCAAACTGCGCGTTGCTCGACTGATTGCCGTCGATGCCGGTCGCAGAGCTGCTTTCCCAGATCGCGCTGACCACGGCCACGCTGCTGGAGAGCGCCACCGCGAAGCCGAAGCTGTCGTTGGCGTCGGGGTTGCTGGCCTTGAGGTAGAGCGATGGCACCCACCTGCCGGCTTCGCGCGCGAACAGCTGTGCAGAGCCGGCGTACATCGCGTCGCGCCGCGAAGGATCTGCGCCGATACCCCGAGCGCTGCTCGCGTCTCCGCAGGAGCCGATCAATGCCGAGTTGCCGGACATTGCGACTCCCGATCCGAACGAGTCCGAGCTGCGTGAGACCATCGCCTTGAGCACCTGCTTGGGCTGCCAGCTGCCGCCGGCGAGCTCGAACACGAACACCTCACCTGGAGTCGTCGTCCTGGGCCTGGCGATCGAGAGCAGGCGCGGTGCACCCACCAGCAACGTATCGTCGCCGAGCGCCAAGCTGTAGCCGAAGCTAGCGTCTTCGCTCGCTGGATTCGGGACGAGCCGTTGGGTCTCACTCCAGGTCTGGCCGTTGCGCACGAACACGTTGGCCGAGCCCGCCCCGCTGCGTTCGCTGTCGTCGTCGTAGGCGCTGACCACGATCGTATCTCGGCGTAGCGCCGTGGCTGCGCCGAACATGCTGCCGTTGACGCGCATCTTGGGCACGAGCCGCTGGATCTCGCTCCAGGTCTCACCGGTTCGAGCGAAGACATAGGCGGCGCCTCCGCCAGCTTCACGCGGCGAGCCGACGACGATCGTGTCGCCCTCGATGTTCATGCCGAAGCCGAACAGATCGCCATTCGCGCTGCCGCTCGGCACGAGCTTGTAGCTGCTGCGCCAGCTGCCGTTCTTGCGCTCGTAGACGTAGGCGGCGCCGGGCCGATCGGGCGAGCCCCCGGTCAATCCATAGATGTCCTGGCGAAGGGCGCCGACGACGATGGTGTTCCCGGAGACCGCCACGTTGCTGCCGAACATGTCGCCTGGCGCGGTGTCGCTGGGCTTCAAATACGCCTGCTGCTCCCAGCGGCCGGCCTTGCGCACGAACACGTAGGCCGCGCCGCTGTTGGATGCGCCTTCACTGCGTTGATCGCCGTTGACGTCTTTGGCGGCGCTGTCTTCGTAGACCGAACCGACCACCAGCGTGTCGGCGTCCATGCTCAGCGCGACCCCGAAGCGATCGTCGCCGCCGGTATTGCTGGGCTTGATGTAGGCTGTCTGTGCGCCGCCGCGGACCACCTTGATCTTGTACGAGCGCACGCTGCCGCTCATCGGCGCGCTCAACGCGAGATCGACCAGGTAGTCGCCGAGCGGCAGCGTCGGCGTCGTCCAGGCGCTGCCCGAGGCGACGTCCTCGCCATTGATCGCGATGCGTCCGGCGCCGGGCGCGCTCGGCGTGAGGGTCAAGCGCTGCACCAGCAGCGGCACCTGCACCTCGTACTCACTCACGCTGGGTGAAAACGCCGGCTTGAGAGCGCCGTCGGCCACGTTGAGCGCGCTCAGCAGCGCGCTGCAGCCCTCCCTGCCACCACCGACGAAACCCTCCGGGCAAGTGCCACAGACCGGCGCGCCCTGCTGCATCGTGCACTTCGTGAGCGCATCACAGCCGCCGTTGTCGATCGTGCAGTCGGTGGCAGGCACGCAGTTCTTGGCCGCGTCTTCCATGAAGCCCGTGCGGCAGGCGCAGCGCGCGCTGTTGTCCGGATCGATGCAGCGCGCGTGCTCCGCGCACGAGCGCATCTCCGACTTGAACATGTTGGCGCAGACGCGCATCGTCTCCTGATCGCAGAAGATCGCGTTTTGTTTGCGGCCGAGGCACTCGCGCGCGACCGGGCGGCACATGCCGCGCAGGTCACTGGCCAGCGTGGTGTCGCACAGCTCGTCCTCCTTGCATTGCGGTTCGGCGCGCCAGACCCGCTCGACCCCGGCGTCGGTTGCCGAATCCTGACAGCGCAGCGGTACGCGCGACAGCTCTCCGCCGCACGCCACTGCGCCGACCGTCGCGCATTCCTCGCCGTCGCGGGCGATCGGCACCGGCTCGCTGGTGCTCGGCCCGCCGTCGGCGGGTGTCGACGGCTCCAGGACAGGGTCGCGCACGCCGCTGGTGAGCAGGCTCGCGTCGACGCACTTGGCCATCGTACAGGTCTCGCCGCTCGGGCAGGGGGGCAGGCGCAGACACGAGCGTTCGAACAGCACATCCAGCTCCGAGCGTGAGTCGCCATCGAACATGCGTACGGAGCGAGCCTGGGCCACCACGGCCATGCGGCTGTCGCGCGCAATGGCTGTCAATTGATACGTCGCCCCCATGCGGACGTACTGCGGGTCGACGGTGAACTCGAGCGGCCACTTGTGCCCGGCCCGGGGGGTGAACCGCCGCGGCCCACCCGCCTCGCGCCAACCGCCGCCACTGGAATCCTGGAACTCGACCGTCACGGACACGTCGTCCACGACGGCGCGCACGTCACTGTCGGCGTCGATCGAGACGCGCAACGACGTGCGCTGTGCCGGCTCCGTGCAACCCGCGACCATGTAGAACGCGAGGCACGCACCGACCAAGACTGCTTTGCGGACACCCATCCCTTGCTCGCACAGCTCCAGTGCCCACTGCTAGCTCAGCCGGCAGGCGGGGACAAGGCCTTCTGAATCGCCGTCCGCTGGCAGGTCAGGTTACTTTCACCGGACGCACCATCCAGATGTCGTCGCAATACTGGCGCACCGAGCGGTCGGACGAGAAGTGGCCCATGCGCGCGACCGTCAGAATCGTGCGACGAGTCCAGTCGTCGACCTCGCAGTAACTGTGTGAGACGCGCTGCTGCGCTTCGATGTACGCCCGGTAGTCCGCCAGGACCATGTACTCGTCGTACTCGACGATCGATCGAACGATCGGCGCGTAGCGGTCCCGTTCACCGCCCGAGAAGTGTCCGTGCTCGAGCAGCTCGAGCACCGCGCGCAGCTCGGGGTCGCGCGCGGCGCTGGCGTACGGTTGATAGCCGGAAGACCGGAGCGCGCGGACTTGGGCCGCCGTGAGGCCGAACAAGAAGAAGTTGTCGGCCCCGGTGCGCTCGCGGATCTCGACGTTCGCGCCGTCCAGCGTGCCGATCGTGAGCGCGCCGTTGAGCGACATCTTCATGTTGCCGGTGCCCGAAGCTTCCTTGCCGGCCGTGGAGATCTGCTCCGACAGGTCCGCCGCTGGATAGATGCGTTCGGCGATCTTCACGTTGAAGTCCGGGATGAACACCACGCTCAGCCACTTGCGCGCTTGCGGGTCGCGCCGAATCACCGCGGCGACGTCGTGGATGAGTCGGATCACGAGCTTGGCCATGTAGTAGCCAGGCGCGGCCTTGCCGGCGAAGATCACGCTGCGGTGCAGGCTGGGCACGTGCCCGTCGCGGATGCGTTGATAGAGCGTGATCACGTGCAGCAGGTTCAGCAGCTGGCGCTTGTACTCGTGGATGCGCTTGACCTGCACGTCGAACATGCTGTCCAGATCGAGCGGTAGACCGAGCAGCCCGCTGATGTGATGTGCCAGCACCTGCTTGTTCGCCTGCTTTGCGCGACGGAACTGCTCCCGAAACGCGGCGTCGCCGGCCAGCGGCTCGAGCGCGCGCAGCTGCTCGAGGTCGGAGATCCAGGCGTCTCCGATCGCGTCGCTCACCAGGCGCGTCATGCTCGGGTTCGCGAGCGCGACGAACCGGCGTGGCGTGACACCGTTGGTGACGTTGCAGAAGCGTTCGGGATAGATCTCGGCGAAGTCGCGCAACACGGTCTCGCGCAGCAGCTGTGTGTGCAGCTCGGCCACGCCGTTGATCGCGTGGCTGCCGACGCAGGCGATGTTGGCCATGCGCACGGCGCGCTCGCCATGCTCGTCGATCAGCGACAGGCGTTGGACTCGTTCTTCGTCGCCGGGATACTGGGCGCGAACGTTGACGAGGAAGCGCCGGTTGATCTCGTAGATCAGCTCGAGGTGGCGTGGCAGCACGCTGCGAAACAGCGGCAGGTTCCAGGTCTCTAGCGCCTCCGGCAGCAGCGTGTGGTTGGTGTATCCGAAGCACTTCAGGGTGATGTCCCAGGCCTCGTCCCACTCGAAGTCGTACTCGTCGACCAACAGCCGCATGAGCTCGACCACCGACAGCGCAGGGTGGGTGTCGTTGAGCTGGATCGCGAACTTGCTGTGTAGCGTGTGCAGGCTCAGCTCGCGCTGGCGAAACAGGCGCAGCATGTCCTGCAGCGAACACGAGACCATGAAGTACTGCTGTTCCAGCCGCAGTCGCTTGCCGGAGTCGAAGCTGTCGTTCGGATACAGCACCTTCGAGATGGTCTCGCTGCGTATCTTCTCCTCGACCGCGCCATCGTAGTCGCCTGCGCTGAACGCCTGAAAGTCGAAGGCGTGCGACGCGACTGACTGCCACAGGCGCACGAAGTTGGCGTTGCGCGTGCCGTAGCCGAGGATCGGCGTGTCGTACGCCAGGCCCTGGACGCTGCGTTCGGGCGTCCAGCGCACGCGGAAGCGGCCGCGCGAATCGGTGTAGCTTTCGGTCGTTCCACCGAAGCCTACGGACAACAATAGATCCGGACGCTGGAGCTCCCAGGGGTTTCCGTAGCGCAGCCAGCGATCGGCGATCTCGACTTGCTGTCCGTCGCGGATCTCTTGATCGAAGATGCCGAACTCGTAGCGCAGCCCGTAGCCGATGGCCGGCACGTCGAGGCTGGCCAGCGAGTCCATGTAGCAGGCCGCCAGGCGTCCGAGTCCGCCGTTGCCCAGGCCCGGTTCCTCTTCGTGCGCGAGCAGCGTATCCAGCGAGATGTTCAGCGGTTCGAGCGCCTCGCGCACGACGTCCGTCAAGCCGAGGTACATCAGGTTGTTGCCCAGCTGCGGCCCGAGCAGGAACTCGGCCGACAGATAGGCGACCGTGCGGCTGGCGCGCTCGTAGTATTCCCTCGCGCTGCGAACCCAGCGCTCGAGCAGGTGATCGCGCACCACGTACGCGAGCGCGAGGTACTTGTCGTTCAGCGTGGCGACCTCGGGGAACTTCCCCTGCTGCACGCAGAGCTTACGTAGGTAAGCCTGCTGGATCTCCTGTGGCTCGCACGGGCGCTTCGCGGCGTGGTCGTTCATGATCGCTCCATTAGCCGAATTCGGACCAATCTGCCTCGCCCCCAGCCACGCAAGCTTTTCGGCATGGGGCGTCCGTGTCGGCAAGGCTTGCGCGCAAGGTCACGTCCAGGCTGGTCCCGCGGTTGGTCCAAACCTTGCCCACAAGAGGTGTACGTACCGTGACATCCAACTCGAGCGAAGCATTCTTGAGACTGGTCTCGGTGCGATCGCTCGGCGGTCTACCGGCGCATCGCTCCGCATTGGTCGTGTTCGTCGTGGGCGTCCTGGTCTCGGTGGGCTTGTGGTCGACTCTTCGCGCGCGCGTGCAGGATCGCGAACGAGTCGAATTCCAGCGCCGGGTTGGCGAAGTCGCGGGCGGCTTGCGCGTGCAGCTCAAGACGCCGCTGGAAGTCCTGGACTCCGTCTGCGCCTTGTTCGACGCATCGATCGATGTGCAACGCGACGAGTTCGCGCGCTTCGTGCGACCTGCGCTCGTTCGCCATCCCGGCATCCGCGCGCTCGAGTGGATCCCGCTGGTGCCGGCGTCGTCGCGCGCTGCGTACGAGCGCGCCGCGCGCGCGGACGGTCTCACGGCGTTCGAGTTCAGGCAGACCGGTCCAGACGGCCGGCTGGAACGCGCGGGCGATCGACCGGAGCATCTACCGATCTACTTCATGGAGCCCGGCGACGATCGGGTGTTCGGCTTCGATCTGACATCCGAGGCGGATCGGCAGGCACCGGTAGAGCGCGCGCGCGAGCGGCGAGCCACCGTGGCCTCCGGACGCATGCGGCTGATCGAGGATCCACCCGGGATGCATTCGATCGCAGTGTTTTGTCCGGTGTTCGCGCGCGGGCGACTGCTCGGGGTGGGCGCCGAGGTCTTTCGCATGCGATCGGCGGTGGAACCCGCAATCGCCAGCGCGCTCGCGCTCGGCATGCAAGTGGTGGTGAGCGACGTGGCTGCGCCCCCCGACACGCGCGTGTTGTTCGAGAGCTCACGCGGTCTCACGGCAGACGGGCGTGAGCTGACGCGGGATTCGCTGCACGTGCGCATCGCGTTCGCAGATCGCGAGTGGTCGGCGTCGTTTTCGCGCGGGCCGCGCTATCGAACCGAGCTGAGCGAACCACCGTGGGGCATCCTGATCGCCGGCATCGCGCTCAGTTGCCTGATCGCGCTCGGCATCTCGACCGAGCGTGTGATCCGCGAGCTGCGACGAGAAGTTCAAGCGGCGCAGCACCTCGGCCAGTACACGCTGATCCGGAAGCTGGGCGAAGGCGGCATGGGTGTGGTCTGGGAAGCGCGCCACGCGCTACTGCGCCGACCGACTGCGATCAAGCTGCTGCGTCCCGAGCGCGCGGGTGCCGACGCGATCTCTCGCTTCGAGCGCGAGGTGCAACTCACGAGTCAGCTGACACACCCGAACACCGTCGCCATCTACGACTACGGGCATACGGCCGCGGGTGTGTTCTATTACGTCATGGAGTACCTCGACGGCTACGACTTGCAGCGCCTGATCGCGCTCGACGGGCCGCAGCCTGCGTCGCGCGTGGTCCACATCATGAAGCAGGTCGCCAGTGCACTTGCGGAAGCGCACGGTAGAGGTCTCGTGCATCGCGACGTCAAGCCGGCCAACATCGTGCTGTGCGAGCGCGGCGGCATGCACGACGTCGCGAAGGTCGTGGACTTCGGGCTGGTCAAGGGCGTGGAGCCGGATCCGACGTTGAGTCGAGATCAGGCGATCCTCGGCACGCCGTTGTTCCTCGCGCCCGAGGCGATCAACGATCCGCAGCACGTTGACGCGCGCAGCGACATCTACGCATGCGGCGCCCTGACCTATTACCTGCTGACCGGGCAGCCGGTGTTCGACGGCCCCACGCTGATCGAGATCTGCAGTCAACACCTGTACGCGACCCCACAGCCGCCTTCGGAGCGTGTGGGCCGTGCGCTGCCCGCTGACGTCGAGCGCGTGGTGTTGCGCTGCCTGGAGAAGCAGCCCGGCGAACGCTACGAAGACGCGGGCGCGCTCTTCGCGGCCCTCGACGCGTGCGACGTTCCCGGCTGGACCCAGGTGCAGGCAGAGGCCGCCTTCCGGCGCGTGGCAGACCGCGCCGATCCGCTGGTCGCGACTGCGCGCACGCTGCCGGTCGATTCTCCCTCGGCGCTCGCGATCGACCTGGGTCGCCGCGTCCAAGATCCGCAGACCTGAGCGTGCTTGCGGAGCCGACGCGCGTGCAGGCATCGTGCTCTGGTAGCCTGCTGCTTACAGCGGCGACTGCAGGTTGCGCACGATGCCGAGCACGGCGCTGCGCGGGAAGAACGGCACGGCCGCGGCCATCACCCGGTTGCGCAGGCCGGTGACCTCGACGCGCTTGTTGGTCTTCCAGGCGCGGTAGCCGAGCTCGGCGACGCTGGCCGAGCTCATCGGCGTCGCGGCGCGGGCGAGCTTCTTCTTGTGCGTCCCGGCCCGGTCTCGAAACTTGCTGACGGTCGGACCCGGGCAGAGGCAGCTCACGTGCACGCCGGTGTCGCGCGCCTCTTCCCACAGCGCTTCTGAGAACGAGAGCACGAAGGCCTTCGAGGCGTAGTAGGTCGCCATCAGCGGCCCTGGCTGAAACGCCGCGGTGGAGGCCACGTTCAGCACGCCGCCGCGCCCGTTCTTCAACATCGACGGCCAGTAGATGTGCGTCAGCTCGACCAGCACCCGATCGTTCAAGTCGACCATGCCGAGCTCGACATCGAGATCCGATTCGCTGAACGCCCCGGCGTGCCCGTAGCCGGCGTTGTTCACCAGCACATCCACCGTCAGGCCTTGCTTGCTGATCGCCTCGGCCAGCTTGGCGCCACCGCCGATCTGCCCGAGATCGAGCGCGATCGGAGTCACCCGCACGCCGTACTTGTTCGCGAGGCGATCGCCCACCTCGCGCAGCGCACTCTCGGTTCGCGCAGCGAGGATGAGGTCGTATCCGTCGCGTGCAAAACACTCCGCGAGGTCGACTCCGATGCCGGCAGATGCGCCCGTGACAAGCGCAGTTTGGCGTGGCTGATTGTTGTTGGACATGGCGGTCGTCACAGTCGCCGACCGCGCTCCGGCCGTCAAGCAGCGTGGCCCGGGACGTGCGGCAGGGTCACGCGCCGCTGGTTCGAGACCGTGCGGATCGCGCGGTAGATGGCGTCGCGCAGCGCCTTCTCGCGCGGGTCGTTCAGCAGATAGAAATCGGTCTTGTTCATGACGTAGGCGTAGCCGAGGCGCGCATCCGGATCGGCGAAGCCGAACGAGCCACCCGCGCCGGGCGTGCCGAACGCGCGCGGGCTCGAGCCGAACGTCGGCATCGGGCCCGGGCGCAGGAAGCCGAGCGAGTAGTAGCTCGGGACGCCCATCACCAGATCTTTCGAGCCGTACAACGTCGGCGGCGCAGTGAGGTTCGCGAGGGTCGTCGGCCCCACACCGAGCTCGCCTCCACCTTCTGCGAATGCGGAGTACAAGCGCGCCATCGCACGTGCGGTACCGACACCGTTGCCCGCGGGCACCTCGACCTCGAGCCAGCGGCGGTCGTTCCAGTCGACGTCTGTGAGCACCATCGACTTCCGCAACCGCGACCAGGGCCATAGGATGCGCGCGATCAGCTCGTGTGGTGTGTTGCGCAATGCGGCGAGCGCACGCCACTGCGAGAGCGGGATGATCGTGGCGAGCTGACGGCTCGCGATCTCCGGCGGCAACCCGATATAGAAGTCGAGGCCGAGGGGCAGCGCGATCTCTTCGTGGAAGAAGCGGCCGAGCGTGCGGCGCGCGGGATCGATGCGGCGGAAGATCTCCTGCATGTAGAAGCCGATGGTCATGGCGTGATAGCCGTGACCGCTGCCCGGCCGCCAAGCCGGCTTCTGTCGCGCGAGCAGGCGCGCGAGCCCATCCAGGTCATGAAAGTGCTCGAGCGTGAGCGGCTGATCCAGATAGGCCAGGCCTGCCTCGTGATCGAGTAGCTGGCGGACCGTAATGCGCTCTTTGCCGTGTTGGGCGAAGTCGGGCCAGTAGCGCGCGATCGGCGCGTCGTAGTCGATCCAACCTCGTGCATGGGCCACCGCCAGGGTCATCGCGGAGATGCCCTTCGTGCTGGAGTAGACGACCACCATCGTGTCGTCCTGCCACGGGGCATCGCCGTAGGGCGATCGCAGTCCACCCCACAGATCTACGACCTTTTCGCCGCGCCAGTAGGCCGCGACGGCTGCGCCGAGCTCGCCTCGTTCCGCGAAGTTGCGTTCGAACTCGACGCGGACTTCTTCGAAGCCTGGCGCGACGTGACCCGCGCAGCCTCGCGTGTGGAACACTCCAACGTTTGCTTTGATGTCGGTCGTGTCGGTCATGTCGCTCACGGCTGCCTCCTGCGCTAGAGCTCCCACTGTGGCGGAGCAATAACGGTGCCTTTTCCGGTCGCCTTTTCCGATCGCCGCGGTGCTACGGATAGGCACACGATCGGCCCGCCATTAGGCACACCATCGCGCGCATGATTTGCGTTTGCTCCGCGCTGGGCGCCAAAAATTCGCAGGCGTCGCGCGCGCTGATGCGTGCACACGCACAGGCGTCTGCGTCGCGCGCACTTCCGTGGGGAAGATCAGGCTCTCGGCTCGCTTACGGCTCTGGCCGGGGAATGTTCCTACACGGACCTCGGCGCGCGTTCGCGCCGGGTCAGGCTAAAGACACCCCGGCGTTTCTCAAACCGGCGCGAACGCGTGCCTGTCGCAGCGTGCAAATCGGAGTTGAAGCGCGCGCGATTTGCACGCTGCTCATGGTCCGTTACGGAACATTCCCCGGCCAGAGCCTCACCTTGGTGGGCGTCATCCCAACTTTATATAGCCATGTACAAAGTCCTCGGGCAGGCCCGCGGGAGGCCCGCGGACCTGCCGCTGCGGACTTTGTCGCTTCGCTTCGATCGCGTCACTGACGGCAGCGCAGCGATCGCTTTCGAAACTCGAAGCACCTGTAGGACCCGCCTGCGGCTCGCGACTTACGGCTTACTCTTTGAAGTAGACGACTTGGTGGCTCGTCGCTAGTAGCTTGCCTGCTTCGTTCCAGAGCTGGGCGGTCTGATCGAAGAAGCCGTTGAAGAACTGCTGGCCTTTGGCTTGGCCGAGTAGGTGGCCGGTGCCCGTGGCTGCGAGCTCGGCGGCGCCGGCGTGGAAGTAGGTGGTCATCGATACTGTGCCAGCCGGGGTCGGCTGCGCGCGTCGCAGCCAGATGCGCGGATAGAACACGTCGACCATGGCTGCCAGGCTGCAGAAGTCGAGGGGGCGGGGCGGATCGTCGCGCACCCACAGCCGGGTCAGGCTCTCGGCCTCGGCGCCGTTCCAGGCGCTCGGAACCTGGCCGGTGTGCAGGCGCAGCTCGTAGCGCTTGATCCACGTCAGGCGATCGGTCATGCCACGCGGCACGGTTTGCGGTGGCGGCAGCTGCGGCAGTGACACATCGCTCGCGCTCCACGTGGTGCGGCGTTTGGCGGTGACCACGCTGGCTGTCAGCATCGTGGACTCGGTTCCTGCAGCATCGAGCTGCGTCATCGTGACCAGCCAGTGTTGGGTCGAGCGGTTGGTCCGCACGGGCCGCGCGTCGGCCTTGTAGGGTCCGTCGGCGAGTGCCGCAGTGAAGTTGACAGTCAGGCTGATCGGCTCGCCTAACAGCTCCGGGTGTTGCAACACCGCGTTCAATGCCTGCGCGGCGGTCAGGCCGCCGAACGGGCCGACCATGTTCATGTAGGCCGGGTCGGTGTGTCCTGACCAGCCGCCCTGCGGATGTGGAGTCAGTGCGATGGCCCGATCGAACGGGTGAATGGCGGAGTCAACTGCGTTAGCCATACTGTTGCGAGCATGGGATGTCCCGTGTAGCCCAGTCAAATGCATCGCTGCAGGTCTGGCCTGCTCAGAAGAAGCGCGCACCCAGTGTGAAGCCCGGCCACATCTGCACCTTCACCGTGTCCGACCCGTAGGGCCCGAAGCTCCCGTACAGCGAGAAGTCGGAGAGCAGGTTGGTGTTGTCCTCGTGGTCGGCGACCAGGACGTTGAACGCCGGGCCCGCGAAGATCGCGATCTTGGGCGTGATGCGGAAGCCGATCGGGATGCGCAGCTGGCTGAGGATCGCGGTGTCCCACTCGTCGTTGTCCTCGTCGCGCACGAACAGGCCGTAGGCGATGGCGTCGATGTCCAGGAACCAGCGCTTGCTGTCGACCGCGCGGCCGCCGAGCCCGAAGGCGGGTGCGAGCACCGGCCGGCCATCTCGGACGGTGAAGCCCATGCCGACGATGTTGTGGATGTAGCGGCTGCCGTGGTCGACGCCGACCATCGTCAACCCGGAGTCGGTGCCCCACACGTCCAGCCGCGCGGGGGCGCCCCACATCACGTTGACCAGGCCGATCGAGACGTCGGAGTCTTCGGCCACGTTCACCAGACCGAGCATCGCGCCGCGGACGCGACCGCTCGCCACGTTGACCAGGCCGGCTTGAAACCCTGTGAGCTCTCCGGCGCTGACGTTCGCCAGGCCGAGTTGTGTGCCTTGCACGTCGGCAGCGGCCAGGTTCGCGAGCCCGAGCTGAGCGCCGATCAAGCGCTCGGCGCCGACGTTCGCCAGACCCAGCTGTGCACCGCGTACGCGCAACGCAGTCACGTTCACGAGGCCTGCCTGGGCGCCGTCGAGCCACCCGCCTCCCACGTTGACCAGGCCGGCCTGCGCACCGGTGATGTCGCTACTCGCGACCTCGATCAGACCGGCCTGAAAGCCCTTGAGCGTGCCGGCCGCGATGTCGATCAAGCCGAACTGCGCGCCGTCCACGCGGCCGCCGGCCCAGTCGATCAAACCGAACTGCGCACCTTGCACGGGTCCATCGACCAGGTTTGCGACACCCGCGATCTGCACGCCGCACACCGAGTGGGCGTCGATGTTGAGCAGTCCGCCGAGCTCGAAGCCGCGCACCGCCCCGGTCAGACCGCCGAACAGGTTCAGCGAGAACTTGCGCTCGACCGTCGTGCCGAGCTGGGTCGACATGCCGACGTGCGGCAGCAAGTCGAACCCGAAGTCCATCGGCACGAGGCCACTGGGCGCGCAGCCAGGAGGTGGGGGCGCAGGCGGAGGTGGCGGAGGCGGGGGTGCTGGCGCCGCGGCGACCACGGGCGCTGCAGCTGCCGGCGGCGGGACCGCGCGTAGCGAGTCGAGCAGCGCGCTGGCTTCGTCTCGCATCAAGTTGGCAGCGACCAGCGCGACGGTCTCGATCGCGTGTGGGCCGCTGCTCGAGACGTCCAGCGTGCGCTCCACGGTGCTGCTGTCTTCTCGCACGAACGCGACGCGCACGGCCGACAGCGACGTGGCCTCGATGATCAGGTGGGAGCCCTCGGGAGCGGTCGCGAGCTCGACCGGCAGCGCGAGCTCGCGTTCGAGCTGGACGCGCAGCGCCTCGGCGTCCAGCGCAGCGGCATCGACGTTTGCGCGCAGCGGCAGCGCACGAGCGGAGCCTTGCGCGTGCGCGATGAGCGGCAGCGCCATCGCGCACAAGACGCTGAGCCAGAAGGAAGGGTGGGTGAGGCGTTCGAGAAGCATGCGCCTCCATGCCCGCGGCAACCGCGAGCGTTCAAGGCTTTCGATGAGAGAGCGCCTCGATCAGCGCCGCGGCCTCGGTGCGTCGATAGCTGCCGTACTCACCGCGCGCAAATGGTTCGAGCGCAGCGCGCGCTTCGTCGACGCGACCGAGACGGACCAGACACAGCGCCCGGTTGTAGCGCGCTTCCGGCACGAGCACGCCCTGGTTCGCGACGCGCAAGTAGTCGTCCCAGGCGGCGAGCGCCTGCGGATCGTGCGCGAGGTGCAGGCGCTGCGCGCGGCGAAAGATCGCGAGCTCCGCCGACTCGGCGGGCGCCGGGGTCGGAGCCGGGGCGCTGGTCTCGGGGATCGGGGTCAGCGGTGCAGCTGCTCGTGGCCGGCGTTTCGGCGCAACTGCGGGCGGCGCGCTCGGCTCGGACACGACCGGCGCGGGCGGAGCTTCGGTGACCACGGGCGGCTCGGGCTGCGGGGCCGGTGGCGCGACCGCCTTCGTCACCTTCGGTCGTGCGGGCGCGCGTCGGACGGGCGCCGGTTGCGGCTCGGCCTGCTTGCCCGTGATCGCGCGCGTGATCTCGGGCCAGTACTGCACGACGCGCGCGAGCGCCGTGCTCGCTCCCAGGGCGGCCACGAACGCGACGGCCCAGCGCAGCTGAAAGCGGCGGGTGCCATAGCGCTTCTCGGCCGCATCCAGCATGCGCGCGCGGGTCAGCCCGGAACGTGGCTGCACGCTGTCCGTGTTGTCGCGTACCGCCTGCGCGGCGCGTTGCAGGAGATCGTCGTTCATCGGACGCCCTCCCGCTCGAGCGCCACACGGAGCTTTTGGCGCGCGTAGTGCAACCGGGTACGCACGGTGGCCTCGGGAATGCCGAGGATCTGCGCCACTTCCGGGGATGATCGCTCCTCGACATCGGACAGCACGAACGCCGTGCGATGATCGAACGACAGCGTCTCGAGCGCGCGCATCAGCAGCGCCGCGAGCTGCTTCTGCTCCGAATCGTCCTCGGGCGAGCTGTACGCTTCGGGCGCGGGCTCCTTGGCGAAGCGCGTCATGGCCAGCCAGCGGCGAGTTCGACCGCGAACGTGATGGCGGGCGTGGTTGATCGCGACACCGATGATGAACGTGCGCAGCGCTCCGGCTCCGTTCCAGCGGCGGATGGCCTTGGGCAGAGCGAGAAAGGTGTCGTGGACCAGGTCCTCCGCCGCCTCCTCGCCGATCAGTCGCCGCGCAAACATCCGCACCGCATGGTGATGCTCGTCGTATACCTGGCCGAGTGCGGCCAGGTCCCCTTGCCGCAACAAGTCCGCCGCGAGCGGAGCCTCGGCGAGAGTCCGCGTGTCCAGCGTCGATGCCACCAATTCCGGGAAAGTATCCAAGACCGGACCCGCTTGCACGACTGGATTCCCGCGGGCCCGCGGACTGTTCAGACTTTTTTGGGGTCCGCGGGCGGATTTTTTGTCGCGACCTCCCGGGTCGCGACCGCGATGCCGAGCAGGATCGCGAAACCCGCGACGCACAGCCGCAGGGTCAGGGGCTCGCCCAGGAACACGATCCCCGCCCCAGCCGCGAGCACCGGGACCGACAGCTGGACGAGCGCCGCTTCCACGGCCAGCAGCTGACGCAACGCGGCGTACCAGATGATGTAGCCCATCCCGGAGGCCAGCGCGCCCGACAGGATTGCGAGTCCCACCCCGCGCGGGCTCGCGTGCGCTGCCGGCAGCCCGAACAGCACGAGGCCCACGACCAGGGGCGTGGTCCGCGCGAAGTTACCCGCCGTGGTCGCGACCGGATTGCTCGAGCGGCCGCCGCGCATCGAGTACACGCCCCAGGCACAGCCCGAGAGCGCCATCAATGCGACGCCGATCGGATCGGGCGCGCCCACGTTCGCGAGCGTGAGCACGAGCAGGCCCGCGATCGCGAGGCCGAGGCCCAGCGCCTGGCGGGGTGTGATGCGCTGGCCACGCGAGAAGCCGATGCCGAGCATGGTCAGCTGCACCGTGCCGAACAACACCAGCGCGCCTGCGCCGGCTGTCAGTCGCAGGTACGCGAACGAGAACGCCGCGGCGTAGGTGAAGAGCGCGAGGCCGGAGGTCCAGCTGGAGACGCCGTGCCAGCGCGGCGGTGGCTGTCGCAAGAGCAGCGGCGAGAGCGCGAGCGCGCCCGAGAGCAGGCGCAGTGCCGTGAAGCTCGCGGCGTCGATGGTGGCTTCGCGCAACGCCAGGCGGCACAAGATCGAGTTGCTGGCGAACGCGATCATCGCGCAGCTGGTCAGCCACAGCGCTCGCCGTCGACCGCTCAGCGCGCAGACTCCGGGCGCATCGTGTAACACCAGCAGACACCCTCGAGCACGAGCTCGCCGTCTTCGCGCCGCACCGCCGCGCGCAGCTGCGTCACCGGCTTGGTCGCGTGCACGGACAACACCTCGACCTCGCCCACGATCGTGTCGCCGATGAACACCGGTGCGAGGTACTTGAGATCCTGACTCATGAACACGGTGCCCGGCCCGGGCAGATCTTGCGCCACCAGAGCGTTCAAGATCCCGGCGGTCAGGCCACCGTGCACGACCAACCGCCCGAACTTGGTCGCCGCTGCGTACCCGGCATCGAAGTGCAGCGGGTTGTAGTCGCCGGTGATGCGCGCGTAGGCCTCGACCTCGGCGCGCGTAAACGTCAGCCGTCGCGTTGCCTTTTGCCCGACCTGGATGTTCAACGCTGTCATCGCGCCCAGCATCGCTCCGTCTCGCGGCAGCGGCCAGGTCCCTCAGCGCAAGATGCCGCGTCCGCCCAGGTACGGCCGCAGCACAGCCGGCAGCTTGATCGAGCCGTCCGCCTGCTGGTGGTTCTCGAGCAGCGGCACGAGCAACCGGGGCGTGGCGGCCGCGGTGTTGTTGAGCGTGTGGCAGAACTCGAGCTCACCCTTGGCGTTCCGGTAACGCAGCTGGGAGCGGCGGGCTTGCCAGTCGTGCAGGGACGAGCAGCTGTGGGTCTCGCGGTAGGTCTGCTCGCTCGGGATCCAGGCCTCGATGTCGTGCATGCGAAACTTGCCGGCGCCCATGTCTCCGGTGCAGCACTCGACCACGCGGTAGGGGAGCTCGAGCTCTTGCAGCACTTCCTCCGCCATCGCCAGCAGCTGCGCGTGCCAGCGCGCGGACTCCTGGGGGTCGTTCTTGCACAGGATGTACTGCTCGACCTTCTGAAACTGGTGCACGCGGATCAAGCCGCGCACGTCGCGCCCCGCGCTGCCGGCCTCCTTGCGGAAGCAGGTGGAGATGCCGGCGTAGCGGATCGGCAGCTCGGACTCGTCCAGGATCTCGCCGGAGTGCAGGTAGTTGAGCGTGACCTCGGAGGTGCCCGCGATGTACTTGCCCGCGTCCTCCAGGTGGTAGGCCTCGCCGCGGCCGGTGGGGAAGTGCCCCGAGCCGACGAATGCCTCCTCGACCGCGAACGACGGCACGCTCATCAGCGTGAAGCCTTTTTGGACCAGCTTGTCGGCGGCGTAGCGGAGCACGCTCAGCTCGAGCAGCGCGCCGAGGCCGCGAAGCGCGTAGCTGCGGCTGCCCGCGATGCGCCCGATCCGATCGAGCTCGGCCCAGCCGTGGAGCTTGAGTAGCTCGACGTGATCGCGCGGCTCGAACGAGGGCCGCACCGGCTCCCCCCAGCGCTTGACCTCCACGTTGTCTGCATCGCTCTTGCCGCGCGGTGCGTCTTCAGCCGGGATCTGCGGCACCAGCAGGAGCAGCTCGCGCAACGCCTGCTCGGTCTTGAGCTGCTCGGCCTTGCGGCCCTCGATCGCTGCACCCAGCTCACGGCCGCGCGCGATCAGCGCGGGCCGGTCTTTGGGACTCGCGGCGGGGACGGCCTTGGCGTTCTCGTTGCGCTGCTTGAGCAGCGACTCGACCTCGGTGATCGCCTTGCGATGCTCCGTGTCGAGGTCGAGCAGGGCGGCCAGATCGAGGCTGATGCCTTTGTCGGTGATGGCCTGGCGTACGAGGTCGGGTTGTTGCCGGATGAGCTTGATGTCGAGCATTGCAGTAACTCAAGGCTCCAGAGTCAGCGCGATCACGACACCCTTATCCAATCCGACCGAAATCAGCAACATGTCGCCGGTGACCACGAGCGGAGCATTGATCCCGGCGGGTGCGTCGTAGTGCCATACCTCCTTGCCGGTCTCGCGAGCGAAGGCGTACACGCGGCCTTTGTCGTCGGACGTGAGCACCAGATCGTTCGCGAGCGTCGCGGCGCCGTAGCAGGCTCCCGCCGTCGGAGCCGTCCACAGCACCTTTCCATCGCGAACGTCGAGCGCGCTCAGCGTTCCGCTTCCGCCGGCGACCTCCGGGATCAGCAGGTTGCCGTCGAAGTTCAGCGGTAGATCGACGCTCGGCACGTACACCACGCCGCCGGCGTAGGCGAGCGCGCTCATCACGCCGCCCAACACCCCCGGATAGATCGTGAGCGATTGCGACGGATATTCCGTCAGCTCATCGTTCATGTGCTTGCCGACCTTGGTGCGCCAGACGAGCTTGCCCGTATTCGGATCGACCGCGACCACCGCACCGGTCTTGCCCGCGCCGATCACCAGATTCTCGCCGCGCGCGAGGACCGGCGTGGTCTGAAAGTCCCAGTCGAAGATGTCGTGCGGCTGGTCCTGATGATGAAAGCGGTACGCTCCGTCTTCGAGCCCGACTGCCACGAGGGAGCTGGTGTACAGGTTCGGGCTGCCCACGCGCGTGCCAGCCTGAAACTGTCCCGGCGAACCCGGCCACGGCACGGGATTGCCGGTGCCCCAGTACGTCAGGCCGCGCTCTGCGTCGATCAACGGCGGATACCACGCCCCGCCGCCGCCGTATGCTTCAGGGTCTTCCGACAGGCCGGTGGTGCTGATCGTGTCGAAGCTCCAGCGTTGCTTGCCGCTCTCGGCGTCGAGCGCCAGCAGCTTGCCGTGCGCACCTCCTTCGTAGACGCCGCGCGTGGTGCTGGCAGGCACGGTCGCAGCGAACAGCGTGCCCCCGTAGGCGATCGGCTGAATGTCCATGCCTTCGCTGTGCGTGAACATGGGCGTGAACTTCCAAACGTCCGTGCCATCCTCGAGCTTCAAGGCCACCACGTCGCTGTCGCCTGCGACTGCGAACAGCTTTCCATAGCCGACGGCGACCCCATTGGGTCCGAACGAAGGGCGATCGAAGCTGCGCTTCCACTTCAGGTTGCCGGTCGCACGCTCGAGCGCGAACACATTGCTCTGCATGTCCTGGGTGTAGACGAGCTCGCCGACGACCAGCGGATTGGCAGTCACGTAGCCGAACGCAGCACTGCCCGTAACCATGAAGCTCCAGCGCTCCCGCAGCTTCGAGACGTTGCTGGCGTCGATGCGCGTCTTCGGATTGCGTGTGTTGTCGTAGTCGAAGTTCGGCAGCACCCAATCCGCCGCGTGCGCCGCGACCTCGGGAGGAATGCGCGCGTCGATCGCGGGAGCGGTCATACCCGCAGCGGGAGCGGACGCGCCGGCAGCTGATCCGGACACACCTGCGCTCGCGTTCGCGTTCCCTGCAGCGCTCGCTCGCGCCGGCATTCCCGCAGCGGCCGGGCTGCCCGCCTCATTGCTCCGGCCGGCAGGACTGGCGACCGACTCGGACACCGCGCCGCTGGCACCGCTCGCACCTTCGACCGACCTCGCGCCGGCACCGCCAGGCGCCGGTGGAGTTTGGCTCGGCGTGACCTGCATGCGTGGGGCATTGCAACCCACGAGCGCGACTGCACAGGCGCATGCTCGCCACCACACGCCCCAGCTATAGCCGTTGCGCGCGGCGACCGCGACCGCGAAGCCGCATAGTCCCCGTTTAGCACTGGAGGACTACGCCGCTGTCAGCTGCAGACGTTCGTTCGCACTCGGATGTCGGCCGGAGTCATCGAGTAGGCGTCGAAGGGTGATGCGCTCGGCCGGAACCTCGTGGTAGCGCGAGCCTATTGAGCCAAATGGCTCAGTTTGAACGGTCTCGACGAGGAATCTTTCATGCGCAACGCGGTGCGACGGCAGGGCGGCTTGGTTGGATTTTGGACCATAATTTCATTGGCTTGGATCGGGTGTTCGCCGGAAGAGCAAGGCACCACGCCGGTGCTCGGTTCGGGCGGCAGCGGTTCGACTGCCACTGGCGGCATCGCCGGCCGGGGTGCGGCCGCGGCGCTTCCCGGCGCGGCGGGAACTGGCGCGAGCCAGGGTCGAGCCGGCGCGGCTGCGATGCCACCGAACACCGGTGCGCTGCCACCGCCCAAC